>JBBAMX010000008.1:0-69975 GCA_040402335.1 Candidatus Planktophila sp.
CCATCGCAAATAGATGTTGATCGCTCAAACTCCATGCTCTCTTTGCATGCCCAACAATCAACTCCTGCTCGGCTGCGTTTAAGGGATCGAGCGGGTGTTGGATCATCTTCACTTTAAAACCTCCGCACTTTGAGAGGATGAGCGGCTTGGTAAATAATGCTTAGCGACTCCACCTCTGGCAAAGGCCAGTAGGGTAAGTCCAAACTCATGGGCCAAGTCAACGGCTAATGAAGTAGGGGCACTTACACCAACGATGGCAGATACTTGGGCACATATAGATTTTTGAACCAACTCATAACCGATACGGCCAGAGACAACGAGTGTCCAATTGTTGAGCGGGATATCTCCGGCCATGAGCGCGGCGCCGATGACTTTATCGACGGCGTTATGCCGGCCTACATCTTCGCGCACCCATGCAGGCTCACCTTTTGGATTAACTAATAGCGCGGCATGTAGGCCACCTGTTTTTTCAAATATTCGTTGGCGGCCATCTAAAAGTTGGGTCATCTGGGCTAACTCTTGAATACTGTGCGAAGTTGGTGCTACTGGTCTCACTCCACGTTTATGTAAATCTGCAATATTGGTAGATCCGCAGACCCCACATGCCGAAGTGATAGTAAATCGCCGCTCTAAGATGCGCGGTGAATCCTGCGAGCTCTCTACGACTTTGGCGATTACAACATTTGCGCGCTGGCGAAGTGAGAGTGAAATATCTGCACAGACTTTAACGTTGATTAGTTCTTGCGGAGTTTTGAGAAAACCTTCACCCCATAAGAATCCGGCCGCTAACTCTAAATCATTTCCTGGAGTGCGCATCGTGATTCCGAGTTGCTCCTGCTTATCGCCACGTTGTATTCGAATCTCAAGCGGCTCTTCAACTACTACTGAATCAGATGTGGTGGTAAGTGAATCGGTTTTTTTGACTTTTACCTTTGCAACTGCTGAGGGTGCAAGCTCCTCACTTTGCATGTCGGTAAAACTCTAAATTCTCAGCTGGTAAAGGAACCTTTCCTAAGATCAAGTCGGCGGCTTTTTCGGCGACCATCATGACGGGAGCGTAGATATTTCCATTTGGGACGTAAGGAAAAACCGATGCATCGCAGATGCGTAAGCCTTCTATGCCATGAACTTTCATAGTCAGGGGATCAACTACCGACATCGCATCGCTGCCCATCTTTGCCGTGCATGATGGATGCAGCGCAGTTTCAGCGTCTTTGCGTACCCACTCTAAGATTTCGGCATCGGTTGCGACGCTGGCACCAGGGGATGACTCCCCCGCGTTGTAATCGTTCATTGCGGGCTGGGTCAAAATAGTGCGGGCGGTTTTCACCGCTTCAATCCATTCGCGGCGGTCTTGATCCGTTGATAGATAGTTAAACTGCATCGCCGGCTTTTCAAAGGGATCACTGCTCTTGATCTTCAACCAACCACGGGCATCTGAATACATAGGACCCACATGGACTTGATAGCCATGGCCTCGTGTATCACCAGTGCCGTCGTAGCGAATTGCCAAGGGTAGAAAATGAAACATTAAATTAGGATAGGCAACGTCGTTATTGCTGCGTGTAAATCCGCCCGCCTCAAATTGATTTGTGGCACCTGGGCCTTTGCGCGCAAATAGCCATGCGGCACCAATAAATGGCCGCCGCCAGAGCTGGGTAATTGGCTGGGCAGAAACGGGTAGTTTGCACTTGTATTGAACATAAACCTCAAGATGATCCTGAAGATTTGCACCAACGCCAGGTAAGTTCTTTACCATCTCTATTCCTAATGGAAGTAAATCCTTTTCATTTCCTATACCGGAGAGTTGCAGTATCTGTGGGGTATTAATCGCCCCTCCGCACAGGATGACCTCTCTTGCAGTAATTATCTGCTGCTTACCTTTTATGATTACTTCAACACCCGTGGCCGTTGTTCCATCGAAAAGTACTTTCGTAACATGAGCACGCGTCCTAATCGTTAGATTTTTGCGCTTTATAACGGGATATAGATATGCCCGAGCCGCACTGAGTCGGCGGCCACGGAAAACATTGCGATCAAAGGCGGCAAAGCCCTCCTGACGAAATCCATTTACATCCTCGGTGCGTGGATACCCCGCCTCTTCAGTTGCTTTGAAGAAGGCGGCAAATAAGGGGCCTTTGACTGGGCCACGCTCTAACTTGAGCGGACCATTGTTACCCCGAAGTGGATTGTTTTGATCGGCTAAGCAGTTCTCCATTTTTTTAAAGTAAGGCAGGCAGTGTGCAAAATCCCAACTACTCATACCGGCATCTTTTGACCAGCGCTCGTAATCTAAAGGATTACCACGCTGCCAAATCTGCCCATTAATCGAGGATGATCCACCTAGAACCTTGCCCCGTGCATGATAGATACGGCGATTATTCATGTGGGGCTCAGGCTCTGAGGTATACATCCAGTCGTAATACTTATTGCCGATAGGAAATGCTAAGGCCGCCGGCATATGAATGAAAACATCCCAGAGCCAATCACGACGACCGGCTTCAAGGACTAGCGTTTTATGTTTAGGATTTTCACTTAAGCGATTGGCCAAGACGCTACCGGCTGAACCTCCACCGACGATGATGTAGTCATACTGCGCATCCATGTGCCTGATTCTACTAATAAAACAACGCCTTTACCCAGTGATTGCTCATCGAGTAAAGGCGTTGAATTATTGATTAACTATTACTTGCCTAGCCATGCCTTAACAACATCAGGGTGAGCAGCGATCCATTTCTGAGCTGCAACTACTGGAGTAGCACCGCCCTGAATATCGGCTGCAACCGAGTTTTGATCATCGTTAGTCCACTTAAAGTTCTTGACCAAAGTAGTAAACGGTGATTTCGCGTCGTTTAACTTCTTGGAGATTAACTTCATGAGTGGTGAAGATGGATAGTCGGTAAGTCCACTTGCAGCCTTAGCATCGGTCCAATCATTTGCAGGGAAGTGAACATGTCCTGCCTCAAGATTTGGAATCTTTGTAAAGAGCGTCCATGGCTGCCATGCATAACCGATAAAGGCGGTTTTGTTGGCTTCGGCTTTGGTAAAGCCATCAACTAAGGCGGCCTCTGAGCCAGAGAAGATTACTTTGAAGTTTAACTTATTAGCAGCGACCATTTTCTCGCCGATAGTTGTATATCCCGGAGGACCTTCATACCAAGCGCCTTTACCACCAGAGTCTGCGGTTTTAAAGAGCGAGGCGTACTTGTTAAGGTTTTTAGAGTCGGTAATCCCTGGATACTTTGCTGCCATCCAAGGTGCGACATACATTCCGATCAGGCCGACGTTTCCGTTCAAGCCCGCTTCGACAACGCTTCCACGTGCGGTCCAATTCTTCCAACGTCCACCGCCCCAATCTTCGATAACGACATCGATCGTGCCGGCCTCCATTGCATCATAAGTAGTTGGGCCTTCATCCAAGGTCGTTTGAGTAATAGTGCAGCCCAACTCCTTCTTGGCAACTTCTGCGACTACCTGTGCCGATGCCGTGTAGCCATTCCAGGCATGCATTGCAATTGTCCACGCTCCACATTTATCGGCTGCGACGCTTGCTGAGCTATTAACGCTCTTGGCGCAACCAGATAAAATTAAAGCGCTCGCCAGTAGCGCGGTGAAAAGCGCCGAGCGAGATTTAATTAATGAGTTCATCAACCCTCCTAGTGAGTTAAGTTTTGTCCTAGCCTAGAGGCGCATAGTCAGATGCACCAGTACTTAACGCGCTCATTTACGTGGATTTAACCCGAGCGACGGGCACCTGCCTGCATAATGCGATCGAAAATAACGCCTAATAATAGGATTGCAGCACCGGCAATTAAACCCTTGCCCTGTAACTCTGGCTTTGAATTCCCGACAATTACTAGGTAACCAAGGCCACCAGCGCCGACAAATCCTCCTATAACGACGACGGCTAAGACGTAAATCAAACCCTGATTGGTTGCTAATAAGATCGTGCGCTTAGCCGCCGGCAGTTGAACCTTGGTAATGATTTGTCGGTTGGTTGAGCCAGCGGCCGTTGCCGCCTCAACTAGGGATGCGGGCACTGCGCGGATTCCGGCACAGACTAACTTTACGACGATAGGAATCGCATAGACGATGCCTGTTGCAATTGCTGTAAAACGTGTTGGACCAAATAGTCCGAGCATCGGTACCAGATATACAAATGCCGGCAGCGTCTGTCCAGCATCTAAAAAGGGTCGTAACCTCTTTTCAGCGCTATCGCTTCGACCCGTCCAGATACCTAATGCAATACCGAGAATCATTGTTAAAAGAGTTCCAACGATTGTCTGCGTCAATGTCAGCATCGCCTCATACCAAAGTCCCGAGACCACAATGCACATTGCTAAAACAAAGGCGAGAATCGCAGTACGGACTCCCCCAATTACTAAAGCTAACCAGACAATCATTGCAACGGTCAGATACCAAGGTGACTGTGAAAGAATTGACTCTAAGGGATTGAGGATTGAGTAAGAGATAAGATCCTTAAAACCAGAGGTAAAGAAATAAAGATTGTCTAAGATCCAAGCCGTTGCGTTGTTTGTAATTCGTTCAACTTGTGGCGAAATATCAATCTTTGTTGGCCAGATAGCCGCCCAGAGAAGCGTGCGCGAGATGTAGACCGAAAGAAAGGCAAGAACTGCCACCACTAATAAAACTATGCGCTTGCGTTTAATATCTTTTTCGGTGGCAGGTATAAAAGACTCTTGTCGCTTAGCTGCAGCACTAGTACTGCGATCCATCAATATTGCGAGAAAAACCACCGCAAATCCAGCTACAAAGCCCTGGCCCACATTTCGAATAATGAGCGCTGAAAGGACCGGCTTGCCAAGCCCAGGTGCACCAATTAACGCCGCCACCACAACAAATGAGACCGCCGCCATCACCGTCTGATTAATTCCAAGAACTATCATCTGTTTAGCCATGGGGATCTGGACTTTACTCAAGGTTTGTTTGCGAGTTGAACCCATTGACTGTGCGGCTTCAACCGGAGATTGATTGAGATTTCGAATTGCATGCGAAGTAATTCGAATACAGATCGGAATTGCATAAATCATCGTCGCAATCGTTGCCGAGGCGGCTCCAATCATAAAAACAAGTGCGATCGGTGCCATGTAAACGAGCGTTGGTAAAATCTGAGCTAAATCTAGAAATGGCGTCAGAACTTTCAAGGTTCGATCAGAGAGTCCGGCCCAAATACCTAAGGGGATTCCAATCGCTAATGAAAGAAGTACTGCTGCCAATGTCATCGCTATGGAGTCCATAGTGAACTGCCACATTCCAAGTGCGCCACATCCAAGCAAAAGCGAGACTGAAAGCAAAGCGGTGCGCCATGTACTTGTTGCAAATACTAAAAGAGCGACAAGCCCTACTACCCCGAGCCAACCGATTATTGGGATGACGGAGTTAGGTCCAGGAATTGCGATAAGCGCTCGGATGGCCTGCACAAAGCCATCGATAGCGCCACGGATTGGATTAAAGAAATAGACAAAGGCCGTGCTTGTGGTGCGGTTACCGCGCATAGCCAGCGCCCGATCTCCCACGAAAGATGTGAAGGCGGTATTTTCATAAGTAGCTATCTGTAAAGTATTTCTACCTTGGAAAACTCGGGCAGCGAGAATCCATACCGCCACTGATCCCAAAAGCAGATAGGGCTTGCGAATATGCATCAACTGACCCCGGAGATGATGCGCAACACATCATCACTTGAGACAACTCCTAAGGCTTTACCGTTATCGCTCACCCTGATTGGGCGATGATCGGCAATAATCAAACTGCAGGCATCACGGATAATCATGTCGGCCGGAAGTTCAGGGCCATCTATAGCTTCGCCAGATTTCGGTGCGCGGGCAAGATATCTAAGCGTTAACACATGAGATTTCGCGATATCGCGAACGAAGTTCGCTACATACTCATCGGCTGGATGAGCTACTAAATCCTCAGGAGTTCCAATTTGAACAATGGCACCATCGCGCATGATCGCGATGCGATCTCCTACTTTTACCGCCTCAGATAGATCATGAGTAATAAAGACCATGGTCTTACCTAGTTCGTGGTGTAAGCGAATTACCTCTTGTTGCATATCGCGTCGAATCAGCGGATCAAGTGCGCTGAAGGGCTCGTCTAAGAAAAGAACCTGAGGGTCAACGGCGAGTGCTCTAGCTAAACCGACGCGTTGTTGCATGCCGCCCGAAAGCTGTTCGGGATATGCATTTGAATAGCCTTGTAGCCCCACGAGTTCGATTACTTCATTGGCACGTGCATGACGCTCGGTTTTTTTGACGCCATTGATTTCGAGTGAGTAAGCGATATTGTCGATTACTTTTCGATGCGGAAGTAAACCAAAATGCTGAAATACCATGGAGAAACGGGTTTTACGAAGTTCGCGAAGGCGTGCATTATTTACCTTCAATATATCTTCGCCCTCAAATGTTAATGAGCCGGCGGTTGGCTCGATGAGTCGGGTCATGCAGCGAACTAAAGTTGATTTTCCGGAGCCCGATAAACCCATGACAACAAAGACCTCGCCAGGGGCGACATCAAATGAGACATCACGAACTGCGATGGTATTTCCTGTTTGTGCCCGCAGCTCCGATCGCGTTAACTCAGCGAGCCGACTACCGATTACTGATGCAGGCTCGGTACCAAAGACTTTCCAGAGGTTTTTAACGCAGATCATCGCCGCATTATCACTCACTGAATTATCCCCTTACTGGTGATCTGGAAACCATCCTGATCGACTAGGTGCATTGTTGGTCCAAATGTGTTTGATTTCAAGGTACTCACCCAGGCCATGCTCACCTAATTCGCGGCCAATGCCCGACTGCTTATACCCACCCCACTCAGCGCCCGGGCGATATGGCCCAAAGTCATTGACCCAGATAGTTCCGTGGCGCAGGGCGCTTGCAACGCGTGCCGCTTTTTCACTATCCCCGCTCCATAACCCGCCCGAGAGACCGAAGATCGTGTCATTTGCGATAGCGATCGCCTGCGCCTCGCTATCGAAGATCTCCACCGTCATGACCGGACCAAAGGACTCGTCTTGAACGCAGGACATGGCGCTCACACAGTTATCTAAAACCGTAGGCAGGTAGTACCAGCCCTGTGAGTGGACGGGATCGGCGCTGCGAGCGCCTCCGATTAAGAGCGTTGCGCCCTCTGCCAACGCTTTTTCAACGTAGCCGATAACGCTATTTAAATGGCTTTGGCTAATCAGTGGTCCACTCTGTGCGCTTTCATCGCCACCTAAGCGAATCTGACCTACGCGCCGGACAATCTCGGCCACCACTCGCCCATGAATTGAGCGTTCAACGATTAAACGAGTTCCGGCCGAGCAGACTTGACCTGAGTGAAGGAAGGCAGCGGTCACTGCGTTATCAATCGCCGAATCCAAATCTGCATCGGCGAAGATGATATGTGGATTTTTGCCACCCAGCTCGAGTGCTAACTTCTTAACGGTATCGGCTGCGGCCCGCATGATCGTCTGACCAGTGAGTAAGCCCCCAGTAAAGGAGATTAAGTCGACTCGAGGATCGTTAATTAATGGAGTTCCAACAACTGCACCTGGTCCCAAAATTAAATTAGCAACACCCGGTGGCGTTCCAGCCTCTTCAATAATTGCAAACAAGGCGATTGCACTTTGAGGTGTTAACTCACTTGGTTTAACAATGAACGAGCAGCCAGCTACAAGTGCAGGAGCTATCTTCCAAGCGATCTGCAAGAGCGGATAGTTCCACGGTCCAATTAGGGCTGCAACACCCAACGGCTCACGGACGATTCTGCTCTTTACGTGCGCTAATCCAACGTCGAGGCTTCGTTCACTCTCTCTGCCACCTAGCGCTGCGAAGTGCCTAAAGGTTGCAACCACATCGGCTACGTCATAAATAGATTCAATTAAACGCTTACCAGTATCTTCACTCTCTTTGCTCGCAATCTCATCTGCGTCGCGCTCTAAGAGATCGGCGATTCGACCAACTAAGGCGCTTCGCTCGGTGAAACTCCACGCTGTAAAGATGCCGGAGTCAAAGCTGGCTCGCGCCGCAGCGATCGCATCGCCCACATCAGCGGGCGTGGCCTGTGAAACTACAGCAACGGTTCGCTGATCGTGTGGGCTATGAATCTCATGGGTTTGAGCATCCGATGCCGAGCGCCACTTGCCATCGATATAGAGTGTTGCAACCATAATAGATTTAATCTAGTTGGCTTTTACGCATTGCAACAAACTCATCTAGCTCTTTGAGCATCGAAGCATCGATCTCTGGGGCGACGTAATCCTCCAGTTTTTTCTTGTAGATATCGGCGGCACGCGCCTTCGTATCTTTGCCGCCCAAGCGGGTCCAACGCTCGAAGTTATCGCTATTTGTTAAGAAGGGACGGTAGAAACAGTCACGAAAACGCTCCATTGTGTGCGCCGCGCCTAAGAAGTGACCGCCATGGCCGACCTCTAGGTGGGCATCAAAGGCGAGTGATTCGATATTAAACTCAAGTGGAGTGAACTCGGTCATCAGTGATTGCAGAATTTCGATATCTAAAACAAACTTTTCATAACATGAGACCAGTCCACCTTCGAGCCAGCCGGCGGTATGCATCACCCAGTTTGTGCCAGATAAGAACGTCGGCATCATTGTCATCATTGTTTGATATGCCGACTGGGCATCAACGGTCTGCGAAGAGTTTAAGCCGCCGCCGCCACGAAAGGGAAGGTTAAAGCTGCGTGCAATCTGACCGGTGCACAGCAGTCCAATTCCAGATTCTGGTGTTCCAAACTGTGGTGATCCTGACTGCATATCGATGTTGGAGAGAAAAGAACCGAAGACAATCGGGCATCCAGGATTAAGTGTCTGTGCCAGTGCAATTCCAGTTAAGGCCTCGGCGATCTGCTGCGCCAAAGTAGCTGGGATGGTGACCGGGCTCATCGCGCCCATAAGTAAAAATGGTGTGACAACAACTGGCTGGCCAGCTAAAACATATTCGCGCAATGAGTCCAACATGCGATCATCCCAGCGCAGTGGTGAGTTGCAGTTTACGAGAGAGATTAGCGCAGGAGTTTCAACGATAGCTTCGCGGCCACCGTGAATGATCTCCGCCATTCGAATTACATCTTTAGCGTTCTCGGCCGTAACCACGTTGCCCATAAAAAACTTATCGGTGAGGGTGGCGGCGGCATATGCCATATCCAAATGGCGTGAATCAAGCGAGAGATCATTCGGTTCGCAGACGACACCACCGACGCTATCGAGTGCATCAAATGACTGCGCTAGCTTGCAAAAGTTTTCATAATCCTTAAATGTTGCATCGCGGCGAATATCGCCTTCGCGAACAAATGGTGGACCGTAAACTCCACCAAAGACCATCGAGTTCCCACCGATATGAACATTGTTCTTGGGGTTGCGAGCGCGCAGATTAAACTCACTCGGAGCCAATGCGCACTGCTTTAATATCCAGTCGGGATCGAACTTAACGTTCTCACCTTCTACGCTCTGTCCGGCATCACGCAGGACATCGATCGCCCATGGTGACATGAACTCAATGCCTATCTCAGAGACGATGCGTCGCCACCCTAGAGTTAAGGTCGCCATGGACTCTTGGCTCAAAATCTCGTATCGGGGCATTCGATTTTCAAACATTTATCGCTCCTTCGCGCCTATTGACCATTGGACTTACATGAGAATACCCTTAGATAGTGGAACAGTGGTTCCATATTATGGAACAGTCGTAAAAGCAGTTTCGGGGCCGATATCGAGCAGAGATGGGGTGTCTATATGAGCGAGTTAGTAAATGGAACCCAGGCGATAGATCGAGCCAGTGCACTCCTTATCAACGTCCTTGAATCATCGACTCCCCCATTATTATCTGAACTATCTCGTACTCATGAGATTCCTAAGAGTACAACATCTCGAATGTTAAGCGCCCTCGAACGCCAAGGTCTTGTCCGCCGAGATCGCAACGGCGCCTTTATCGCCGGTGATGTTTTAACCCAGTTTGCTCGCTCGCAAAATCATGACTCCGTGCTGGTCGCGCGTATGCACTCAGTCTTGGAAAAATTAGCAATGAGTACAGGTGAGACGGCCAACTTAGCGGTCTCCAGCAATAGTCAGATGAAGTTAATCGATCAAGTAGATGGTCACTATCTATTGGGAGCGACAAACTGGATTGGAAAAGTAATTCCATTTCACGCATCGGCCCTTGGCAAGGTTCTTCTTGCATATGGCGCGGCGACAATTCCACTTGGAAAATTAGAAAAACTTACTTCTAAGACAATTACTGCGCGCCCCCGCTTATTAAGCGAACTCGAGAGCGTAAGAAAAAAAGGCTACGCGATTATCGTTGACGAGCTTGAGGAAGGGCTCGTGGCGGTAGCTGCACCTATTCGTGAAGATGATGGCCGAGTGGTTGGTGCGATTTCAATCTCTGGACCATCGCCACGATTAACACAGCGAGATTTAGCAAAGATCGGCGACGTTATTATCCAAGAGATTCACTCACTCCAAAGCCTCAATGAAGGAAAGATAGGTGCAGCATGACTCACGATGACATCATCAAGGCGCTCTTTGACGAGACGTTGGTTGGAAACGCTCCCGCGGTTTTAGCGTTAACTAATCAAGGTATCGCCGATGGCATGACTCCCAGCACAATTCTCTTCGATGCGCTTATTCCTGCGCTAGAAGAGGTTGGTGCCCGCTTTGAACGCGGCGATTTCTTCGTCCCAGAGATGCTGATCTCTGGCAAGGCGATGTCTGGTGCGCTGGCTGTACTGCGACCACTGCTTGCCGAGACCGGGGCTGAGACCGTTGGAACGTATTTAATGGGAACCGTAAAGGGCGATGTTCACGATATCGGCAAGAACCTTGTCAACATCATGCTCGAGGGTGCTGGCTTTAACGTGATCGATCTCGGCGTCCAAGTGGCTCCGGAAAAATTCATCGCCGGAATCCTGGAACACAAGCCCGATATCGTGGGAATGTCGGCATTCCTCACAACAACAATGCCGATGTTTAAAGTCAATATTCATGAAATTACTAAGGCTGGCCTGCGGGATGAAGTCTTTATCATGGTTGGTGGTGCGCCGGTAACACAGGAGTATGCCGATGTAGTTGGCGCCGATGGCTTTGCCGCCGATGCTTCGACTGCCGTTCGCATCGCTAAAAATCTAATCGCCAAGAAACGCGCAACGGTCTCCGTATAAGCCCTATGTTAAAAAAACTGCTCCCCTTTATTGAGCATGCGGTAAAAAAACCCGTATGGGACTGTCGTATGTGCGGTCAATGTGTTTTGCATTCAACGGGTATGACTTGTCCCATGACTTGTCCGAAGACTTTGCGCAATGGGCCCTGTGGTGGAGTGCGCGAGAATGGAAACTGCGAAGTAAAACCTGAGATGCAGTGCATCTGGGTCAAAGCTTATGATCGAACAATCTCTCTTCCCTTACCTAAAGTGTGGAAGGAGCATTACAACGATCTCCGCCCACCTGTTGATATGCAGCTCCAAGGTAGCTCTTCGTGGATTAATTTAGTGACTAAGCGCGATCAGCAAACTCCTGATGGATGGTCGATCGAAAGTAGCGAGCATTGATATCCGTGCTCAAAGAAAAACTAGAGAGTACTAAAGATTTAGTCTTTACCGCCGAGTTCCCATCGATAGATGGTGGTGGAATGGAGTTCGTTGAAAAAAACGCTGCCCGCCTAGCTCCCTGGTTTGATGCGGTAAATGCCACCGATAACGCCGCCGCTCACGCCCACGCATCAAACACCACAACGGCTGTTGCAATGAAGATGCATGGCTTAGAACCCATTATGCAGATTGTCTGCCGAGATAAAAACCGTATTGCAGTCCAGTCCGACATGATGGGCGCGGCGCTTCATGGGATTCCAAATATCTCTCTCCTAACAGGTGATGATGTAACTGCAGGAGATGAGCCCGAAGCCCGGAGAGTCTTTGACATCGATAGCGCTCAAGCTATTAACATCGCCCGAATAATGACGACCGGTAGTTATCTATCGGGTCGAAAGATAAATCCCGCCCCCGATTTCTACATTGGTGCCGTTGAAAATGCCTGTGCACCGCCCTTTGATTATCGAATAGCTCGGGCGTTAAAAAAATACCGAGCAGGTGCTAAGTTTTTACAACTTCAAATCTCTTACCATCCGGATCGCCTTGAGAGCTTTTGTAGGGGTGTGGCCGAAGTCGCCCCAGATTTAAAACTTATTCCAACGATTGTGCTTTTAAAGTCGGCAAAGTCGCTCAACTTCATCAATGATAAGGTTCCGGGAATCGACGTACCTTCCAATACCTTGGCCCGGATAAACGCCGCGAGTGATGAAAAAAGTGAGATTTATAATTTAACGTTGGAGCTAGCCCAACACGCACTCTCACTCCCAGGTGTTCGTGGTTTGCATGTAACTGATTTTCGACATGATGACTCGCTCGATACTTTAATGAACGACCTAGGCAGAACACCGAAACGATAGGGGTACAACTTTGCATACAGTTCTCTCTTCTCCTGGCCAAACGGTCACGATCGGTCACGATCAGCCCTTTTGTATTATCGGAGAGCGCATCAACCCCACGGGACGGAAAAAATTCCAACTCCAACTGCGAGAAGGAAACCTGACCGCGATTGAAAAAGATGTAGCCGATCAAATTGCAGGTGGTGCAAACGTGCTCGATGTAAATATGGGTGTTCCACTCACCGATGAACCCGCACTTTTATCTAATGCGATTAAGTTAATTCAATCTATTACCGATATGCCGATCTGCATCGACTCCTCAGTTATCGAGGCGCTACAGGCTGGACTTGAGGCCTATCAAGGCAAGGCGCTCGTGAACAGTGTTACGGGCGAGGATGAGCGAATGGAGCTCGTTCTGCCGCTCATTAAAAAACATGGTGCGGCGATAATCGCCCTGCCTAACGATGAGACTGGAATTCCAGCGACGGCCGCCGAGCGGATGATTATCACTGAAAAAATAGTTAGAGCCGTTGAAAAACACGGGATTGCCTTAGAGGATTTAGTAATCGATCCCTTAGCAATGACCGTTGGCGCCGATCCAGAGGCCGTTAAAATTACCTTAGAGACAATCTATTTAATCCGTGAAAAATGGGGATTGAATATGACCCTAGGTGCATCAAATATCTCATTCGGGCTTCCTTACCGCCACGCTCTTAACGCCGCATTCCTGCCGGCGGCGATGTCACATGGATTAACTAGTGCGGTCATGGATGCGCGGACACCGCTCATCGTTGAATCAGTGCGTGCAGCCGATCTGCTTCTTGGACTAGATCCGTGGGGAGCCACTTGGATTACCCGCTTTAGAGCGATGGAGGCGGCGAAGTTAGCCGCGGCTGTGAATGGAACTGGTGAATAGCTATTAGTAAAAAAGAGCTGGATCCATCACTTGTTCCAAGCCACGACGGAACCGGTCGGGTTCGCCTTGCCTTTAGATCGCTTGAAAAAGATAACTCGGTCTCATCGCAAAAAACTATAACCGTACCTACAGGCGTTAGTGCATTTGATGCAGCATCCTGGAACGGTATCGCAATCGATTCAACCTGCGGTGGTTATGGGACGTGTAAAAAATGTCGGATTAAAATAACCGATGGAGATATCCAGCCCTCTAAATTAGATTTTCGTGCCTTCACCGAGAGTGAGATTAAAGCCGGCTGGCGTTTAGCCTGTCTAGTGCGAACGAGTACCGACATCTCAATCGATGTACCCCCGCTTACAACTAGACCCAAGGCTGCGACCGTTGGAGTTGGCAGGCAGGTCATTCTGCGGCCAGCGGTTCAAAAGCGTTATGTTGAGTTAGAAGAGCCGACCTTGCACGATCAACGCACCGATATCGTTCGCCTATTTGATGCGATCGATGATATCGAGGCAACGGCCTCACTTGCGGCGATACGCAACGTTCCCCGTGTACTTCGTGCTGCCAACTTTAAAGTTACGGCAGTCTTTGTCGATCAAGCCTTTATCGATCTCGAAGCCGGAGACACCACCGCGTTTCGATATGGAATCGCATACGATCTCGGAACAACCACCGTCGTGGCAACGCTGCTAGATCTCAATACAGGAGCTCCACTTGCCGTAAAATCAATATTAAATAAGCAGCAACCATTTGGTGCCGACGTCATTACTCGAATCAGTGCCACCATGCTCGATCCAGCGGCCCTTGAAAAACTATCAAGCCTGGCACAAGAGACCCTGAATCAACTCACGCAAGAGGTCTGCATCGAAGCCGGTATAGATCCGCTTCACGTATATGAGATCGCTATCGCTGGAAATGCAACGATGAACCAGCTGCTACTTGGAATCGATCCCGAACCTCTAGGGGTAGCTCCCTTTATTATGGCGGCAGCCGACTTCCCCGATGTGGATGCGCGCGATATCGGAATAGCGATTCATCCGCGGGCAAAGGCGGTTATTTTGCCCTCACTTGGGGCATATGTTGGTGGAGATATTATCGCTGGCGCCCTTGCCTCGGGAATGGATCGCGATAAACGGCTACGTTTATTTATCGATGTCGGCACTAACTGTGAGATTGTTTTAGGCGATGGAGAAAAGATTTTAGCTACCGCCGCCCCAGCTGGCCCAGCCTTTGAAGCTGCAAGTATTAAATGTGGTGTACGCGCCGCCTCTGGTGCGATCGAGACGATCAAAATCGTTGATGGCCAGTTAATTATCGGTACGATCGACGATACGCCGGCGATTGGAATCTGTGGCTCGGGCTTAGTCGATGCCTGCGCATCTTTAGTCGGTATTGGTTTACTCGATCTCTCGGGCCGCTTTGTAAGCGATGAAACTGCCCGAGAGATTGCGCCAACTCTCGCCGATCGATTACTTTTGCGTGAAGGTGAGCGGGTATTTGTTTTAACATGGAGCAAAGAGGTTGGTGATTTAAGCGACTGTGTCTTTTTAACCCAGCGCGATGTTCGTGAACTTCAATTTGCAAAGGCAGCGATCGCAACGGGATGGGCCCTGCTGCTTGAAGAGTTTGGTGTCGCCGAAGATGAGATTGCGCAGGTCTTACTTGCCGGATCCTTTGGCTCCTACCTCTCCCCCGCCTCGGCTATCAAGATTGGGTTAGTACCTAAGTTATCGGTTATGCGAATCATGTCGGCCGGAAACGTTGCTGGTGAGGGCGCAAAGATGGTTTTACTTTCGGCGCAAGAGCGACACGGTGCTACTGCGCTGCTCAATGAGATCTCCTACGTCGAACTCTCTGATCGTGCCGATTTCAACGATAAATTTGTAGATCGATTAGCCTTCCCGGCATGAACATCGGCATCGTGGCCTGCGGTGCGCTAGCCACACACATTAACGAGATTGCGATAGCTAATAATCTTGACCTAACGATCTATCCGCTGCCGCCGTTGTTACATAATCGCCCTGAAAAAATCGCTGGCGAAGTCGACTCACTTCTACATGAGATAAAAGCAAAACATATTAAATGCGCCGTGGCCTACGCCGATTGCGGAACATACGGAGCCCTCGATGCGGTTATTCAAGCCCATGGTGTCGCCCGACTTCGTGGAAATCACTGTTATGACATCTTTGCCGGAGCGGCCGAGATAGAGCGGTTAATGGAGCAAGATGCAGGTACGTACTTCCTAACGGATTTTCTCGTAAAATCCTTCCATCGAAGCGTCATCGTTGAGCTTGGATTAGATAGATATCCCTACCTTCGCGATGACTACTTCAAAAACTATACGCGAGTGATCTGGTTGGCTCAGAGCCCAAGCCCCGAACTGGAAGCGGCCGCAGTCTCAGCGGCGGCTGAGATTGGCCTGCCACTTGAGATTCACAACGCCGGCGCTACCGGTTTAACTGCCCAGATTCTCGAACTAATTTCGCACTAATAAAATATCAAGCGCCTTTAATACTATGGGTGAGAGATCAGACTTACTCACATCAGTAAGCAGGCGATCAATCATTGCCGGGGTCCAGAATTGAACAATGTGGTGGGCGGTCTGTATCTCAGCTGCATCACCGGCTGGAATATTTACGGCGATCTGATTTGCCATTCGCACGATTGAATCTAACTGGGGATCATCCCCAATATGAGAATGAATCAGATCGCCAGGGGCTTTGTGCGTTGGTGAGATCTCAACGGCCGTAACTTTGTATTCAGGACAGTTGGTAGCCCAATCTGAGAATTCTGTGGTGATTACGTTAGCCCCGCTTTCTGGAAAGTGAAAGGTCGTATAAACCACACCGGCCGGCACTTCATCGCTTATGTGCGCCTTCAAAACCGTTTCACCGACGCGACTAGCGAGCTTGACCCAACTACCTTCAGTGATTCCACGAAGGAGAGCATCGGATTCATGGATATCTAAGATGTCCTCGGTATGCCAAATATTATTTGCCGTCCTACGTGTCTGGGCGCCGACGTTGTACTGACTTAAAACCCGCCCCGTTGTCAGTAAGAGTGGATACTGCCGTGTCGCCTTTTCATCGGTGGGAACATACTCGGTGCGCATAAAGCGACCCTCACCCCGAACAAACTCATCGACATGCATCGTTGGTGTGCCTTCAGGATGTGCCTCGTTGCATGGCCATTGAATACTTCCCAACTCATCCAACTTTGCAAATGAGACTCCAGCAAAAGTCGGCGTAGTAGCCGCTATCTCAGCCATGATTGCCGCACCGTTCTCATAGGCCATCGGATAACCCATCGCCGTAGCTAAATCACATGTGACTTCATACTCGCTCTTACCCGTTTTAGATTTCATAACAGGACGTACTCGGTTGATGCGCCGTTCGGCGTTTGTAAAAGTTCCATCTTTTTCTAGAAAAGATGTGCCAGGTAAGAAGACGTGGGCAAACTTTGAGGTCTCATTAAGGAAGAGATCTTGGACAATCACCATATCCATCGCCCGCAGCGCGGCATGTACGTGCGAGATATTGGGATCGGACTGTGCGATATCTTCGCCTTGAACATAGAGACCTCGATACTCGCCGGCGATTGCAGCATCAAACATATTTGGAATTCGCATTCCAGGTTCGGCCTGTAGCTCTATCCCCCAAGCATCATTAAATATCGCTCGCGTCTGTGGATTTGATATATGGCGGTAGCCCGAAAGCTCATGCGGGAATGAGCCCATATCGCACGAGCCCTGAACATTGTTCTGCCCACGCAGTGGATTTACGCCGACGCCTTTGCGACCAATATTTCCAGTGGCCATCGCAAGGTTTGCTATTCCCATCACCATCGTTGAGCCCTGGCTATGCTCGGTGACGCCTAATCCATAGTAAATTGAGCCATTTTTAGCGTTAGCAAAGAGGTGGGCAGCGGCTCGAATCTGCGCCGCTGGAACCCGTGATGATTGCTCCATCGCCTCTGGCGAGTTTTGCGGCAGTTTAATAAAACGCTCCCACTCTTTAAATGAGGCTTCATCACAGCGCGCTTCCACAAACTCACGCTTTATTAAGCCATCGGTTGCGATCACGTGGGCTAGTGCGTTGATAACGGCTACGTTGGTGCCGGGCATTAATTGAAGATGATGGGCTGCGACGACCCCGGGTGTTCGAACCAGCGCAATAACTCGCGGATCGATGACAATTAAGACAGCGCCCTTTCGAATCGCCTGCTTCATACGTGAGGCAAAAACTGGGTGAGCCGATGTTGGATTCGCGCCGATGAGCATAATCACATCGCTGTGCTCTACCGACTCGAAATCCTGAGTACCTGCCGATGTTCCAAATGTCTGGCCGAGGCCATAGCCAGTAGGTGAGTGACACACTCGCGCACAGGTATCCACATTATTATTTCTAAAGGCGGCGCGCACCATTTTTTGGACAACAAATACCTCTTCATTAGTGCATCTCGATGAAGTAATTCCACCGATCGCATTAACGCCGTTCTCTTTTTGAATCTTCTTTAAGCCATCGGCGGCAAAAGCAATCGCCTCGGCCCATGAGACCTCTCTCCAATCATCGCTAATCGTATTTCTAATCAAAGGCTTTGTGATCCGATCGCTGTGAGTGGCATATCCATAAGCAAAGCGCCCCTTTACACAGGAGTGCCCCTCATTAGCGCCACCAGATTTAAGCGGAACCATCCGAACAAGCTCTTCTCCGCGCATTTCGGCTTTGAATGAACAGCCAACGCCGCAGTAAGCACAGGTAGTAATGATCGACGATGTCGGTGCTCCGATTGTAAGCAAACTCTTTTCAGTCAGTGCACCCGTTGGACAGGCTTGAACACAGGCACCACATGAAACACACTCACTCTCTATGAATGATGTACCCGATGAGGAGACTCGAGCTTTGAACCCACGGTTTTCAATAGTCAATGCAAAGGTTCCCTGAACTTCATCACATGCTCGCACGCATCGATTACAGACAATGCACTCAGTTGAATCAAAGGTAAAGTATGGATTGCTCTCATCTTTCGCTAAATCCAAATGTGTATCGCCACCGGCATATCTGCTGGTCTCGATTCCAAGTTTTTTAGCGACGCCATGGAGTTCGCACTCATCCCCTGTTGCACATTTTGCGGGATGATCCGATAAGTAAAGCTCCATAACGCCTTTACGGATTCGATCAATCTTTTCCGAACGAGTAGTAACCTTCATTCCCTCGGCAACGGGAGTAGTGCAAGAGGATGGCGTCCCGTTTCGTGCATCGACTTCAATGATGCATAGCCGACATGAGCCAAAAGCCTTTAAGGAATCGGTGGAGCAGAGCTTTGGAATCTCAATGCCTGCTTCAAGGGCGGCGCGCATGATCGAAGTTGCAGCGGCGACAAGAATCGGACGACCATCGATCTCAAGGCTCACCTGCGCTAGCTTTGCACTAGCCGGGGTGCCGAAATCTGGCTCGTAAATCATCGTCATTTCGCTGCTCCTGTGAAATCGGATGGGAAGTTAATCATCGCACTCTTTACCGGTAATGGTGTGAGTCCACCCATCGCACAGAGGGAGCCCTCGCTCATTACCTCACATAGATCAAGTAGGAGCCGCTTATTTTCATCGACTTCAACGCCTCGAATTATTAAATCGATTGTTTCAGCCCCGCGAGTGGAGCCGATACGACAGGGCGTGCATTTGCCGCAGGATTCAATGGCACAAAACTCCATCGCAAACTTGGCTTGTACCGCTAAATCAACGCTCTCATCAAAGACCACGATGCCGCCATGGCCTAACATACCCCCGGCTGCAATCAGGGATTCATAGTCCATCGAAACGCCAAACTGCGCAGTAGAGAAATAGGCGCCAAGTGGGCCACCGACCTGGACCGCTCGCACAGCTCGCGCACTCAAGCTACCTCCACCATATGTATTGACTAAATCCTCGAGAGTTACACCGAAGGCTTTTTCAACGATTCCACCGCGCGCAATATTTCCAGCTAATTGAAAGACCTGAGTTCCGAGTGAGCGCCCTACTCCCCGCTCTTTATATGCTTGAGATCCCTGGGCCAAAATCATTGGAACTGTAGCCAGAGTGAGCACGTTATTTATAACCGTTGGTTGGCCAAAGAGGCCTTCAACTGCTGGCAGTGGAGGCTTAGCTCGAACTACTCCACGCTTTCCTTCAATGCTCTCTAACATTGCAGTCTCTTCGCCACATACATAAGAGCCGGCACCGATTCGAATCGAGATATTAAAGCTATGCGTTGTGCCGAGCACGCTTTCGCCCAACAAGTTACTCGCTCGAGCGATATCGATCGCTTTCTGCATGGTTGTAATTGCTGCAGGATACTCAGAGCGAATATAAACAATGCCGAGCGTTGCTCCAACTGTAATCCCTGCAATTGTCATGCCTTCGATCAAAGTAAATGGATCACCCTCCATTAACATACGGTCGGCAAACGTTCCGCTATCTCCCTCATCGGCGTTACAACAAATATATTTCTGAACTGCAGGAGTTTGTAATACGGTCCGCCACTTAATGCCAGCTGGAAAGCCTGCTCCGCCTCGTCCACGAAGGCCCGAATCGCTCAGTTCATCAATTATCTCTTGCGCGCTAAGTGTGAGCGCCCGCTTTAATCCAACTAAGCCACCGTGTTCGCGATAATCATCAAGGGATAGTGGATCGATAATCCCAACGCGAGCAAAAGTGATTCGATCTTGCGAAGCTAGCCATTCAATCCCATCGGTTGCACCAAGTGAAAGCCGATGTGGGCCACCTGAAAGAAAATCGGCTTCAAAGAGTGAGCCGACATCGTTGGGCATGACGGGGCCATATGCGATGCGCCCACTAGGAGTCTGCACTTCTACAAGGGTCTCAAGCCATAACGCACCCCGCGAACCATTTCTTACAATCTCTACCGCTGGATCTATCCGCGCGATTTCGCGGGCGACTTCATCTGCACCGATCGAGACCGCGGCGCTATCAATCGGCACATAGACTCTCATCGGCGGGCCTGAGTTATTTTTTCAACTGTTGCGCGTCCAATGAGCTGGCCATCGACCATGACGGCGGGACCAAGTGCGCAGTTACCAAAGCAGTATGCGTCATGGCTCTCTTGCCCATAGATTGCTTTAATCTCTCGCTCCAAACTCCGTCCACCAACTGCCTGACACGCTTCGGCCACGCAGATTGAGATCTGATGCTGCGCTGGGGGCGTCGTACGCAGATCGTGATAGAAAGTTAGAACGCCATGAACATCTGCTCTAGTTTTATTAAAAAAATTTGCAATCAGTACAACCGACGCTTTATCCACGTAACCAAACTCTTTCTGCATCGCCTGCAGAGCCATTAATACCGGGCCTTTTTCTTCACGCAAAATCGCAAGGAGCTCTAAGGCCCGCACTTGTGACCACGGTGGATACTTCATTAGAACAGACCCACTACCTTTCCATCTATATAGTCGATTCGCTCAGAGGCCGGGATCTTTGGTAGCCCGGGCATTGTCATAATCTCACCACAGATCATCACAATAAACTCCGCTCCGGCCGAGAGTTTTACTTCCCGAATATTTAAGGAGTGTCCATTGGGAGCACCTCTTAAAGCGGCATCAGTGCTAAATGAGTACTGGGTCTTAGCCACGCAGATTGGAAACCTGCCGTAGCCGGCGGCTTCAAGCTCCTTTAACTTTAGACGTACTTTGGCATCTGCAGTTACCTCTTTTGCGCCATAAATCTTGGTCGCGACTGCATCTATCTTCTCCCACAAGCTTGCATCATCTTCATAAACAAAACGCATCTGCTCTGGCTGCTCGCAGAGTTCGACCACGGTGCGCGCTAAGTCGGCAGCACCTGCGCCACCATCGGCCCAATGTGTAGCAAGGACAATCTTCACACCTAAGGCTTCAACACGGGAGCGAAGAAGTGCTAACTCCGCGGGTGTATCACTCGTAAAATTATTAATTGAAACTACCAAGGGCAGGTTATAAACATCTTTTATATTATGAATGTGACGCTCTAAGTTAACTAGTCCAGCTTCAAGTGCGCCTAAGTTTTCCTCGGTGATTGTCTTTAAATCGGCCCCACCGTGATATTTAATGGCTCTTACAGTTGCTACGAGTACACATGCCGAGGGTCGTAAACCAGACTTTCGACATTTTATATCGATAAATTTCTCGGCACCAAGATCTGCGCCAAAGCCCGCTTCGGTGACAACGTAATCAGCCAACTTCATCGCTGAAGTAGTTGCAACAACCGAGTTACATCCATGGGCGATGTTGGCAAATGGGCCACCATGAATAAATGCAGGAGTATTCTCTAAACTCTGCACTAGGTTTGGTTGGAATGCATCTTTTAAGATAACCGTCATTGCCCCTTGTGCGTTGAGATCACTCGCGAGTACTGGCGTCTTATCACGCTTATATCCAACGACAATTCTTCCAATCCTCTCTTTCAAATCCTCAATCGAAGTTGCAAGGCAGAAGATAGCCATAATCTCGGATGCGACAACGATGTCGAAGCCATCACTTCGCGGATAACCATTACCAACTCCACCGATAGATTGAATTATTTCCCGTAACGCTCGATCATTCATGTCGATAACGCGCTTCCATGTGACTCGACGAATATCAATTGCAAGCTCATTACCATGATGAATATGGTTATCAATAAGGGCTGCGAGTAAGTTATTGGCAAGGGCGATAGCGTTAAAATCCCCAGTAAAGTGGAGGTTAATATCCTCCATCGGAACGACTTGGGCGAAGCCACCACCTGCCGCCCCGCCCTTCATTCCAAAAACTGGACCAAGAGATGGTTCACGCAGGGCGATCATTGCGTTTTTACCGATGTAGCGCAGAGCATCACCCAGACCCACCGTTGTGGTTGTCTTACCCTCACCAGCTGGTGTTGGGCTGATGGCGGTAACAAGAATTAACTTTGCATTTTCACGCTCTGGTAGCGCCGTTAAATATTTTAAATTTACCTTAGCCTTATATTTCCCATAAGCCTCAAGATGTTCAACGTCGATTCCAAGTGATGCACCAATCTCATTAATTGGTTTCATCGTTGCAGCTTGAGCGATCTGGATATCTGACATTTTTATCCCTTAGCTTGACGTATGGCGCTAGTAAGCGCAGGTATTATTTGGTGTAAGTCACCGATAATTGCATAGTCGGCATAACGTAAAATTGGAGCTTCGGGATCGGTATTGATAACAACTATCGTCTTACTATTTTTCATGCCCGCTATATGTTGCATCGCACCTGAAATTCCAGCGGCGATATATAAATCTGGAGCAACCTTGGTGCCGGTCTGCCCCACTTGTTCGGCATGAGGTCGCCAACCAGAGCTGGTAACTACCCGAGAGCAGCCCACAGCGCCTCCGAGCAGGGCGGCTAAATCCTCTAGATTACCAAAGCCGTCGGCGCCACCTACTCCTCGGCCACCTGAAACAATCACTTTGGCATCGTTAAGTGTGACTCCAGCCTTAGTTTGAGCAGAGCCCCGACTAAGAATCTTTACAACATAATCTTGCGGCTCTAATGCGGGTGTAAAGACTGCAACAGTTGCCGCTGCTCCACTTACTGATATCGCTTCAAATGAGAAATTGTTGACCGTTGCAATTAATAACTCTTCATGAACATTGGCCGATTCAATTAAATTACCGGCCCAACGTGCTCGAAGAACTTGGTGTGGATGCCCCAAAGCGATCTCTAAACACTCCGCCGCCATCGGTACATCTAAAAATGCAGCCAGGTGGGCTAACTGTTCATTGCCTCGTGGGGTTCCAGCGGCTAGAACGGCGGCTGGTGAGAGTTTTTCTACTAAATCTTTAAGCGCACGGCCCGATGCCATTGGTGTGTAATCGGTAATCAAATCATGCTGTGCAACATGTAAAACCTTTGCACCAAATTCGCCGATGAGGCCCGCTAAAGCTGCACCCTGGCTACCAATGACTACCGCCTCAATATCTTGGCCCAAGCCACGAGCGGCAGTGAGAGCTCTGAGTGAGAGTGAATCTATCTCTCCTCGGTCGTGATCGATGAGAACTAAAATCATTAGAAGGCCCCAATCGATTTAAGCACTTCGACTAATGCGGGTACCGCATCCGTGCCTTTTCCTAAAATCTCAGCGCCTTTATCTTTCGAAGGAGCCAGACTCAACTTAACCTTCTCAAGCTTTGGAAGCCGAGACTCAGCCTGTTTTACCTCTACGGTTTTTTTGCGTGCCTGCATGCGCCCTGGTACTGAGGGATAGCGTGGAATATTTAAGCCATCGCGAACCGTAATGATCGCAGGTAAGGGTGCTTCATAGTGTTCGCGACCATCTGAAACAACTCGTTCACAGTTCACGACACCATTTTCTACTCTCATCGACTTTACATTAGTAATAATCGGGCGATTAAGTGCGTGAGCGATGCGGATATGAATCTGGTACCCAGCGCTATCGGCCGATTCTGCACCGAAAATAATCAAATCAAATTTAGTCGCATCGGCATTTATCGCTTCAACTAAGGCGCTAGCGGTTCCTTGGGGGTCCCACTCCTGGCCATCGGTCTCAATCAAAACCGCCCTCGTTGCACCGATTGCCAACTGCGAACGAAGCTGCTCCTCTGCATCACTTGGCCCAAGTGTCAGTAGCGTCAGAGTGCCGCCCATCTGTTCGACTAGTTGAACCCCGGCTTCAACGGCATTTTCCTCATGGGGACTGATTCCAAAACCTAGATGTTTCGTTTCAATATCGCGAGAATCGGGCGTTAAAATCAGCGCTCCACCAGCTAATGGAACGCGCTTGAGGCAGACAAGTACATCCATTAGGCCATAATCCGTTCATTGGATGAGTCAAATACCGATGTGGCACCGACTTCGGCGATAGAGCATGGGTAGTGCTCACCGAGATATTCAACTAAGAATTTGTTACCAGCAACAGCCAACTCGGTGGGTAGATATGACATCAAGATGTGCTTGCCCAATGATGGTGCAGAGCCCGCACTTGTGACATATGAGCGACGCCCATGTGAATCGATGATAGGTGCTTTCTCTAAGCTCAAGATAGGTTCATTGCCCATCATGTAACGCTTTTCACCCGTTGACGAAGTGTGGTCATCTACGAATAGTGTGCACAGCATCGTGACCGGTTTTTCACTTCGATGCTTAACATGGGCGGCTTTCCCGATAAAATCCGCATCTTTTAACTTAGGCGACTGCATGCCAGCTTCAACAACGGTGTATTCACTCTCTAGCTCTGGCCCATAAGCGCGATATGACTTTTCAAGTCGACCCGTAGTGCCATAAACACCGATTCCAACGGGGATCATTGAATGCTTTTTACCCGATGCCCAAAGCATCTCCCACAGCTTGGCACCTTGTTCGATTGGAATATAAAACTCCCAGCCAAGATCGCCCACGTATGAGATTCGAGAGGCCAGTACACGCAATGGTCCTATCTCAATAACTTTACATGTACTGAATTTAAATGCATCTTTACTCATATCGGCCGAAGTAATCTCTTGAATAATCTCACGTGCCTTAGGTCCCCATAGCCCCAGTGTTGTGTAGTTCGAGGTTAAGTCAGATATCTGTGCAGAGCCATCGCCCGGCAATAGATCACTGAACCACTTTTTATCGGCCATTCCATGTGCCCCACCCGTTACCACGCGAAAATGATCGATATCTAAACGCATGATTGTCAGATCTGATTTGAAGCCACCATTAGGACCAAGCACGGGTGTATAAACCACACGGCCAAGGGCAACATCCATCTGTCGCAACGCCGCTTTCTGGACAACCGAAAGCGCAGCTGGCCCAGTTATATCAAAGATGAAAAAAGCTGAAAGATCTACTAGGCCAGCGCTCTCGCGCATCTGCAAGTGCTCGGCATTGATAATAGGTGACCACCAGCGCGACTCCCACTCGCTACTACGTGGCATTACCCTGTCACCAAATTTTGCGAGCAGCTCTTTGTTTGACTCATACCAAAATGGTCGCTCCCAGCCAGCGGTCTCATAAAAGACGGCACCCAACTCTTTTTCGGCAGCGTAAAAAGGTGATAGCCGAACATTTCGATTTGACGCATACTGTTCAAGTGGATGGACTATTCCATAGGTCTTATTAAAACTCTCATCGACTCGGGCTTTAATATGAAACTCCGACTTCTGATGCTCATGAAAGCGCGCGATATTTGATGCATGCAAATCAATCTGAGAATCTCCAAGAACCATCCATTCGGCAACTGACTTCGATGTTCCTGGACCCTCTTTAATCCAGACCGCAGCCACCGACCACAATCCCTTTACCTCAGGAGTTTCACCGAGAATCGGCATTCCATCGGGAGTATAAGAGAGGATTCCATTACAAGCATATTTCTCCCGAACATTTTCATCCCCAACAATTGAAGGCATGAGCTCATAGGCATGCTCATCTTGGATATCAAAATCTGATTGAGTGAAAGCGAACTCGGTCGGGGATAACGTGGCCGTTGCATTTGATGGAATGTCATCTGGAGTGTAAAGAATCGGACGGTGCGCATAGGATCCAATCTCTAACCCAGTACCGTGCTGACGCTCGTACATAAATACATCCATGTCGCGCACAATTGGCCACTCAATATCACCCTTTGTATCCTTGAAAAATGGAACCGGTCCGATGTCCTTCATCTGATGGACTGCAGGTGTTAAGGGAATATTGGCTCCAGCCATTGCCGCCAATTTCGGAGACCAACAGCCCGTTGCGATAACAACATAATCGGCGGCGATCGTGCCGTGATCGGTAACCACACCAGTTACGCGCCCATTTTCAACGGTGATATCTAATACTTCAATATTTGCAAAGGACTGTGCCGCACCCATCTCAGCCGCACTTTCGCGCATTAAAGTGCCGGTACGCAGTGAGTCAACGACACCCACGCTTGGCTGGTAATAACCTCCGAGAATGATGCTCTCGTCAATATAAGGAACTAGCTCTTTCACCTGCGCCGGAGTCAGGATCTGCCCGCCCTCGATGCCCCATGATTTAGCCGATGTAATTCGGCGGGCAAGCTCTTGCATACGCTCAGGTGTGCGGGCAACTTCAACTCCGCCGGTCTGCGTAAACGTACCCCACTCCTTATATTGGCGCATACTCTCGGCGGTAATCGCTGTCATCTCTTTTGAATGATCTACTGGAAATATAAAGTTGGATGCATGTCCGGTTGAACCACCAGGATTCGGTAATGGCCCTTTATCAATCTGGACAAGATCACTCCAGCCTAGCTTTGCAAGATGGTAAATCATGCCGTTGCCAACTATTCCAGCGCCGATAACAACGCACTTCGCCTTGGCAGGTAACTTACTCATACTTATTTATCCCCGTTTTCGTGTGATTGTGGTTTATAAAGATTTACGTATCGATGTTTCAAAACCCTCTACATGATTGCGCATTGCATTGCCAGCGGCATTGGCGTCACTGCTTGCAATAGCCTCCAGTAAGACGAGATGCTCAATAATCGCTTCAGCCAAACCTTTCACGCGATCCAAAGCTAAGAACCAGATGCGCAGTGCGTGAGCATAATAATTATCGAGGGCCGCTTCTAAAAACTCATTGTGCGTGCATTGATAGATGTGGTGATGAATCCTTTGATCTAATCCAATCAAGGTGGCCATATCTACATCGCCTTTAATCGCTTTAATTTCGGTGATGAGGGCTTTAGTAATGATGTGATCTGCATTCGTTGAACGTTCGGCGGCAAGCTGTGCCGCTTTTATCTCAAGCACAGCTCGGATCTCAGATAACGCGGAGAGGTTTTGAACATCTACCGTGGAGACAAACATGCCGCGCCGAGGGTAGACCTCAACTAGCTTCTCGTTAGCCAGTGAGCGCAGAGCTTCGCGGATCGGCGTTCGGCCAAAGCCAAGCTTCACCATGAGATCGCTCTCACTGATCAGTGATCCCGGAATCAACTCCAGGGTGATGATCATCGAGCGAATGCGGCTATACGCCTCCTCCGATAGCGAGCTGCTCTCTCTGGAGAGAATGTGGATAACCTGGCTCATGAGGGTGATGATATATCAGTCTTATCGATATTGATACACAGCGAGGCGGGTTTTATCCGAGGTAGTACTTCTTAAAGAGCCAGAGTGAGGCGCCAAAACCGACGCTCAGGATGAGCGTGCGGTAGAGCGCAGGTGAGAGACGCGATGCCCAGCGCCCACCAAATGTCCCCCCAATACTTGCCCCCAATAACAGCACCAAGACGATCGCCCAGTTGGCCCGGCCACTGAAGATATAAATAATATTGGAGATAAGGGATGTCCATCCCACGATTAAGTTTTTAGCGATATTGAGCCGCTTGGGATCGCGGCGAATATCTCTTGCCAATACAGCTAGCACCATTACGCCCTGACCTGGCCCAAAATATCCGCAGTACAGACCGCTAGCTAGGATTCCGATGCGCTCGCCCATTTCGGCTCGAGCGCTTCTTATGGGCTTAGCCTTTATTAAGAAGCTCAGGCTTGCAAAGAGAAGTAAAAAAGGAACCATTTTTTCAAAGATGCCCGGTGGAACCGAGAGCAGTAGCAGTGCACCTGTAGTCGAGCCGATGATTGAGATAAAGATGAGTTTTTTATACTCCCTGAAATACTCAGGTATCTGACGGCGGACTGCAATGAGCGCAAAAAAATTAGCAGGTGTTATACCGAGTGCGTTAGTTATCGCCGCACTCACCGGGGACATGCCAGTTGCTAATAAAACGGGGTATGAGATAACCGATGCTCCTCCTGCCATCCCATTGATCGCTCCCACAAGAAGTGCAACTACGAAGATGAAGATGTACTCAAGCATGCCCTAACCATACAATGCCATTGTGGAGAACAGTGTGGAACTACGATTCTTTGCATCGGCACGGGCCGCAGCAGGAGTGGATCAAGCCTATTTCGCCAGTGCAACCCTAACTTCAATCTTGGCGCTGGCCTGCATTGATAAGCCGTTACTTAACCAGGTCGTTGTGCAGTGCAGTTTCCTACTTGATGGCGTGGTGGTACATGATCAGAGTATTTTAGTAAATAATGGAAGCGTGGTCGATGTTCTCCCACGCTTTGCTGGCGGCTAGTATTTATCGACAAGAGGAGAGAATCAGGCAGTATTGACCCACTCATCACTACCATCTTTAAAAATCTGGTGCTTCCAAATTGGTAACTTTTCTTTAATCTCATTGACTAACAGTGAGCAGATTTCAAAGGCGGCATCTCGATGCGTTGAGGACACGGCCACTGCAAAGGCCGTTTCACCGATAGCAATCTCACCAAAACGATGAGATACGGCGACTTTTAACGCGCCAGAGCCTGCAATAACCCTTTGGCTAATCTTTACTATTTCATCAGCGGCCATTGGATGAATCTCATATCGAAGCGATGAGACGTCTCTGCCCTTATCAATATTGCGCACATCCCCAGTAAAACTCACAACCGCACCGCAACTTTGATCACTAACAAGTGCGATTAAATCGGCTATTGAGATCACATCACTGGTGACGTCGGCGCGCATAATCTCTGGCATTAGTGATCGAGCCCATCTAGCTGGTCCAAAATATGTCCAGCTAACCTATCGATAATAACTAAGCCATCCCTGACCGCACCCGGTGATCCAGGGAGATTAATAATCAATGACTTGGCGGTGATGCCGGCGATACCGCGAGTTAAATCAGAGGTTGGAACCTTATCCCGCGAGTAAGCGCGAAGTGCTTCGGGGATCCCTGGAAGTAGTTTTTCAATGAGCGCAGCAGTTGCCTCAGGTGTTACATCCATCGGTGAGATACCCGTTCCCCCAGTTGTCACAATCAAGCGACAACCTTGTCTTAACGCCTTACTGATTTCACTTCTAATGGCTTCGATATCATCGCCAACAATTATCGTAGATTCAATACTAAAGCCAAGTGCAGTTAATCCATCTCTTAAAATCGCACCACTTGAATCGGGGTAGATTCCTTGTGAGGCTCGATTGCTTGCAGTAATAATCGCGGCACTACGTACGATCACCTGCGTTTCCAATCACCGTTCTTACCACCCGACTTTGCGTCAAGTTGTACATCGCTTATTGAGGCAAAAGGATCCAGCGCCTTCACCATATCTATAATAGTTAGAGCCGCCAAAGTAACCGCGGTTAAAGCCTCCATTTCAACTCCGGTTCGATCAGATGTTGAGATTTGAGCAGAAATGGAGACACCCGAATCGGTAATTACTAAATCGATATTTATTTTATTTATGGCTATCGGATGACATAGCGGAATTAACTCACTTGTCTTCTTTGCTCCCATAATTCCAGCGATCCGAGCCGTCGCTAGTACATCGCCCTTGGGTACATCTCCATCACGCAATAACGCGACGACGTGGCTAGACAAGTTCACTCGCGCAGATGTATCGGCCGTTCTGTGGGTAGTTTCTCGTCCACTTACATCGACCATATGGGCCGCTCCGGCCTCATTTAAATGTGTAAATCCATCGTTCATGCCGATTACTCTAATTCTTTACGGTAGCGATAGCCAACGCACTTTTTCACCAGCGGGCGTTCGCTCCTGTGTCACAACGGCAAAACCAGTTGAGAATGCCAGTCCACGCAGCATGGCAGAGCCCAAATACTCCCCCACTTCAAACTGAGATTTTTCTATTGTGCCGATTATTAATCGAGTAGATCGAGGTGGGGCAGTCAGATCCATACGTGTGACAACCTCGTCGAGTTCTTGCCGCTCTTGTCCCAACATAGCAGCGATGACTGGCGCGCCTAATGAGAGTAGGGCGACGATCGCCGACTGCGGATTACCAGGCAGACCAAGAATTGAGCAGTTTGGAAGTTGCGCTAAGAGCATAGGGTGGCCGGGGCGAACGGCGACCGTATCTACAAGTAGTTCGGCATCGATTTGCGCCAGCGCATCGTGCAGGAAATCTCGAGGACCTTGAGCAGTTCCACCTGTAGTGATCACAAGATCGGCATGTGCGCAGGCGTCCTTGAGCCCCTGAACGACAAGGGCGATCTCATCGCCAACATAGCGCGTACTCACTACCTCACCGCCCAACTTGGCGATCCATCCAGGTAGCTGTGGTCCTAATGAGTCACGGACAAGACCTGAATCAGGAATCCCGTTTAATTGAATCTCATCACCAAATAAAATAATAGCGATTCGAGGTTTTCTGACAACACTTATCTCATCTAAGCCAGCCGCAGATAATAAGCCAAGAGTACCGGGGTTAAGTTTAGTTCCACCTTTAACTAGGAGTTCGTTAACTTTGCACTCATAGGCCGCCGGACGAATCTCTTGATTCTCAACTACTTCTCCTTCAAGAGTATCTCCGATGAGCTTGGCCAACTCCCAACGAATCACACCGAAAACACCCGAAGGAATTACCGCACCGGTTGCGATTCCAACGGCGCAGCCTGGCTCTAATTTTTCCTTCATAGGTGAGCCCGCTTTTACTTCGCCAACAATCCTCCAAGGGCCTTTGCCCGATACGGCATACCCATCCATGGCAGATGTTGGATATGTTGGTAGATCACACAGCGCGAAGGCATCGGTTGCCAACGTTCGATCGAGCCCCTGAATCAGTGGGATCACCTCATGAGGTAAAACCTTAGAACTCGCTGCTGCAACTGCCCGGGCAGCATCCCAACTTCCTTCAACTAATGCGCTCATAGTGGTCAATTATCCTTCATGGGAATAAGAAAAGCGATTGCGCGCTCAAGATCTACGGCGGTATCGATATCGATAAGAGATTTTGAACTCTGCGCATCGATTGCTATCTCATGAACTTTCAAATGCGCCAGTAGCTCTCGCATCGATTTTCCCTGTGGTTCTCCTAAAATCCTAAAAGCTCGTTGTAAAGCACTCATGCGATAAACGGCTGCGAATGGTTGCGCAAACTCTTGCGCATCTACATACATCACTGACTCATCATCGGCCTCGAGAGAGTTTAAGAGTAAGGGAGTTACTGCCATCACAAATGGCATATCGGTGGCTATCAAAATAACTAAATTGCTAGTGCAAAGTTCAAGCCCCGCCTTAAATCCGGCGACCGGCCCCCCACCCGGTGGGGCCTCTTGGGTGCAGATGTAATGTGTAGTTTTAATCATTGGATCGGCTCCAACTATTACTATCTCAAAATCTGGTGGAATTGAGGCGAGGATCCAACTGATCAAAGATTGACCAGCTAGCAATGCGCGTGATTTATCGCTGCCAAAACGCTTGCTCGTACCACCGCTTAAGATGATGACGCTCGCGCTTTTACTTTGCACGTCACTAGGATACTGACTATGGCATATGCACGGGGTGAGGCCAACGCCCTTGGCTGGCGCAATGTTGTTGAGTGTGAAGATGAAGAGCACAGCGGCCATAGCTTTCCACGTTCAAGTAATCCGCTGCTACTGCTGCACCATCTCTCGGATCTTCATGTCTGTGATGCGCAGTCCCCCACGCGTCCCGAGTATTTAGATCGATGGGCCGATCCAGATAGTCCTATCCGAGAACAAGTAGGCACCATCGGGACTTATCGTCCGCAGGCAATGTTGTCACCACATGTTGTAGAGGCGATGATCCAATCGCTTAATAAAATTACTCATGGTCCACTCTCTGGTCACGATATTAATGCGGCAATTATTACCGGTGATACAACTGATAACGCTCAACTCAATGAGCTCAACTGGTATTTAGCGCTCTTAGATGGTTTAGATCTTCGCCCCGATTCAGGTGACTACCAAAGCTATGAGGGCGTTATAGATGATGGCGCCGATCACTACGACACTCGTTACTGGCACCCACACGGAACTCCAGGCGGTGAGCTAGATGATGATGCTCGCGCAAAGTATGGCTTTCCAGTTATCCCCAATCTTTTAAACTCTTGTCGTCAAGCATTTAAAGCTACCGGCCTTAAATTTCCTTGGTATGCCGTGCATGGAAATCACGATGCGCTCCTGCAAGGTACGGTCGCACCACAATCGCAGATACAAAAGGAGATGATTGGTAACCGGCGATACACCGAACTTCCTTCAAACATCTCTCTCCCCGAACTCCTTTCCAATTTTCAAGAGGTTGGTCCAGCCGCATTCCCGCCGGCCTTTGATGCCGCCTTTGTCGAAGTAACGGCCGACCTGACGCGCCGAGCCGTTGAACGTGGGGAGTTTGCCGCAATGCATTTGGCATCCCCAACGCTTCCCAAAGGCCATGGCTTCAATCAAACGCACGTTGATGAAAAACATATGTACTACTCAACACAAATCGGAGCAGTCAAACTTATAGTCCTCGATAGTGTCAATCAATTTGGTGGATGGCAGGGCTCACTTGATATCGATCAGTTTAATTGGCTGGAAAAAGAGGTTGCAGACTCTGATCGGCCAGTAGTTCTGGCCTCCCATCATCCATTAAGCAAAATGTTTAATGGATACGCCCCAGTCGGAAGGCGTATCTGCGTCGAAGAGATTCAAACCATGCTTTTAAAATATCCAGGGGTGATCGCCTGGATCGCCGGCCATGAACATCGCCATCATATTAAATGGATCGGTGCCGAAGTAGAGGTGCAAGGCTTTTGGCAGATTGAAACGGCATCACACGCCGATTGGCCACAGCAATCTCGAACCATTGAAATTGTTCGAGATGAGATCGGAGATATTTACTTCGGCCTGAGCGTAATCGACCATGCAGGTGAGGCGGCCTTTGGGGATGCCAAAACTCCACTCGAGTTAGCCGCCCTTTCTCGGATAGTCAGTGGAAATATCTGGCAAAAGCGCCCAGAACTCGGCTCGACGCATGATGTCAACTGGTGGAGTGGGCGAGTAGAGGATAGAAATGTCGTGCTAAAAATCTCACGGCGTTAGCTGCACATCAAGCTTCCTATAGAATTAAGCACATGAGCGAGTATCAGATAATGCGTTGGCGTGAAATTCCATCAATGGTGATCGCACGTGCCGGTGAGACAACAATAAAAGTGATGCTTGAATCACGCTTTCAAGAAGCTATAGATGAGGCCGCTATGCGATTAGGCGCAATCGATGCCGATGCATATACCTCGGGCTGGAACCGCGGAGCCTGGATCGAATCAAGTGAGTCTCCAGATGTGCTTGCACCCCGCATAGCTAGCGAGTTAGAGGCAGAGTTGAGCGTTGAAAAACTAGAAGAGTTATTAAACAATTTAGGTGAAAAATAATGTCAGCAATCTATGAGGCGTTAGAAAAGGCAACTCTGGTTTCAGATGGAGCGATGGGGACCATGCTGCAAGATCGCGGACTCACCGATGGTGGTGCGCCAGAGCTTTGGAACGTCGAAAAACCCGATCAAATTGAGTCGGTCTTAGAGGGGTATGCAGCCGCTGGGGCACGATTCATTACAACTAATACTTTTGGTGGAACTCATGGTCGCTTGGCGATGCATGGTTTAGAAGATCGCCTATTTGAGCTCAATCAAGCCGGTGCCCAGATCGCACGAAGAGTTGCCGATCGACATCCTGGCTGTTTTGTTATGGGAGATATTGGACCCTCTGGAGATCTCATGGAGCCAATGGGCACAATGACTCTTGAAAGCGGTCAGGCGTTATTTGCCGAACAGATCCGCGCACTTGTCGCCGGCGGTGTCGATGCGATTCTCATCGAGACAATGTCGGATTTAGGCGAGGTCGAGGCGGCAGTAAACGCCGCAAAAGAGGTCGCACCCGGAATGCCGATTATTACCATGATGAGTTTTGATACCAACCTTCGAACGATGATGGGAGTTAAGCCAGGAATGGCAGTTACTCATATCGCTGGGCTTGGAGTTCGCATCATCGGCGCAAACTGTGGTCGAGGTACGGATGAAATGTTAGTTTTAGCCGAAGAGATGGTTAAGGCTCGGCCAGAGGGAGTATTTATTATTACTCAATCAAATGCTGGTCTACCAAAACTCCAAGGTGATGAGTTCATTTACGACGGCACCCCCGCAGAGATGGCTAAACATGCAAATAAGATGAAAGAGATCGGCGTAAATATCATTGGCTCCTGTTGTGGATCGACACCAGCCCATACTGCCGCAATCGCCGCTGCCATTACGGCGACATCTGCTTAAATGAAAAGTAAGATTCTTCTCATAGGTATCGATGGGATTAATCTCGAAACTGCACTTGAAACCTCTCCCACAATAACTGCTTTGAAGAACTCTGGATATTTCACCGCCCTGACTATGCAGGTGCCAACCTGGTCTGGGCCGGGTTGGTCAACTATCTTGACTGGCTCCACCCACGAGCAACACGGGGTGCGTGATAACACTTTAGTTGGGCATAAGTTGCTGCATTGCCCCGATTTGCTATCACTTGCTTACTACCAAGATCAGAGTACGACAACATTTGCCGCAGCTGGTTGGCCACCATTAGTTGATCCCAATGGCCATGGCCCAATCATCCAAGAACGGCGTGAACAACAAAAAGCCTATCGCCATCGCATCATCGCCCGAGATGGTGAAACCTATGGATATACGGCGGTTGATGCCGAGATTTATCAGGCTTCACTTTTCGCCATTGAAAGTTTTGCCCCCGATATTTCTTTTGTTTATTTCTGTGGGGTCGATGAAGCTGGGCATTTATATGGATCAGTTGGGCAAGAGTATCGCGCAGCAATTTCGCGAATAGATAGTTTTATTGCGAATCTGCTTAAAGCCGTTCAAGTGAGGGCATCTGCCGATGAACCATGGTTAGTTGTCTTAACTACCGATCATGGACATATAAACGCTGGCGGCCATGGCGGTGAGTCTGCCCAAGAGCGCGCCTCCTTCGTGATTGCACAGGGCATTGGGCGGACAAATCCAGTTTGGCCAGAGTCATTTGAGCCCCACGAATTAGCTCGATTATTATTAGCAGAGCGGGCTTAGTGAAGATATGGACCTCAATAAAGTCATTCTCTACTACGCCTTTACTCCGATTTCAGATCCACAGGCGGTGATGTTGTGGCAAAAGACTCTATGTGAATCGCTGAATCTCAAAGGACGCATTCTCATCGCTCCGCATGGAATCAATGGGACTCTCGGTGGCGACATGGAGGATCTCAAGAAATACGTTAAGAGCACCCGCTCTTACTCAGGTTTTCGAAAGATCGATTTTAAGTGGTCACAAGGTACCGGCCATGATTTTCCTAAATTAAAAGTCAAAGTAAAAACTGAACTCGTAGCCTTTGGCAATCCCGATGAGATTGAAGTCGGCGAAAATGGAGTGATCGGTGGTGGAGTCCACTTGCGTCCGGACGAGGTAAACAAACTCTGCGATGAGCGGGGCGAAGACGTTATATTCTTTGATGTTCGCAATGCATTTGAAGCCAAAGTAGGAAAGTTTAAAGATGCAGTCGTACCAAATATAAATACTTCTCATGGTTTTATTCAAGCAATCGAAAGTGGAATGTACGATCATATAAAAGATAAGCCAATAGTTGCTTACTGTACGGGTGGGGTTCGCTGCGAAATCATCACGATGGTAATGAAAAAACATGGATTTAAAGAGGTTTATCAGATTAAAGGTGGGATCTTTCGTTATGGGACGTCATTTGGCGATGATGGTTTATGGGATGGTTCGCTCTACACTTTTGATGATCGCCTGACGATCGATTTCAGCGATCACACCAAGCTAATCGGTGAATGTGCTCACTGCGGCGCGGCAACTAAAGAGTTTAGAAACTGCCAAAAGCCCTCCTGTCACCAGTTGGTTCTCTTATGTCAAGGCTGCTATGACTCCCACTTAGAGCGTCCGTGCAAGCATGATCGAGAGTTAAAACGCAGCCCTGATCTGGCGGGCTAGGCCAGTGGTACTGCCCATCGCGTGCGCCCTCGATAACGTGGCTGAGATGAATTATGGGAAAAGATTCCTAACTTCCGAAGCGGAAAGACTTTTAGATTTTGCAAAGTTATCATTTCTACCTCAAGGTGGATTTGGATATTTAAATAACTTGGGCGAAATCGATACTACTAAGCCACGCGAAGTTTATATTCAATGCCGAATGATACAAACATTAGGCCTTGGGCATTTATTAGGTCTCACTTCTGCCCTTGATCACATTAATCATGGTGTAGATGCGTTATTAGATTTGTTTTACGATAAGAAAAACGATGGCTTTTACAGTGCAATTGACCTATCAAATCAACCCACCACACTCAATAAAATGGCTTACGATCACATGTTTGTAATGTTGGCCGCTTGCACTGCCAAAGTGGCAGGGTGCCCCCGAGCCGATGAGCTTTTTTCGATTATCGATAGCGTTATTGATCGTTATTTTTGGGATAAAGATTTTAAGATGATGAACAATAGTTGGGATCTAGAGTTTAAAGTTTTGGATAACTACCGCGGAATAAATGCAAATATGCATGCCGTAGAGGCGATGGCTGCAGCCTTTGATCTTACCGGAGACCAAAAATACCTGGATCGTTCCTACGCCATCTGCCATAGAAGTATTGATGGCTTTGCCAAGGAAAATGATTGGATACTGCCAGAGCATTTCAATGAGAAGTGGCAAGTTATTCGGGATTTTAATATCGAGAATCCAAGCGATCCCTTCCGACCTTTTGGTGTAACTATCGGACACTTATTTGAATGGTCCAGGCTAATAATTCAACTTGAAATTCAACTCAAAGATAGCCAATTAGATCGTTCTTGGATTCTTCCGTCAGCTGTGGGGCTTTATGAGTGTGCCACGCAATCTGGTTGGTCGGCCGATGGGAGCGATGGCTTTGTATACACAGTTGATTGGCAGTCCAAACCCGTTGTTCGTTCCCGAATGTTTTGGGTAGTAGCCGAGGCCGTGATGACGGCTTACACACTCTGGGTTATTACCGATGATGCTGGATATCTCAAGGACTACTCGAACTGGTGGGCATATATCGATGCTCACATGATCGACCGTGAAAATGGATCTTGGTTTCATGAGTTAGACCCCAATGGAGGAGTTGTCTCGCACACTTGGTCGGGTAAGCCCGATACTTACCACGCCTTTAACGCATGCGTTCTCCCCCTCTATCCTCTTGGGTCAAGTTTTATTGGAACGGTTTTAAGCTTACAAAAAAAATCTAGCGATTCACTTCCGTAGAAAATCGAGTATGAGTTGTGAGTCATTTTCTGGTTTGCTAGTGGCAACTCTGTTCGGTGGATTCGATCACAGCGCAATCATTCTTGAAATTACGCCACGTAGTACTTCCTAATTTCTAAAAACAATATTCTCGGGCTCCTTACCTGCAGCTATAGCCGCCAACTGATTTTCCACAAAGATTTTACCTTTACTCTCGAAAATATCTGAGTTACCCCCAACATGTGGTGATAATAAAAGGTTTTTAGCGCTCCACAAATTATGGTCTGCAGGTAATGGCTCCGGGTCTGTTACGTCTAACCCGGCAAAAAGACGACCAGAGTTCAACTCGGAAACAAGTGCCTCAGTATCAATAATTCGACCACGAGCCACGTTTATAATCACCGATCCATCCTTCATTAAAGCCAAACGCTGGGCATTAAACAAATGCTGACTTTGTGCATTGAGGGGAAGAGTGAGAAAAACAAAATCAAATGTCGGTAACAAATCATCTAATGCATCCATCGAGAGGGAACCGTTTTTTGGTGAGCGTGAAAAACCGGTAACTGATACATCAAAGCCAGTGAGTGCCCGCCCTAAGCACTGTCCAATAGATCCAAATCCAACTATTGCAATATTGCTTCCATTAAAAGATGGATAACGTTTATGGCTCCACTGTCCCCTGTCGGCTGCTCTTACAAAATCATGAAAACCACGTCGAACCCCAATGGCCAAGCCAATTGCTAACTCGGAGGTGGCGGCATCATGTACTCCACGTGCATTGCACAAGATCGCACCCTTTGGTGTGAACTCTATCGCGTCCTCATAGCCGGCATTAGGAACTTGGAAGTAACTTAAACTTTTCATTTTTAGGGCATATTCAAACGTCTCTTTGCCTCCCATGTATTGTGGGACATAGAAATCAATTTTTCCAAGGTCGTTATCATCCAGAGAAAAATTATCTGGTGATAACCGAGTAAAACCTTCAGGGATTTTTAAGTCACTCCATTGGGACCATACCGATAGATTCATTGGCAAAGAGTACACATAAGTGGTTTACTAAACTCCATTATGAAGAAGTTCATCAAACTTAGATCTTCCAAAGGCTGGATCGTCGTATTAGCTACTCTGATTGGCCTTACTTTCGGCGGCTACTCTTTTACAAAAAATGCGGTCAGCACTCAGGTGTACGTCACAAACTGTGGAAAGTTAGATTACAAGCCATCGCTCATCATTAAATTCTGTGCCGATGCCGGGGTTCTTATTAGCCACATAGAGTGGTCGAGTTGGAGCGCCGATAGTGCAGTCGGTAAGGGCGCATATGAGATTAACGACTGCCAACCAACATGTGTTGCCGGGAAAGTTCATCACGCCGATATAGAAATCGTATTAAGTAAGTCAAAGCTCATTCAAGAAAAAAGAGCTCTGAGCTTTATAACTATCAAATCCAAAGATGGAAAGAATCTGCCTTTAAGTAACTCCCCTATCGATGAATGGCCGCTGGAGTTGGCGGGCTAACGCAGTTTTACCTGGGAGAAGTAAGCAACAAGATAGCCGCTAGAGCGAGAATACCGATCGCTGAAAATGCGGTAAGAGCTCTACGTACCTTAGGTCTTGCCAATACCGTTGCCGCTCGCCCAATTATGGTGATGAGGAAGGAGTACCAAACCACCGATGTGAGGGCTTGAACAGTAGCTAATATAAAGATTCCCCAACCTAAACTAAAATCCTTCGGCACAAAGGCCGGGATAAATGCAACGGCGAAGACGGCCGCCTTTACATTTGTTAAGTTAGTTAAGAAACCTAAACGAAAGGCTGGGATCAATCCGGTTTTGGCTTGGCCATCTAAATCGAACTTACCGAACTCTTTTCTCAGTGACCAGAGCGTTTGCAGGGCGAGAGCAGTTAGAAAGGCGACGCCGACAAATTTTAGAATCGTGTAGGCCAAGTGGGATCTGGCAAAGATTTCCGACAGACCAACTGCCGATGCACCGCCCCAAAATACGAGGCCACTACTCGTACCAATCAAAGTCATGAACGCGGTCTTTGAGCCACCCACAATCGCCTGACGCAAAAACATCGCAACCGTCTGCCCAGGTACAACGACAAGTAAAAAGGCAGTTGCAATGAATGCCGGGAGAGCTTTCATCAGTGAAACCATACGTAGCCCCGAAGGGATTCGAACCCTCGTAGCTGACTTGAGAAGCCAGAGTCCTAGGCCGCTAGACGACGGGGCCGTGCTTGTGTAAAACTAGGACAAACATATTCAGTTGTTTTTCTTTACTGCGCTGGGGTACCAGGACTCGAACCTAGACTTACTGAACCAGAATCAGCAGGGCTGCCAATTACCCCATACCCCAATACTTCAAGCGGTAAGAATACCGTATCGATTACAGAGTCAGCGCCGCGCGTATTCGTGCTAAGGAGGCCTCCCTGCCCAATAGTTCCATCGACTCAAAGAGTGGCGGAGAGATCACACTGCCCGTTGTTGCAATCCGCACGGCGCCAAATGCAATCCGGGGCTTTAACCCCATCTCATCGATGAGCGATAGTCGAAGGGCTGCCTCAATTTCAAGATGTCCCCAATTGGCGATTGCTTCAAGCTCTGTTAGCGAACGCTCGAGTACTTCTTTTGCAGCGCTATCACTTACTTTAGCCACACTCTCGGCCTCGACCACGAAACTCTTGGTAAAAAGGAAGTTGAGAATCGCTGGGATTTCGCTAAACATAATGATTCGCTCTTGGATAATCGGAAGTGCCCGTTTAACGAGTGCAATTTCATCCTCGCTACCAGTGATGACCTTTGACTTGATCAGGAAGGGTAGGGACCAGGTCAAAAATTCGTCGATAGTCAGGGCGCGAATCTTGTCACCATTGATCGCTTCTAACTTCTTCATATCGAATTTAGCTGGTGAGCTATTTACCTTTTCAACTGTGAAAAGCTCGCATAACTCTTTCATTGTTAAATCTTCCCGATCATCCCCGGGCGACCAGCCAAGTAGAGCTAAATAGTTACAGATCGCCTCAGGTAAAAAGCCTTTTTCACGGTACCAAGCTATCGATACCTCACCGTTGCGCTTAGATAATTTAGCGTTATCGGCGCCCATGACAAATGGAAGGTGGGCAAAAACTGGGTAATCCTCGAGAGCAACACCCATAGCTTGATAGACCCGAATCTGGCGTGGAGTAGAGGATAGTAAATCCTCGCCACGCAAAACATGTGTCACCTTCATTAAAATATCATCAACGGCGACGGCCAACGTATACAGCGGTGAGCCATCGGCACGGGCTAAAACAAAATCTGGAACAAACTTGTGATCAAATGCCATTTCTCCACGGATTAAATCGGTAAACGTTGTTTCCCCATCTGGCATACGCATTCGAACTACCGCACCTCGTCCCTCAGTCTTATAAGCAGAGATTTGATCGGGTGTTAAATCACGACAGTGACCGTTATATCCGGGGGCTTGATTTTCAGCTCGCTGAGCTTCACGAACGGCCTCTAACTCAATTGGGGTGCAATAACAGTAGTAAGCATCTTTTTGTTCAATAAACTTTGCCGCCCAGTGCGCATAAATCTCTAACCGCTGGGACTGCAAGTACGGGCCGTTATCGCCTCCAACTTGCGGGCCCTCATCCCAATCTAGTCCGAGCCATTTCAAGGTATCGATGGCGGCATTAATGTACTCATCGGTGACACGTGTTGTATCGGTATCCTCAATACGAAAGAGAAAGCTGCCTCCGGTATGGCGGGCATAGGCCCAATCAAAGAGTGCGGTGCGGATATTTCCTACATGCAGATCACCGGTTGGAGATGGAGCAAATCGAACTTTTACTTGTCTTCCTGCTGTTGTACTCAATTTCTACTTACCTTGTTCGTGAGTTCGCCCAGACCCTCGATCGCCATGGTAGCGCTCCCACCTGCAACCATTGGACCGATACCAGCTGGTGTGCCAGTCAAAATGATATCGCCTGGAAGTAAAGTCATTACGCGGGAGACGAAGTTAATGATCTCAGGCACCTTAAAAATCATCGAACTAAGTAGCGCAGACTGTTTAATTTCGCCATTTACCGTCGCGGTAATTCTCTGATTGCCGGGAACAAAATCGGTATCTATCCAGGGCCCGATCGGGGCGAAAGTATCAAAGCTCTTAGCGCGGGTCCATTGGCCATCCTTTGTCTGTAAATCTCGCGCGGTAACATCATTTGCAACTGTGTAACCAAAGATCACATCATTGACGCGTTCAATAGGAACGTCCTTACACAGCCTTCCGATAACAATCGCTAACTCACACTCGTGATCAACTCGCTCGGACATGTCGGGCCAGATAATCGTGTCAAGTGGGCCAATAACTGAGGTATTCGGCTTTAAAAATATAATCGGCTCATCCGGGAGTTCGCCCCCCATCTCGGTAGCGTGATCGGCGTAGTTTTTACCAATACAGACCACTTTAGAGCGGGGAATAACTGGAGCCAGTAAGCGAACTTTGTTGAGTGCGATCGTTGCCGCCGTCTTTTGAATACCTGAATAAATTGGATCTCCACTAATGATCTGAATCAGGCCAGCCTCATCCAAAAGACCAAAGAGTGGATCACTACCTAAACCGGCATCTGGGCCAGGTGAAAAACGTACGATGCGCATACGGTGATTCTATCGCTTACTCGTGGTCCTCAATCTCTTTATCTAAGCGCTCAATCATTACGCTACTAATTCGACGGCGGCGACCTAGTGGGCGTGCAGATGTGATCGACCAGCCACTTAATGAGATTGTGCTGCCGGCGATTGGGACACGACCGAGTTTTTGTGCCATGACGCCACCGATGGTATCTACATCCTCGAACTCAGATTGATTGATTTCAATCTTCAACTCATCGGCTAAATCCTTGATGTGGAGCGTTGCATTAGCCCGGGCCTTATCGGGGGAAAGCCAAGTGAAGTGGTCTTGGCCATCATCGAACTCATCTTCAATCTCACCAACTATCTCTTCGATAATATCCTCGATAGTGATGATTCCAGCCGTGCCGCCATACTCATCAACAACGACAGCTAAATGGATTTGGTCTCGTTGCATCTCTCGCAATAACTCATCGGCCATCTTCACTTCAGGACAGAAATAAGCAGGGCGCATATGCTCTTTGATGGTTTCACTTTGTTCGGCCTCGTGATGATCTAAGGCGCGTTTGGCTAAATCCTTTACGTAAACGATGCCTAAAATATCATCTGGGCTTGTACCCACCACTGGAATTCTTGAGAAACCAGAGCGTAAAGCGAGCGAGAGACCTTGGCGTAGCGTCTTATCCTGTTCAATCCACACCATCTCAGTACGCGGAACCATCAGCTCGCGCACCAAAGTATCACCGAGTTCAAAGACTGAGTGGATCATCTCGTGCTCATCGGATTCGACCAGACCACGTTCGTGGGCTTGATCCACTAAATCACGCAGCTCGGCTTCAGATGTAAAAGGACCGGAGCGAAATCCTTTTCCAGGTGTTATCGCATTTCCAAGGGTGATAAGCAGTTTAGTCAGAGGCCCAAGAAGAAGGGCTAGTGCGTATGCGACGATAATTCCATAGCGAGCATATTTATGTGGCTGTTGCTTTCCTAATGTGCGAGGGCCGACCCCAACTACTACATATGAAAGTACAACCATAATTAATACTGTCAACGCCATCGCTTGGGCCGAGGCATAGTTGCGCAGTAATATCGAGGCCAGAAGTACCGTTGCAGTGAACTCACAGAGTTTGCGAACAAGAAGAAGTACGTTCAAATAACGTGCTGGCTGCGCACTATATTTGCGAAGGAGTGCTCCCCCACGCTTTCCCTCTAACTCTTCAACAACGATACGTGAAATAGATGTCAGAGCCGATTCGCTGGCGGCTAAAAAACCGGCGAAGGCTAAAAGTGCAATTATGCTAAAAATAGCTATCGGACTCATTGTGTGAGCTTCCACTCTTTAACAATCTGCTCCTGCAGTTCAAACATAATCTTCTCTTCCTGCGGGTCGGCATGGTCATATCCAATAATGTGTAACAAGCCATGCGTTGCCAAAATATAAATCTCATCCTCAGTAGTGTGCCCCGCCACTTTGGCTTGCGTAGCGGCAAAGGTTGGACTGATCATGATGTCTCCGAGAATCACGACATCACCCTCGTTTTCGGGCAGATCCATCGGAAAGGAGAGAACATCGGTACTGCCCGGCTCATCCATCCATTTAATATGTAGCTCGGTCATGAAGGCATCTTCTATAAAGCCGACGTTTAACTCGCACTCAGAGTTGAGCTTAAGTCGTCCCATTGCAAAGGCAAGCAAGGAGATTGTCTCTTCAGTTGGAACTAACTGCCCTGAAGTATTTGTTACTTCGATTGTCATCTATTGCCGAATGGGGCGCAACGCTTGGCGGTGTTCATCAAAAACATCATAAGCGCGAACAATATCGGTGATTAATCGGTGGCGGACAACGTCTTCGGCGGTCAGTTCGAGAAAGGCGATATCGTCGATCTCGCCTAAAATATCGCGAACAACGCGCAGGCCAGAGTGCTGACCATTAGGTAGATCGATTTGTGTGACATCACCCGTGATCACCATCTTTGAACCAAAGCCCAAGCGGGTAAGAAACATCTTCATCTGTTCTGGGGTCGTATTTTGAGCCTCATCTAAGATAATAAATGCATCATTTAATGATCTTCCCCGCATATAAGCAAGGGGGGCTACCTCAATAACTCCAGATTGCATTAACCGTGGGACGGTTTCAATATCAATCATTTCATGCAGCGCATCGAAAAGGGGGCGAAGATAAGGATCGATTTTCTCACTTAAAGTACCGGGTAAAAATCCTAAGTGCTCACCAGCTTCAACGGCCGGACGCGTCAAAATTATTCGATTTACCTTCTTATTTTGTAACGCTGAAATGGCCATCGCCATCGCAAGATAAGTCTTACCTGTTCCAGCTGGTCCAATTCCAAAAGTGATGGTGTGATCTTCAATCGCATCGACGTAACGTTTTTGATTGGCAGTCTTTGGGCGGATAGTACGACCACGGTTTGTGAGTATGTTCAGAGATAAAACTTCGGCAGGGTGATCGGCCGGTTTATTTTCAAGCATTGAAATCGAGCGAATTACTGCATCAACGGTTAAATTATTGCCAGATCGAATTACGACCATGAGCTCGGCAAAGAGATTTTCTAAGCTCTCACAGTCAATGTGCGGACCACGCAAAGTAATTTCATTTCCCCGCACGGTGATATTTACCGAGGAAAAAGCGGCTTCAACGGCACGTAAGTTCTCGTCGTGGGCTCCAACGAGTGCAACCATTGGAATAGCGATCGGTACCGTGATTAATGTGCGCTCCATGTAGGGATAAATCTATCTTTAACCGGGTGGCCATGCCAGCGCACGGCCGCCCAATAAATGCAGATGGGCGTGGAAAACGCTCTGACCAGCCTCGGCGCCAGTATTAAATACGCTTCGATAACCCAAAAGTCCTCGTTCGGTCGCCAGCTTTTCAGCTATTGCAAAAAGTTCTGCCATAATCGAGGGCGAGCTCGCAGCCAGTTGCCCGGCATTTTCAACGTGGATAGTGGGAATAATCAATATGTGGGTCGGCGCCTGTGGTGCGATGTCATTAAAGGCGAGGATATTTTCATCTCTAAAAACTATGTCGGCCGGGATCTCACCGGCTGTGATTTTACAGAATAAACAGTTCGCATCTACCGCCATTTAATTACCATACCTTGAGCAGAGCAGAGGTCGCAGCCACGGCGGCGATACCTGCATGGGCCGATCGCAAAATAGGTCGGCCCATAAGAGCGATCTTAGCCCCGGCCTCCTTAAAGGCATCGAGTTCAGTTGGGGTTATTCCGCCCTCTGGTCCAATAATAATTAATAAATGGGCGACGTTATGGGAAGAGATGCAGTCACTGAGCTTTGATTCGGCGCTTTCGTGAAATGCTATTGCAAGGTCGCTGAGTTTAATCGCTTCACAAATCTGCTCCGTTGTTGCAATATCGGTGACTTCAGGAATTCGTAGCCTTCGCGACTGCTTACTCGCCTCGCGGGCGGTGATAGCAAACTTGTCGGAAGCTTTACCAATACTACGAGCGGCAATCCAAGGAACTATGCGATCGACACCGGCTTCGGTTAAGAGTTCAATCGCCTCTTTAGCTCGATCACTCTTTGGAATCGCTTGAACAACCGTAATAGTTGTGGGCAGAGCCTCTTGAAAGCCAGCGGCTATAACTTCGACCTCCATAGATCGCTTCTTAATCGCAAACGCCTTAACGTGGCTCCAACTCCCTTTTCCGTCGGCGAGCATAAAACTTTCACCTGCCGACATCCGAAGAACTCGGATCGCATGATTAGCGTCTTCATTATCGAAATCGTAGATTTGACCGATACGTGTCGGTAAATCTTTAACAAAAAATAAGGTGAGCACTATTTATTAAACGCACCTTTAATTTTAGAAAAGACTCCACCCTCTTGGTTCTTAATGTGTGCATCTCCAGATTTTTCACCACGTAGCTGCGCAAATTTCTTGAGTAGCTCTTCTTCTTCACGGCTTAACTTTGTGGGTGTTGCCACCTCAATATGAACGATTAAATCCCCACGCCCGCTATGGCGCAGACGGCTCATACCCTTACCCTTAATAGAGATGGGTGCACCGCTTTGAGTTCCAGCTTTCACGTTTACATCTACAGCTCCATCGAGTGATTCAACGCTCAAAGTTGTACCAAGAGCTGCCGCGCTCATTGAAACGGAGAGTGAAATGTGTAATGTGTCGCGGTCTCGGATGAGATATTCATGCTCGGATACAAGAAGCTCTACATAGACATCACCGGCGGGCCCGCCGCCATGGCCGACTTCTCCCCGACCAGTTAATTGAATTCTATTTCCTGTCTCAACTCCGGCGGGAATCTTTACGTGAATATCTTGACGTGCACGTACGCGACCTTCACCCGAACACTCTCGACATGGATTTTCGATAACGCTTCCATATCCAGAGCAAGGTCCACATGGGCGCGATGTCATTACCTGTCCAATAACCGATCGAACGACTTGGGATGTCTCTCCTCGCCCTTTGCAGACGTTGCACATAGTTGGTTGTGCACCATCCATGCAGCCATTTCCCGTGCATTGCGAACAGGTGATCGCACTCTCGACGCTTATTTCGCGTTCAGCTCCAAAGCAGGCCTCATTCAAATCGACTTCGATTCGAATAAGTGAGTCTTGCCCAGCTCGCATTCGTGGGCGCGGTCCTCTAGAACCACCTCCGCCGAAGAATGCATCCATGATGTCGCTAAAGCCACCACCAAAGTTATTTCCCGCTGAATGGCTTCCACCCATGTCGTAGTTCTGACGCTTTTTTGGGTCGCTCAATGTCTCATACGATGCGGTGATCTCTTTAAACTGATCTTGCACCGCTGGATCTGGGTTTACATCGGGATGTAGTTCTCGGGCTAGTTTGCGATATGCACGTTTAATTTCATCGGCCGAAGCCTCACGTGAAACACCTAACCTCTGGTAATGATCTGCCACTTATGCACCCTCATCTATAAATCGTCCGACATATCGAGCAACGGCAGAGACCGCGGCCATTGAAGCCGCATAATCCATGCGAGTTGGGCCAATAACTCCAAGTGCACCAAGTGGCACCTCATCGCTTCCATAGCCAACCGCGACTAGGGATGTTGAACGCAGATTAGCATCTACCTGTTCCCCGCCAATTCGCACTTTAACGCTCTGACTCGTATCCCCGAGTAAGCGAAGTAAGACCACTTGCTCCTCAAGGGCTTCAAGAACTGGATGCATGGTATTTGAAAAATCTTCATGGAATCTAGCTAAGTTGGCAGTACCCGCTAATACGATGCGCTCTTCATGTCGCTCCACTGCCATCTCAATTACTAACGAGAGTACCACTGCTATGTCGCGGCGCTCACGTAATGTATAACTCTCTAATATTCCAGTGATTCGATCGGCTACCTCTGGAAGAAGGCGACCAACCATCGCCGTATTCAACTTAGCGGCAAGGGTATGTAAAAACTGATTGGATAACTCTTGTACTAATTCAATAACCCGTTGCTCGATTCGGCCGGCATCGGTAATTAAGACCACCATCAGCCTGATGGGTGTTAATGGAACTAATTCAATATGGCGAACTCGGGATTTAATCATCGATGGATACTGCACCACAGCTACTTGTTTTGTTACATCTGCAAGCAGCTTCACAGTGCGCAAGACAACATCATCTAAATCAACGGCACCCTCTAAAAAAACTTCAATCGCTCGGCGCTCCGCCCCTGATAAGGGCTTAACGGTCGCCAACTTATCTACAAAGAGTCGATACCCCTGATCCGTTGGAATCCTCCCGGCACTTGTATGCGGCTGAGTGATCAACCCTTCCTCTTCCAAAACCGCCATCTCATTGCGGATAGTGGCCGGAGAAATACCCAGTCCATGGCGATCTGCAATCGATTTGGAGCCCACCGGCTCTTGCGTGGCCACGTATTCATCGACAATTGCTCGAAGGATATCTAGGCGGCGAGATGACATAGTGGTAGAAAGGATACTAGATAGTTATTTCACGCACGATTCGATCGGCGATTAAGCGCCCTTTTGAGGTTAATACAACGTGATTCTGAGTGATTTCTAAAAATCCATTTTCACTGTAGTTTGCCAGATTTGCTATAGCCGCAGAAGTTAGCATCTCTAAAGATATTCCCTGGCGCATTCTTATCCCCAACATAATCGACTCGGTGTTCATCTGCGTTTGCGTCAGAAGCTCACTGCCGAGAATGGGCGAGGTTTTAGAAAAGAGTTTCTGCTTATAAGCAGTTGGATGCTTAACGTTCCAGAAACGCTCCCCCGCTAAATGTGAGTGCGCCCCAGGTCCAAGCCCCCACCAGTTCTTATTCTCCCAATAAGCAATATTATGCCGACACTCGTGGCCCGGTTTCGACCAGTTCGAAAGTTCATACCAGGATAAACCCTGGCTTTCGCACATTTCATCCACGAGTAAATACATATCGGCCATCAAATCATCATTGGGCATTGAGAACTCGCCCCGCTTGATCTGAGCCGCTAGCTTGGTTCCACTTTCAACAATTAATGCATAGGCGCTGATGTGATCGATATCTAGCGACAGTGCCGTTGTAACGCTTTCACGCCAGTCATCGATTGACTCACCGGGAGTGCCATAAATTAAATCGACACTAATACTTTCAAAACCTGCAGCTCTCGCCATATCCACGGATCGTTTTACATTCTCTGGGTTGTGGGTGCGATCTAGAACCGCCAGCACATGTGCCTTAGCCGACTGCATTCCGAAAGAGATCCGATTAAATCCAACCTCTAAGTATCTTTCTAGTTTTTCTTGTGTCACAGAGTCGGGATTGGCCTCTAGGGTTATTTCACAATCTGGGGTTAAGCCATTGCGCACTTTGATCGCGCTTATTACGCGACCTAAATCATCTGCCGGTAATAGCGATGGTGTTCCTCCACCGAAGAAGATTGTTGGCACTTCCTCACGCGGAGTCGTATCCAGCTCAGCTAATACGGCATCGATGTAATCATTACTGACCAGCTCCAACGTTGCACCGTCTTGAAGTTCGCTAGGCGTATAAGTATTAAAATCACAGTAGCCACAGCGCTTGATGCAGTATGGGATATGTACGTAGTACGAGAGCGCCATAGTTAGAGCTTTCGAGCGGCTTTCACCTTTTCAATATCGGCATCGGTAGCAAGGGCGGCAACGAAGGCCTCTTGGGGAACCTCTACCCGGCCCACCATCTTCATACGCTTCTTACCCTCTTTTTGCTTTTCCAGCAGTTTGCGTTTACGTGAAATATCTCCGCCATAGCACTTAGCTAGAACATCTTTACGAATTGCGCTGATGCTCTCTCTGGCAATAATTCGTGAGCCGATCGCCGCTTGAATCGGGACATCAAACTGTTGGCGCGGAATTAGTTGGCGAAGTTTTCCAGTCATCATGACCCCATAGGCATAGGCCTTATCGCGATGAACTATTGCGCTGAAGGCATCAACGGCTTCGCCCTGGAGCAGAATATCGACCTTAACCAAGTTTCCTTCGGCATCGCCCTTTTCTTCATAATCTAGTGATGCGTAACCTTTAGTCCGAGATTTTAGTTGATCGAAAAAATCAAAAACAATTTCTGCCAACGGCAAGTCATAACGAATCTCAACACGATCCTCAGAGATGTAATCCATGCCCAGCAATACTCCACGACGCTCTTGGCAGAGCTCCATGATTGTTCCGATGAACTCAGAGGGCGCTAAAATCGTGGATTTAACGATAGGTTCCTTCACCACGGCGACTTTGCCATCTGGGAACTCAGATGGGTTAGTTACTCGAACTTCTTTTCCATCATCCATTGTGACGTTATAGACAACGTTTGGGGCGGTAGAGATTAAGTTCAGTTTATGTTCACGCTCTAAACGCTCACGGACAATCTCCATGTGCAACAGACCTAAGAAGCCACAACGAAAGCCAAAGCCAAGGGCGGCTGAGCTCTCTGGTTCATAGACGAGGGCGGCATCGTTTAACTGCAGCTTGTCTAGAGCCTCGCGTAGTGCCGGAAAATCCGCTCCATCAAGTGGAAACAGACCTGAGAAGACCATCGGTTTGGGATCTTTATAGCCAGCTAATGCATGTTTTGTTGGATTATTAAAGGTAGTGATCGTGTCACCCACACGAGATTGGCGAACATCTTTCACACCGGTGATTAAATAACCTACTTCGCCAACGCCCAATCCTTTTGATGCAACAGGCTCTGGTGAGATAACTCCAACTTCAAGTGCCTCATGTCGAACACCGGTTGAAAACATCTGGATCTGTTCGCGCGGAGATAAGTGGCCATCGATAACTCGGACATAGGTGACAACACCGCGATAACTGTCATATACCGAGTCGAAGATTAACGCTCGAGCAGGTGCATTGGGATCACCCTTTGGCGCAGGTATCTGTTTAACGATCTCATCGAGTAACTCTTTTACGCCATCACCTGTCTTGCCTGAGACACGCAAACAATCCTCAGGCTGGCAACCGATGAGCTTTGCAAGCTCTGCGGCAAACTTTTCAGGTTGAGCGTTAGGTAGATCGATCTTATTTAGCACCGGAATTATCGTTAGATTATTCTCCATAGCTAAGTAGAGATTTGCTAACGTCTGCGCCTCGATACCTTGGGCACAATCAACTAATAAAACCGCACCCTCGCATGCCGCTAATGAACGTGAGACCTCATATGTAAAGTCAACGTGGCCTGGAGTATCGATCATATTCAGGATGTACTCCTGGCCATCAACGCCGCTTCGCCACGGCAGGCGCACTGCTTGAGATTTAATTGTGATTCCACGTTCGCGTTCGATATCCATGCGATCTAAATACTGTGCGCGCATATTTCGAGGATCTACAACCTCGGTGATGCCCAACATGCGATCGGCGAGCGTTGATTTACCGTGGTCGATATGAGCGATGATGCAGAAATTGCGTATCTGCGCCGGATTGGTGGATGCTGGTTGCGGCGCCTTAGCAAGTGAAATTGCAGGCATGAACCTAGCCTCGCTTTAAGGGGTGAGAAGAGTTAACGTGCGCCGGCTTTGGCGGCAGCCTTAGCCATTGAAGACTTCTTATTTGCGGCAGAGTTTTTATGAAGAACACCCTTTTGAACGGCGACATCGAGCGCCTGTGAAGCCGAGCGAAGTTCAGTGGTGATTACTGCAGCGTCGCCACCGGTAAGTGCATCGCGAAATTTACGGACAGCGGTCTTGATAGATGAGCTCACAGACTTGTTGCGAAGGCGTGCCTTCTCGTTCGTCTTAATGCGCTTGATCTGGGACTTAATATTTGCCACGCTGTGGTACTCCGGACTCTTGTAGTGGATGTTGAAGGGTAAAGGTTACCCGCTTAGCTGCCCAGCCTCAAATTGAGGCTGGGTTTGAGCCTTAAATCATGCAGTAATGATGCCCGAGGAGGATGCTCGGCGACGCTTGCGCCCACCAGTTTTTACCTCAGGTACTACTGGCTGGGTTGAAATCGGTGCATCTTCGGATTCATCCATATCAGATGCTTCTTCCAACTCATGATTACTGGTAACTAATTCATCGGCAACTTCGTGTCGCGCCGATGCAATTTCCTGCATTGGCATAGCTGCCTTCATCTTTACCGGCTCCATGTGGATATGAATTCCACGCCCACTACATGCATCACATGTCGTTGAAAAAGCCTCAATCAGACCCTGTCCAACGCGCTTTCGCGTCATCTGGACTAAGCCGAGAGATGTTACTTCGGCAACTTGATGCTTAGTGCGATCGCGCCCAAGGGCTTCAACTAGACGGCGCAGAACCATCTCGCGGTTTGATTCAAGAATCATGTCGATAAAGTCGATGACGACGATTCCACCTAAGTCGCGAAGACGTAGTTGCCGTGCAATCTCTTCAGCGGCCTCTAAGTTATTTTTAGTAACGGTCTCTTCGAGATTTCCACCCTTGCCGATGAACTTTCCAGTATTAACATCGACAACAATCATGGCCTCGGTACGATCAATGACTATAGATCCACCCGATGGTAAATAAACCTTGCGATCAAATGCCTTTGCAAGCTGCTCTTCTACGCGAAAGTCAGAGAATAAATCGCCCACGCCAGTATATTTTTCAATCTTCGTGGTGAGCTCAGGAGCGATAAAGCCGAGATAGCTCGTAACCTCATCCCAGGCGTTAGCCCCCTGCACCGTTAACTTACGGAAATCCTCATTGAAAATATCGCGGATAACACGTACAGCTAGATCGGGCTCTTGATAGAGCGCCGCAGGTGGGTGAAAGTTTGGATTCTCACTCTTGGCATAAATATCATCCCATTGAGCTTTAAGACGTGCGACATCGCTCGTTAGATCCTCTTCACTTACGCCCTCGGCAGCGGTACGAACAATGACGCCAGCGCTCTCTGGAATAAGGTTTTTTAGAATCGCTTTTAATCTTGTTCGCTCCGACTCTGGAAGTCGCTTAGAAATACCCGACATACCACCGCCTGGAACATAGACGACATAGCGCCCTGGCAGTGAAATCTGACTGGTTAGGCGCGCGCCTTTTTGGCCGATGGGATCTTTTGTGACTTGAACGAGAACGCTCTGTCCGCTTTTTAAAACTGTTTCAATCTTACGTGGTGCAGATTCAGAGATTCCAGCGGCATCCCAGTTGACTTCACCGGCATATAAAACCGCGTTCCGGCCCTTGCCGATATCTACGAATGCGGCCTCCATGGATGGAAGAACATTTTGTACTCGTCCTAAGTAGACGTTACCGACGTATGAAACATTGCTATTTCGGTTCACATAATGCTCAACCATGATGCCATCTTCAATTACTGCGATCTGCGTACGATCGGCAATCTGGCGAACCAGCATCTCGCGATCTACGTTTTCCCGGCGAGCTAAGAATTCACCATCTGTAATTACGGTACCGCGTTTGCGATATGGCTCGCGATACTCACTGCGACCACCGCGTTCACTGCGATCACTGCGTGCCGTACGCGATCCACGGCGTTCACTGCGATCAGTACGTTCAGCGCGAGCAGGTCGTGCCGCTCGCTCACGAACTTCACGGAGCTTTACAACGGTTACAACGCCATCTTCAACGCTTTCACCCGGAACCACTCCATCAACACCTGCGACTCGACGTCGACGGCGGCGATGAGTTGAGCCTTCACTTGCATCTGCGCCATCAGAACTATCGGCGGGCTCCTGGGTCTCTAGATCACTTCCCTCTTCACCGCCCGCACCTTCCGCGCCTGGCTTTCGGCGACCCCGGCCACCCCGGCGGCGGCGGCGATTACGACTGGCCGCATCTTCGCTTCCCTCTGGCCCCGCGCCCTCCTGACGCACTTCACTACTAACTGCCTTATCGGGAGCTGCGATGGGAGCCTGAGCTACCTTTTTGCGCGATACCTTGGCTAAGGGTTTTTCAGGAGCGGCTTGAAAGATAGGACTTTGAAAGATTGGAACAGGTATAGCTGCCGGCTTTTTTCGCGGAGTTTTTTTCGTCTCATCGTTTGCCGCCGCTGGGCGAGTAACTTCAACCTTCTCCGCCGGCTTTATCTCTAATTTTACATCGGGCTTAGCCGATGTCTTTTTAACCGCACGCTTGCGCGGTGTTTTTGGCTCAATCGCCATGGCACCAAATCCTCTATGCGCTTATTAAAAAACGCTCTAATGTTAAAAAAAATCCCGTTTAGGTTTTTTCTGACCTGCCCGCGCTGGGCTTTTGCCGCGATGGATTCGCGAGCCGCGCTGAACTGTTGGTAGAAGTATGGCAGAGGAGGGCTTAATTACCTACTTTAACCCCGAGATCGAGCGTGAACGTTCTGTAAAAGGCCAAATCCGATCAATGTGGCAAACATGGACGATCCGCCATATGAGATAAATGGCAGGGGCAGGCCGGTCATCGGCATCAGGCCAAGCGTCATTCCGAGGTTTTCAAATACCTGGAATGCAAACCAGGCGCTAATTCCTGTGGCCATGAGGCGCCCAAATGGATCGTTCGTACGTCGAGCTATCGATAACGCCCGCATCACTATTAGGAGGTAGAGAAAGATAATAAGTCCGCTTCCTAAAAATCCAAGCTCTTCACCGGCAACGGTAAAGATAAAGTCGGTCTGCTGCTCTGGAACAAATCGTCCATTTGTCTGAGGCCCTTTAAATAAACCGGTGCCTATTAGCCCCCCTGAGCCCACGGTGATGCGGGCCTGTCGAAGTTGATATCCGGCGCCTTGAGAATCGGCAGTTGGATCGACAAATGTCTGTAACCGCTTAATTTGATAGCCCTTTAAGACGCCTGACTTTGTTGCGACAACTCCACCCAGTACGGCGAGAATTAAAAGCGCGGCTACCCAACGAGAAGAGGCGCCCGAGACTGCAATTATCGTTACAACCGCGGCGCTAATCACAAAGACGGTTCCCATATCGGGCTGCGCAATAATAAGCATTACCGGAATCGCCGCAATGACAAGTGCCTGCATGACATCTCGCGAAGTTGGTTCATCGCTGTCATGGCTCCGCTCGGCTAAGAGCATCGACATCCCAATAATAATTCCGATCTTTGCTAACTCTCCTGGTTGAACTTGAAAACCACCAGGAAGTGCGATCCATGCTTGGGCGCCATTGATCGTACTTCCGACGCCAGGAATTAAAACCGCGACCAACCCCAAGGTTCCGAGCCCCCAGAAGATCGGCGTATATGCGCGCAGTAATCGATAGTCGATCACAGTTGTCCCGTATGCCATTGCCAGGCCGATCGCGATATTAATAATATGCCGCTTCAAGTAATACTGTGGATCTAAACCGGCATGCGCATACCAGTCACGAGTTGCGGCATAGACAAGAAGAGTTCCCATCACAAGTAAAACTGCGACCGCACCGGTGAGTACCGGATCAAATCGACCAAGAATAGAGGGTCGGTTGCGATGCTTAAATCTTGGACGCAGAGAGCTCTGACTCATGGCGCAACAATAGGCTTAGTGGCAGGAGAAATCTTGGGCAGGATGGTCGGAGGCTTTCCATCAGGAAATATCGCCGCCCCCGGAATGATCGTATTTCCCCGCACACCAAAAAGGGTTTCATAGATGTTTCGAACACCCACCCCGGACGTAGTGGCACCAAATCCACCTTGGCTCACCATCATGACAACGGCATACCGTGGTTTATTACTAGGTGCATATGAGGCAAACCATGAAGTGTTGTCTTTTTTGCTGCCGTTGAGATTTCGCCCGAATACTTCGGCGGTACCAGTCTTACCACTGACCGGAATCGGAAAACCGGCAAAGGCTCCTGCGGCCGTTCCAGTGAGAACGACCTCACGTAGCGCATCATGTAAGAAATTTAATGTCGAAGGTGCCGCACTTAACTTGCCAAGTTGAATTGGGCTCATGGTTTTTACGACCTTGCCGTTAGTTTTAACAACTGCCTTACCGATCATCATCTGCCAAATCGTTCCACCGTTACCGATAGCTGCATACATCTGCGCCAATTTTAGCGGGGTCACAACGGTATCGCCCTGACCGATTGAAAAGTTAACGGCATCACCTGCACGAATCTTGTCACCATCAAGACAGTTTTCTTTTGCAAGTAAGATTAAAAATGCACTCTGTTGCTCTTTACTAGCCCGATCCTTGTAGTTACAGTAAAAATCTTTATTCTGTTGATACCAACTTTTTTTATAACTTCGATCAGCCAATCGGGATGAGGATTCGGAGGGTAGGTCGATACCTACTTTCTGGGTGATGTTAAAGCTTTGAGCCGCCTTAAAGAAGTAATCACTGGGATTATCCTTTGGTCTCAGACCGCCATCTCGCAACCATTGATCGAAAGCGATTCGATACCAGATTGTGTCGCATGAAACTGCGATCGCCTTTTTCAAACTCATCGTCCCTTGTGATTTACTCTCAAAGTTCTGGAAAGCTCGATCGCCGACTTGTACTTCGGCAGGACAGTTATAAGAAGCATTCAAGTTATAGCCAGCCGAAGCCGCGGCGATCACTGAAACGGATTTAAAGGTCGATGCCGGTGCATATAAACCCTGTAACGGACGCGAAAGCGCTGGAACTGATTTTTTCTCACTAAATAGATCCGATGCTTGCTGCACGGTCAATCCCTTTTCAAAGATATTAGGGTCATAAGTCGGATAGGAAGCGAGAGCTAAAATCTGCCCATTAGTAACATCCATAACAACGGCCGCCCCAGAATCAGATGCATATCCGCTGCTGCGCCCGCGCATAACGGCATCGGCCAGAGCGGTTTCTACACCGGCCTGTAATCTAATATCAAGGGAAGTGACTAAATGATCACCGGCAAGTGGTGCGCTGATATGGCTCTGGGCCGTTATCGCCTCCTTGCGATCAACGATTAAAGTTCGAATACCGGGAACTCCACGAAGATAGGAGTCATACATAATCTCTAACCCAGATTTACCGATTGTTTCACTTCGAAAATACTTCCTACCACTGCTCTTTGCCATGTCGCTTTCGGTGAGCGGTCCAATGTAACCGAGCAGGTGCGCTGCGTTCACGCCCAATATCCCAGGGTAGTTTCGAATCGCAATCGGCCCCGCACCTATTCCAGGGAACTGATCAGAGCCTTCAGCGATCTGTAGTGCGAGATCGGGGTTAGCCGCTTTAGTGATTGGAATTGGTTGATATCGAGAGCCAGTCCAGCAACCTGTTTTATCACCTGTGGGAAGCTCGCCACACAATCGTGTTTTTCGATAAAGATCACTGTATTTTATTTTAAGGAGTCGACTTAATTTCTGCATGACCGCAACCCCCTTGTCGGGCTGCTTATCGATAGCGATTCGATCAAGGGTTATCGCAAGTCCCACTTTATTAAGGGCTAATGGCACACCAGATGAGTCGACTATTAATCCACGAATAGCCGGCGTGATGACATCACGGCTCTGAATACTTAACGCTGCATCGCGATACTTTGGTCCCGCCGCGACCTGTAAGTAAAATAGGCGTCCAAAAAGCGCGGTCATGAGTGAGAAGATAAGAATCTGGACCACAAATAAATTGAGTCGGGAACGTTGATTCATATCGCCGACCGTGAATCAAAGATTAATGAATGTAGATGAGTAAAGATAGGCAGGACTATCGGAGTGATAACAAGATTCCAGATAGAAATTCCAATGGTGGTCAGAATTACCTGTCCAAAACCCCCGCTGGCAACGCCTAACAAGGCTCCAGTCAGAACGTATGCCAGTTCAGTAAAGAAAAGCGCACTACCGACAAAGAGCGTAAAACCCAGTGGGTTTTCCATCACGCTGGCGTTCCCCGCTCCAAAGTATGCAACTGAATAACATGTTGCAATCATTAAAAGCGTCCACTGGCCAATGGGCCCATTTGAACTAGCTGAAAGATCCATCATTAACCCAGCAATAAAGCCAATGAATGCCGCAATCTCTGGTGGACTTAATATCGCCCAAACAACGGTAAATATGAGAAAAATTGAGAATCCACCACCCGGAAGTCGGAATTGATTTACGACAGCCTCCTGGACGATATAAATCAGGAGGAAAATCGGAAGAGCGATAAATATTCGGCGCATGGTGAGTGAAATATTATTTCGTTGGGCTGGGTGAGGGGGTCACAAAAACTGTGATCGTTGGCAGTGGAGTTGGTTGTGGCTTTGTAGGTACCAGAGCATCTCCAGGGTTAACACCTGGCGAGGCCAGCACAACTGCAACAACGCCTAGGGTAGAAAAACTTGTATAGAGATGCACGGTTGCACTCTGGGCAATTGCCCCGGCCGAGTTATCAACTGCAGTTACATAGCCCACTGGAACGCCAGGAACAAATGGACGATTTGCAACACTGCCGCGAGAGAGCAGAACATCACCGATCTTCACATTTGTTAAGTTATCAATTAACTCAAGGCCGGCCGAAGTATTACCTCGCCCTGAGAGAATTCCGATCTGTTGGCTCCCGGCTACACGTACTCCGATTTTAAATGAAGGATCGGTCGCAAGCGTTATTAATGCGGTGTTGAAATAAACATCCTTTACTACACCGGCTAAGCCAAACTCAGAGAGTACGGTCATGTTCTTTTTAATTCCTGCGTTCGTGCCAGCGTCGATAGTGATGCTCTGGGCGAACGACTGACTCGAACCTTGACTAATGACTCGGGCATTAAGAACTTTAAATCCAGCGGTGCCTGCTAAATTCAAAATATTTTTTAACTGGGTTAGCTCGGCATCGGCGTTTTTACGGTTTAATAACTGAGAAGTTAACTTTGCATTATCTAAACGCAGGCTTTCAATCTGATTGTGGGTGCGACCCAAGTGCGTGATATCTGAGAAAAAACTTTTCACTGGTGAAAAAACAAAGGCTCCGGCGCGCTGAAACGGCGAGAGAATAGTTTGCACACCGGCTCTTGCGCCATTGAGCACTCCAACGCCACGTAAATCGAGAGTAATTAAAAACAGCGCCGTAACAATAAGCGTGATCAAGAGCAGACGACTGCGACCTCCACCGCTGGTACGCATCGCTTAAGTGGGCCTATCGACGGGGTTCGGAGATTAAGACCTTCTCTAAGGCTTCAAACTCTTCGATACATTTTCCGGAGCCTTCAACAACTGCATCCAATGGACGATCGGCCACGTGAATGGGCATACCCGTCTCTTTGCGCAAGCGCTCATCGAGGCCCTTAAGCAGAGCGCCGCCGCCGGTTAAAACGATTCCGCGGTCCATAAGATCTGACGCCAGCTCTGGCGGGGTCTTATCTAGCGTGGATTTAACGGCGTTGACTATGGCATTGACCGGCTCTTCAATCGCCTTACGGATCTCTGCCGCCGATACAACGATGGTCTTAGGAAGACCGGTAGTCAGGTCACGCCCACGGATTTCAGCGTCGTTTTCACCAGGGGTTGGATAGGCCGATCCGATAGCCATTTTAATCTCCTCGGCCGTGCGCTCTCCCAAAAGTAGTGAGAACTCGCGTTTAACCCAGTTGATGATCGATTGATCTAACTCATCACCGCCGATGCGGATTGAAAGTGAGCAGACAATTCCGCCGAGTGAGATAACTGCAACCTCGGTTGTTCCGCCACCAATATCAACGACCATATTTCCAGTCGGTTCGTGAATTGGAAGTCCGGCGCCAATTGCAGCTGCCATCGGCTCTTCAATAATATAAACCTTACGTGCACCTGCAGCGTATGCCGCATCCTTAACCGCGCGCTGCTCAACACCGGTAATACCCGATGGAACACAGACGACAATTCGCGGCTTGGCTAAATAGCGACGGCGGTGAACTTTTTGAATAAAGTAACGCAACATACGCTCGGTAGTTTCAAAGTCTGCAATAACACCATCTTTTAGTGGACGGATTGCAACGATATTTCCAGGAGTACGGCCGATCATCTTTTTCGCCTCGAGGCCAACGGCTAAAATTCCACCAGTATCTTGGTTGACTGCAACTACTGAGGGCTCATTTAAAACAATGCCACGGCCACGCACATAAACCAGGGTATTTGCCGTACCTAAATCCACGGCCATGTCTCGACCAATAAATGACATCCTGTTTTGCGAACTCATAGTTTTTACTCCTTGATTAATTAGGGAAAAAGATTTCAATCTCACGTGCCGCAGACTCCGGTGAATCCGAACCATGCACAATATTTTGGAGAACTTTGCTCCCTTGATCACGGGCTAAGTCACCGCGAATCGTGCCAGGGGCTGCAAGGGTCGGATCGGTTACTCCCGCTAATGCGCGAAATCCCTCGATAACTCGATTACCCGATGCAACGATGGCCACAATTGGGCCAGACATCATGAACTCAACGAGAGGCTCATAAAATGGCTTCTCGAGATGTTCGGCGTAGTGTTGTTCGAGTATGGCACGGTCGGCCATCAACATGCGAAGCGCATCAATCGCATAACCCTTAGTTTCAATCCTTGAAATTACCTCTCCCACTAAGCCCCGTCGTACGCCATCGGGCTTTACCAGAATGAGAGTTTTATCGATATTCACTCCCGTAGTGTATTAGTCCTTCTTGGCGGCCTGTGCCAGCAGGGCGGCGCGAGCGGCCTCACCCTTTCGCCCCACGAAAATCGCCGCCACCCAGAGGGCTCCGAAAATCGCCCCAATAACGTAGAAGGAGGGGATAAAGACCCCGAAGGCTAAGGTGAAAATCTGCAAAATCGAGCCTATATAAAAACCTGAACGTCGCTTGAGAAGACCGGCAGTTAAGAATAAAAGTAAGCAAAGGATCGAGCCATAGATAATCCCGGCCGTTGAGTGCGCCTTGATCGCAAGCAGAATCGCAAAACTTAAGCTCAGGGACTCCATAACAAGTACCGATGCACCTAAAACTCTCATTGCGCAAACTTCTTTCTTATATAGCTTCGAGCTTGGCCAACGGTTACCACTGAGCCAGTGACTAAGACTCCGATTGTATCTTCACTCAATGGTCGAACCGCATCTGAAAGTGCACGATCAAGAGCGGATTGTAGATCGGTAACTTCAAAGACCCGATCGGTTCCGAATATTTTCGATGCAATCTTTTCAAGCTCACTTGATGCCATCGCCCGATCTGATGAACTCTGGGTCACGATGACGTGATCAACTATCGGCTCAAGCTCTTGCAAAATTCCGGCGGCATCTTTATCGGCAAAGACACCAACAACGGCGATAATCTCATCGAAATTAAACTCGTTCGCCAACGTATCGGCTAGCGCCTTTGCGCCATGAGGATTATGTGCGGCATCTAGAATTATTGTTGGATCACGGTGTACGACTTCACATCGCCCGGGTGACGTGACGGCGGCAAAGCCTGCACGTACCGCCTCAATATCCAACTGCTGATCACCAAAGAAGGCCTCAACAGCTACCAGGGCACTTGCCGCATTGGATGCCTGGTGTTTGCCATGTAAGGGGAGAAAAATATCTTCATAAGTATCGTTGATGCCCTTAATGCTTATTAACTGACCACCTACAGCAACGGCACGGGAGATAATTGAGTATTCGACTCCTTCGCGAACCACATCGGCGCCGACCTCTGCCGCCTTTCGAATCAACTCTTTAGCCGCCTCCGGCTCTTGTTGAGCCAAGACTATAAAACCACCGGCTTTAATTATTCCAGCCTTTGTTGCGGCGATCTCATGAAGAGTGTGACCTAGGTACTCCATATGGTCAAAGCCGATTGGCATAAGAACTGAGACTTCGGCTTCAACAACGTTGGTTGCATCCCACTCTCCGCCCATTCCAACTTCTATCACTGCAACATCTACTGGATGCTCGGCAAATGCGACAAAACCCAGGGCGGTAATCGCCTCAAAGAAAGAGATTGGATCGGGAAACTTTTCATCCATTAACGTTAAGTAAGCGGCGATATCGTTATAGGCAAATATTAAATCCTTGGGGTCAATAGGCTGCGAGTTAATTGCAATTCGCTCACGAAAAGTTTCAAGATGGGGGCTAGTAAAGCGGCCAGTACGAAGACCGTGAGCCAGTAAAACCGCATCTATCATGCGGGAAGTACTGGTCTTTCCATTAGTGCCACCCACATGGATAGTGGGATACGTGAGTTGAGGTGATCCGAGAATATCTACCAGGGCGGCAATTCGCTGCGTCGACGGGGCGATTCGTGTCTCTGGCCACCTAGCAAGAAGTGCTTGCTCAATTGCATCGAGCCGCTCCTGATCATCGGGGGAGATAATCACGGCGTTAAAAGTTTCGAAAGTTGAGCGGTAATCTGCTCGATATCTGAAGATGTCTTAGCCAACCGCTCCCGGATTTCAACGACTACGGTCTCTGGCGCTTTAGCCATAAAGCCTTGATTGTCTAACTTAATCTGTGCCGTCTGCATATCTTTATGAGCGTTCGCTAGATCTTTTTCCAAACGAGCGCGCTCAGCTACTAGATCGATGGCCGAGGTCAAATCAAACTCAACTTTGGATTTGCCAATTTCACAGTTCGCACTTGGCGTTATCTCACCTAGCTCTAAGCGCAAGACAAATGCCATAGCCGGTACATAATCAACGATATGAGCTGGTGCTAAAAATCGTGCAGGAATTTTCTGTGAACTCTTAATGCCTTGATCATTTCGAAATCTACGTACCTCGGAAATAATCTCTTGAAGTTCACCGATTAAATTTTCAGAGATTTTATCGACATGATCTGCGTGCGCCACCGGCCATTGCGCAGTTACTAAACTCTCCCCACCGGTAAGCGCCGTCCACATAGTTTCGGTTATGAAGGGCATAACTGGATGCATCAAACGAAATAGTTGATCTAAAACAAAGCCCAAAACCCGTTTGGTATCGGCGCAGTCTCCCGATGAGAAGCGCTCCTTTGAAAGCTCGAGATACCAGTCGCAAAGATCATCCCAAGCAAAGTGATACATCAACTCGCAGGCACGTGCGAACTCATAATCTTCTAGAAGTGAATCGACCTCGGCGACCGTTTGCGCCAAGCGGCTTAGAATCCACTTATCGATTGCGTTGAGTGTTGCGAAATCTGGTAAATCACCCTCAATATTTGCGCCGTTCATCATTGCAAAACGGGTGGCGTTCCATAGTTTGGTAGCAAAGTTGCGCGAGCCACCAATCCAATCTTCGGCAAGGGCTTGATCTTTTCCGGGATTAGCACCGCGGGCCAGAGTAAAGCGCAGCGCATCGGCGCCGTACTTATCCATAAACTCAATTGGATCCACGGTATTGCCCTTTGACTTTGACATCTTTTTACCAAATTGATCGCGCACTAATCCATGCAGAGCGATTGTGTGAAAAGGCGCCACCCCATCCATCGCAAATAATCCAAACATCATCATGCGGGCGACCCAGAAAAATAAGATGTCATATCCAGTAACTAAGACCGATGTTGGATAAAACCTCTTTAAATCCTCGGATTGGGCTGGCCAACCCAGCGTAGAAAACGGCCACAGCGCCGATGAAAACCAGGTATCTAGCACATCTGGATCTTGTACATAGCCAGCCGGTGCAACCTCACCTGGGCCGACAACTATAACCTCATCATTTGGGCCATACCAAACTGGGATGCGATGTCCCCACCATAGCTGACGCGAAATACACCAGTCATGCATATTATCGATCCAGTCAAAATAACGCGGAGCTAACTCGGTAGGTTCAATCTTTACGCGACCATCACGAACGGCATCACCTGCCGCCTTTGCAAGGGGCGCGGTTTTTACAAACCACTGTTTAGATAATCGCGGCTCAAGGGTGGTTTCACAGCGAGAGCAGTGGCCCACCGCATGGATATATGGACGTTTTTCATCCATGATTCGACCTTCGGCGCGAAGAGCTTCAACCACGGCCGTGCGTGCATCAAAGCGATCCATTCCATCAAAGCGTGTACCTGAGCCAGCCATGACACCATGCTCGTTCATGATGACAACCAAAGCGATGTTATGGCGCATCGCCATTTCAAAGTCATTGGGATCGTGTGCGGCCGTTACTTTCACCGCACCCGTACCAAACTCCATCTCTACTAACTCATCGGCGATGATAGGGATATATCGGTTAGCAAGTGGAAGTAATACCTCTTTGCCTATTAAATGTTGGTAGCGCGCATCATCGGGATGAACTGCAACAGCGCCATCACCTAGCATCGTTTCTGCGCGTGTAGTTGCCACGGTAATTTGAATATCACCTTCGCCATACCGCACTTGAACAAACTCACCGGCATCATCGCTGTGTTCAACTTCGATATCAGAGAGCGCGGTTAAACATCGCGGGCACCAGTTAATAATTCTCTCAGCGCGATATATAAGTCCCTGGTCGTACAACTTCTTAAAAATCGTGAGCACTGCCGTTGATAGACCGGCATCCATAGTGAACGCCTCCCGCGACCAATCCACACTATCGCCGAGCCTGCGCATCTGATCTAAAATCACACCGCCCGATTCACGCTTCCACTGCCAGACTTTTTCAACAAAGGCTTCGCGGCCTACATCATGGCGCGTAATACCTTGGGTAGCTAACTGTTTCTCAACAACGTTCTGGGTCGCTATCCCTGCATGATCCATGCCGGGCAGCCAGAGCGCCTCAAAGCCCTTCATTCTTTTCATTCGAATTAAGGTGTCCTGCAACGTATGATCCAAAGCATGTCCGATGTGTAGCGAGCCTGTTACGTTCGGAGGTGGGATAACGATTGTGTACGGCGGCTTTGAAGAAGAAGCCTGGGCCGTGAAATACCCAGCGGCTATCCACTTTTCATAGAGTGGCGCTTCAATATCAGCTGGTACAAAGCTTGAAGCTAGTTCACGGTCCATAGGAGCACTCTAGATTACGCGCTCTTCTCCTCTTGACCCTTTTGTCCTCGGCCCCGCTTTGGAATATCGCCCGAGTGGAAGATGAACTCTGGCTGGGCGCCAGTTTGAATGCACTCCTTTGTCACCAAAACCTTTGCAATATCACTTCGGCTTGGAACGTCATACATGAGCGAGAGAAGTACCGACTCCATTATTGCTCGAAGGCCGCGAGCCCCAGTTCCACGTAATAATGCCAGATCTGCGATCGCATCTAAAGCCTCAACTGAAAACTCAAGGCCGACATTATCGAGATCAAAGAGGCGTTGATACTGCTTGACCAGCGCGTTTTTTGGTTCGGTTAAAATCTGCATCAACGCCGCTTTATCCAGGTTTTCTACACTTGTTAGAACGGGCAAGCGACCGATGAACTCTGGAATCATTCCAAACTTTAATAAATCCTCGGGCATAACATCGGCAAATATATCTCGGCGATTTTTCTCCGAAGTGTCTTGAAGGGTCGCGTTAAAACCGACACCTGCCTTGCCACTTCGAGATTCAATTATTTTTTCTAGACCAGCAAATGCACCACCAACAATGAATAAGACGTTTGTGGTGTCGATCTGAATAAACTCTTGGTGTGGGTGTTTGCGACCACCCTGTGGTGGAACCGAGGCGATGGTACCTTCAAGAATTTTCAGTAGCGCTTGTTGAACACCTTCGCCAGAGACGTCTCTGGTAATCGATGGGTTTTCAGATTTCCGTGCGACCTTATCAATCTCATCGATATAGATAATTCCTGTCTCTGCTTTTTTAACATCATAATCGGCGGCCTGTAAAAGCTTCAACAGAATATTCTCGACATCTTCACCTACATAGCCCGCTTCGGTAAGTGCAGTTGCATCGGCGATAGCGAAGGGAACGTTGAGCATGCGCGCAAGCGTCTGTGCCATGAGCGTCTTGCCACACCCCGTTGGGCCGAGTAATAAAATATTAGATTTTGCTAACTCAATTGAGTCCTCGCGTGGGCCGCCCTGTACGCGCTTGTAATGGTTGTAGACCGCAACTGAAAGTGACTTCTTCGCGCGATCCTGGCCAATCACATATTGATCGAGGAATCCGAAGATCTCCTGTGGCTTTGGAAGTTCAGCTAGCCCAAGTGAGTTCGCCTCTGAAAGCTCTTCTACGATAATCTCATTACAGAGTTCGATGCACTCATCACAGATATAGACACCGGGCCCTGCGATAAGTTTTTTTACCTGCTTCTGGGTCTTGCCACAGAATGAGCATTTGAGCAGGTCGCTGGTTTCACCGATTCTAGTCATGGACGAAGTTTAGATTCTTCACGCTCCTAAGGTGCGGTTATTTACGTTGGTGATTGTTCGCCGTGAGAATAATTAAGCGGTTTTTTCTGGCATCTTCATATCTTTCACACCTGGAACTCGTAAAACGAGAAGGCAGATAATGACGTGAAAAACGCTGGCGCCAATGAGTAACTGCTTTTCACCAAAGAATGAGACGGCCGGACCAACTAAAGCCATACCTAATGGCATCAAACCCATTGTCCCCATCTGGTCGATACTAAAAACTCGGCCCTGTAATTCGCGCGGGACTTCTCGCTGAATCGCTGAGTTCCAAAAAGCCTCCCACGGCCCGATTGAAATACCAGCGAAGAGATATGCCAGAACAACAAAACTCTGCGAGATTGGAAATGCCAACGAGAGCGGAGCGATAATTAAAAGCATCCACACAACAACGCTAAATCTTCCTTGATGCTTAACTTTGAGTTTGACGCAGCAAATAGCCGAAATCACTCCCCCAATTGAAAAAACCGCGGCAGAGAGTGCGAAGGTTGAATTTGTTCCAAACTCTCGCCTTGTAATCACTGGTAAAAGAACGTTTTCTGCAGCGAGAACAACCATGAGTTGAATCGATGCCATCACAATCATGGCGCCGATCCATGGGATATCGCGCACAGTTCTGAGCCCTTCGCGCATTTCAACCATGAAGGGCTCACGGGGCTTTTTATCTGAGTTAATATCCTCTTTAATCTGGGTTAAGAAATAAGTTCCAGCGGCAAATGCGACTGCGGTAAAGAGAAATGTTAATCGGCCACCGAAGAGAAAGACAAAAGCCCCTCCGATGCCAGGACCGATAATCGTGGCCGAGCGCACTACGATTCCGCGGGCTACGTTTCCTGCCGGAAGTTTATCTTCGGGAAGTAGAGATGGCATGATCGCCCCCGCCGAGGCCATTCCAAATGCATCCCCAATCCCCATTAAAAATACGGCGAGTGCGAGCAAGATATGCGGAAGTTTTGGCGCCGAGATAAAGACCATCCCAAACACCAAGACCGCTCGAAATAAATCTGAGGCGATCATGACTTGCTTGCGCGGTAACCGATCAGACCAGACACCTGCAATCGGTGCAAAGATAACGGCCGATAAAACCCGAGCTCCTAAAATTAATCCTAAAGTTGTCGCACTTCCACCGGCATCTAAAACAGTTACTGCAAGTGCGATTGGAAATGCAGTTGCACCCAGAACAAAGATTGTGGTGTTGTACCAAAAGAGACGGTACCCCTTGTATGACCACAGGGAGCCCGCCTCAAATAGCTTCATGGCTAAAGATTACTTGACTGGCTTAGCCTTTCGAGATGCTAATACCTGATCGATGATTCCGTACTCAACGGCCTCGAGCGCCGTTAAAATCTTGTCTCGCTCAATATCTTTTTCAATCTCGGCAGCAGATTTAACCACGTGGCGAGCAAGTAGCTCCTCCTGCAAGCGCGCAATTCTTGCAATCTCTTTTGCTTGAATTTCAACATCGGATGCCTGTCCGCCACCTTCAGATGATGGTTGATGGATCAAAATCCGTGAGTGCTCAAGTGCATAACGCTTTCCCTTTGCGCCCCCAGCAAGGATCACAGCTGCAGCTGATGCCGCCTGACCCAGACAGATGGTGCTGATATCGGGACGAACGAACTGCATCGTGTCGTAAATCGCCGTCAACGCGGTGAATGATCCGCCTGGAGAGTTGATATAAATCATAATGTCACGATCGGGATCCATGGACTCCAAAGTCAGTAACTGCGCCATGACATCGTTTGCAACGGTGTCATCGATGGGCTGGCCCATAAAGATGATGCGCTCTTCAAATAACTTTGTATATGGATCTAGTCGTTTAAAGCCATACGCCGTCTTTTCTTCAATCGTTGGAAGAACGTAGCGAGCGCTAATCTCATGAAAGTTATTCATTAGGCATTGCCTCCAAATACTTGACCATCCGATGTTGCAATGTGATCGATAAATCCATAGGCCTTTGCATCCTCTGCGTTAAACCAGTTATCGCGATCAGAGTCGATAAGAATCTTTTCAAGGCTCTGTCCCGTGTGCTTAGCGTTGATCTGCGCCATTGTGCGCTTAGTAATCGCCATCTGTTCGGCTTGAATACGGATATCGGTTGCAGTACCACCGATGCCACCAAGCGGTTGATGCATCAAGATGCGGGCATTTGGCGTTGCATAACGCTTGCCCGGTGCCCCAGCAGTGAGCAGGAACTGACCCATAGATGCAGCGATCCCCATACCGACGGTTGCAATATCATTTTTAACGTAATGCATCGTGTCGTAAATCGCCATACCGGCTGTCACCGAACCACCAGGAGAGTTGACGTAGATATAGATATCTTTCTCAGCATCTTCAGCGGCCAAGAGCAGAATCTGTGCGCAGATCGCGTTAGCCATTTCATCTCGGACCTCGCCCGCTAAGAAAATAATGCGCTCGCGTAATAAGCGGTTGTAGACCTGATCATCTAATCCGATCATTCCGGAGCTAGCCGAGCGGGCCTGGAGCTGTCCAACTTGTGGGCTAAGAAAATCCACGTGTATTCCTTCCGAGTTCATAATCATTTACCTGTAGTGACCCTAACAATGTTGCACGCGAAATGCTTCCCGATTGCGGAGAAATCGAGCGTAATAGTGGTGATGTTCGCTTAGGGCTAAAGCAGCTGTGATGGCTCAATCACATCAGAGATTTCAGGCGCGAGCCGCAACCCCGCTAGATCGATTGAGGCACCCGATGCATCTTTAACGCTTATGCGTCCCAGGACCGTGGCCAAGGCCTTTGCGCGAGTCACTTCGGCGACCAACTGTGAAATCTGTCCCGCCTTTTGTAACTCTGCGGCAAACTGCTCTGGCGCCATTCCATATCGCTGGGATGTGCGCATCAAATACTCGGTCAGTTCGATTTCAGTTACTTGAACCTCTTCGCTCTGCACAATTGCATCAAGCAAGAAATCTGATTGAAGTGATGAGCGAACCTGACCATCGACCTCGGCGCGATGTTCGGCATCCTCTAACCGGCCTTCGCCTTCAAGATGATCTTGGACTTCTTGCTCTACTAATGACTCAGGTACTGGGATATTTAAATCTGCAAGGAGTTTTTCCATGAGGCGATCACGCGCCTGTGTTCCCTGCTCCATCTTCTTGACTCGCCCTAAGCGCTCAACGAAATCGCTCTTAAGTTCGGCTAAGGTATCAAACTCGGATGCAAGCTTTGCAAATGCATCATCTACAGGTGGAAGTTCGCGGACTTTAACCGCCTTAACTGTGGCCTGAACTTCGCCTTTTTCACCATCAACTTGGCCAACTAGTTGAGTTTCAAACTTCTTAGTCTGGCCTACCGACATGCCGATTAAAATCTCATCAAGGCCATCGATCATGCGATCAGAGCCGACTTCGTATGAAATATCATTTGCCTGGCCACCTTCAACGGACTCACCGTTTATGAATGCATCCATATCGAGAGTTGCAAAGTCACCCTTGATTACTGTCCGCTCAACACCTGTTAACGTTCCAAAGCGCGTACGAAGTGATTCAACCTGCTCATCAACATCTGATTCTTCAACAACGGCGTTATCAACTTCAATTGTTATCGCTGAAAAATCCGGCAGCTTTACTTCTGGTCGCACATCGACTTCAACGGTAAAAGCAAGCTTTTCCTTATCTACAAACTCTTTAACATCGACAACTGGACGACCAATAACTGCTACCGAGTGCTCGCGAGCGGCCTTGCCGTAAAAATCTGGAAGTGCGGCATTGATCGCCTCATCTAAAACCGTACCCCGCCCAACACGCTGATCGATCATCGCAGCTGGAACTTTGCCTTTTCGAAAGCCTGGAATATTTACACGTGTAGCGACCTTCTTATAGGCATCGGCGATATGAGTGGTCATCTCGCTATATTCAATCTCAATATCAAGACGGACGCGTGTTGCTGTAAGAACCTCAACGCTGCTTTTCACAAATACTCCTAAATAAGTTTCCAATAAATAAAGAACTGGTCGGGGCGGGGAGATTCGAACTCCCGGTCTCCTGCTCCCAAAGCAGGCGCGCTAGCCACTACGCTACGCCCCGAGGCGCAATGCAGGAGTCTAGAGGAGTTTTCTCCCTTCTCAAACCGCAGCCCCGAGCTAAGGTTTTACAGGCGCTACTTGCGCCGTTTCATGGCGCCGAGTGAGTTACCAATCCCAATAAAGAGCAGCAGCAGAATAATCTCCAGAAAAGTACTGAGCTTAAAGGCCCTTGAAATTGCCAGGCCAATAATCGCCCCTGCCAAGCCACTCACCGCTGATTGCCAATTTTTCATATCGCTATTATCAACTAAAATGCTGATGTATTACATATCTCTTTCGGTTTATTGCTATCGATGAGTTTGGCACGGTGTAGTATTCACTCGAATTGGTGAGGCAACTTATCGATTTACGCGTGATTGACGCTGATTTGCGTAGCGGATTCTCATTTGCGGGTGTAGCTCAATGGTAGAGCCCCAGCCTTCCAAGCTGGCCATGCCGGTT
>JBBAMX010000009.1:0-3769 GCA_040402335.1 Candidatus Planktophila sp.
GCCAGTGGGCTAAAAAAACTCCCTATGCACAACCAATCTTTAACGCTGCTAGCGAATATTGGTTTTGCGTTAGTGATGATGGTAGCTGGCAGTCATATCGATTTAAAATCAATTATCGGTCAGCCGGTGTTGCGCACTGCATTGATGCGTCAATTACTCGTAATAACTGTCGCGATCCCCATCTCTTTCGGAATCTCGGTTATCACTCATCTGCATCAGACTCCACTCTTTATCGTTCTTCTCTCCTCAAGTTCGGCGGCGTTGATTCTGCCAATCTTTATCAACTCCAAATCACAGATGCAGCAGCCGCAGGTTATTGCCCTTATTACGCAAGTGGCTTTGGCCGATCTCATTGCGGTGATCGCGTTACCACTGGCAATCAACTCCAGTCATATCGCTAAAACCTTGCTTGGCTCACTCATTGTCTCGGTTTCAGCGGGTGCAATCGCCCTGGCCTATTTATATGCAGATAAGCGCGGTCTCATTACGCGCGTCCGTGGCATCTCTAAGGCAAGAGGTTTTGGCATTGAGCTACGAGTCAGTCTTATTATCCTGCTTGTTTTAGCTGGAATAGCCCAACGCTTCGCAATCTCGGTAATGGTCGCGGGCTTTGCTCTGGGGCTCGCGTTGGCATTTAATGGGATGCCCCATCGCTTAGCGCGCCAACTCTTCGCCGTCACTGAAGGCCTCTTTGCGCCATTCTTCTTTGTCTGGTTGGGCGCCCAGATAAATATCCGTAGCGCCTTGCATGAGCCTCGACTACTTCTACTAGCTGCGCTGTTGGCTACCGGCGCTATTGCCTCACACTTGATCGTTGTTTTTAGCAATAAATCGCTCGATCTCAGTGTTATTTCGGCGGCGCAGTTAGGGATCCCGGTTGCAGCTGTTGCTATTGGACAGAGCTCAGGCGCGTTAACATCAGGACAAGGGGGTGCAATCATGTTGGCGGCGCTGCTAACTATTATTTCAACACTCATTGCATCGGCGCGATACGAATCACGTACACGCTGCGCAGTGATAAATATAGAAAAGAGCCAAATATGAACTCCATCGATTGGCTATCGACGCCTGAAGAACATGACTATCCCGCGGCAGAGAGTTTCTTGAATTTACTGATGACCGCTGATGCGGTGATAGTTGTCGTCAATGAGCTAAAAGCAGCGCCAATAAATTACTTTAAAGCCAAAGATATTTTGCGCGCTAGCAAGTTGGTCACCCTGAGTGAAGAGAATCACCACGTCTCTCATAATTTAAAAAAGATAAAAAACAAGGATGCACTCTCTCCCGTTTTGCTCCTGCGCGGCAAACTCCAGGCAGATGTCCCACTGACCATCGCCGATGGCTATCACCGGATCTGCGCCGCGTATCTCTTCGATGAAGACTGCGAAATTCCCTGCAAAATAACTGGGATTGATGATTAATTCTCTGTCCGAGAATTTTTTCAAATATATTTAAGCCAGAATTTGTGGTCTTGGGCCAGCGCCGATATTTCCATATCGATGGTTGGTGATTGAAATACTTTGCTCCAGAAGCCAGCGCACAAGTTCAACATCCCCGCGTGCCGCGATGGATCGTGAATCTGTCGAAATTCCTAACTCAAAAAACTTATGCGCTGGCATCACTTCCTTACTCAGCCAACGCAGCTTTTCTACGCCACGTATCCGATCACAGAGTTGCGTAATGGTTTCCACTCTTGCTGTGGGGGCGCTTTCAATAATTTCAGGCGCACTCAATTCGATTGAAATATTAATCTTATTTTCAACCCAGCGAATGTAGTTAATTGCATCTTCCGATACTGAACTATCTATTCGAACCAAATAGCCCCGAGGTGAATTTCTATAAATTTGATAGTTTCGCTCAACGGCTAAACCCGATGCATCTACTAATTGTGAGCCAACTTCATCCCACCATCGAGTTGATGATTCAATACTCTCTGAAAGTGATGTGATTGATTGCCAGTTGCGTAGATTATTTAAATAATTAGCACCGCCAGCCTTTGATGTCGGTCCAATGCTGCTGCGCTTCCATCCACCGAATGGTTGTCGATTTACAACAGCGCCTGTGGTCCCTCGATTTACATAGAGATTGCCAGCTTCGATGCGAGCGAGCCAGTGCTCGCACTCTTTTTCATCGAGTGCGTGGATACCAGCGGTTAAACCAAAATCAGTGGCGTTTTGCAAGTTAATGGCCGTTTCAAAATCTGGGGCCGACATGATTCCAAGTACGGGTCCGAACCACTCATTGAGATGACTCCAGGATCCTGGTTGGACTCCAATTTTCACTCCCGGCCGCCACATATGGCCCGACTCGTCCACCTGATGCGGTGTAATTAACCAACTTTCGCCACTATCTAACTGAGTAAAGGCACGGAGTAAAGGACCACTCGCCGGCCTAATAATTGGCCCCATAAAAGTTGAATAACTACGGCCTGGACCAACATTTAAACTTTCAACTGCATCTTTAAGCTGGCGAAAAAAGGCGGGATTTTTATAGATTTGTGAATCGACTATTGCCAGACTTGCCGCACTACATTTTTGGCCAGCATGCCCAAATGCTGACTGGACGAGATCCTTAACTGCCAAATCAATATCGGCACTTGCGGCGATAAGGATTGCATTTTTGCCGCTGGTCTCAGCCAAGAGGCGAATATCCGGTTTCCACGTTATGAACATCTCGGCCGTATTTATTCCGCCGGTCAGAATCACCGTATCAACTCCATCGTGTGTAACTAAATATTTTCCATCATCGTCATCACGGGTTGGCAGAAATTGCAGAACGTTTTTTGGTACTCCAGCTCGCCACAACTGGTCGGCAATGCGAAAAGCGGTCGCAACGGTCTCCGGGGCGGGCTTGAGTAGGACTGCATTTCCAGCGGCTAAAGCCGAACAAACTCCGCCGACAGCGATTGCATAGGGAAAATTCCATGGGGGAACGATGAGTACAACCCCGGTTGGAGTTGAACCAATCTCTTTTTCTTGGGCGGAGAGTGCATAAAAGCGTGCAAAATCGATCGCCTCGCTCACTTCGGGATCTGCCTCACTTACCGTTTTCCCAGAATCCAAGGCCATCAGCGCAATAACATCTGCCCGTTCCGACTCCATAATTAAAGCGGCATTTCCAAGGATTTTTGCACGAGAGGCTGCGCCTAAATCCTCCCATGTTAAAAATGCGCTTCGAGCAGTAAGCACGGCTTCGTCAATCTCTGCTCTACCGCCAACGCAGTATCTGTACCAAGTCTTACCCTCCTCACTTGGATTATTACCCAACTCAATGCCCTCTGTAAAAATCTCCTGACTATTTATGACCAGTGGAATCAATTCGTCAGATTTTTTATCTAGATCCGACCATGCCCGAGCGAGACGCTCAAGAAAATCAGGATTTGTTTGGTCGGCATCACTCTCGTTTTCGAATTCGCCCGCAATAAATAATTTTCCGCAGTCATGGCGCTTTAAACCATGTCGGATCGACCCAGTAGAGATGTCATGACGCGCTACCACAGAGGCTAAAAATCGACGCTTCTGATCCTCAAAACTCTGATTATCGGGATTCATTTCAAAAGATGCCCGTAAATAGTTTTCTATCGATGTGTTCTCATCTAACCGTCGAACCAAATACGCTACGGCCGCTGGAAAATCTTCATGCCGAGTTACGGGAGTATAGAAAAGAACATTTCCTACCTCCCTAACAATCGCCAAGGCTTCAGCGTTGGCCATTCCTTCAAGCATTTCGATGTCTAATTGCTGTGCAACATTTCGCGATGTAGCAACTG
>JBBAMX010000009.1:3869-14836 GCA_040402335.1 Candidatus Planktophila sp.
GATTCAGGCAGATAAGCTTGAAGAACTATTCCGCCGTTCATTGTTTCAAACTCGGGCTCATCAAGTAACTTCATAAATACTTCAACCGTAATTAAAAGATCCCGGTACTCTTCCATATCTAAATTAATAAATGTCTGGTTTTTCTGTGCTTGCCGATACAACAGGCGCAGACCCTCGCAAACTCGCTCCACTGAACCTTGGTGATCAAGAACCATAATTTGACTGGTGATCGATGAAATCTTGACTGAGGCGTAATTGACGTCTGGCCTTGCAACCATCTCCATCACTGAATTAAGACGCTCATGTGCTTCATGGTTTCCCAGTACGGCCTCACCCAAAACATTTATATTCATCCGGGCATGGTCTTTTACGCGGCCTTTAATATGCTTCGAAAGAAGTGGTGGTTCAGCTGGCAAGATTATTCCGTGAGCACCTGCTCGTATCCGCTGGTTAACTATCTTCATAACCGGTTTTGGAAACAGAATCGAACTTGGGGATGCGATTTTAATCCCTAAATAATCGATGATTCCCAAACCACGCACACTTGCGAGCCTTGCAATGCGACGAAACGTCCTCGCGGCCTGTTGTGTCGAAACCATGCGCATTACCTCATCGGTAAGCGACATGGTGAGGGCGATTGCAGATGGATCATTTAAAAGACGAGCAAACCTCTTTCGATTTGCTCCATCACGCCTTGTGCGTAGATTTTGCGCATCCGTCAGAAGTTTGCCAGCTAGTTCAACTGCATTATGAACGAGAGAGTCGATACCAGCATCAGTTGGCAGCGGAGAAATCTTCTCGTTCGGCATCTTAGTATCTTCTATTTGAGGTCGAAGCGATCCAACATCATTACTTTGTCCCAAGCAGAGACAAAGTCGATGACAAACTTACTTTGACCATCGCTGCTTGCGTAAACCTCTGAAATCGCTCGCAGGATTGAGTTTGAACCGAAGACCAAATCCGATCGACTTCCCGTCCACTTAACTTCACCGTTTTGAGCGCTCGTGCCTTCAAATAAATCAGAGTTCTGTGAAGTTGGTTGCCATGAAATATCCATATCAAGTAGGTTCACAAAGTAGTCATTCGATAGGGTTTCGGAGCGCTCAGTGAGAACACCCACTTGCGATCGTCCGGTATTTGCATCGAGAACGCGGAGTCCGCCAACAAGAACCGTCATTTCAGGTGCACTCAAAGTAAGAAGAGATGCGCGATCAACGAGAAGGAACTCGGCCAGATCCTGCGCTCCGTTACCAACAAAGTTTCGGAAGCCATCGGCGCTTGGTTCTAGAACGGCGAAGGAGTGAACATCGGTCTGTGCTTGAGTGGCATCGGTACGCCCCGGCGTAAATGGAACTTTTACTGGATATCCTGCGTTTTGAGCCGCCCTCTCTACTCCAATGCAGCCCGCTAGAACGATGAGGTCGGCAAGGGAGATCTTCTTATCCCTTGATGTGGAGTTAAACGTAAGTGCGATCGCTTCAAGTTGGCTTAGAGTTTTTTTCAGCTCTGAAGGATCGTTAACCTGCCAATTTAGCTGTGGCTCCAAACGAATGCGTGCTCCATTTGCACCTCCGCGCTTATCGCTTCCGCGGAAAGTAGAGGCACTAGCCCAAGCCGTTGAGACGAGCTCGGCCACTGTTAGTTCAGACTCCAAAATCGCTTTTTTGAGTTGGGCTATCTCATCTGCACCCACAAGTTCACCGGTTGAAAGCGGAGTTCGGTCCTGCCAGATTAACTCTTCAGCAGGGACCAACGGCCCAAGATAGCGAGTGACTGGACCCATATCGCGGTGCGTTAACTTAAACCAGGCACGTGCAAATGCATCGGCAAATGCATCGACATCCTCTAAGAAGTGGCGCGAGATTTTTTCATAACTTGGATCCATGCGCATTGCAAGATCGGTTGTGAACATAATAGGTGCATGTTTTTTATCGGAATCGTGGGCATCAGGCACGAGAGATGAGGCCGCGCCACCAACGGGGATCCACTGTGTTGCTCCGCCAGGGCTCTTAGTCTGCTCCCACTCATATTTAAAGAGAAGTTTAAAGTATTCGTTATCCCAAGACGTTGGCGCCGAGGTCCATGCTCCTTCGAGACCACTTGAGATAGTTTGAGCGCCATTTCCTGAGCCAAAAGTATTTTTCCAGCCAAGACCCATCTCTTCAATAGCCGCCGATTCTGGGGCTACACCAACATACTTATCTGGATTTGCAGCGCCATGGGCTTTACCAAATGTATGTCCGCCGGCAATCAATGCAACGGTCTCTTCATCATTCATCGCCATCCGCGCAAATGTTTCACGAATATCTCTGGCCGATCCCAAAATATCTGGATTACCATTTGGACCTTCTGGGTTGACATAAATAAGCCCCATTTGCACGGCAGCTAGTGGGTTCTCTAACTGGCGATCTCCACTGTAACGAACGTCGCCGAGCCACTCGGTCTCGCGGCCCCAGTAAGTTACATCGGCCTCCCAAGCATCGACACGTCCGCCGCCGAAACCAAAAGTTTTAAAGCCCATCGACTCAAGGGCTCCATTGCCAACAAGAATAATTAAATCCGCCCAGGAAAGCTTTTTTCCATATTTAGCTTTAATTGGCCACAACAGACGGCGAGCCTTATCTAAGTTGGCATTATCTGGCCAGCTATTAAGTGGAGCGAATCGCTGCAATCCAGCGCCAGCGCCTCCACGACCATCAGTGGTTCTATAGGTGCCCGCGCTATGCCAAGCCATACGAATAAAAAAGGGACCGTAGTGACCATAATCCGCTGGCCACCACGCCTGGGAAGTTGTCATTAACTCTTTAATATCTTCTCTTACTGCATCGAGATCAAGCGTCTTAAACTCCGCCGCGTAATCAAAAGCCACGCCCATTGGATCTGCCTTTGCCGAGTTGTGATGTAAGACTGCGATGTTGAGTTGATTGGGCCACCAATCACGGTTATAGGTTCCCTCGTTGGTTGCTACATCACCGGTGTAAGGACATTTAAGATCACTCATCGTTTTTTCTCCCAGCATTGTCAAGGTTTTTCGTTTGAGTCGAATCCTAACGCGTTTTGAAATATCCTCGCGCTCGAGCGGCAAATGAATCATGTGAATCTTTTGAGAGGTATAAAAACCGCTTGAATTACGCTTGAATAAGAGAAATCATCGCTTCAATGCAACTGTCTGATTGCACACATTTACTTCATAGCAGGGAAAACCGCCTTTGAACCATTGATCGAGTGCATAGAACTCTAACTTTGCCTCTAGGGCTGACCCTATCCATGCATACGTAAATATAAGTGCACTTGGATTTTTACTAGTTTTAATTGCAATACTTCTTTAAATTCACTTGAAAAATCTCTTTCTTGTTACACTCTTTTGATGCATGAACGTGTCTTAGTCGTTATAGATGATGGATTCGAACTTTCAACACTTGTACCAGCTCTTCGAATGCATGAGATAGACATCATAGGTGAAGCACGAAATGAAAGCTTGGCACTCACCTTACTCAACAGGCTTGTGCCCGATGTAGTTCTGATTGATATGCATAAAGCTCGGACCTCTGCAATTAAAATTGCAATTAACATGCGAAAGTCCCAACCAAATGTTGGTATTGTCATTTTAGAAAGCTGCTCTGATGTGCGTCTACTTGGAGATAGGCACATCGATATACCAAGTGGAACAAAGGTAGTACTGAAAAAATCTGCAACCGATCTCCTTGTTTTATGTTCTGCAATCTCAGATGCGAAATTATCGGTTGCAGAAAGCCACGAAGTCTCATGGATTAATGGCAGCGTCTCAATTAAAGAAAAATCACTTCAAGGTTTGCTCGCACAACTTACCGATGTTCAAATTCATACTCTGCGCCTAGTTGCGCAAGGTCTTACTAATGCTCAAATCGGTCGCTTGCGATACGTCAGTGAGAAATCCGTGGAACAGATAATCTCGCGAGTCGCGCAAGAACTCAATATTCAACCCGATCGGAATCGAAATATGAGAGTCCAATTAGTTAATGAATATTACAAATGGTTAGGCGCGCCTCACCAATAAGGGCTAATCTCCCATTAATTCATTGGTAAACTCGATTGTTATGGAGTTGCTGCAGATTCGAAACCGCTGGAATGACGTCCTGGACGCGCTCCTTATCAAAGACCGCATCGCTTGGTTAGCTTTTTTTGATGCCCGCTTAGCCGCTTTTGATGGACGTATTTTAACACTTGATTTTTCCGATGTGCGAAAACTGGGAGCAGCCCATGAATTTTCGCAGGCTCGAATCAAGCAAAATCTGCTTCTGATTCAAACTATTAAAGAGCTCCTCGATATTGATGTGGAGATCAGCGAGTAATGAAGTTGTACCGAGTATTAGGCACAACCATCACGGGTGTACTAGCTATGGCAATTTCGATTGTTGGACCCTTCGCGCTCCAATCCGCATCGGGAGCCTCACCACACTTAACACTCAACGTGAGCCAAACACCCTCAGCGACTACGCCTCTTTTAACTTTCTACGGAGCTATCAAGCCAGCTAAATCTGGAGCCACGGTAAGTATTCAACAAAACGGCCCAAGCGGCTGGAAAACACTTCAATTCAGGGCACAGGTCACAAAGGCCGGAAGTTGGAGATTGGTCGTTCATGTCAAAAACGTAAGTTTAAAGATTTACTACCGGGCATTTGTGGTTGTGGGTGGAGAGCGAACTTACTCAGCCTCAACTCCTCTACTTATAAAAAAACTCAAGCAAATCTCTCAAACCGCTACAGAGTTACCGTCGATAACTCTCGGTCAATTTGGCCCTGGTGGTCGTATTCATGGCGCCGATATCAGTCGCTGGCAGCACCCTGGTGAACAGCAGATTAATTTTTCAAAGATGTACGATGCTGGAGTTCGCTTTGTAATGATTAAGGCCTCGGATACTCGAGATGATGCAGATGCTCAAGCCCTTAAATATCTAGTGATGGACCACAGCGCAGCTCAAGCCGCCGGCCTTTACACCGGTTTTTACCACTATGCGAGCCTGCCTGATACTTCCGATGATGGAGAGATTACAAAAGATGCAATGGCTCAAGCCCAGAAAGTTATTTGGCGCTTGGCAGCTATCGGTGGATACTCCGAACGTGATCTGCCATATGCATTAGATCTTGAGGACAAATGCATCCGCTTATCTAGTGCTGGGCAGTGCCAAAAATATGCAACACCCCACGCGGTCACTCTCTGGGCAACTACTTTTTTGGGAGCTCTAAAAGAAAAAACTGGCAAGGCTCCATTTGTGTACTCATATGCAAGCTTCCTTGAAGGTTCAATGGAGCGCAACCCGCAGTTATCTCAATACCCGCTCTGGTTAGCCCACTATGCAATCGATCCATTTGATCCGCTTAATCAGCCGGGTCAAAAGACAAGTGGTTGTTATGTAAACTCCTGGACAACTTCAAACTGTGACTCACAGTGGACGATGTGGCAGTACACATCCTGCGGGATCGCAGCAAAGTATGGAGTACCAAGTCTTCGGTTAGATTTAAATATCTTTCGTGGTGATTCATCGGCATTTATGGAAATGGTAAAGGGAAGTTGGACACCGACCGTAGGTGAGATGATGCCAAAAGATGAAGCGACAACAATGGTGATTGAAAAGTTGAGTTCAAAGCTCCCAAGCAATGTAATCAACTTCAAAGTCAATGTACTGCGCCCTGATTTATCGCCCGTTGTTACCGGAACGCTCAAATTTCTACTTGATCCAATTAGTTCTGTAACTACCGCTCCACTTCAAAGCCTTGTGCGCTCGGCCAGTGGTTCTTGGAGCTTGTCGCTAATGGGGTTACCGGTTGGAGAGTACGCTGGAAAGATTAGCTTTATCGATGCATCACATACTCATGCTGCAACGCTTCAATCCGTCCTCTTCACCGTTGAAGTTGCACCAACACCGGCTCCAACTGCATCACCGACACCAACTGTCACGGTTAAGCCAACACCAAAGCCATCGGTAGATGGTTGTCTAAATCAAATCAAGAACTAATCTTCTGCGCGGTGCCAAGAATCTCCTCACGTGCCTTTACTTCTCGTTCGACAAGCAATTGATAGGCCAGAACTGATGCCTTGCTCTCCTTAGTGCTCCAGCCCAAAACTGGAGCGATTATTTCAGCGATTGAAGCTGCTAAATCGGCACCATGGTTATGCGCTTCGAAAGCGATTCGTGTTCGACGTGAAATAACATCATCGACTGAACGTGCGCCTTCATGGCTCGCCGAATAATAAATCTCTGCTCTTAAATACTCCAACTCTGGCGAAAGCTTCTTAGCCAGCGATGGCTCATCTTTAATTAAAGTGAGAATCTCACTCACCATCGAACCATAACGATTGAGCAGGTGGCTGATACTCGCTAAATCAAGGCCGCTCTCTTCACAAAGACGATCCACTTGTTGCATCAAAGCAAAGTAGCCATCGGCCCCAACTAGCGGAAGTTTCTCAGTCACGGATTCAGGAGTTAGTTTGCGAAGTTCATTAACCGCTAAATCAATAACATCTCGGCTCATGATTCGATAGGTCGTGTACTTGCCACCGGCGATACTGACAAAGCCAGGTGCTGGTCGATCAACGGTGTGCTCGCGCGAAAGCTTGGTTGTTGATGAGCTCTTATTGTTGGCAACGAGTGGTCGAAGCCCTGCATAGACACCGATAATTTCATCGGATTGAAGTTGTGGCGAGAGCACCCGGTTTGCCTGATCCAATATGTACTGAATATCTTCTGCCGATGCCAATGGCTCGCTACGATCCCCCGTATATGGCGTATCTGTCGTTCCAACTATCCACTTATCGCCCCATGGAATAATGAAAAGAACTGAGACTGCAGTTTTGAGAATGATTCCTGCTTCAGATTTAATCGCTGAGCCGGGTAGAACAATATGAACACCCTTGCTCATGGTTACGTTATATCCTGGGTTCAGATCAAACTTTGCATGAAGCTCATCGCTCCAAACTCCGGCACACATAACGGTGACTCCTGCATTAATTGTTATGGTTTTTCCGCTCTCTAAATCCTTTGCAAGCACACCTGTAACTCGCCGGCCCACTTTGATAAGTGATTCGGCGCGCACACGGGTAGCTATTACTGCCCCATGGCGAGCGGCGGTGCGGGCAACCGACAATGTATGGCGAGCATCATCGACCTGGGCATCAAAGTATTTGATAGCTCCCAAGATAATATCTGGCCTCAGGGATGGGGCAATCTCATTAATCTGTTTTTGACTCAGATGTTTATGAAATGGGAGTGCGCGATTAAAACCCCGCAAAACATCGTATAAAGCTAGCCCTGCACCGACATAGGTGCGCTCTTTAAATTTTTCAGTAAGCGGAAATAAAAATCCAACTGGTTTGACTAAGTGTGGGCAGAGCGTTGAAACTAAAAGCTCGCGCTCCTGTAACGCCTCACGGACCAATTTAAAATCATACTGTTCCAGGTATCGCAATCCACCATGGATTAACTTGCTCGAACGGCTGGATGTACCCGCGGCAATATCTTGGGATTCGATAAGAGCAACCTTCAGCCCGCGTGATGCGGCATCCAAAGCCGCTCCAACCCCATTGACTCCCCCGCCGATAACTAGAACATCAAAGCTCTCACTACCAAGTGCTGCTATCGCACTTTGACGTTGCTTTGGATTGAGCTGAGTTAAAAACATGTCCGTTGCATCTCCATTACCGGCTTTGTAGAGTTAAGCCTAACCGAAGAGAGACGAGTTTGCGCCCCGTGAAATACATCGGCAGTTTGGATCAAGGTACTAGCAGCACCCGCTTTATGATCTTTAACCATGCTGGCGCCGTTGTTGGACAACACCAAATGGAGCATCGTCAGATTATGCCGCAGGCCGGCTGGGTTGAACACGATGCGCTAGAGATCTGGCAACGTACCCAAGAGGTGATTACTGCAGCTTTGAAACAGGCAGATATTTTGGGATCTGATTTAGCTGCCGTAGGAATAGCAAATCAACGCGAGACCACGCTCGTCTGGGATATAACGACCGGGCAGCCACTTTCAAATGCCATCGTTTGGCAGGATACAAGGAGTACGGATTTCCTGAAAACCCTCACCGAGGATCAGCAAGAGATTATTAGATTTAAAACTGGCTTAACAATCGCGCCTTATTTTTCTGCTAGCAAAATGAACTGGCTTCTTGCAAATCTTCCTAATGCTCATGGCGCAGATGCTCGCTTTGGAACCATAGATTCGTGGCTTTTATGGAACTTATCGGGTGGGGTACGGGGCGGTATCCACGCTACCGATGTGACAAATGCAAGTCGAACCCTACTCATGAACCTTGAGAGCTTAGATTGGGATAAGGAGCTCCTTGCAATTTTTGGAGTTGCAAGAGAGTCCCTACCGAGCATCCACTCATCTTCACAAATATATGGATACACAGATCCGCATGGCCCATTTGGAACGTCCATACCTATCGCTGGAATATTAGGTGACCAACAGGCGGCTATGGTCGGGCAAGTTTGTTTTGAACGGGGAGAGTCAAAGACCACCTATGGAACTGGAAACTTTGCCCTCCTCAATACCGGAACGGAGATTGTCCGCTCACACCATGGCTTACTCACAACCGTCTGCTTTAAATTTGGCGATGAGGCTGCGCGTTACGCCCTTGAAGGTTCGGTGGCAGTGACGGGCTCGGTAATTCAATGGCTCCGAGATCAATTAGGCGTTATTAACAATGCCGCCGAAATCGAAAACTTGGCAGAAACGGTGACAGATACCGATGGTCTCTATTTCGTACCGGCTTTTTCTGGTCTATTTGCACCTTACTGGCGAAGCGATGCACGCGGGGTGATCGTTGGTTTAACACGGGCCACTACTAAGGCACATCTTGCCCGAGCAGCACTTGAAGCGATTTGTTATCAAACCCGTGATGTAATGGATGCGATGGTCGCCGATAGCGGAGTGCCGATGCATGAGATGCGGGTAGATGGTGGCATCACCGCTAACTCACTGTGTATGCAGATGCAGGCCGATGTTATGGGTATTGAAATCTCAAGGCCTTTAATCGCCGAAACTACTGCCCTTGGCGCCGCCTATGCCGCAGGTTTAGCAGTTGGTTTCTGGAGTTCACCCAAAGAGTTGCGCAACCAGTGGAAAGAGTCACGGCGATGGAAACCGACACCAGGGCATCGCCTTCATGGAGCAGGTTATGAGCGTTGGGAAAAAGCGGTGGAGCGAAGCCTCAACTGGGTTGATTAAATCTTAGTAATCTCAATAAGTATCGCGTTAGCCGGGGCTAAAATCGGTGCCGCTACACCGATATGAGCAAGTGCAGATCCAGAGAGTTTTATTCCAGCCATCCATGCGGGGGGTGCGATCTGCATATACCGTGGTGAACCCGCTGGAAATACTGCCTTGATTGAATATGTTGCGGCATCTTCTAGGCCAGCAAATTTAATTAATGCGGGATGAACTGCAACGGTTGGAGTGAGTTGAACATAGGCAAAAATCGCCTTCGAATTATCCACCGAGATTACGCCATGGAGATAACCATGAGCATCAGGATAATCAATGCGAACCATTCGACCGCTATGTAAGAGTGCGCGATGAGTTTTGTAATACTCCGCCCATCCCTTTAAGTTTTTACGCTCCGCTAAAGTCGCCTCGGTTATATTCCATTCAATACCGGCGTGGCCAAAAAGCGCGGTTATTGCCCGCATTGAAAGTTCAACGGTGCGCCCCGTTTGATGACCTTGTGTCGGTCCAATGTGTGTGCCTAACATTTCAATTGGAATTACTTGTGCACTCCACCGCTGAATACTTTGACGCTCGAGCGCATCGTTATTATCACTTGTCCAAAAACGATCAACGTAATCGAGAATACCTAAGTCGATACGTGCACCGCCTGAAGCGCAGGATTCAATTTCAACTCCTGGGTGACGGTTTTTTAATTCGGCAAAGAGACGATAAATAGCCAACGTCTGTAGCCGCACACCAGCATGTCCCATATGCCCGGCGTCAACTAAAACACGGTTGTGATCCCATTTTATATATGCAATGCTATGTGAGGCTAACATCATCGATGTCTGTTCTAGCACATGGCTATAGGCACCCTCGTTCGATAAATCTAAGACGAGTTGATGGCGCCACAGTGGCGGCACCCGCCCGCCCTCATGCAAAATCCAATCTGGATGCGCGCGATAGAGATCAGAGTCTTCATTCACCATCTCCCCTTCAAACCACAGACCAAACTCAATCCCTTTAGCGTTGATATATTCAATAATCGGCGTTAATCCATTGGGCCAAACGGCGGGATCGACCACCCAATCCCCTAAACCTGCTCGATCATTGCGACGCGAATGAAACCAGCCATCATCTAAAACGACTCGTTCAATACCAATCTCGGCGGCGACATCGACTAGCTCTTTAATTGCAGTCTCATCGTGATTAAAGTAAAGCGCCTCCCACATATTCAAAGCCAAGGGGCGTGGCCGTTTTGCTCGATTGGCCCGCGCACGAATATGGCTATGAAATGCATGGCTAACTCCATCTAACCCCTGGGCTGAATACACCGAAATCAAGGCCGGTACTTCATAAGAGTGACCAGGGGCCAAAATCACTTCACCTGGAAGTAAAAGCTCACCGGCACCGATGGATTGTGTACCATCGAAGCTTCGTTCAATTAAGAAGTGTGAGTTTCCACTCCAAGCGATACTTATTGCCCAAGCTGAGCCGGTTTGAAAAGTTGTGCTTCGATTGAGTGCAATCTCTGCGATTGAAAAATTATGTCCGCTTCGACCTTCGCGCGATTCACGTATCCAAGTACCGGTTGCAATATCGCGCCGTTGTGGCTGGCGCTCATTGGACCAGCGACCGATAAAATCTAAACTCTGCTCTGCTTCCTGCGGCAGTGGTAGCCAATGTATAAACTCATTAACACAGTAATCGCTCTCACCAATATTTTTTAAGGTAGCGCCCTGTGTCAAAACTCCAAAACTATCTAAATCAAAGA
>JBBAMX010000009.1:14936-62363 GCA_040402335.1 Candidatus Planktophila sp.
ACGATATCGGTGGTTTCACCCACGAGTGGAGCCCCCCAATGGGCAATCACCAGGGCGCCATCGATTACTTCGAGCAAAAGCGAACTGCTGGCGCAGTGAAGGAGCGCTGATTGCTTGGACACACAGATAGAGTATCCGCACTATGACTAAGAGTAAAAGATTATCGGCTGGGGTAGTTCGAAGCGATCGCGAGATGGCCGATGGCCGCAGGATCCGATTTTACGACACGCGCAATCAAATAAGAGCGGCGATCGACCAACGTCCCGTCGAAACGCAGCCACCCATCGGCGAGCTGCGCCTTGATTCACTCGTCAATGAATGGGTAGCTATGGCCGCTCATCGTCAGGGCCGCATCTTTTTGCCACCGAAAGAGCTCTGCCCACTATGTCCAACTACCAGTCATTTACTGACCGAAATTGCAGAAAAAGACTATGAGGTAGTTGTCTTTGATAACCGATCCCCTGCCCTTCGCCCACCAAACCAAGATTGGGCGCTCCCAGAACTTATGGGCCCGCATACTGATTTAGGAACCGCTGCCGGAAAATGTGAGGTCATCTGTTTTACGGCCAATCATGGAACATCTTTTAAGGATTTAGATGAGTCGCGAGTACGAGTTCTGCTCGAAGCGTGGATCGATCGGACACGAGAGCTTTCACTAGAACCCTACATTCAACACATCGCGCCATTTGAAAACCGTGGTGAAGAGATAGGAGTAACGCTTTCGCATCCTCACGGGCAAATATATGCCTACTCATACTTACCCCCAAGGGTTGAGAAGATGTTGGCAACTGCCCAGGCACACATGAAATCAACGGGGCAGATTTTATTTGATGAAGTTGTGGCCCGAGAGATTCGAGATGCGCAGCGAATCATCGCCCGTAATGATCACTGGATCGCCTTCGTTCCATTTGCCGCTCGCTACCCCTTTGAAATTCATATTGCTCCCCTTAACTCAGTCCCTGACTTGACCGGCTTGAGTGAGGCTGTTTGCGATAGTTTTGCACCTATCGCCCTTGAAGTAATGAAGCGATTAGATGGTGTCTTCGGAATAGAAATGGCTTACATCGCCGCCTGGCATCAGGCGCCGGTCCGGGTTGGCCGCGATGTAATGCGCCTACATTGGGCGATCACAAGTATTCGACGAGCACCTGGCAAGTTAAAGTATTTAGCGGGCTCAGAGTCGGCGATGGGTGCCTTTATTATGGATGTGCGCCCAGAACAGTCCGCGGCGCAACTTCGCGAAGTGAAGCTTTCATAATGCATGTTTTAATAACGGGTGGAACTGGATATATCGGCTCGGTGGCCGTTGAGATAATGCGCACATCTGGCTATGAAATTTCTATTTTAGATGATTGTTCAACCGGTCATGCAGGTAGCGTGCCGGAAGGAGTCCGTTTTATTCAAGGCTCGCTGTTGAACCCCGGTGAGATTCGTCAAGGGCTCACAGGCGTTGATGCCGTTATGCACTTTGCAGGTAAATCCCTGGTGGGAGAGTCAGTTGAAAAGCCAGAACTCTATCGACGCGTGAACGTAGAAGGAACGCGCAACCTTCTCGATGAGATGCACAAATCTAATGTTAAGAAAATAGTCTTTTCATCATCGGCCGCGGTTTACGGTGAGCCCTCCCAGATTCCGATCCACGAGAGCGCACCTACCGTACCTACCAATCCATATGGGGCTACAAAGTTAGCGATCGATGAGATGATCGCTGCGCAGGCGCTGACATATAAAATCGCCGCAATCTCTCTTCGCTATTTCAACGTCGCCGGCGCCCTTGAATCTGAACGTGGCTGGCTGGCCGAGCACCATGATCCAGAGACGCATTTAATTCCAAACATTCTTCGCAGTACACAAGACAATCCGGTGAAGATATTTGGCAGTGATTGGCCGACCCCTGATGGAACTTGTATCCGTGATTATGTCCATGTTATTGATTTAATTGATGCTCACATCAGGGCTTTAGAAAATCTCAAAGCGGGTGTACATGAGATTTTCAACTTGGGTAGTGGGGATGGATACTCTGTTCGTCAGGTTGTTGCCGCAGCAAGTCAAAGCATGTCAAGGGCGATTCCAACAATTGACTCACCAAGGCGCGTTGGAGATCCAGCGGTTCTTATTGCAGATATTAGTAAGGCCAAAAACTTACTTGGGTGGGCGCCTACTCGAGGAATCGATGCGATGGTTTTCGATACCTTCGCCGCTTATAGTGCGTAACTGATATGTTGCGTATTGAGCAAGAGTTTGTGCGGTTCTTTGGTCATAGCCCAGATGTAATCGCTGCAGCTCCAGGTCGAGTGAATTTAATCGGTGAGCATATTGATTACAGTGACGGCTACGTGCTTCCCTTTGCAATCGCCGATCGAAGCTTCGCCGCGCTCCGAAGGCGCCCAGACAATCTGCTGCGCCTAATCTCGTTGCAACGTAAAAACTCGCCAATCACGATTGATTTCAATGAGCTCAAACCGGGGCAGGAAGGTGGTTGGGAGCGATATGTTCTTGGAGTTATTTGGGCGATGGGAGTTCCCTCTGGTCTAGATATTATGATCGATGGCCACGTTCCATTAGGAGCCGGTCTTTCATCATCGGCAGCCCTTGAATGTAGCGTTGCGGTGGCACTTAACGAATTATTTTCATGCGGCCATGATCTACAAAGCCTTGCGCGGCTTACTCAGCGAGCCGAGAATGAGTATGTCGGGGTTCCATGTGGAGTGATGGATCAGTCGGTCGCTTTAATGGCTCAAACAGGTTTTGCACTCTTGCTGGACTGCCGAGATTTAACTACCCGCAATGTCGCATTCGACGTCGCAGCTAGTGGGCTAGAACTACTTATTATCGACACTCAGGCCCATCACTCACTTACCGATGGTGGCTATGCCCAACGCCGAGCCTCTTGTGAATCAGTTGTTGAAAAACTATCCGTACGCTCAATGCGCGAGTTAACTATGGCGCAGTTAATGAACTCGAAAGATTCGTTAACTGGAGTTGAGTTTATCCGTGCCAGACATGCCGTCAGTGAAATTGCCCGGGTATTAGATGCCGTCACTGCGCTCGAGGCAAGAAATTTCATTGAACTTGGTCAATTACTCAACGCCTCGCATGCATCCCTGCGAGATGATTACGCCGTTTCATGCCCAGAACTAAATGCGGCAGTGGATGCATCGATATCTGCTGGTGCCTTGGGTGCCCGAATGGTCGGTGGTGGTTTTGGTGGTAGTGCCATCGCCCTGATTCACGCTAACGCTATGCAGGAATGCGTTGATGCAGTACGAGCAAGATTTAAGCGTGAGAGATTTAAAGCCCCGCGTTTTTTTACTTCACTACCAAGCCAGGGGGCAGTGATTATTCCACGGGGTTAACTGAGATGATTGAGATAACTTCAACGCCGCCGATTGAGTTCAGCAGTTCAATTAAGTCAGATGGATCACTACCGGGAACTGCAACGGTTATCTCATCGAAGCCGCGGCCGCCTTCGGATTTTAAAACCACAAGGGCTCGAATATCCCCACCTGCAGCACCGATCGCCGATGCAAGTAAGCCTAAAGAGCCGGGGCGATCTGGGAGTGCTACGTTGAGCTGAAATAACGCCATATGGAGATTGTAGCCATGGAGTGTTTCCAAAAAGTTACGCGAGTATTACCCAAGGACCACTGATAGCTACTTTGATCTTTCCAAGTGGAGTGTTGGCAGGTCCCATAACTACCTTGCCAGATTTTTGAGGATCAAACTCGGCTCCATGGCATGGACATTTAAGTGTCTTACTGGCGGGCAAATACGCCACGGTGCAGCCTTGGTGGGTGCATACGGCCGAATAAGCAAATACGCCGACTTTGCTTCTAAATAGTACCGCTGGCTCACCACTTGCTAAAACGAAGTTAAACGCCGTACCGGTTTTTAATGCAGAGAGCTTTACTATCTTGGTTTTCGAAGCCGCCGATGCACTATCTTGCATAAGTTTCGGGGTAAAGACTCGCCCAACTCCGGCAAAGGCAACGGCAAAAGCTCCAATTAATCCAACACGAATAACGCCGCGACGCTCCAAAGACATTGTGAATCCCTTTCGTTTAACTCTAATGAGTAATAGGTATGACAGCCAGGAAACTGCATAAGCAGAGTCACTAGCTAGGAAATATGGGTTTGCATGAAAACTACTTGCTAACCACAATCCGATAGACATCAATAATCCACCAAATGCAGCCAGTGTCGGTGCCACCCATAAGAGCGTGGCAAGACCAATAGCGAACTCGGCGAGCATAACTACCGCTCCCACTAGAACGGCGTGTTCGATTAATTTGTTAAAGAGAAAGCCAACTGGGGATTGAGTTGAGTAAGCACTGAGTTGGCCACCGATAAAAGTAGGCGAACCACTTGTCAAAAAACCACCATCGTTGGCCTTGACCCAACCCGCATATATCCAGGTAACACCGAGCCACAAACGCAGTATGCGTAACGCCCAAGGTTGCGAGCGCCAAGAGTTTGAAGTGGTTTTAATCAGAATATTTAGCACAGGCCAAAGAGTAAAGGTCTAGAGGGCCAGGCGCATCTTGTTCAAGCTCCCTGACTTGGATTCGAACCAAGAACCTGTCGATTAACAGTCGACTGCTCTGCCGTTGAGCTATCAGGGATCAATCTGTACGAGCGCAAACTCTAGCGCACCGACGCGTTCTTCGAAAATTGGCCTATTTAAAGGCTTCCCATCGCTAAATCATGGAGTGATCGTCGGGTGCTCTCAAGGGCCACGAGGGCGGCAAAGGCGGCAGTGTATTCAATCTCATTTTCAACGGGGTTAAGACGTTGCAGACTTGATTTTAACTCTGCAATAGATCGTGAAACTGCAATCTCACGCAATCGTGCGACAACGCTGGCGACATATGGCGCAGCCGCCTTTGCATCGGAGTGGACCGGCTCTACGTTGAGTTCGGTAAAAATCATCTTAATCTTTTCATCGGAGATGCTAGCTAGAGTAAGTGTGCCTTGCTCATCGATCGTCTTGCGCATTTGGCGATATGCCGGGTGAGTAAATGCCGCGATTTCAATATCGCTCCAGAGTGTTTCAATAAAGAGGTGTGGCTCCTGTAATCGAAGTTTGAGGACTTCTCGCTCAAGAATTAGACGAGCATCATATGGATCGGGGCGCCAACTATTTTCATCAACTGGCTCTTGGAGTGCAACACCGGTTTTAGGGCTCGCTTTAACGCCGAGCGATACCGAAGCCGCGACTATTTCAACCTCAAGGCCTAGCCAGCCAGCCAGCAAGCGTGTGTACTCGGGTCGAAGTGATTTATCTCGAATCTGTGCCACTAATGGCGCCGCTGCGTTAAGCGCGTTAATTCGACCCTCTGCCGAATCTAACTTGTGCTGAGCAAGTTCACTGCGAATCGCAAATTCAAAGAGTGGAACTCGCCGTGCAATTAAATCCCGCAAAGCTAAATCACCCTTTTGCTGACGTAGATCACTTGGATCTAAGCCATCTGGTTCAACTGCTACGAAGGTCTGAGTAACAAATTTTTGATCCTCACTAAAGGCACGTAACGCCGCCTTTTGGCCAGCGGCATCGCCATCAAATGTAAAGATAACTTCACCACGAAAGGCATCATCATCCATCAAAAGCCGGCGCAAGATTCGAATGTGATCGGTGCCAAAAGCAGTTCCACATGTTGCAACTGCCGTAGTGATCCCAGCGAGGTGGGCGGCCATTACATCGGTGTATCCCTCGACTATGACTGCCTGTCGCTTTTTGGCGATCTCTTTCTTGGCAACATCTAAACCATATAAAACCTGGGATTTTTTATAGATAGGAGTTTCAGGTGTGTTCAAGTATTTAGGACCCTGATCCACAAGATCGTTTGCTAACTTTCGCGCACCAAAGCCAACGACATCACCAGAGATATCTCGGATCGGCCACGTCAATCGATTGCGAAATCTATCGATCATTCCGCGCTGGCCCATTTTCGAAAGACCAGCGTTCTCCAACTCATCGCCCGTGAAATCTAGCTTGCGCAGATGCGCAGTGAGAGCGTCCCATTCATCGGGTGCGAAACCGACACCAAACTGTTGGCAGGCAGCTCGGTCGAAGCCACGCATCGTCAGCAGCTCTCGCCCATGCGCAGCGTTAGGGCCGTTGAGTTGCTCTTGATAAAACTTTGCCGCCTGTGTATTTGCTGCAATAAGTCTGGAGCGGGCACCGGCTGAAAATGTTGGAACGTTGCCGCTTCCCTCTTCATATCGAAGTGCATAGCCCAGTCGATCGGCTAATCGCTCAATTGTCTCGGTAAATGTCAGATGGTCGATCTTCATCAAGAATGCAATGACATCTCCACCGGTCTGACAGCCAAAGCAGTGAAAATATCCTTTGCTGGGCGTCACATGAAAAGAGGGGGATTTCTCATCGTGAAAAGGACACAGGCCTTTTTTAGCCCCACCGCCGGCGTTTTTTAATTGAACATAATCACCCACGACTTCATCTATCGAAGCCCGCTCGCGAATGTATGCAACATCCTCGTCCCGAATGCGCCCGCTCATGCCACCACTTTATCGATTAGCCATCAGACGCGCATGTAAAACATATGCGCCAGGATCGGTCAGTGCCGCGACTTGATCGATAATCACACGCATTCGAGCCGTCTCATCGGCGGCTTCATTCCAGCCCCTAATAAAGATTGAGTCCAGCTCTTGCGGGGCAGATGCTCGTAGCATCTCAACTAACTCAGTGATAATAATCTGTTGACTTGCATAACGATCCTGTGAGTGCGCGGCATTTATCAAATAATGGCCCGCGATCGCCTTTAGAAAATCGACCTCCACCGCCGCCGCTCGTGGAATCTCAAGGTCGGCGCTATAGCGTGAGAGTGGGGCATCGCCATGGATATTTCGAGTGTGAACTTCGGCGGCGAGAACAAAACGTCCGATTAACTGCGAAGTGGAGTCTTTTAATCTAGCCAGTGAGCGGTGGGTTCCATCAAAATAATGTGGCCAGGCAGAGAGCGCGGCCAAGCGGTCATGGGCATCGCTGGCTTCCTGTTCAGTTGCATTACTTCTGTAATCGTTTTTCATCACGTTAAAAATTTCGGGTAAATCTCTTGCAAAGTTTTTTACACTAACTTGATCGGCAAAGATTGCATCCTCTAAATCATGAACTGAGTATGCGCAATCATCTGACCAATCCATTATTTGTGCCTCGATGCACTTCTTATCTTTTGGAGCCCCGGTTCGCATCCATTCAAAGATCTCTACATCATCGTCATAGACCCCAAATTTTCGTGCATTGCTTGATCGAGGCCATGGATATTTAGTTGAACCATCTAAAGATGCGCGCGTTAAATTAAGTCCAACGCTCTCCCCATTGGAGTTAACAGTCTTTGCCTCTAGACGTACCAGTAACCTAAAGCTCTGGGCATTGCCCTCAAAGCCTCCAAAATCCGCAGCTATTTTGGCTAACGCCTCTTCACCATTGTGCCCAAAAGGCGGATGGCCCAGATCGTGGGCAAGACAGGCGGTTTCCTGTAAGTCAGGGTCGGCACCGAGTGAGGCACCGAGTTCGCGGCCGATCTGAGCACACTCTAATGAGTGAGAAAGACGAGTGCGCTGAAAATCATTTTCCCATGGAACTGCGACCTGCGTCTTGGCCGCTAATCGACGTAGCGCTGCCGAGTGAATTACGCGAGCACGATCGCGCATGAACTCAGTACGTCCCTCACGCTTTGCCGGCTCATCCATGAATCGCTCGTTATCGAGCGAGCTATACCTCATGGTGCAACCTTAATAAGAATATCGGCACCGGGTAGATGATCACTGACCTGTATTCCCCTACGACCAAGAGTGATGTAGATGAGATAGGCACCAGCCTCACGCAGCAGGTACTTATAACTAAAGTGTGAAAGCGCATTGGGACCAGTCTGCACCGGTGAACACGAGCTAACGACGCCTTGGTCATTTGCCATCACCATGGCGCGTTCACAGTGATAGGGATCGGTAACGATAATGACATCACTCACCATTCGTTTCTTCATCACCGCTACGTAAGCCTTAGTACTAGTCAAAGTATCGCGCCCAATTTCAATAGCCGTAATCTTCGCAGAGCTCACACCATGTGCATGTAACCAGGCCTTTCCCGAAGCCGCTTCCGTTGTTCGATCACCTGGGGCACCGGCACCAACTGTAATAATGTTGGGCGCTAAACCTAAGTCGTAAATGCGTTTAGCTTCAATCAAGCGCGCCTTCAAAACATTGCCGGGGGTTCCATTTAACTGAACTGTGCCTAAGACAACGATGACATCGGCGTTTCGCACAATGGGATTATGCGCGCCCCGCCACACCTTTGTGACAGCGTAACCAGGAGCAATCAGTGCAACGATAATGATCAGGGTGAGGATGCGACGGAGCCAACGAAATAAAAACATTTAACCCCCCGAAAAAGCATCTTCGAGTTCGACATGTACTAGCTCATCTGGATCATTGAGCCAACCGTCGGGAAGCGTTGGGGCACGTCCATGACTTGTGCGGCCACGTGGCTTATCGCCTACTTCAACTGGATAAGGCTGATCTTCAAGTTGGTCGAGCAGTCCACGCATCTGTGTCAATGAGCCGACCATGCCTAGGTCGTGTCGGATTTCACGCGCAACAGTAAATCCCTTTAAATACCAGGCCATATGTTTGCGCATATCGCGAACTCCGCGATCTTCAGACTCTAAATACTCAACGATGAGGTTGGCGTGCCTAAACATGACCTCGCGTACTTGATGAAGCGAAGGCGTTGACTCATTTGTATCCCCATTAAGCGATGAAACAAGATCGGCGAATAGCCATGGCCGACCGAGGCAACCGCGACCAACAACGACACCTGCACACCCAGTCTGAGCAAGCATCGCCAGCGCATCGTTGCCTGACCAGATATCTCCGTTACCTAAAACAGGTACTCCGCTCGGCTCTAAATGCTCGACCAGGCGGGTAATGGCCGACCAATCTGCTTTACCCTCATACATTTGTGCCGCGGTACGTGCATGAAGTGCGACCCATGCAACACCGAGATTTGCCGCCGACTGCGCCGCTTCTAAATAAGTGTGATGGTCACTATCGATTCCAATTCGCATTTTTACAGTCACTGGCATCCCAAAAGGTTTTGCGGCTTCAACTGCAGCCTGCACAATATTTGCAAAGAGCCGGCGCTTAAATGGCAGTGCAGCTCCGCCACCTTTACGAGTCACCTTAGGGACTGGGCAGCCAAAGTTCATATCTATATGGTCGGCTAAGTTTTCTTTACCAATCATCGTTACGGCGGCTCGCATCGTTGTTGGATCAACACTATAAAGTTGCACAGATCGTGGCCACTCATCTTTACCTGGAACAATCATGCGAAGTGTTTCGGGGCGGCGCTCAAGCAGTGCGCGAGCAGTAACCATTTCCGAGACAAATAAACCTGCACCTTGTTCGCGACAAAGCGTACGAAATGGTGCGTTAGTTATTCCGGCCATTGGCGCCAATACAACTGGTGGATCGATAAAGTGCTCACCGCTTGCTAAGGCAAGTGAGAGCGGTTTTAGCAACCCAGTAAGCGCGGAGCCAGCCACGCTTCAACCTGATCGATAGCGATTCGCTCCTGGGCCATGGTGTCGCGATCGCGAATTGTTACCGCACTATCTTCCAAAGTTTCAAAGTCGATAGTGATGCAGTACGGGGTTCCAATCTCATCTTGGCGGCGATATCGACGACCGATTGCACCGGCATCGTCAAAGTCGATACTCCAGGTTTTGCGCAGCTGTGCAGCTAAATCACGTGCCTTTGGGGACAAATCTGCATTACGGGATAGTGGCAGTACCGCCGCTTTTATCGGCGCCAGCCGATGATCGAGCTTTAGTACTGCCCGTTTTTCCATTTCGCCCTTGCTATTCGGCGCCTCATCCTCGGTGAAGGCATCCATTAAAAAAGTCAAGGTGCATCGATCGACACCAGCAGCAGGTTCGATGACGTAGGGAGTCCAACGCTCGCCTTTCTCCTGATCAAAAAAAGTTAGATCCTTCCCCGATGCGGCAGAGTGAGCCTTCAAATCAAAGTCGGTTCGATTAGCGATTCCCTCAAGCTCGCCCCATTGCGTTCCAGCAAACTCAAACTTGTATTCGATATCGGCGGTACGTTTTGAGTAGTGCGAAAGCTTCTCTTTTGGATGGTCAAATAGACGCAAGCGCTCAGGATTAATTCCAAGATCTATATACCAGGCCATTCGAGTATCTATCCAATATTGGTGCCAATCTTCATCGGTGCCTGGAACTACAAAAAACTCCATCTCCATCTGCTCAAACTCACGTGTTCGAAAAATAAAGTTGCCAGGTGTAATTTCATTTCGGAAGGATTTTCCAATCTGTCCAATTCCAAATGGTGGTTTTTTTCGCGACGTTGTCATCACTTGTTCAAAGTTAATAAAAATTCCCTGTGCCGTCTCTGGACGCAAATATGCTAGCCCTGACTCATCTTCGACTGGCCCTAAATACGTCTTTAACATTCCACTAAACTGCTTGGGCTCGGTAAACTGCGCCTTGTTGCCACATGCTGGGCAGTTGACTTCGGCCAATGATGCGGCCGCCTTATTGTGCTTTGCTTCAAATGCCTCCAATAAATGATCGGCACGATATCTTTTATGACAGGCCATACATTCAGTAAGTGGATCACTAAATGTTGCGACGTGACCAGATGCCTCCCAGACCTCTTTAGCTAAAATCACACATGAGTCAAGGCCAACTACGTCTTCGCGTCCCATGACCATAGATTTCCACCACTGGCGTTTGACATTGTTTTTTAACTCAACGCCAAGAGGGCCGTAATCCCACGATGCTCGAAGTCCACCGTAGATCTCTGATGAGGGATAAACAAAGCCTCTGCGCTTTGCAAGACTCACTATATTTTCTAAGCGATCAGTGGCCATGGTTACCTCATCCGGAAAAAAATATGCGCCGGGAGTTACAGGAGTACCCACCCGGCTGGCTGTCGGCGAAAAGCAACGAACGCTGCCTTGCGTGAACTTAGTTTACTCGTAGGCACCCGGTTCATCGATCGCTTTGGCCAAAATTGGAATCGCCTCTAACTTACTTCGGCTCGTGCTCAGGGCCCGACGATAAGAGCCGACATCTCTCCAAGTCGTTGATAGGAGCCAGAGCGTTGGTTCATCGAGATTTTGTCCAACCTGGGCATCGATAAATCCAGCCGCCTCCGCGAATATCTCCTTTACGCCCTCAAGTTCGATTCGAAACTGCGCCGCATCGGCTAATGGGACTTTAAAACGCGCTATCGCCTGCATAGATGCGAGCCTAGCGGGGATGGCGCAGTTGCGGCGATGAGGCAAATAAATGGAAATGAAACTCATTTTCATTTCTATGATAAGTTTTTGGAATGAATATCGCCATCGGGCTCGCCGCAATTACCGCGATCGCAACCTCTGCCGGTGGCCTGCTCGCTATCCGCTCAAAAGATCGCCTCCACCTTGTATTGGGGCTTTCAGGTGGACTTCTGCTTGGCCTGGTCGCCTTTGATCTCTTACCCGAGGTCTTTCAAATAAATACTAATACTTTTGGAAATGTTCGTGTCGTTTCAATCGCATTTGTATTTGGTTTTCTCGCGCTGCACTTTGTGGAAAAACTATTTGGCAGCCACGAGCCCGCCCACTCGGATTACGCAGAGGAGCACAAGCACTCTGCAAATATCGCCGGGGTATTAGGCGCAGTTGCGATGGGTGGTCATGTCTTTTTAGATGGCGTTGGTTTGGGACTTTCATTTAAAGTCAGTAACGCTTTAGGTGTTGCGGTTTTTATTGCGATTTTATCGCATGCCTTTTCCGATGGGTTAAATACAGTTTCGCTACTGATAAAAAGTGGGCACTACAGCAAAAAAGCTGCAGGGCTATTAATCTTAGATGCAATAATGCGGATCAGCGGCGCCGCCTTTGGTACATATATTGTGATTAGCGATGGCGCCCTAGCGCTCTACTTAGCAATGTTTTCGGGCTTTGTTGTATATCTTGCTACATCTCATATCTTGCCGGAAGCGCACTCACGTCATCCATCTAAGTTCACGATGTTAGCAACAATGGTCGGAGTTCTGGCGATGTGGCTTATAGTTGGAAACATTTAATGAGTCGGTCCAATCCCCGAGTCTTAGCAACTCTTGAGCGAGCAGGGGGCTTTGCAAGTGCACAAGAGGTTTATCGTCTGATGCAACGTGAAGGTGAGAGTATTGGGTTAACTACTGTCTATCGATCACTTCAATCACTTGTAAATGAGAAAATTGTTGATGTCTTACGTCGCGATGATGGTGAGGCGATTTATCGATTGTGTGGGGATACGCATCACCACCACCTTGTCTGTAAGGGCTGTGGAGATACCGTAGAGATCGAAGGTGGCGCGATTGAAAAATGGGCGAAGAATATGGCCCAAGAGCATGGCTATCGCGAGATTGGACATACGGCAGAGATATTTGGCCTCTGTTCAAAGTGTTGAGCTGGCCCGCCCAAATCTTCGATCACGATTTGAATACTCTTCAATAGCTTGCCACAGGTTTTCACGTGTCACATCGGGCCACAAGACATCCATAAAGACAAGCTCGGCATAGACCGATTGCCAAGGTAGAAAATTGCTTGTGCGCTGCTCGCCTGAAGAGCGTAAAAATAAATCTACATCGCTCATAGTCGGTGAGTTTAAATATTTGGTAAAGGTTTTCTCAGTAATTGCATCGGCCTTTATCTTGCCTCGCTTCACATCAAGGGCCAAAGCCGTTGCTGCATCTACAATTTCAGAGCGTCCCCCATAATTAACACACATATTTAAAGTCAAAATCTTATTTTTTTGAGTTAGCTCTTGCGCAATTTCAAGCTCAGTAATCACGCTCTTCCATAAACGTTTTGGCCGACCAACCCAGCGCACTCGTACGCCCATTTCATTCATCTGATCACGGCGGCGGCGAATAACATCACGATTAAAGCCCATTAGGAACTTAACTTCTTCGGGTGATCTTCGCCAATTCTCGGTTGAAAATGCGAAAGCGCTCACCTCTTTAACTCCAAATTCAATTGCTCCTTCCACAAGATCAAAGAGAGCGGCCTCACCCGCTTCATGCCCTGCGGTTCGCGCGAGTCCACGCTCCTTAGCCCACCGGCCATTACCATCCATGACGATTGCAACGTGATGAGGAATATGAATCACCATGCGCGCTCAACCATCGGCAAACTGCGCAGACCACGCTCTAGATGCCACTGTAAATATGCAGCAATCAGGCCACTTGCCTCTCGACGAAATTTAACTTCACTCGCGCTAGCTTGGGCCCAGTCACCTCTAATCAGGGCGTCCATGAGCTGCAGGCTTTGTGGCGCTGGGGTTGCACAGGCCGATGGTCTGCAGTCGATGCAGACTGAGCCTCCCCCAACCAATGAAAAGTAACGGTGCGGGCCGGGTTTTTCACAGCTCGAACAGTTGCTCATAGTTGGCGCATAGCCCGCCACATCCAACGAGCGCAGTAAAAAGGCGTCGAGAATCAGTAAGGGCTCATATCGATTTTCAGCTAGGACTTTCATCGCACCTACAACTAATTGAAACTCCTTCAGGGCCGGCTCACGTTCATTAGGACTAAATCGTTCAGCGGCCTCCAAAATCGCCGAGGCCACCGTCCATCGCTGGTAATCCTCGGTCAACGCCTCACCGTAGTTCATCAGAGCCTCAACTTGTGTGATCGTGTCAAAACTCTTTCCGACGTAGAGCTGAATATCGATATGGCTGCCAGGCTCAAGTCTTGCACCAAACTTTGACATGGTCCGACGCACTCCCTTTGCAACACCACGAACTCGTCCGTTTTCGCGCGTTAAAAGCGTGATGATGCGATCGGCCTCACCGAGTTTTTGTGTTCGAAGAACGATTGCTTCATCCCTGTATAAACTCATATAACTAAAGGTAGTACCAGGCCCGGGAAGAGTCTCGTTAACGAATCGCGCGATTGATGGCTGAAATAACCGCCTTGAGTGATGCCGTTGTCGTATTTGGGTCGATTCCGACTCCCCAGAAGACATCACCATCGATTGCACACTCAAGATAGGCCGCGGCCGAAGCATCTCCTCCGGCAGATAAAGCATGCTCGTAATAATCTAGAACGCGAACATCGACGCCATGGCTCTGCAAAATATTACAAAAGGCCGCTATCGGTCCATTACCTTTTCCAGTCAGCTCTTGAACCTCACCACGATCGTTCAAGGAGATCGTCAGGTGGACATCTTCTCCGAGCACTGATCGCTGACTCAACCCCTTGAGTCTAAAACGGCCCCACGGTGCTCCCTCAGTCGGAAGATACTCATCCTCAAAGATGCTCCATAAATCCAACGCGCTAACTTCGCCACCCTCGGCATCGGTTTTTGCTTGTACGACTTTTGAGAACTCAATCTGTAATCGGCGCGGAAGATCTAAATGATGCTCATTCTTCATTAAATAGGCGACACCGCCCTTGCCGGATTGAGAGTTAACCCGAATGACCGCCTCATAACTGCGTCCGATATCGAGAGGATCGATAGGTAAGTATGGAACTGCCCATGTGTAATCGCGAACTTCATGACCGGCTGCTTTTGCATCGATCGCCATATGATCAAAGCCTTTTTTAATCGCATCTTGGTGTGAACCAGAAAAAGCGGTGAAAACTAGGTCGCCACCATAAGGATGGCGCTCTGGCACGCGTAATTGATTTGCATACTCCACAGTGCGGCGCACATCATCGATATTTGAAAAATCAATATGTGGATCGATACCGTGGGTGACTAAGTTGATTCCGAGGGTTACCAGGCAGACGTTACCGGTGCGCTCACCGTTGCCGAATAATGTACCTTCGATGCGATCTGCTCCGGCCAAATAACCAAGTTCGGCGGCGGCCACCCCTGTTCCGCGATCATTGTGTGGGTGCAGTGAGACGATGACACTTTCGCGATTTTCTAAGTTGCGGCACATCCACTCAATTGAATCAGCATAGACGTTGGGTGTTGCCATTTCAACCGTTGCCGGCAAGTTCATAATGGTTTTCCACGCTGGAGTGGGTCTCCAGATTGCATTCACTGCGTTACAGACCTCTACGGCAAATTCCAACTCGGTTCCTGTATAAGACTCAGGTGAGTATTCAAAAGATACTTTAGTCCCAGCAACAGTTGGTACTAAATCAAGGCAGATTTGTGCGGCATCGGTTGCAATCTTTTTAATGCCCGCTTTATCTAAGCCAAATACAACACGGCGCTGCAAAGTCGATGTCGAGTTGTATAAATGAACTATGGCCTGTTTTGAACCTTTAATAGATTCGAAGGTGCGTTTAATTAAGGGTTCACGGGCCTGCGTTAAAACTTGAATAATCACATCTTCAGGAATTAAATCCTCTTCGATAATCTTTCGCACAAAATCGAAGTCAGTCTGCGAAGCACTGGGGAAACCAACTTCTATCTCTTTATAACCCATAGCAACAAGCAGCTTGAACATCGCTAACTTGCGTGGGGTATCCATCGGATCGATTAACGCTTGGTTGCCATCGCGCAGATCCACCGAGCACCACTTAGGTGCATGAGTAATCTTCTTTGAGGGCCAAGTGCGATCGGGTAGATCTATCGGGTGAAAAGGCGCATAGCGATGCACGGGCATCGATGATGGAGATTGTTTCGGAAAGTTCATGTGCGGCTCACCATGAGAAGAGCCTAACCCGAACTTTAAAGGACTGGCAAATACCTATCGAGTTCATAGGCGCTGACCTGCCGACTGTAATCAAGCCACTCTGCTCGCTTATTACGCAGAACATACTCAAAGACGTGCTCACCCAAGGTTTCGCGAACTAAAGTACTTTTCTCCATCTCAATAATCGCTTCATTGAGATCAGTTGGAAGTGAGATCGGATCATTGGAATCGCTCAATACATAACCTTCTTCAACGCCTTTAAGACCAGCGGCCAACATAACGGCGTAGGCCAGGTATGGATTACAAGCAGTATCCGGAGATCTAAATTCAATTCGCGTTGAGTTCTCTTTTCCGGGCTTATACATCGGTAGACGTACAAGTGCCCCGCGATTACTAGGGCCCCAGTTAATGAATGCAGGTGCTTCACCGCCTCCATGCAAGCGCTTATATGAGTTCACCCATTGATTGGTAACTGCAGTGATCTCTGGCGCGTGCTTGAGAATACCGGCGATAAATGAGCGACCTATATTTGATAAGTTGTATTGGGCGTTTGCATCATAGAAAGCATTCGCTTCACCTTTAAAGAGTGAGACGTGTGTATGCATTCCGCTTCCCGGGTGATCGGTAAATGGCTTTGGCATAAATGATGCATAGAATCCCTGGTCCATCGCGACCTCTTTAATAACATGGCGAAAGGTCATGATGTTATCGGCCGTTGTGAGCGCATCGGCATCGCGCAGGTCGATCTCTTGTTGGCCAGGTCCACCTTCATGATGTGAGAATTCGACTGAAATCCCCATCGCCTCTAATAATGTAATTGCTTGACGTCGAAAGTCATGGCCAACTACCGCTGGCGTGTGATCGAAGTAGCCACCTTGATCAACTGGAACTGGCGATGAGCCCGGCTCCGGCATCGATTTAAATAAAAAGAACTCAATCTCTGGGTGAATGTATGCCGTGTATCCCATTGCCGCCGCTCGATTTAATGTATTGCGCAGAACGTTGCGGGGATCAGCTGGTGAAGGGCTGCCATCTGGCATTGTGATGTCACAAAACATTCGAGCAGCTCCCGGAGATTCCGTGCGCCAGGGCAGGATTGAAAATGTAGAGGGATCTGGCTTTGCCAACATGTCGGATTCAGTCACTCGAGCAAAGCCCTCGATCGCCGAGCCATCGAAGCCAATACCCTCATCAAAAGCGTTTTCAAGTTCGGCGGGTGCGATGGCAACTGATTTTAGAAAGCCCAAAACGTCGGTAAACCATAAGCGAATAAAGCGAATATTTCGCTCTTCTATAGTGCGAAGTGCGAACTCTTTTTGTTTATCGGCCTCTAGTGACATATTCCCATTCTCCCAAGTTAACGTTACAAACGTGTTAACTGATTAAATGACGAAATACTCACTGCTTTCAAGGATGCTTTGCGCGGGTATGTCCTTAGTAATCACTACATTGGCGCTGATGCGCGCACCATGTCCGATAGTGATATTTCCTATCACCCGCGCTCCGGCACCAATGAGGACGTTATTTTCTATCGTTGGGTGGCGCTTACCCTTATCAGTGGTTCTAGCCCCCAACGTTACGTCGTGATACATCATTACATCATCGCCAATCACCGAAGTCGCACCGATTACGACGCCCATACCGTGATCGATAAAGAATCGACGACCAATTGTTGCCGCCGGATGTATCTCTATTCCGGTAGCAGTTCGAACCCAATTAGATAAAATGCGTGCAATTAGTTTGAAACGACATTTCCAAAGAAAGTTGGCGATACGAAATCCCCAGATGGCATGCACCCCAGGATAAGTAAGCACGACCTCTAAGCGATTTCGGGCCGCTGGATCTCTGACTAAAGCGTTATCTAAATCCTCTATCATCCGTGAAAGCATTGTGGGCCTAATCGGTGATATCTTCGTAGAGAACCGTCGATAAATAGCGCTCTCCAAATGAGGCGATAATTACTACGATATTTTTACCAGCAAACTCAGGTCGGTGTGCGATTTCAGAGGCGGCCCATAAAGTCGCTCCCGAAGAGATTCCCGCCAAGATACCCTCTTCGGCCCCTGCTCGACGCGCAAACTTAATTGCATCGGCTGCGGTGACATCGAGAACCTCGTCATAAACACTGCGATCTAAGACGGGCGGAATAAAGTTTGCACCGATTCCTTGTATGGGATGGGGTCCTGGATCTCCACCATTTAATATGGCCGAGGCCGCTGGTTCAACACCAATTACCTTGATCAGAGGGTTGCGCTCTTTAAGCAGTTGCCCTGTACCAGTAATCGTGCCACCAGTCCCGATTCCAGCGATTAAGACATCGACTGTTCCATCGGTGTCGCGCCAGATCTCCTCCCCCGTTGTCGCATAGTGAATAGCAGGCCCCGCCTCGTTCTCAAACTGTCGAACTAAGACCGCTCCAGATGCTGCGAGCTCCTCTGATGCAACCACTGCCCCCTTCATTCCCAGCGCCGCTGGAGTTAAAATGAGTTCGGCGCCAAAGGCTCTAATCAACTTGCGACGCTCTTTTGATACCGACTCTGGCATTGTCAAAATCGCTTTGTACCCGCGCGCAGCGGCAACCATTGCGAGTGCAACTCCGGTATTGCCCGAAGTGGCCTCAACGATTGTTCCACCGGGCTTAAGTGCTCCGCTTTTTTCTGCGGCATCTACCATCGCCACGGCCAGGCGATCTTTAACCGTTGATGTTGGGTTGTAAAACTCTAACTTTGCAAAGACGTTAGCTGGGGCACCATCCATAATTTTATTAATACGAACAAGCGGTGTATTTCCAAATACTTCGGTGATGTTGTTGTAAATCTTCATAAATCTCCCTAAAAATAGTTTAAAACGCTGGGTTAAAGAAAAAAGATTGAGGCGAGCGCAGGAAATCAGCAGCCGCAAGAAGTGGTCAAGCAGAAATCGACTATCCGATTACGTGTGAAAAACCAGGTAATAATCGATTTCATACTGGAATTTTACCTGGAATAGAGATTTAAGCGAGTTGCGAATCATTTGCAGATTTAGGACTGGCTCCAGCGTGATGTCATTGGTAGCCGTCGATCTTTTCCAAAGGCCCGTCTTGAAACCTTGGTTCCAGGTGGATACTGGCGCCGTTTGTACTCGGCCTTATCGACTAAGCCGATGACGCGTGTAATCAGCTCGCGCTCGAAACCCACTTTTATTAACGCTTCAAAGCCCTGATCTTCATCGACGTAGAGACGCAGGATCCGATCCAATAATTCGTAATCGGGCAGTGAATCGCTATCTTTTTGATCGGGACGCAGCTCGGCACTTGGCTCTTTGCTTATCGAGCGCTCCGGAATCGGCGGCCGCTTCCCAGCCAGGGCGGATTGGGCATTTCGCCACTTAGCCAAAGCCCATACATCACTCTTATAAATATCTTTTATCGGGGCAAAGCCACCCACTGCATCGCCATAGAGTGTGGAGTAACCGACGGCTAGCTCACTTTTATTTCCAGTCGCTAAGACGATGTGGCCATCGGTATTCGAGATCGCCATCAAGGTCGTACCCCGGACTCTTGCCTGCAGATTTTCTTCGGCAATACCGGTTAAGTCTAGAGTGGACATAAATGCCTCGACCATCGGGGAGATGGGTACGGTACGAAAATTAATCCCGGTCGCATCGGCCAGGGCTTTGGCATCTTGGAGTGAGTGATCAGATGAGTATTTACTGGGCATAGCAACCCCAAATACATTTTTTGCTCCTAGGGCATCGATCGCTATCGCTGCGACCAGGGCTGAATCGATTCCACCCGATAGTCCAAGTGCGACCGAGCGAAATCCATTCTTCTTTACATAGTCACCGAGGCCAAGGGTTAATGCCTGCCACATCTCTGCCTCATCACTGAGCGCAGGCGCAATCGCTAAAGCTATTTCGGTTCGGAGTTTTGGCTTATCTACTGATATGACTACATCGGGATGAGAAGTATTTAAAGCACACTCAATATCTACGATCATCAATACTTCATGAAAGCGTGGGGTGCGCGCAAGCACGCTACCGAGCTTATCGACCACGATCGTATCGCCATCAAATACCAGGTCATCCTGTCCGCCAATCATGTTAACGTAAACCAAAGGCGCGTTCACTTCACGGGCTCGCTTTTGTACAAGGGCCAGACGTACATCATCTTTATTTCGCTCATACGGTGATCCGTTTGGAACAACGACAAGTCCTGGAGTGCGAGCTGCAACATCGGATAATGAGTGCCAAATATCTTCACAGATTGCCACCGCTATATCTACTCCATTGATGCGAACAACCAGCGTTTGATCCCCAGCGGTGAAGTTTCTAAACTCATCAAAGACGCCATAGTTAGGCAAGTGGCGTTTTACATATCGCGCCTTAATCTCACCTTTAAATAAAATTGCAACTGCATTTTGTGGAGCGCCTTGCTCGGAGGTATCTAAATATCCAACGATGGCTACGATTTCACCCATGCAGTTACGTGCAATTTTCTCAATCTCATGCTTACTTGCACTTTGAAAGGATGGACGCAGGGCTAAATCTTCAACTGGATATCCCGTAAGAATCATCTCGGGAAAGACCACAACATCTGCCATCGCCTCTTGGGCCGATAAAATCGCCGACTCAATAAGCGCGGCGTTGCCAACTAGATCGCCAACCCGTGGGTTGGTTTGGGCCATTGCCACACGCAACTTCATTTTTCAAGAGTAACAGGGGTACCCTTGCCCATGTACCCGGAGACTTGCCGCGCGCGAGCAACGAGGAGAGGACGTTAAATGGAGGCTTTATACGGTGGTGGCTCCCACCGGCGTGTGACTATCGCCGATTTACTGGCAGCGAAAAAACGCGGCGAAAAATGGGCGATGCTCACATCTTACGAGCAGATGAGTGCGGAGATATTTGAAGAGGCTGGTATTCCAGTCCTGCTGGTGGGCGATAGCGCTGGCAATAATTTCTTAGGCTTAGAAAACACAATCCCAGTCACCGTTGATGAGTTAATTCCCCTGACTCGTGCGGTCGTTCGTTCAACTTCTAAAGCTATGGTCGTAGCCGATCTCCCCTTTGGCTCCTATGAAGCCTCACCCGAACTGGCGCTAGCCACGAGTACCCGTTTTTTCAAAGAGGCGGGTGCGATGGCGGTGAAACTTGAAGGGGCGCATTTAAAAACTATTGAAAAACTCAGTTCATCTGGTATCCCCGTTATGGGCCACCTCGGATTAACTCCGCAGGCGCTGCATCAATTAAGTGGTTATAAAGTCCAAGGTCGAAGTGATGGCGATGCAATTTTGCAAGCGGCTAGAGCGATCGAGGCGGCCGGCGCATTTGCCGTTGTTTTAGAGTTGATGACGGTGAAACTTGCATCGGAGATTACTGCAGCGCTCACCATTCCAACCATCGGAATTGGCGCCGGTGTTCACTGCGATGCCCAAGTATTAGTCTGGACCGATTTGATGGGAATTACTCAAAATCCACCAAAATTAGCTAAGGCCTATCGAAATCTGCGGGCTGAGATGCTCGCCGCTACAAGAGAGTTCATCTCCGATGTGAGCTCGGGCGAATTCCCAAGTTCTAAGCAGAGTTTCAACTAGCCTTGGCGCCATGAGTGGTTTGACGCTGGATATTTCACCGCTAAAAAAATCTCGGGATTTTCGCAATCTATGGGCTGCCGGCCTAATTACCTATCTGGGCTCGATGATTACCTATGTCGCCGTGCCTTTTCAGATTAAGGAGTTGACTCACTCTTATGTCGCCGTCGGCCTGAGCGGGCTCGTTGAAATTCTGCCATTGATTATTTTCGGGCTCTATGGGGGCGTCCTAGCCGATGCGGTAGATCGCAAAAAGATGATCTGGGCGACTGAGGCGGGATCACTCATCTTGACCTCAATACTTTTGATCAATGCGGTTCTACCCAAGCCCAATTTAATTGTGATCTATCTGATCTCTGCGCTTTTTGCCGCCGTGAATGGCCTACAACGCCCAAGCATGGATGCCGCCTTGCCCCGACTAGTTGACCACCAAGACTTACCGGCAGCTAGCGCATTGATGAGTTTGCGTTGGCAATTGGGCGTCATCATCGGTCCAACGATCGGTGGAATAATTATCTCGTCTTACTCGATTACTGCTGGCTATGGGGTAGATGTATTTACATTTTTTATCTCTTTAATCTTTTTAGCTCGGGTACGAAATATCCCAGCCTCTAAAGAGGCACAAAAGCCATCTCTGGCTGGCTTAATAGCGGGCATTCGCTACGCTTTTAGTCGGCAAGATTTATTAGGAACTTACTTAGTTGATTTAGCTGCAATGTTTTTTGCAATGCCTACGGCTTTAATTCCATTTTGGGCCGATCAACTTGGCACTCCATGGGCATTGGGTTTGATGTATGCCGCCGGAACCGTTGGCTCCATTGTGATCACTCTTACTTCAGGGTGGGTTAAAAACTATTCGCTACATGGCCGTGCAATTATCTGGGCGGCGATGGGTTGGGGTACAGCGATCGCCCTTGCCGGCATCTGGAACTCACTCATCCTTGTACTCATTTTCTTGACTCTGGCTGGTGCGGCCGACATGGTCAGCGCACTCTTTCGATCAACGATGTGGAACCAAACTATCCCCGATAATTTCAGAGGTCGGCTCGCCGGAATCGAACTTCTTTCATACTCAATCGGACCACTAGCTGGTCAGATGCGTGCTGCAGCTATGGCGGCAGTTACTAGCTTGTCGTTTTCAGTAACATCCGGTGGAGTAGTTTGTATTGTTGTTGTGGGGATTTTGGCGGTTTTTATGCCTAAATTCCGTCGATTTAACGCTAAAACCAATGAATTTGCTCTTGCGAAAATCCGTGAAAATCTGAAGAAGTGAAAATATTAAAATAAAAATTACCTCCAATTTCCCCTTAATGCATAAAAAAAGAATTTAAATAAACTGCGACACGCGCTAAATTATTTCGCTCTCAATGTGGCATTTTCCGATATTTAGTGTCACGCTTGTCCATGAAAAGGTTTGGGTGACGGATCCGAACCATTCCGATAGGAGATGTACGTGGCCGCAGCAAAGAAAGCAGCACCAAAGAAGCGCAAGAAGGCAGTAGCAGCAGCTCCAGCAGCTGCTCCAAAGAAGCGCAAGAAGGCAGCAGCTAAGAAAGTAGTAGCTAAGAAAGCCGCTCCAAAGAAGCGCAAAAAGGCAGCAGCTAAGAAAGTTGTAGCTAAGAAAGCCGCTCCAAAGAAGCGCGCTAAGAAGGCGGTAGCTAAGAAAGCCGCTCCAAAGAAGCGCAAGAAGGCAGCAGCTAAGAAAGTTGTAGCCAAGAAAGCCGCTCCAAAGAAGCGCGCTAAGAAGGCAGTTGCGAAGAAAGCCGCTCCAAAGAAGCGTGCTAAGAAGGCAGCAGCTAAGAAGTAATTATCAATTAAAAAAACCCGCCACATGAAGTGGCGGGTTTTTTTAATTTAATCAACTACTCGCTCTCGATCTCTCGTCGAAGTGAATCCTCAATCCTTGAAAAAATCTCAGCCAAAATAACCTGCTCGTCTACCGTGATATGTTCAATAAAGCGCGAACGCACACTCGCAACGTGATCGGGCGCGGCGGCAAAGATCGCTTTCCATCCCTTTGTCGTCATAACGGCAAAATATCCCCGCTTATCGGATGGACAGGCCTCGCGTTTGACCCAGCCAGCTTTCTCCATAACCTTCATCCGATGCGAAAGGCGCGAGCGCGAAAGGAGAGTTATCGCGGCAAGTTCACTCATTCGCATTCGGCGATCGGGTGCATCACTTAACTGTGCCAAAATTTCATAGTCAGGCATCGACAAATCATGGCCATCTAAATCATTATGCAGCGCCTCCAACAATCGACGGCTTGCAACGATGTAACTGCGCCAGGCCTTCATTTCAGCTGGGTTAAGCCAAGGCGGTACGGTAGCGTTTTGGCTTGGCATGGATCAGAGTCTACGCTAAAGCTTTAACTTTCAACTATATTTTAATGAAGGGCCGCGCGCGTGAGTATTAGTTCCTATGGTTTAGATTCCGAGCACATCGATACGACGATTCGAGTCCAAGATGATCTCTACCGCCACTTCAATGGCAACTGGTTAAAAACCGCGGTAATACCTGCAGACAGGTCCAGTGATGGCGCCTTCGCGAAGCTTCGAGACATATCGGAAAAACAGGTACTGGCCATTATTGAGGGTGCCAAGGGCACAAGTGAGGCTAAGAAAATTACCGATCTCTACTCATCATTTATGGATGCAGCGGCGATCGAGCGTAAAGGCTACACACCGATTCTTAAAGACCTTGCGTTGTGTGATGCGATCCAATCACTCCCTGAATTCATATTAACAATGTCTGGGCTTGAGGCTCGTGGCCTTGGTGGAGTATTTGGCTCTTTCATATATGCCGATCAGATGGATGCATCTATAAATATCTTGTACTTAGCGCAAGGTGGTATCTCACTACCCGATGAGTCGTATTATCGGGAAGATCAGCATGCAGAGATTCGCGCCGCATTCTTAAAACATGTCGAGTCCATGTTCGCACTCGTTGGATTACCAAATGGACAAGAGCTGGCCATAAAAATTCTTGACCTTGAAACTAAGCTCGCTAGCTTTCATTTTGATGCGGTTAAGGATCGCGATGCGACGTTGACTTATAACAAGATGAGCCGGGGCGATGTGATCGCCTTAATGCCGGCATTTGATTTTGAGCTCTACCTATCGGGCGGTGAGATTCCAGCGATAGTTTTGGACTCGGTCATCGTTCAACAGCCACCATTTTTTGCCGGACTTTCCCAACTGCTCGCCGCCTTTGATCGCGACGCATGGGTCGCCTGGCTAAAGTGGAGCGTTATTAGTGGCTCCGCGGCTTATCTCTCAAGTGATCTTGTTAATCAGAGTTTTTCTTTTTACGGAAAGACACTCTCTGGAACTCCTGAACTGCGTGAGCGCTGGAAGCGTGCGGTCTCAATTGTTGAGGGCTCATTGGGCGAGGCGGTCGGAAAAGTCTATGTCGATCAGCACTTTCCGGTTGAGGCAAAGAAGCGCATGGAGGCGCTGGTCGCTAATTTAATTGAGGCCTATCGCGTGAGTATCAACGCCCTCGATTGGATGAGTCAGGAGACCAAGGTAAAAGCCTTGGAGAAACTGGAAAAGTTCACGCCTAAGATCGGATATCCAGATAAGTGGCGTGACTATTCGGCCCTTGAAACCAATCCCGATGATCTCTTTGCAAATATCGGCAACGTGACAAAGTTCCAACGCGATTTTGAGCTAGCCAAGATTGGTAGGCCGGTCGATCGCGATGAGTGGCATATGACTCCACAGACCGTGAATGCTTACTACAACCCGGTAATGAATGAGATCGTCTTTCCTGCGGCGATTTTGCAGCCCCCATTCTTTGGACTCACCGCCGATGACGCAGTTAACTATGGCGGCATAGGCGCGGTGATTGGCCATGAGATCGGCCATGGCTTCGATGATCAAGGATCTAAATACGACGGGGATGGCGCGCTCAATAACTGGTGGAGTGATAGCGACCGCGAAGCCTTTGAACTTCGATCTCACGCACTCATCGAGCAGTACAACTTATTGCGACCGGAAGAGAGCCCCGAAATAACCGTCAATGGCGCCTTAACGGTGGGTGAAAATATCGGCGATTTAGGTGGTCTCACCATTGCCTTTAAGGCCTACCAAATCTCATTGGCCGGTGAAGCCTCACCCGTCATCGATGGCTTAACTGGTGAGCAGCGCCTGTTTTTTGGCTGGGCACAAGTGTGGCGCGCAAAAGTGCGACCAGAAGAAGGTCGACGACGAATTGCAACCGACCCACACTCCCCCGCTGAGTTTCGTTGCAACACTATCGTCAGTAACTTCACGCCATTTTATGAGGCCTTTGACGTTAAGCCAAGTGATAAATTGTGGCTTGATGAAGCATTGCGCGTTCAGATTTGGTAGCGGGTGAATTTTTCTTTTGAGATAAAACATGCCGAGAGCGCTTCACTTGCGCGCGTGGGAACGATTAACACGCCTCACGGCCAGATTCAGACTCCGGCATTTATTCCGGTAGGCACAAAGGCAACGGTAAAATCCGTACTCCCGGAAGCGATGGCCGATCTAGGTGCGCAAGCACTCCTTGCCAATGCCTATCACCTCTACTTACAACCTGGCGCCGATATCTTGGATGAGGCCGGCGGGCTCGGTGAATTCATGAACTGGCCGGGTCCAACAATTACCGACTCGGGTGGCTTCCAGGTTTTATCACTTGGTGTTGGCTTTAAAAAAGTCTTAGCGATGGATGCCAAAACCTTTCGAGCCGATGATGTGATCGCCGATAATAAGCAGCGCCTTGCCCATGTCGATGATGACGGTGTGACCTTTAAATCGCACTTAGATGGCTCGATGCACCGCTTTACTCCCGAGATTTCAATGCAGGTTCAACATCACATCGGTGCCGACATAATCTTTGCCTTTGATGAGTGCACGACTCTGCACAACACTCGCCCCTATCAAGAGTTGGCAATGGATCGCACCTATGCCTGGGCATTGCGCTGTTTGGATGAGCACCAGCGCCTTACCCAAGAGCGAATCGGTAAGCCCTACCAAGCCCTCTTTGGCGTAATCCAAGGTGCACAGTATGAAGATCTTCGTAAAAAAGCGGCCACTGATTTAGGCCAGCTGGTCTCCTCGGATGTGAGCTTTGATGGCTTTGGAATCGGCGGTGCATTGGATAAGTCTGAACTCGGGCGAATTATCTCTTGGGTCAATCAGGTATTACCCGAGGCTAAACCAAAGCATTTATTAGGCATCGGCGCCCCCGAAGATCTATTTGTTGGAGTAGAAAACGGTATCGACACCTTTGACTGTGTTTTAGCCTCGCGCATCGCAAGAACTAGTGCGGTGTACACGATGGAGGGACGTTTTAACCTCTCTAACAGCGGTTTTAAGCGCGATTTCAACGCTATAGATGATGAGTGTGACTGTTATACGTGTACGCACTACACGCGGGCCTACATGCACCATGTTTTTCGGGGCAAAGAGATCATCGCTGCAACTCTTGCGACAATCCATAACGAACGTTTTATAGTCCGCTTAGTTGATCAGATGCGCCAAGCCTTATTGGATGGAAACTTTGTAGATATGAAGGCGGATTTTCTGGGCAGATACAAGCATCGCAGTGGTCAAGCTCGCGATTAATCAAGCCTGCCGATTAAAGCTTCTTATCGTTGGCGCTTCCGCACTCGGCCCAGCCCCCAGGCACCAGAGCCAACGCCTCATCGGGTCCCCAGGTCGATGCGAAGTATGGATGGAGCTTCGTTGGGCTCTTTAAAATCTCATCTAAAATCTCCCATGACTTTAAGACGGCATCGATTCGGGTAAATCGAAAGTGATCGCCAAGAATCGCAGCATCCAGTAAGCGCTCATAGGCCTCTTTGCGCTCGCCAAGGGCAGCGGCAAACTCAACGGTTAAATCCACGGTATTTGTGACCAACTGTGATCCAGGGGATTTTGCTTGAAGCGAGAGATCTACACCGTCATGGCGTCCTAGCCTAAATCGAACGACGTTAGGTTCAGGTGCCGAAGTTCCCTTAGCGGTAAATAAAGCGCGAGGTGGCTGCTTAAACTCCACAACTGCCTCCATCGTTGTCTCAGCCATTTTCTTACCCGTACGAAGATAAATCGGAACTCCCGCCCATCGCCAGTTATCGACAAATAATCGCATCGCAACAAATGTTTCAATCTGTGAGTTCTCGCCTACTCCCCCTTCGTTGAGATATCCAACGTATTGGCCGCGAATAACATCGCCAGGAGCGGCTTCGCGCATCGCCGATAAAACTTTGAACTTCTCATCTTGCAGAGCCTGTGAACTCATATCGATCGGTGGCTCCATGGTTAACATGGTTAGCACCTGAAGTAGATGATTCTGTAAAACATCTCTTGTCGCACCGACTTCATCATAGAACTTGCCACGGCCCTCAATACCAAAGTCCTCAGACATAGTGATTTGAATATTAGAAATATAGTTTCTATTCCAGACCGGTTCAAATAAAGTATTTGCAAAGCGGAAAACTAGAAGATCTTCAACTGACTCTTTACCCAAGTAATGATCGATGCGGTAAATCTGATCCTCAGGTAAGAGTTTCTTTAACGAGTTATTTAATTCAATGGCACTTGATAAGTCTCGACCAAATGGTTTTTCAACCACGAGGCGTGCACTGGCCGTAAGACCCACCTCGGCTAGGCCCGCAGTGACATCGGCAAACATTCCCGGGGCTATCGCCAAATAGATAACCGGCAGATTATAAGCCGATAACTCGCTCCGAAGCTTTTTAAATGTAGCCGCATCTCGATAATCGCCTACAACTAAAAATAACTTATCAAGTAACTCGTTGAGCGTTTTTTCATTAACGATTTCACCAAGATCTTGGTGACGCTCACGGATTGACTCCTCGGCCCGGAGTTTAAACTCCGCTTGGCTCCATCTAGATGATGCAACCGCAAAGACTGGAATCGCTAACTCACCAGCGCCCTGCATCTCATAGAGTGCTGGAAATAACTTCTTCTTAGCTAAATCTCCGGTTGCCCCAAAGAGTACTAATACATCGGCGAGCGCCAATTAATGACCGCCGAACTTTCGTCGCATCGCACTCAATACGCGATTAGCAAAGTCTGCATTATTCCTTGATGCAAAACGGGAAAAGAGTGATGCACTGAGAACATGGGCCGGTACTCCAGCCTCGATTGCCGCCTGCAATGTCCAACGTCCTTCACCGCTATCACTAACTTGGGTTGAGTACTCATTGAGCTCTTTGCTCTCATGCAGAGCCTGCGCCGTTAAATCTAATAGCCATGATGCGACCACACTTCCCCGCCGCCAGGTCTCAGTAATTTCAGGGATATTTAACTCATAAGGGGGATTCATCGCATCGGCGGCTTTAAAGATGGCCAGACCTTCGGCGTAAGCGGCCATCATTCCGTACTCAATTCCATTGTGAATCATCTTTACAAAATGGCCAGCTCCATGCGGACCACAATGAAGGTATCCAGTTTCGCTCGGCGTTGGTTCACCTGTGCGACCCGGGGTTCGCTCGGCGCTATGAAAGCCTGGGGCGAGCACTTTAAAGATTCCATCGAGGGATTCAACTACTTCCTTATCGCCACCGATCATAAGGCTATAGCCACGCTCAAGACCGTAAATACCACCGCTGGTTCCGACATCTACAAAGTTGATCCCCTTTGCCGCCAAGTGCGCAGCATTTACCAAGTCATTTTTATAGAAAGAGTTTCCGCCATCGACAATTGTGTCACCGGGCAAAAGATGTTCGGCGACGGCCTTTATCGTTTCATCGGTGACCGAGGCTGGAACCATTACCCAGACCGTGCGCGGGGCTGTTAAAGCCTCCGTGAGTTCGGCGAGTCCCTTGATGGGAATAAAACCCTCTGAAGCCAGAGCGCTCACTGAATCAGGGTTTAAATCGTATACGGCCGAAGTTATTCCACCGCTACTTAATCGCCGAACGATATTTGCGCCCATCCGTCCAAGGCCAATCATCGCAAAACTAGTTGTCTTCTCCATGGGCTTATTCTACTCGGTGTAAATTATTGAGCGTTGCGGGCCGATTTATCTAAGATAAGTCGCGTACGAAGACGGGCCGAAATCGAGCTTGCGGGAATCTGCGATTCGCCCCGAAGTAGTTGAGCTACCGCACCCGCCTTGGCAGCTCCGGCGGCGATAATCCAGACTTCGGCCGAGCTATTAATGTAATTGATTGTGAAAGTGATGCGCTCAGGTGGTGGCTTAGGTGAGTCCACTATGGCGATCACGCGCGATACCTCCTGCAGGAAGTAGCGATTCGGAAATAATGATGCGACATGCCCATCAGGGCCAAGGCCTAAGACACAGATATCCATATGGATGCCTTGAAGTTGGCGCTCATATAAAACTGCAGCCTCCATCACGCTACACCCATCATCTCTCGATCTCGTCTCATGGAGTTGGATCTCTGTATTTGTTAACGCTTGGCTAATGACGTAAGAGTTGCGAAGCGGACTCATTTCAGGTTCAAAGCGCTCATCACCCAACCAGATGTGCAGGCCACGAAGAGCGCCACCAGTGTCATTAAAAAGTTCTACTAATTTAATTGAAAAAGCGGCGCCAAGTGTGCCACCAGTGAGTGCGATGTGACACTCGCCTTTTTCTAAGATATAAAAATGGATACCGGCCAATAACTCAATTGCCGTTGAGTCGACGAGCTGCGCAGCATTTTCATAAATGGAGATGGAGCCGTCGAACTTCATCATTGACTTTACTTCTTCAGCGCCAATCGTGCTTCACGGCGAATGCGTTGCTCGGCAGGATCGGGTACTGGCACGGCTGAAATTAAACGCCGTGTGTAGTCATTTTGAGGTCGCTGTAAAATCGCATCGCGATCGCCCTCTTCAACAAGTAGACCATTTTGCATAACCGCGATTCGGTGAGCCAAGATATCCACGACCGCTAAATCATGACTAATAAATAGACAAGCAAACTTCAACTTTTCTTGGAGCTCCTGAAGCAGATCTAAAAAGCGGGCCTGAACCGAGACATCTAGGGCTGATGTAGGTTCATCGGCGATTAATAAATCTGGCGTGAGCGCCAATGCTCGCGCTATACCAACGCGTTGGCGCTGCCCGCCAGAGAGTTCATGCGGATAACGGTTGCGATAACTGCGGGGAAGCTCTACTTGATCCAAGAGCTCTTCAACCATACGGGCAAGGGCAGGGCCTTTAGCGATTTTAGCTAAAAATATCGGCTCTCCGATCGACTCACCGATTGGCAGACGTGGATTGAGCGATGATGCAGGATCTTGAAAAACGATTCCCGTATGACGTCTGATTTTCGAGAGCTCTTTGCCCTCGGCATGGCTGATGTCATTCCCGACAATCTCAATTTTTCCTGACTTTATTGGTAAAAGCCCGATAGCTGCCCGTCCAACAGTGGTTTTGCCCGAGCCAGATTCACCGACCAGGCCAACAATTTCACCTGGAAAGATTTCAAGGTTAAAGTTTTTAACGGCTACAAACGCTGGAATCCGACCGCGCTTTGGATATTCAATTGTTACATCCTCTAAACGAATGACCGGATCTGGTTTAGCTGGTGTTGCGAAAATTAAATCTCGCTTTGCGCTATGGCCAAGGCGAGGCACTGCAGCCAGCAGACTTATCGTGTAAGGATGCTGTGGTCGATTAAATATCTGATCGGCAGTACCAGACTCAACCAACAATCCATCTTTCATGACTAAAATTTCATCGGCCATATCGGCGACAACGCCCATGTCATGGGTTATGAGCAAAATAGCGGAGTTGAGTTTATCTTTTAAGCCGCGCATTAAATCTAGAATTTCGGCTTGAACCGTCACATCCAGCGCTGTTGTTGGCTCATCGGCCACAAGTAATCCAGGATCACAGGCCAATGCCTGAGCGATCATGGCACGCTGGCGCTGTCCACCAGAGAGTTGATGAGGAAACTTATCAAATGCCATGTGTGGATCTGGAATTTCGACCATCGTAAGTAACTCAATGGCACGCTCCTTTGCAACTCCAGGATCCATGTCGAAGTGATTTCGAACTGTCTCGACAATTTGAAAGCCGATTGAATATACCGGGTTTAATGCCGTCATTGGCTCTTGGAAAATATAGGCAACTTCCTTTCCTCGGAACTTGCGAAGCTCCCGATTAGAAAGCCCCAGAACTTCTTGGCCCTTAATCTTTACACTGCCCGATGTACGAGAGTTGGATGCTAATAGGGACATGATTCCCATAGCCGTGGTGGATTTCCCAGAGCCGGATTCACCAACAATGGCCAAAACCTTGCCTGCTTGAATTTCAAAATTCATAGATACGGCCGCTGGATACCAGGTTCCATCTACCCAGAACTCCACTGTGTAGTCTTGAACTTTTAGAACTGCATCACTCATCGTCATAAGCCTTTCTGAGATAAAGATTGTGGCAAGATGGTTGAGTGAATAACACGATGATTTATCGTCCAAGAACGGTCTACGTCTCGGCCGGTGTTAGCTACTTCATTATTGCCGGTGAGGTTGCCGCCTCGTTTGCCTCTCACAGCACAAAAGCGGTCATCGTTGCTGCCGCTTGGGGAATGTTCATTGGCACTTGTGCCTACCTTCTCTTCTTGAGACCCAAAGTTAGCTTCGGTGATGAAGGAATTATCATCACAAACCCTTTGCAAACTATTCAAATTGGCTGGCATCGGATTGAAAGCATCGAGACCAAATACACAATGTCTATCAGCGTTGGTGGAAAAAATATTTTCGCTTGGGGCGCCCCAGCTCCCAGTCGATATCACTCGCGTTCGGTTCATCCCAGTGAGATTCGTGGTCTGGGTGTCGGGGAGACCGGGCAGATCAGACCGGGAGATTCTCCGCGTAGCGACGCCGGCGCAGCCGCCTATTTTGCTAGAACTTACCTGGAAAACTTTCGAAAAGGAGAGATTCAAGGTTGTGAAAGCCACGTCCGTATTAATTATGGCGGAGCGACGATTGCAATCGTAACTCTGATTTTGGCTCTGACTTTTTATGTTTTGGGATTTTGATCCATCTTTAATTCGCATCAAATAGCCTCGCGCTCACGCTTGATCTCACTTGCCCGGGCACGATCTCTTTTACTGATACGACGTCGCTGACGGGGATCAAAAGCATCTCGTAAGCCATCTCCGATAAAGTTAATCGACAAGGCAATTGAAACAATAAAGAATCCTGGATACCAGAAAAGCCAAGGACGGGTGGTGAAGGCATCTTGATACTTAGAGATGAGCAGTCCGAGAGAAACATCTGGGGCTACAACGCCAAAACCAAGGTAGGAGAGCGCGGTTTCAAGTAAAATAGCACCGGACATTAAGAGCGTCACGGAGACGATGATCACGCCAACTGCGTTCGGTAAAATATGCTTAAAGATAATTCGACGATTAGAAGCACCCGCGACTCGTGCGGCATCAACAAAATCACGTTCGCGAAGTGTCAAAAACTCACCACGCACTAAGCGGGATAGGCCGGTCCAGGCGAATAATCCAAGATAGAAGGCTAGAAAACTGGCTCCTAGATTTCCAAAGTGATATCCAATAACAGAACCGATAATGATTGATGGGATAGTGATTAAGAAATCTACAAAGCGCATTAAAACATTATCGATTCTTCCGCGGTAAAAGCCCGCAATAGATCCGATGATGGTTCCAATGGTTCCAGCCAAGAAGCCAATAATGAGCGTAACAAGCATTGAACGTTGCGCCCCCCGCATGACTAATGCAAAGTAATCATGCCCGACATCATCTTGACCAAATGGGTGCTCCCCTAAGCCGAAATGGCTACTGAAAGGATTCAAGGTCAACGTCGGGCAGCCAATGCTAAAGCCTGGACAGCCTTTAGTGATTAGATCTGGAGTATCTATAATTGAATACTTCCACCAGCCATGAAGCGTGATTGGCCCTAAACTAAAATCAACTGCCGAAAAAACAATGAGAACAAGTACCACTAGCAAGACAATTGAAATCATGGCCGCACGGTGACGGAAAAAGCGGGCAAGAACTATTTGGCGCTGGCTTAAACCTACAACTTCTTGATTGAGAATGGCATTTTCTGCAGCATCAATCCCAAGCTCGGCCACTTCTTTTCGCTTAAATATCATTACTTACCTCCTCCAACACGAATTCGCGGATCGAGTGCTGAATACAGTAAGTCCGCAACCAAGTTTGCAAGTACAGAAAGTGATGCGGTACAAAAGAATACGCCCATCAACAAATTGAGATCCAGAGTGTTAATCGCCTCATTGAAAAGCGTTCCCATTCCATGCCAACCGAAAACTCTTTCGGTAATAATTGCACCGCCGATAATGCCTGCTAGATCTACGACGATAATAGTTGTCAATGGAATCATCGTATTTCGTAAGGCATGGCGCACAATCACGGTGCGCTCGGAAAGTCCTTTAGCGCGCGCTGTACGAATATAATCTTGATTTAATACTTCAAGCAAAGTTCCGCGTGAAAAACGGATATATCCGGCGAATGAGATTAAAGTGAGTGCAATTGTTGGCAAAAATAGGTGCACTCCGCGATCAAGAGTTGTGATCCAGAAATCATGTGATGTAAGTTGTGGGTTTCCCTCTCCAATTGTTGGGATGGGTCGGCCATTTACCCCCTCCATCTGATTGTACGGTCCCCATGTTTGCATCATGCGGTCGATAAAGACTAGGAATCCCATAAAAAGCCCTGAAATAATCGTCGTACGAGTGACTACCCGACGGTCGATTTTGGCGAAGTAGCGGCTAAATCCGATTGCAGTGAGAACTGTAAGTATCACAAGCCCAGATAAAACTTTAAAATTAGTATCGTGATTAAATAGAGTTTGAAGTGGATAATAAAGAATCGTTGTCACACCTGCCATGGCGAGTGAGGCTTTCAGTGCGCTCTTCATTTCTAGCCCTACTGACACGGCTGTTGTTCCAAAAGCGATTCCAACTGATGCGATTGAAGTGACAAATATTCCAAGTCGTGGATTCGAATACCAGTTAAGCAAATTTAGACTCTCAAGTGCAACTGCTGAGGATGCAAAAGCCGTCCCTAGCACTCGATAGAAGCGCTTGCGCTCTCCGCCTATAACTCCCGCCCAAAATACAGCGGTTACAGTGGCAAATACGAGAATCCAGAGCGGCGGAATTTTTGCATTAGCCAAAAAGTCATTAAAACGAATCGCTAGGAACTGCTTTAGAAGTACTGCGACCCAGAATATTGGAAGCGAAAACATTAAAAATGAGAAGAATGTAACGACGTAATCAAAGCGGCTGTATTGGCGAAGCGCCGTGATAATGCCCAAAATAATTCCAAGAACTAGTGCAATCAAGGCGGCGATAGTTACTAAGCGAAAAGTTGTAGGAATCGCCTGAATAAGACGGGTTGTGACTGCGTGACCATCACGAGTTAATCCCATATCTAGTTTTCCGACTAAGCCTGCCACAATACCTTTTAGCCAGAGAAAGTATCTGAGCGGTGGTGGCACATCTAACTGCAACTGACGGATCAGTGAGTGCAGTTGGTAGGCGGCCTTAGGGTCGGTACTAAAGCGTAGGTTTTCAGTTGGATCACCCGAAATGGCAGTTAAGTTATAAAGCAGGAAGCTTGAGCCAAAGAGAATCACTACGAGCGTTCCCAGTCGTCTCATGATGTAAGCAATCAATTTCTAATCTCCCTATTTCTTTAAACAAGACTCTAAAACCACTTAAAATAGTAAGGCTATTTGGTAACAGCAAGCCGTGGAGACTGAATTTCCATCCAAATCTCCACGGCTCTACTGCACGAACTATATGCCTGACCTAAATAACTTAAGTACTTATGTTATTTAGAAGTGCCACTCCCAGAAATTCCAAACTAGGTTTGGGATTACCGCTGAAGGCTTGACGCCAGAGAGCTCTGAGTTAACCACGGTAAGCGATGGCCACTGATAGAGACCTAGCGTCCAGTAGTTTGTCATCAGTTTACGCTCGGTCTGAACCCAGACACGATTCTTCGTAGCCTCTGTCATGGCAGCGCCTTGAAGTGAAGAACAGAGCGAATCGATCTCCGCACTATTCCAACCGAAGTGGTTGTTTCCAACCTTTGACTGAATCTGACCGCAGTCACCCTTTTGAACGGGCAATCCTGCGCCCCAGGCAAACATCGCTACGTCATATACTGTCAAATCAAGCATCGAAGACCACTTTGGATTTGGTGCACCTGTGAGCTTGAAGCCGGCCTTTGCAAGACCAGCCTGTGCGATTGTGAATGCATCGATACGACGAGCTGAGTTCTTGTAGTCCATATTTACAGCAACGAGCTTAGTCGAGACATCGCTTCCATAGACAGACTTCATGATGCGAAGCGCCTCTGCTGTACGTGATGCCTGTGTTCCGGCTGTAAATACCGATGAACCATTTGCTGAAACCATCGTGTCGAAGGCTGTGCCTTGATCAGGCATAACAAATCGTGAGTTCAGTACCTTGGCAGTTGGCACAACTGGTGCAATCAACTTAGCAAGAATCTCTTCACGTGGGTATGCAAGCAAAAATGCCTTACGTACCAATGGATTTGTGAATGGACCCTTGTAGACATCGGTTTGGCCAGCTGCCGCAGCTGTACGAAGTGAGATCTGCTCAAAGGTAGCTTGATTTCCACCAATGAGGTTCACGCCCTTAATTGTTTTGAGCTGAGCAACTGCATCGGGAGTTACCTGACCTTGGTAAAGATCAATCTCCTTATTTGCAAGTGCTTGAGGGGCGGCAGAGTCAGAGACATCAAAACGGAAGATCATCTTTGTGAAGCCTTCTGCCTTCGGTCCCGAGATTCCGTTTGTCTTTGGATCAACGACCAGGGTTACGCTCTGATTATCGACCGCGCTCTCTATTTTGAAGTCACCATTTCCAACGAGCAGGAGTGGGTTAGTGCTGCCGTTGATGGTTGTAATGTCATAGGCAGTTGACCAGACCTTACCCATTGCCTTCAATGAGGCGGTGTTCATCTTTGTTACATCATCGGTGAACTTAGCGGCTGCCGCTTTATTCTCAGCAACGCTTCCAAGGGCTTTTTTGCCCTCAGCAAGTAGCTCCAATGTATGAACTGGAAATGCACCAGGAGCGTAATAATCCCAGTTAGCGATCTTCACATCGTATTGATAAGTCATACTCATATGATCTGCTGACATAACAGGCATACCAACGATATGCGCTGCGTATACGCCGCCGTAGCCACCTGAGTCGAAGGCTGGAAGATTCTTAGGATCATCTGGATCGCCAAGTCCGGCTTTTTTCGAATAGGCATTTGAACCTGTGACGTGGCTTAATAGCAGGTCATCGGCGGTAATCGGAGTTCCATCTGACCAAATCAGATTGGGATTGATCGTGTACTCAACCCGAAAGTCTTTAGTCGAGTTCTTAACAACTTTGTAAGTACCAAACTTTGTATTTTGTACTAGCTTCTTTTCACTCGATGTATATGTGAATCCAAAGCTTTGGAAATATGCAATGTCATCATTAGTGACGAGATTTCCATTTGAAGTTGATGGATTAAGCGATGTCATCGCAGATGGTTCCTGCATAACAATCGTTGTCTTATTTGCGCCTTGTGCAGGCACAAACATCGCACCCGTAACTGCTACTACTGCCGCGGCTGCCAGGGCAGTGCGAGCTTTCAAGCGAGTTTTCATTTAATCTCCTCGAGGGTAGGTAAAGCCGGAGTACGAGGAGTCGACCTGCCCCATACCGACCGTCTTTGGTAATGAAATTCTGCCCTATCTAGCGAGTTTCGGGCAACATTTAGCCCCCTCTAGTTCTTGATGGCTCGGATTTGAAGCAATGAAATTTACTGATAACAAAAAGTGACCCCCACCGAATCGGTGGGGGTCACTCCCTCTCGAACTTTTTGAGCCTTTTAACCTATCTTTGCGACCTGGGCGAGCGACTTCTTCAAAAGATTTCCGTCAATCACTGAAAATCCTAAGGCTGCACCGACATCTTTGGAGCACTTGCTGCTCAGGACGTAGTTGGCATATGCCTTAACCGCTACGGCCCTGGTCTTATCTGGATAGGCAGTATCGGCGAGAAGATAGGAGACGATACCTAGTGGATAGGCGCCTTTCTCCTTAGTTGCGAAGTCAAATGATAAGTATCCATTTGCATCTTGGGTTGCCGATGCCAAGAACGCAGCGACTCCGGCAGAGTCTGGCACAACCGATGAACCCGCTGGATTGATAACATTTGCAATCTTTAAGTTATTGGCTACGGCATAGTTTACCTCTGCGTAAGTAATTGAGTAAGGAGTTTTACCGGCAAGTTGGGCTACGCCACTTGATGATTTATCTCCTACTACTCGACCTAGATTTGTCAGTGAGTTGATATCTCCAGGGAAGCCATCCTTAAATACTTTACCGGCAGACTTTGTCCACACTGTTGGAGCTGACTTATTCATAAAGTTTGTGAAGTTCTGCGAAGTACCAGAAGAGTCTGAGCGATAGATAACTGTGATCGCTTTATCTGGCAGGGTGTAGTGGCCAGTGATGCTCTGAGTACGTAGAACGATTGGGCTGCCCTGAGCATCTTTCTTTGGATTTCCATTAGCATCTAATTTATAAACTGTCTTAGTAGTTGAACGGTTATTATCGGCAACGATCGCTGGATCGTTCCAACGTGTAATCGTTCCACCAAAGATTCCAGCGATTGTTGCCGCAGATAACTGCAAAGTTGTCTTTGATGGCAAGTTATACAAAATTGCAATCGGTGCTGCAACTAGCGGGACGTGAATTAAAGTTGAACGCTTTGTAGCTGCGGTGTATGCACCGTCGGACATCCAGAAATCACCGATTGATTTATCTGAGTTTGCTTGTCCTGTACCTGATGAAGATGAGGCGTAAACATATGTGTTAGCACCTGAATTGCTTGCGGCAAAGCCAGCCTTGCAACCTTCGATGAGAAGCGCTGCGAAAGATGAACCAGAGCCCTGCAAATCAACTGCATATGCAGGTGAACCTGCAATTAAACCAAACGCGAGTGCAATTGTTGCAACCTTCGCGAACTTAGAAATTCTCAATTTTCTCCCCTTTGAAAGTAATGACACTTGTTCAAAGGCAAAGGTAATATTTCTAAGTAAACACGGATGTATTAATAACCAAACGGGGCATAACAATTAAGTGAACAGCAGGTTAATTATTAACCAAATCTCCCAGTCACATAGTTTTCAGTTCGCTTGTCCTGCGGGCGGGAGAAGATTTCGCTCGTTGGAGCGACCTCAATCATCTGACCAGGGCCACCATCGGATAAGAAAAAAGCGGTGTAGTCAGAGACGCGCGCCGCCTGCTGCATATTGTGAGTAACAATAATAATTGTCATTGAGTCAGAGAGATGACGGATTGTCTCTTCAATTCGAAGTGTTGATCCTGGATCTAGAGCCGAACACGGCTCATCCATTAAAATAACTTGGGGGCGAACCGCTAATGCCCGCGCAATACACAGACGCTGTTGCTGCCCACCAGAGAGTGATCCGCCATGAGCACCTAGGCGATCCTTTACTTCACTCCATAATCCCGCACGCTCAAGGGACTCCTCAAGCAAATCACTTTTATTTTCAACTTTGATCTGCGCTAACTTCAAACCAGATAAAACATTTTCACCGATCGTCATAGAAGGAAATGGATTTGGTTTTTGAAAGACCATTCCGATCTGCAGCCGAATCTTTGTCACATCGATGCCTGGGGCGTAAACATCTTTTCCATCGAGCAAGACCTCACCTGCCATCGCCGCCCCCGGAATAAATTCATGCATACGGTTTATGGTGCGGATGAAGGTCGATTTACCGCAGCCCGAAGGGCCGATCAATGCCGTAACGCTCCCGGCGGCAAAATCAAGGGAGATATCTGAAAGTGCATGATGCTTTCCAAACCAGGCGTGCACCCCTCGGGTCTCAAGTCCGGTCCCCATGACACGAGTACCAGGTGATTTCACAGGCTTTACTTGGGCGATATCGGCCAACGAGCTCGTTTGCACTGAAGTATCCATTTTCTCATTCTCGCTCTCATGTGAGGTCATTGTTTAGAACTCTTCCTACTTGATAAAAAGCGGGCAGAGGTAAAGAAAAATAAAACCAGACCAACAAGTACTAACAGTCCAGCCCATGCGCGAGTAATCGCTTCGGGTGAGCCAGCGTTAAATGATTTCCAGATGTAATATGGCAGCGAACCCATTGGGCCATGAAAGACGTCGGGGTTCACTTTATCGCCGCCGCCGGTTAACAAAAGTATGGGTGCGGTTTCACCAGCAATTCGAGCTACACCTAAGATAATCGCAGTGACTAGGCCGCTTTTTGCCGCGGGTAAAACAATCATGGCAACGGTCCGCCATTGAGTTCCACCAAGGGCGGTGCCGGCTTCACGCAAATCATTTGGAATTAAATTTAGAACCTCTTCTGAGGTACGTGCAATTGTTGGAATCATTAATATCGTCAATGCGAGTGAGCCCATGAATCCTGAGTAAGCCTTAGTGATTGTGTAAAGAACACTTGAGAGAATAAAAAGTCCAGCGACGATAGATGGAACCCCACTCATCGCCTGTACTAGAAAGCGAATAGGCGCGGTAAAACGCCCCTTAACCTCAGTCAGGTACAGTGCCGTTAAAATTCCAATTGGCACACTCAAAATAAGTGCCACTATTACTAAGCTGAGTGTTCCTGTAATCGCGTGCAGCAGGCCACCGCTGCGCAGTGGATCAGTTGGGGTGGAAAGCGCCATGTCATTTGTGAATAAGCCAAGACTTATCCCTGGTAGACCTTTTTTAACTACGGTAGCTACAATGCTGGCCGCTGGAATAATTGTGGCAATCGACCCGATAGCCACAAGTGAGTTAACTACTGCATCCTTAGCGGCGGCGCTCCCACGTTGACGCGCTTTATAGATCGCAGTAATCGTGGCGTAAGTAATCGCGGATATAGCAAAGAATGCGAGCTTGCCTTTTATGGAGGTGAGGGTAACTACTGCGAATGCAGTCAATAATGCAAAGGAAACGAGTGCGATATCGATGGAGCGTTGGCTGTGCGAAGCTTTCCAAGGCTTTGTGGGCGCTGGAGTTTTCACAATACTCATCGGCCCGACTTTCCAGTTGATTTGACGATCAGATTTGCAGCGCCGTTAACGGCCAGAGTTAATAAAAATAGAACTAGGCCAGCGGCCATTAAGGCTTTAATCTCATACAGACTGGCATCACCGAACTTTAAAATTATTAATGAAGCAACGTTTCCTCCTGCACCCAATAACATCTGCCAATTTATTTGGAAGACAATATTAAGAACGGAAAATACCGCAACCGTCTCTCCCATCGCACGCCCTAGTCCTAACATTGCGCCACCTATCACTCCACTGCGCCCATGCGGAATTACAACCGCTTTAATCATGGCCCAACGGGTTGCCCCTAGTGCATATGCCGCCTGAATGCGATCGAGCGGAGCTTGGGAAAATATCTCCCGCGAAATAGAAGTGATGATTGGAATAATCATGGTTGCTAAGACAACACCTGCAACAAATGGGGAGCGCGTGAATACCGGCACCTTCATAGAAAAAAGCGGAATAAAGCCCAGATAAAGATGCAGAAGCTTGGACCAATACTCGACCGTCGGCATTAAGACTAGGAATCCCCAAATACCAAAGAGGATCGATGGAAAGGCAGCCATCATGTCGATCACCGTGATTAAAGCTTTTTTTAGCCAGTTCGGAGCGTAAAAGTTGAGAAAAAGTGCGGATAGAACCGAGATAGGGAGGGCGATAACTACCGCAATGAAAGAACAAAGGATGGTTCCAACGAGCATCGCGGCTAATCCAAAATGACTTTGAGTTACATTTCCCGCATCATCGGTTGTGATCGACCAATCCGAATGAGTGATAAAGCCGATACCCTCCTGTCGCAAAACTTGGAAACCTCTAAACCCCAGGAACAATGCAATCAATCCTAGAATCAATAGTGAGAATAAACCTCCGGCAGTGACTACGCCACGAAAAATTCGATCTGAGAGCCGCGGTCTGGTTGTAATTATTCGGCGAGCTGGCGTTTCGATTTCTAGAGTCGACATGATTTATGCGAACTCGCCAGTTACAAGAAAATAAACCCGACGTGAAATTGAAACAGCGTGATCTGCGTAGCGCTCGTAATATCTTCCTAGCAGCGTTAAATCAATGGCCGTCTCAATTCCATACTTCCAGCCAGGTTCAATGAGAGTTCCAATGAGTTGACGGTGTAGCTCATCCATCTCATCATCATCTCGTTCGACTTCGCGCGCCAACTCAATATTTCTGGTTGCAAGCACCACCACTGTTTTATCCGTGATCGCAATCGCCACTGAGCCCATCTTGGTTACCGTAGTAACCAGCTCTGGTACTACTGCACATACGGGGTGTCGAAGTCTGGCGATTTTTGCCACGTGATGGGCTAAATCTCCCATGCGCTCAAGATCAGATCCCATTCGAAGCGCCGTTACGAGTGCGCGCAAATCCGAAGCGACCGGCTGTTGCCGAGCAATGACGTCGATGATCTTTGCATCTATTTCATGTTGGATAAGATCGATACTTTCATCTGTTGCAATTATCTCTTCGGCAAGTTTTAGATCGCAGTTTAAGATCGCATCGGTCGCTTTTAGCATCGCTTGTGAAACCATCGCACTTAAGTCAATTAAGGATTGCGAGATGTTATCGAGCTCGTCCTGGAAAGCAGATCTAATGAGGGGCATGGCCAAAACCTATGTGGAGATGATGAATAGAGAGCATTGATTGAGTGAACGGAAGGTAAACTGGTGTTTTGAGCCTATAGAGTTATCGCATGAAGTTCTTGCGCAGGGACTCAGGCGAAGTAAATGATCGCACTTTGCCAGATATGCTGCTGGAAACTCTAAATTTGCTGGATGAAGACTCCCTGATCGTAGCCCCTGGTGAGATTCCTATCTTCACGACCCCTGGAATCGAGATTTTAGGCGTATTAAAAGATGGCAAGATTCAAAGCCCTGAGCTACTTGCAACGATCCGGGTCGTGCGTCGTACCCACAGCCAGCAAGTTGGAAAAATCGAATTCCCTCGCGGTCCCATCGGTGAGGGTAAACATGAGTTCACTATAAAAGTACTTCCCCTAACCAAGGATGATCTTGTTTTGGTATTGGTCAGCGATGAAAGTGAGGCCCAGCGGGTCCATGATGTCCGACGTGACTTCGTTGCAAATATTTCTCACGAACTAAAAACGCCCATTGGTGCCTTATCACTGCTCAGTGAAGCCGTTTTAGGAGCAAAGGATGATCCTGAATCGGTCGTAAAGTTCGCCACCCGTATGCAGTCCGAAGCCAAGCGGCTGACTGATTTAGTTCAAGAGATAATTAACTTATCCCGTGTTCAGGACTCTGATCCTTTACAACTTCCGCAAGAGGTAAGTGTCGAATATTTGATTCGTGAAGCGATGGATCAATGTCAGATCCCAGCAGATAATCGAAATATCACTGTGACTTATGCTAAGACAACGCCATTAAAAGTTTTAGGAGATCGTGACCAATTAATTATGGCCGTTCATAATTTAATTGAAAACGCTATTAACTATTCACCAGAGGCTACCAAAGTTTCGATTTCAACAATTATAAAAGATGGAATCGTAGATATTTTAGTAACCGATCAAGGAATTGGAATTAATGAGTCGGAACAGGAGAGAATTTTTGAACGCTTTTATCGGGTCGACCCGGCCCGCTCAAGGGCCACTGGCGGTACCGGCTTAGGACTTTCCATAGTAAAACACGTTGCCTCAAAACACGGTGGCGAAGTAACTCTCTGGAGTGTTGAAAATGTTGGTAGCACTTTTTCGCTTCGCCTTCCTATCCATGAATCACAAACTGAAGGTATCTAATGAGCAAAATATTGATCGTTGAAGATGAGAGTTCATTTTCGGAAGCACTCGCATTTCTTCTTGGCAAAGAGGGATTTGATGTTGTGATCGCCGAAGATGGCCGGGCGGCCTTGGAAACCTTTGCACGTGAGGGGGCGGATTTAATTCTCTTAGATTTAATGATCCCAGAGATTTCGGGGGTAGATGTCTGCCGGACTATTCGTACAACTTCTCAAGTTCCTATAATCATGGTGACCGCTAAAGATGCTGAAATCGATAAGGTCGTTGGACTAGAAATCGGCGCCGATGATTACGTAACAAAGCCCTACTCATCCCGTGAATTAATCGCACGGATAAAAGCAGTGCTTCGACGTGGTGTCAGTGATGATGAGTTACATGGGGAGTTGGAAGTCATCACTGTCGGAACTATTAAATTAGACACCGCACGCCATCAAGCATCTAATAAGGGCGTTGCAATTGCGCTGCCTTTGAAAGAGTTCGAACTTCTTGAGTTCTTGATGCGAAACTCTGGGCGGGTGCTAACTCGCTCACAACTCATTGACCGGGTGTGGGGTGGCGATTACTTTGGCGATACGAAGACTCTCGATGTCCACATCAAGCGCTTACGCGCAAAAATTGAGGCCGACCCGGCTAATCCAGTTCTTATCCAGACAATCCGTGGTCTTGGCTACAAACTTGAAAGCTAATTTACCAATTCCTGTGCAGCTAGTTAGTTAGCGAGGCAAAGCCCGCTTCAAGCACGCTCATGGCATCGAGTAATAACTCATCACTAATGACCAGTGGTGGTAAAAAGCGAATCACATTTGAATACGTTCCAGCGGTCAAAACTAAAACACCTTGACTCTGGGCGTATTTTACTACTGCGTTCATCGCGGCAGTATTTGGATTTTTAGTTCCGGCCTCGACTAATTCAATTGCTTGCATGGCACCGCGGCCACGAACTTCACCGATAATTGGGTATTTCTTTGCGAGTGCATGAAGTGAGGCCGAAAGTAGCGTTCCAATATGTTGCGCACGGGCCACAAGATCTTCGGCCTCCATCGTCTCAAGTGCACCCAGGGCGGCGGCACACGAGATTGGATTGCCACCAAATGTTCCACCGAGTCCTGCTGCATGAACCGCGTCCATGATTTCGGCGCGACCAGTAATTCCAGCCAATGGAAGCCCACCGGCAATACCCTTAGCCGTCACCATCATGTCTGGCACAACATTTTCATTTTCAACGGCAAACATATGTCCGGTGCGGGCAAAGCCGGTTTGAACCTCATCGGCGATAAATACAATTGAGTTATCAGTACAGTATTTTGAGAGCGCCGGCATAAAGCCGCGAGGTGGAACAATGAATCCACCCTCACCTTGAATTGGTTCAATAATAATCGCAGCGACGTTGTGAGCCCCGATCTCTTTCTCAATCTTTGAAGTGACCATTTCAATTGCCTCTTCAGTGATCTTCGCAAGATCTCCCACCCAATGAAATGAATATGGCATGGGTACGCGATAAACCTCAGGGGCAAATGGACCAAATCCATCTTTGTAGGGCATATTTTTAGCCGTCATAGCCATCGTTAAGTTAGTACGCCCGTGATAGCTATGCTCAAATACAACTACGGCCTGACGCTTGGTGTAATAGCGTGCAATTTTGATTGCATTTTCAACGGCTTCTGCACCAGAGTTTACGAGAAGTGATTTCTTCTTATGGCTGCCAGGAGTCATTGCATTTAACTTTTCGCAGACTTCGATGTAGTTCATATATGGAGCGACCGTAAAACAGGTGTGGGTAAATGCCTGAACCTGTTCGATGACGCGATCAACAACTCGACTAGCAGAGTTTCCAACGTTCACGACACCGATGCCTGAGCCAAGATCGATAATCTGGTTGCCATCTATATCTAGCAGAATCGCATCGCTAGCCCGTTCAATGATCACTGGCATCGCCATGCCCAATCCCCCAGATGTCGCCTCACTGCGGCGCTTTAACGCCTCGGTAGATTTTGGCCCCGGAATTGCGGTGACCAGACGGCGTTCTTGGGTGAGATTAGTCAATGTAGTCATGAATAAAGTCTAAGGCCTTATTTCGCTTGCTCGCCCCCAGAAGTTAGGCTAATCCCATGAGTTCACTGAGAGTTTGCGCACCGTTGCTTGATGCTTATCTCTCCTACTTCGAGAGCGAGCGTCGGCCCTTTACTATCCCGGGCCATAAGCAGCGAGCCTCTCGCTTAGATGCTGGGCTCGGTTTAGTCGTCGATAGCGATACGCCTTTATACGGTGGCCTGGATGAGATTAAATTGACCAATCAAACCTTAAAAAAGGCTGAAGGCCTGGCTGCGCGATTATGGGGAGGCGACTATGCGCGATTTTCAACGGGTGGATCTACCCATGCAAATCAAGCGATTATCTTGGCCCTTGGAAAGCCAGGCAACAAAATCGCGGTCTCTCGTACCGCGCACCGATCAGTGTTAAGTGCATTAGTTCTTGCAGGTTTAGAGCCAATCTGGCTTTCACCAGAGATCGATTTGAAAACAGGAGTACCAATCGGAGTTCCACTAGCTGAGTTTGAAAAATCTATCGCACAAAAACCAGTTGCTCTCTTATTAACCGAACCGGGCTATCTCGGGACGTTGTCGGATCTAGCTGCCTTAGTTGAATCAGCGCATGCTCATGAAATTCCAGTAATCGTCGATGCGGCTTGGGGTGGACACTTTGGTTTTTCTCCCAGCGTACCTGCGCATTGTTTACAGGTAGGTGCTGATGCATTGATAACGAGTACTCATAAAGCCCTACCTGGTTACAGCGCATCGGCGCTACTGATTGCTCAAGGGAGGTATTTAAAACTTGATCGTATTGAAGCCAGTTTTGAGACGACCCACACAACTTCGCCAGCCGGTGCCCCGCTTGCATCTATCGATGGCTGCCGTGCACTTTTAGAGACAAGGGGCGAAGAGTTAATCGCTCGGCTCGTAAAAGAGATAGAAAACTTTAAAACCACTGTTCAGTCGCACTTTGAATTACCTATTTTTTTAAATCCACATGATTTTCCGCTCGGCAGATTTGATCCAACAAAGTTAGTTCTACGCGCTAATCAATTGGGGGCCTCGGGCATTGAGATTGAAAAAGCGCTGCAGGCTCAGTTGATTCGGGTTGAAATGGCCGATAGCGACACAGTTGTCTTTTTGGCAACGTTGGCCGACTCGCGCGAAGATTTCGAAATTTTAGCTCAAGTCTTAATCCCGATCCTTAAACTCGCAGCTGGCTCACCGCGCGCGAGCGCCACATCGTTAAGTTGGTCGGTAGTACCAGAGGTTGCAATCTCGATTCGTGATGCATACTTCGCCGAGACCGAGATGATAAGTGCGGGTCTTGCAGTTGATCGCATCAGCGCCGATTTAATCGCACCCTATCCACCAGGTGTTGCAGTAGTTGCACCCGGTGAGGTCTTAACGTTGGCAATCGTCGATGGCTTAGCGGCTGCAAAAGCTGCAGGCGTTCGCATCGCATACGCCACCGATCCGATGCTTGCCTCTTATCGGGTAGTAAAGGGGTAACATCAAGGATATGTCTGAAACTATAGATTGGCACCAGCGAGCCCTTGAACTAAAACCACATTCGAAGATTTTTATAGATGGCCAGTTTGTTGATGCCGCATCCGGTGAGACATTTCAAGATATTGCCCCAAGTGATGATCGCTTAATTATCAATATCGCCGCTGGTGATGTTGAAGATGTAGATCGCGCAGTAAAATCCTCAAAACGAGCATTTGATACGGGTACTTGGCGAGAGCTGAACCCACGCGATAAGAAAAAAATTATGTTGGAGTGGTCGGCCTTAGTCCTTGAAAACAAGGAAGAGTTAGCACTGCTTGAAGCAGTTGACACAGGTAAGCCGATAAGTGATGCACTATCTGTAGATATCCCCAATGCGGCTCGGGTAATTTCTTGGTACGCCGAGACTCTGGATAAAACTTATGATGAAATCGCACCTGCCCCGAGAAACGCTTTGGCCATGATTACTCGCGAGCCACTGGGAGTAATTGGCGCAGTGGTGCCTTGGAACTACCCATTGATGATTTCAAGTTGGAAGTTGGCTCCGGCCATTGCGATGGGAAATAGCGTTGTTGTAAAGCCCGCCGAAAACTCACCTCTGAGCACATTACGGTTAGCAGAGTTAGCTATTGAGGCGGGACTTCCCGCTGGAGTCTTTAACGTTGTTCCTGGATTAGGTAGCCAAGCCGGTCGTGCACTTGCTCAACATAGCGATGTTGCAAAGATAGCGTTCACTGGAAGTCCGGCAGTTGGACGCAAAATGTTGCAGTACGCCGCGGAATCAAATATGAAACAGGTCGCCCTAGAGCTCGGTGGCAAAAGT
>JBBAMX010000010.1:0-35310 GCA_040402335.1 Candidatus Planktophila sp.
CGGTACTAATAGGCCGAGGATTTAACTACAAAGTTGCTACGCGTCCACTGTGTGGCTCTCGAGATACGGTCTCGAGATCCACGATCAACGAAAAGGTTTTGACCCCTTTTCGTTTAGACCGAAAACTCAATAGCGTTTCGGCGACCATAGCGAGAGGGAAACACCCGGTCCCATTCCGAACCCGGAAGTTAAGCCTCTCAGCGTCGATGGTACTGCAAGGGTGACCTTGTGGGAGAGTAGAACGTCGCCGGACTTCTTTTATAAAAAGGGGCGCTTTCACGAGCGCCCCTTTTTTATTTCCCGTGAAGTAAAGTTCCTAATGAAAGTTTGTAATACTCAAAAATAAAAATAGAGGAGATCCAAATGGAAGAGCGTAGGAACTCACGTCCACCATCTGATCGTCCATCAAATCCGCGTTCATCCTCTGGACGTCCTTCATCATCTCGCCCATCTACCGGCGATAGAAAACCAACAGGACCGAACTCCGAACGTCGTCGTGAAGATTTACCAGCACGCGGCGGAGCGACATCGCGCCCTGGTGCACCTCGACAGACACGTGATGGCTCTGATTCACGCGGCACAAGACCTGCTCCCATGGATCGCGATCAATCGCGTTTACGTCCACGAATCTTTGAACCCGATATCCCTGAGGAGATTACGGGGGAGGAGCTCGATAAATCTTTACGAGCAGAACTGCTTTCACTCTCTCCAGAGAATGCAAAAGTAGTTGCACGACATTTAGAGTGCTTAGCCCTTTACGCCGATAGTGATCCTCTTCTTGCACACAAACATGGCGTCGCTGCGGCTCACCATGCTGGGCGCTTGGCAGTTGTTCGTGAATCGGCAGGCCTGGCTGCATATCGGGCAGGTTTTTATGAGATTGCTTTAAAAGAACTCCGTGCCGCTAACCGAATCTCCGGAGATGTAACGATGTGGCCCGTCATGGCCGATTGCGAACGCGGTTTAGGTAATCCACTTAAAGCATTAGCGCTTGCGGGTTCTCCTGAAGTTAAACGGCTTGCAAAGGCTGAAGAGATTGAGATGCGAATTGTTGCATCTGGTGCCAGACGTGATTTAGGCGAGCTCGATGCTGCGGTTGTTACATTGACATGTAAAGATTTGTCAAACGAGAGTGAAGATTGGGCAGTGCGCCTTCGCTATGCATATGCCGATGCATTAGATGCTGCAGGTCGTACCAAAGAGGCACGTGAGTGGTTTGAAAAGTGTGCCGCGTTGGACGTTGATGAGTTAACCGATGCCGATGAGCGTTCCTAATCCTTATTTACGAAAATACATTGCATATGAAGTAGTTTATTAAAATCAGAATAGGATTAAGGCAGAAACAGGTTTCATTCCTGTTTCGTTTAGCTAATAGATTGGAATTAAATTGGATCTAAAGTTTTCCGGGTTAAACGCAATCGTTACTGGTGGAAGTAGGGGCATCGGACGGGCGGTAGTGCAAGCGTTCTTGGAGGAGGGCGCAAATGTCGCATTCTGTGCCCGAAATGCAGAGGACGTAGCGCGCGTGGAAAGAGAGTTTTCAAGCCTTGGTCCTAAAATTCTGGGTTCAACTGTAGATGTTGCGGATCCCTTAACGCTAGAAGCGTGGGTGCATAACTCGGCGCAAGTTTTAGGAGGAATCGACATTGTCATTTGCAATGTGAGCGCTCTTGCACTTGTTGATACGGAAGAGTCCTGGAACTCCAATCTTAATGTCGACTTGATGCATACTGTTCGTACCTGCAAGGCGGCTATTCCATACCTTGAAAAGAGTGCAAACGCTTCGATAGTCAATATCTCAAGTGCCTCCGCGCTTGAACTCGATGGGGCTATGGGTCCGTATTCCACAACGAAGGCGGCGATAATCGCGTACACGGCCTATCTCTCAACTTCACTAGCTGGAAAAAATATCCGAGCCAACACGGTCTCACCTGGAAATACTTATTTTGATGGTGGGATTCTGAACCGGATTGACATGGAAGATCCAGAAAGTTTTGCACGGATATTAGCGGGCAATCCAACGGGCCGGATGGGAACTCCTGAAGAACAGGCTTATGCAGTGTTAACTCTGTCGAGTCCTCGTGCTTCACGAATCTCAGGGACTAATCTTGTAGTAGATGGGGCGATGACTCACTCGGTTCAATTCTGATATTCGATAGTTTTTTTAATCAACTCACAAATATAAAGGGGCGGTAAATGGCGACAACACGAAATGCATCAACAATTTGGAATGGAACACTCCTGGAGGGTAAGGGAGAAGTTACCTTTAACTCCTCTCAAGTAGGGACATTTCCAGTCTCTTGGCCGGCAAGAAGTGCAGAGGCAAATGGGGTCACGAGTCCTGAAGAGTTATTAGCTGCAGCCCACAGCGCCTGTTTTTCAATGGCCTTTGCAAATGGGTTAGCAACCGCTGGCGTTCTGGCTTTAGAGCTGCGGACAAGCGTTGAAGTGGATTTTCAACCTGGAGTGGGTATCACCGCGATAAGAATTCACGTCAGTGGAGATGTACCAGGCCTTGATAGTGCGGGATTTGCCGCCGCCGCCGAAAGTGCGAAAGATGGCTGCCCTGTGAGTCAGGCTTTAAAGGCTGTGCCTATTACTTTAATTGTTGGCTAAGGTCTTTAAGAGCAGAAAATTCCTGTGGGGGATTGGCCGTGGAGAGTTATTCACAGTCAGTCTCCTTCGGGTTTTTTTGTGTCAGATGCTTTTGTAAATCTTCTACCTTCAGTCAACTATGAGGGGATCTAAAATGGTTACGAAGATAACTGTAAAAGAGAAGGTAAAAAAGCAGAGCGCCAACAAGGCAATAAGTGAGGACTACTCACTCAACGACTTACTTTTACGGGGGCGCGTGAGCGCCCAAGCAGTTGAGAAATCTCTACCGAGCGGTGATAAGGTCGTCGAGTTTCTCCTTGTCGTTTCGCGTGAAAAGCGCAAGGGTGTCGATACGTTAGAGATCGGGGCATGGAGCGCCCAATCTCGGCGATATGCACTAAAGCTCAAGGCCGATGAGTGGGTTGAGATTTCAGGATCGGTGCACCGTCGCTTTTGGCAAGGGGCCGGGGGAGTTGCAAGCCGCTGGCAGGTTGAAGCGCTAGAGATTAAGCGGATATAGATAGGCTTACCCCATGGCGCATGATTTTCTCTCTACGTTTCGAACCTACCTCTCCAAACTTACCGATGGCGATAAGGGAGCTGGCGAAGTTGCGACCGCCGTGAATCAATGGATTCGCGAAGGTGGCGAGGCGTTGAAGGTCAAGATCGAAGATGAGGTCGAGCGCTCTGTTTCAAAGATGGGATTCGTCAAGCGTGGGGAGTTTGAAGCGCTCAAAGAAGAGGTAGCTCGGCTATCGATACTGTTAAACTCCTCCTCGAGCGTAAAAAACCCCTCAGTCAAGAGGCCGCCGGCTAAAGCCGCCGTAAAAAAACCAGCGGTAAAAAAATCGGCCACAAATATCTCTAGTAAAAATCGATAGAAATCGCTGGCGAGAGGATGGAGCAGGTAATGGATTCGAATAGTTTTCAAAGCCAAGAGGGTCTTGTGGAGTCGGTGCGCAATGAGCTTGAAGCGATCGATGCCATGGATGTTAACGCCCATGCCGTCGGCTTTGAAGCCATCCACAAAAACTTAGCCGATGCGCTCTCAGCTATCGATGGTCTGTAGCGGCGCACTAATTTTATGAAGATTCGCTTAGATGCCGAACTTGTTCGTCGTGAACTTGCTCGCTCTCGTGAAAACGCATCTGATCTCATTGAATCACGATCTGTCCTAGTCAATGGAATTCCAGCGACAAAGCCGGCCACGATGGTTGATGCCGAAACATCTATCAAATTAGCTGGCGATCGAGATGCCTTTGTCTCTCGGGGTGGACATAAGCTGGCGGGCGCTTTAGATAGTTTCACGGGCGTTTTGGTCGCAGGTAGGCGCTGCTTAGATGCCGGCGCATCAACTGGTGGCTTCACCGACGTACTTCTTCGCCGCGACGCTGCCCATGTGGTAGCCGTCGATGTTGGCTATGGGCAGTTGGCATGGGCGCTTAGAAGTGATGCGCGAGTGAGTATTTTAGATCGAACAAATATCCGCCACTTAACAGGCGATCTCGTGGGAGAGCCAATAGATTTAGTCGTGGCCGATCTTAGTTTTATCTCACTTACCTTAGTTCTCCCCGCCCTGGCTGCCGTCTCTAAACCAGAGGCGGATTTTGTCGTCATGGTCAAACCACAGTTTGAGGTTGGGCGAGAGCGGCTTGGTGCTGGCGGAGTTGTCCGCGATCCTGCGCTTAGAAAGGCAGCGGTCTGCGATGTTGCAGAGTCTGCATACGATGTCGGTCTTGGCACCATGGGGATAGTTGCCAGTCCATTACCTGGCCCTGCTGGAAACGTTGAGTATTTTCTATGGCTTCGACGCGGAGCCGATGCGATCGATGAAGAGGCGTTAGATCGAGCGATAAAGGATGGACCAGCTTGATGCGTAACCTCTTGCTTGCCGCCAATCCATCCAGAGCTGCCGCCGTTGCTGCAGCGCATGAACTTGCCACAGCATTTACGGCCGCCGGTTTTAATCTCTTTACAACATCGGATATCAGTATCGCGGGAGTCATTGGATCTAGCATAGAAGAGCTTCCACAACTTGAAGTTGGAATTGTTTTAGGCGGTGATGGAACGATGTTACGGGCCGCTGAAATCACCCGCACGCATGATATTCCGCTGCTGGGCGTGAACCTTGGCCATGTTGGATTTTTAGCCGAAGTTGAAAAGACGACGTTAGCCGCTGTAGTAGATGCAGTAGTAAAGCGAGAGTATGTCATCGACTCACGTATGACCTTGAAATACAGCGTGGTACGAAACGGAGTTGAACTCGCGCTTGGCTGGGCCCTCAATGAAGTTACGGTAGAGCGCAAAGAGGCGACGATGGTTGAACTATTTTTAGAGATAGATCAACGTCCGATATCTCGGTGGGGCTGCGATGGCCTGATCTGCTCTACGCCAACTGGCTCTACGGCATATGCATTTTCAGCTGGCGGACCAGTTGTTTGGCCAGAGGTAGACGCTCTCGTTGTACTCCCCATCTCGGCCCATGCTTTATTTTCGCGTCCGTTGGTGATCTCAACACAGTCAGAGATCGTTGTGCGAATTGAATCAAAGCAGGCGATGCTATCGGCCGACTCGCTACGTAACTTTGAACTGCTTCACGGTGATCGCGTTCATATCTCCAAAGATGCTGGCGTGGTCCATCTCGCTCATTTAAGTAAGACGCTCTTTAGCGATCGATTAGTTGCAAAGTTCAAACTACCGATTCAAGGTTGGCGCGGTGAGTGATCGGACGTTTTTAGAGGAGATAACGATTCGATCTATCGGCGTTATCGATCAAGCCACGTTAGAGATCTCGCAAGGTCTCACCGTGCTTTCAGGCGAAACTGGCGCTGGAAAGACGATGATTTTAACTGCGCTCAATCTTATTTTAGGGGGAAAGGGCGATAGTGCTCTAGTACGAAAGGGAAGTGAGCGGCTAATCGCCAGTGGATCTTTTTCGATTCCACTCAAGCAAGTGGAGAGTTTTGAAAACTGTGGGGTTGTTGTGGATGCAGGTGAGTTAATCCTTACGCGAACAGTATCTGCCGATGGAAAAAGCAAAGCGACTAGTAACGGCATATCAGTCTCCTCGGGCACGTTATCGATGGTTAGCGAACTATTAATAGAGGTACATGCCCAAGCGGCAAATATGAATATCGCTAAGCCCGCTAAGCAGCGAGATCTATTAGATAGATTTGCTGGAACGAGTTTTGAGATAGCGATAACTGCATACTCAAAAGCGCTTCGTGAGTACCAGGAGTTGAAGTTGAGAACTCTCGCCCTGAAGAGTTCAATGAGTAAAAGAGATATAGAGCTCAAAGATCTCCATGAATTTGTCAGCGCAGTTACCAAACTCAAACTTGAGCCGGGTGAGTATTCTCAGATCAATGAGGCGATAGCGCGGTTATCAAGTGTAGAAGAGTTGGCTCTGGCATCGAATGCCGCCAGTTATGCCGTAGCGGATGAGGAGACTGGGGCTATCAACTCGATCGCCGTTGCACGTCGGGCGCTAGAGAGTGCAAGATCTAAGGATCGCCAACTTGAGTCGATTTACTCCACTCTCAGTGAGGGTTTCTTTCTCATCGATGAGGCACGAACCGCTCTGGCATCCTATGCACAATCACTAGAGGCGGATCCAGCTGGTCTAGATTATTTAAATGCAAGAAAATCCGATATCACCGCGTTGATTAAAAGCTTTGGCGGAGATGGCTCGATGGACTCTGAGTCCGACGCTCTCTTAAATCGACTTACTTTAGCTACTAACGCTATCGCCGATTTAGAGGGCGGTGATGATCGTTTAATTGAGATGGAGAAGGAGCTAAAGACCATAAAGCTCTTACTGGTCGATGCGGCAAAGGAGTTGACTAAAGTACGAAGTGAATCAGCGGTAACACTTGGTCAGGCCGTTACGATCGAACTGCAGGGGCTTTCTATGCCACACACAGTTTTTTGCGTAAAAATCGAGAGCGCCGATTACTCCTCGCTGAAAGAGTCGGATTTCACGGCCTTAGGGGTCGACGATGTTTCGATGTATATCTCTTCGCATATCGATGCTCCATTAATCGCTTTAGCCAAGGGCGCAAGTGGTGGTGAAATGTCACGCGTCATGTTGGCCCTAGAGGTGGTCATCGCTGCATCACATCCAGTTGGGACATATATATTTGATGAAGTCGATGCCGGCGTTGGAGGCAAGGCTGCGATAGAGGTAGGTCGCAGGCTCTTCGCACTCTCTCGACATGCGCAGGTGATTGTAGTAACCCACTTACCGCAGGTCGCAGCCTGGGCCGACTCTCACTTTGTAGTCACTAAGAGCCTGGATGGATCGGTAAGTCAAAGCGATGTTCGAAAGGTTGAGGGCGAGAAGCGAATAGAGGAGATTGCGCGGATGCTAGCGGGAGTTGAAAACTCTCGAAGTGCGCGCGAACACGCCGCTGAGCTACTTTTACTTCGAGTGTAAAGCGAGCCCAAGGCTAGGTGATAGGTTTGACTTCCATGGGCCAGCAACATGTGACTAAACATCTTTTTGTATCAGGCGGAGTCGCCTCCTCTTTAGGTAAAGGACTCACCGCATCATCCCTTGGTAGGTTGCTCGTAGCTAGAGGTCTGCGTGTCACAATGCAAAAACTCGACCCTTATCTAAATGTAGATCCAGGCACGATGAATCCCTTCCAACACGGTGAGGTTTTTGTTACCGATGATGGCTCAGAGACTGATTTGGATATTGGGCACTACGAACGGTTTTTGGATACTAACCTTCATGGATCGGCAAATGTAACGACCGGCCAAGTTTATTCAAAGGTAATTGCGCGCGAGCGTCGGGGTGAGTATTTAGGTGAGACCGTTCAAGTTATTCCGCATATTACTAATGAGATTAAAGAGCGTATCCGTGCCATGGCGGCGCCCGATATTGATATCGTCATTACCGAAATTGGAGGCACCGTTGGCGATATCGAGTCGCAGCCTTTTTTAGAGGCCGCTAGACAGATTCGCCAAGAGGTGGGTCGTGATAACGTTTTTTATCTACATGTTTCGTTGGTGCCATATATCGGTCCTTCGGGAGAGTTGAAAACAAAGCCAACGCAGCACTCAGTTGTGGCCTTACGAAGTATTGGTATCGCACCCGATGCGATTGTTCTTCGCTCGGATCGCGAGATCCCGTTAGCGGTTAAGAAAAAGATTTCGCTGATGTGTGACGTTGATTTAGCCGCCGTAGTTGCCGCAGTCGATGCGCCATCGATCTATGACATTCCTAAGGTTTTACATGCAGAGGGCTTGGATGCCTATGTTGTACAACGCTTGGGCCTGCAGTGCCATGACGTGGTGTGGGGTGAATGGGATGATCTACTGGACAAAGTCCATCATCCGTTACACCATATTCGGGTGGGTCTGGTCGGTAAATACATCGACCTGCCCGATGCCTATCTCTCAGTATCTGAGGCGCTACGTGCAGGTGGTTTTGCCAATGCGGCAAAGATTGAGATCGTTTGGATTGCAAGTGATGGTTGTGAAAGCCCGGAAGGGGCAGCTAAAAACTTAAAAGAGATAGATGCGATCTGTGTTCCGGGCGGCTTCGGCGTGCGTGGAATCGAGGGAAAGGTTGGGGCGCTTAAATTTGCACGTGAGAATAAAATCCCAACCCTTGGGCTCTGTCTCGGACTGCAGTGCATGGTGATTGAGGCCGCACGCAACCTTGCCGGCATCACCGATGCAAACTCATCTGAGTTCTCTGATAACGGAACGCCGGTCATTGCAACGATGGCGGATCAGCGAGATATTGTCGCTGGAAATCAGGACATGGGCGCAACAATGCGCCTGGGCCTATATACAAGCGCACTTGTTCCTGGCTCTCTTGTGGCAGAGGTTTATGGAAGTAATGAGATCGCTGAGCGACATAGGCACCGATATGAGGTCAACAATCGATTTCGCGATCAGATCTCAAATGCAGGTCTCGTCTTTTCCGGTTTTTTCAAAGAGTTGGATCTCGTTGAGTTTGTAGAACTCCCCAGTAGCGTGCATCCTTACTACATAGGTACGCAAGCTCATCCCGAGCTTCGATCTCGCCCCACTCGGCCTCACCCATTATTCGTGGGATTGATCGCAGCGGCGGTAGCAGCGAAGGGTTAATCCGAAATGATTGTTGGAGTTCCGAAAGAGATTAAGTCTCATGAATCACGAGTAGCACTTACGCCAGAGGGCGTCAGTGAGTTCGTCCGGGCCGGCCATAGCGTCTTAATCCAAGATGCTGCTGGAGTGGGATCGGCGATCACTAATGGGGATTTCATTAATGCAGGTGCCAAGATTGTAGATAGTGCAGATGATGTATGGAGTAGATCAGAGTTAATATTAAAAGTGAAAGAGCCGATCGCTATCGAGTATACAAAAATGCGACGCGGGCAGACGCTATTCACCTACTTGCATTTAGCGGCATCCAAACTCTGCACCGATGCTTTGATTGCAAGTGGAGTAACGGCAATCGCATATGAAACTGTTGAGGTTGATGGTTCACTTCCATTACTCGCGCCAATGAGCGAGGTAGCAGGGCGTTTGGCAACCCAGGTTGGTGCCACGGCACTGCAGAGACCCAATGGTGGTCGCGGCGTTTTAATAGGCGGAGTACCGGGGGTGGCTCCGGGTCGAGTCGTTGTTCTTGGTGGCGGTGTTTCGGGTTTAAATGCGGCAGTTATAGCTCTTGGAATGGGCGCCGATGTATTGGTCTTTGACCGCTCAATTAAACGATTGGCATACATCGATGCGCTTTATCGAGGTGGAATAAAAACTCTCGTGGCATCGGCCCATGCAATTGAGCGAGAGCTTCGAGGTGCAGATTTAGTTATCGGCGCCGTCCTGGTACACGGCGCTAAGGCCCCAACCCTGGTTTCAAATGCACTCGTTGCGAAAATGAAGTTTGGCTCAGTTCTAGTTGATATAGCGATCGATCAAGGTGGCTGCTTCGAAGATAGCCGTGCGACGACTCATGATGATCCAACTTTTTCTGTTCATGGCTCTTTATTTTACTGCGTAGCAAATATGCCGGGCGCAGTACCAGTGACCTCAACGTACGCACTGACAAATGCAACCCTGCCATACGCTCTTTCGATAGCTGGGTCGGGGTGGCGGGATGCTTGTACCAATGATCCCAATCTGGCTAAGGGTTTGAACGTCCACGATGGCGAGATCTTTTATGAAGCAGTCGCCCAGGCGCATGGCTATGAGTGCTTTAAACTTTGACTCTCTCGCGGAGTCGTTTCTAAATTTCTCTGCGATAGAGCGTGGATTAAGTGCGAACACAGTTGCGGCTTATCGCGCGGATTTAATTAAGTTTGATAAATTTCTTGGAACAATCAAAATATCTGAAATAACGCCAGATACGATCGCCAAGTTTGATGCATCGCTTCGAGCCGCTGCGCTTTCACCGGCCAGTATCAACAGAGTTGAATCAACGCTTCGCGGTTTTTTTAAACACTGCTCGATAGAACATAATCTAATCGACCCTACATTAGAGATTTCAAGCCATAAAGCGGCAAAAAGATTACCAAAGGCGATAAGTGTGCAAGATATAGTAAAACTAATCGACTGCGCTTTTCACGAGGGTCAGCCGATTACTCTTAGAGATCAGGCGATGGTTGAGCTTCTTTATGGTAGCGGTGCACGAGTTAGCGAATTAATCGGCGTTAACCAAAGTGACTTATCTCTTGTGCAAACCGCCGATGGTGAGATAACGACACTCAAGCTCCGTGGAAAGGGAGCAAAGGAGCGCATAGTTCCGTTAGGGGGATTTGCAACGAGATCGATCGAGAGTTATCGAGTTCGTATTCGCCCTGAGCTGGCCGCTAAAGGAGTAGGAAATAATCCGGCGCTTTTTCTCAATTCACGTGGTGGACGCATTACTCGCCAATCGGCCTGGTCAATTGTTTTAAAGGCGGCAGCGGCTGCAGGCATCTCCGAAAAAGTATCGCCACACGTCTTTAGGCACTCTTACGCTACGCATTTATTAGATGGTGGCGCCGATATCCGTGTCGTACAAGAGTTGTTAGGCCACGCCTCTGTAACAACGACCCAGATTTATACACTTATAACTATCGATAAAGTTCGGGAGAGTTACTCATTGGCTCACCCTCGAGCTTAAATTAAACTCTTAGAGTCCGCGTAATCGACGGGCTAAAATACTTTGATCACCTTTTGCTTCAAGATCTGCAATTATCACAGCGATCGATTCGCGAACGATTCGTCCCCGATCTGCAGCTAGACCTAAATCTCCACGAAGAAGAAGACGTGCTTGATCTAGATCAAATAGTTCATCGGGAGAGAGGTAGACCGTTATCTTCTCATCGTGGCGCTCTCGACCTGAAGGGGAGCGATCAACGGTAGTTACTCGGCGGCGCGTGATTGTCCGGACACCTTTTTTAACTGAAGGCGAGGCAGGCGTCGCAATAGCTGGGGCAACAAGAGGCGAAACAAGTGGCGCAATAAGCGGAGCTTGGCCCTGACCGTTATTTGGGACCGAGGTGAGTGATGGAGCCGTAGAGCGAAAGAGCTCATCGGCCCCTGGAAGATTGGCTCTGCGGGTCATCGTGCGCCTCCTCGGGCGATTAGTTCACGGGCCAGGCGACGATATGAAGCGGCTCCATCTGATGTGGTGGCATACGTTGTGATGGGCTCACCGACGACCGTTGTTTCAGGGAAACGAATCGTCTTTGCGATGATTGTTTCAAATACATCGGCGGGAAACTGTTCGAGAATTCGCTCAAGTACTTGGCGGTTATGAGAGGTTTTCTTATCGTACATAGTCGCTAATATGCCAATAAGTTTTAACTTTGGATTGAGGAAGTTTCGAACCTTATCTAAATTTCCTTTTAACTCAATAAATCCATGCAAGGCAAAGTATTCGCACTGCATCGGAACGATGACTTCATCGGCAGCAACCAAGGCATTTATAGTAAGCTGGCCCATTGTCGGTTGACAGTCGATTAAAATTACGTCGTAGTAATCTCGAAGAGATGTTAGGGCGCGTTTGAGATACTGCTGGCCACCAATCTCGGCGCCAAGAGTTGTTTCAGCGGTTCCCAAATCACGATTAGCTGGCAGAAAATCCAATCCCGGCACGAGTGATTTCAAAATAATGCTTTCAACCGACGCAGTGGGCGTCATCAGCGCGTAATAGACCGTCTGCTCTAGAGGGAGAGTATGCGCGTTCACGCCAAGGCCTAAGGAGAGTCCACCCTGCGGGTCAAAGTCCACGAGAAGAACGCGGCGACCTAGCTCGGCCAAGGAGGCGCCAAGGTTGATTGTGGTCGTTGTCTTTCCGACACCACCCTTTTGATTAAAGACTGCGATTATTGTGGCATCGCCGTGTTCGCTCAATGGGGCTGGAACGGGAAAGCTATGGGGCTTGCTGCCCAAAAGCGTAGAAGTAGTCGAAATCTCTTCACGAATTGTCGATTTAGCGCTCAAACGTCAAACCTCTTTCTAGATATCCGGGGAGCCTACGCGTTACATAGAATCTAGGCAACTGTGAAGTAGGGTGCCTCCATGGATCTTTCAATGGAGAGCGCTAGCGATGTGAAAATCGCAAGCGATGCTCGTTTCCAAGTCCACCTTGAAAACTTTGATGGCCCATTTGACCTGCTTCTGCAGTTAATCGCCCGGCATAAGATGGATATCACCGAGATATCCCTGAGTATTGTGACCGATGAGTTTATAGCCTTTATACGATCCCTAGAGGTGAGCGGGGCGGGCTGGCATCTAGATCAGGCGACCGAGTTCATTGTCGTAGCGGCAACTCTCCTTGATCTTAAGGCGGCGCGCCTGCTGCCTAGCGGAGAGGTCGATGATGAGGAGGATCTAGCGCTCCTTGAGGCGCGAGATATTCTCTTTGCCCGTCTACTGCAGTATCGAGCCTTTAAAGAGATTGCCGCACTCTTTGCCGATCGCATCGCCAGCGCCGATAAATCCTTTGTCAGAGTCGTTGCCCTAGAGCCGGCGCTGAGCGCGCTTCTTCCAGAGGTTTTGATCGGTGTTGGCGCCGTTCGTTTTGCCGCTATCGCCGAACGAGTTCTGACCCCTAAATCCCCGCCCTTAGTGGCGGTTGAGCATCTTCATACACCGCTAGTCAGCGTCGCCGAAGAGTCACGTGGCTTAGTTGATGCGTTGAGACGCTCAGGTGCGCTCTCATTTCGAGATCTCATCTCCGATGCCGAAAACACTCTTGTAGTCGTTGCCCGCTTTCTCGCCCTTCTCGATCTATACCGACAGGGCGTTCTTCGATTTAACCAGGTAATCGCACTCGGTGAGCTACAAATCTCATGGACCGGCTCCCTGGTGGGTGAGGTAGAGGTCAGCGATGAGTTTGATATCCCAGTACGGGCAGAGGATGATCTAGATGAAAGTAGTGAAAATGTCTAATGTAGAGATTGAGCGTTCAATTGAGGCGATTCTCATGGTCGTTGATGAGCCGGTCGCTGAGATCACGCTCGCTCAGATCCTTGAGTGCACCGTCGATACGATCGAGCTCGCTCTGCAGGCACTTTCAATGAGCTATGAAGAACGGGGCTTCACGCTTCGAAAGATCGGTGGGGGATGGCGTTTCTATAGCGCGCCCGAGTATTCGGCCGTAGTTGAGCGCTTTGTTCTCGATGGGCAACGCTCACGGCTTACCCAGGCCGCCCTTGAGACCCTCGCCGTCGTTGCATACCGCCAGCCAGTCTCACGCGCCCGTGTCTCGGCTATCCGTGGCGTCAACGTTGAGGCGGTGATGAAGACCTTGATTACCCGTGGGCTTGTAGAGGAGACGGGGCTAGAGCATGAAACCGGCGCGATTCTATATGCAACAACGAGCTATTTTCTCGAGCGGTTAGGGGTCAACTCCTTGGCCGATCTTCCAGCTCTCGCCCCGTATCTTCCCAACCTCGATCGCCTAGATGAGATTCTTGATTCGCTAACCGAGTAGCATCGGCGGTACTCTTGCCCCCGACAGTCGGGAGACAGCCATGGCGCAGATACGCCTGAATAAGATAATCGCTGACGCTGGGATTACCAGTAGGCGAGGTGCAGATGAGCTCATTAACTCTGGGCGGGTCACCGTAGATGGAGTAGCCGTTCGTGAGATGGGCTCAAAATTTGATCCTCAATTAGTACAAGTTCAAGTTGATGGTGAGACAATTAAGCGCTCAATGACTAAGAGTTATTTAGCACTTCATAAACCAAAGGGTGTTTTGTCTACCATGTTCGATCCCGATGGACGCCCATCGCTCAGTGATTTTATAGATCTTCGTAAGGAGCGGCTTTTTCACGTTGGCCGTTTGGACAAGGACTCTGAAGGCCTGATCCTGCTGACCAATGATGGAGATTTAACATTTCGAGCGACTCACCCCTCATTTGGTCTGGAAAAAACATATATCGTTGAATACGATTCAAAGCTTCCAACGGGGGTCGAGAAGATCCTGCTTAAAGGCATTGAACTCGAAGATGGAATGGGTCGCGTTCTCTCCTTTAGAGAGTTATCGCCTCGATGGATCGAACTCACTATTCATGAGGGTCGCTACCATATTATTCGCCGTTTGATGGAGGCAGTTGAGATAGATGTACTCCGATTGATCCGCACGAAGTTTGGTCCAATCTCTTTGGGGGATACGCCGGAGGGCCGTTGGCGGGATCTAAATAATGGCGAGTTAACAAATTTACAAAAAGCTTTAGATTTATAGCCATTTAACTATTTATAGATAATTATATAAAAGTATATTTATTAATAAGTCTATATTTTGCTTATGTATATTGCTTTATCGATATTTGCTACGCTTAATACCAGGGTTATTTAACGACAAATTGACAATATGGATTTAAAGATGAAGAGAGTGTTTGGAAAAGGAGTTTCACAAAAAAACGATAAATAGTTTTAATAGTAAGCAGGTTAATTGTTAAACCGAATTTTAACTATTCTTTAAAGTTGATTAAGAAAGGTAGGCTAGGCGCATGTCAATTAGAGCGATTCGTGGTGCGACCCAAGTAAGCGCCAATACTTCCACCGATATAAATGCAGCCGTTAAAGAGCTCATCTCAACGATGATGCGCGCCAACTCTCTGACCCCCGATTCCTTGATCTCGGTAATCTTCACGTCGACACCAGATCTCGACGCTGCATTTCCGGCCGCTGCCTGTCGCGAGATCGGCTTTGAGTCGGTGCCGCTCATAGGTGCAGTTGAGGTCGATGTACCGGGAGCCCTTGAGCGTGTAATTCGAGTTATGTTTCACTGCGAAGTGAGCGTTAGCGCCGATTCCATCTCACATATCTACCTGCATGGCGCTCAATCCCTACGGCGAGATATCGCTCAATAATGCTCTCAAAAGTGCGGATTGTAGGCTCAGGCCTTATTGGTACCTCTATTGCACTCTCTCTGCGGGCCGCCGATATAGATATTGAGCTAGTAGATATCGACTCTGCCGCGGCGGCCTTAGCGATGGATCTCTGTGGTGGGATTCGAATCCAGTCGCCAGAGTTAGTGCTCTTTGCTCTGCCGAGCGCGGCGCTACCTCTTGTCATAGATAGCGAATATGCACTAAATCCAAACTCTACATTTATGGATGTAGGTAGTGTAAAAATTGAACCTATACTTGACGTGAAGAAATCTCAGCTGCCGATCGCACAGTTCGTCCCTACCCATCCAATGGCTGGTCGTGAGGCAGGGGGAGCACGCTCGGCCCGAGGTGATCTCTTTAACAATAGAAGTTGGATACTGACTCCGACTCATGATTGCGCCCTAGAGTCGATAGCTCTAGTCAAAGAGTTGATTGAAAAGACCGGCGCTAACTGGGTTCAACTCGATGCTATGGAGCACGATAAGGCCGTTGCAGTGATCTCACATATGCCCCAAGTTGTAGCGAGCCTGCTGGGGGGAGCCCTTATAGATGTCCAACCTCACTGGCTTGAGCTCTCCGGCGCGGGACTTCGAGATACGACGAGAATCGCCGCCTCTGATCCCGAACTCTGGCGTGAGATTATTTACTCAAATCGAGATGAGATCGCCACGCTGGCGAAGCAGATGCTTGCCAAACTCACAGATTTTATCGATGGATTAGCTGATAAATCAAAGATAGAGAGCTTCATCGAGATGGGCCGTCTTGGGCGCGAGCGCATTCCGGGTAAACATGGGGGCAAGGCGAGGCAATATACATACCTTCCGATCGTGATTGAGGATAAGCCAGGTCAGTTGGCGCAGATATTTAATGAGTGCGGGGCGATCGGCGTAAACGTTGAGGATCTCACAATCGAACACTCGCCAGGGCAGTTAAGCGCGTTAATCACATTAGCTTTGGATCAAAGCGATGCGCTCTCACTTTCAGCTCACCTATCGGCGATGGGATGGAACGTTCATCCAATCGTGAAATAGAAGTAGGCTGAGGCAATGGGCATAGTTGTAGCGATAGATGGCCCAAGCGGTGCGGGAAAGTCGAGCACAGCAATGGCGATCGCCAAGCGGGCGGGTTGGAGCTACTTAGATACCGGCGCTCTATATCGAGCGGTCACTTGGCTTGCCCTTGAAAATGGGCTCACTTCGGCGAGAGAGATTTTAGCTGCGATGGAGCTAGCTCCGATTCGCTTTACTCCAGATCCGAGTAATCCCGAACTCTTCGCCGGAGATATCCAGATTACCCATGCGATCCGCGGCCATACTGTGAGTGCAAACGTCAGTCGCATCAGCGCAATGCCCGAGATTCGTCACGCGCTCTTAGGCTTGCAGCACAGGATTATCGATCGCGCTGAAAAGGGAGTAGTCGTAGAGGGTCGAGATATCGCCTCGGTCGTTGCTCCAGAGGCGGCGCTGAAGATATATCTCACCGCCGATTTAGATCAACGAGCCGCCAGACGTGAAGGTCAGAGCGATGAGCCAGCAGATGATATCCGCGCCGCTATCGATGCCCGGGATCTGCTTGACTCAACCCGGGCGGCCTCACCGCTTGTTATGGCACGTGATGCCGTCGAGATCGATTCAACGAATTTAGAGCTGGAAGAGGTCGTCGATCGTATCTGGGAGCTTTTACGTGAGCGATCACTTTTAGGCCTACCTATCGTTGCGATACTTGGACGACCTAACGTTGGAAAATCAACGCTTATCAACCGCTTTATCGGCCGGCGAGAGGCGATCGTTGAGGATACCCCTGGAGTTACTCGCGATCGAGTTCAGTATGAGTGCGAGTGGGGAGGTCGCCGCTTTATCGTTATGGATACGGGCGGCTGGGAGGCTAAGCCCGATGGAATCTCAATCCAGGTTAGCGCCGGCGCGGAGATCGCTATGGATCAGGCCGATGTCTTAGCCTTCGTCGTCGATGCCCAAGTAGGTGCCCTTGATGAAGATGACATTCTCGTGCAGCGTTTACGAAAGGCGAAAAAGCCACTGATCCTGGTCGGCAATAAGGTCGATGGAGAGCGTGAAGAGTTAGAGGCCCACGCCCTGTGGAGCCTTGGCTTAGGCGAGCCTTACTTCGTCTCAGCCCTTCATGGTCGAGGTAGTGGCGATCTTTTAGATCATATCGTCGCCGAGCTCCCCGAAGTAGGTGGGGCCGCGACCCAAGATGGCTATCGCAGAGTCGCCTTGATTGGCCGCCCAAACGTCGGCAAATCCTCACTTCTGAACGCCCTAGCTGGGGAGAACCGCTCGATCGTCGATGATGTAGCTGGAACTACTCGAGATCCAGTCGATGAGTTAATCGAATTTGGCGGATCGACTTGGCGATTTATCGACACTGCTGGATTAAAGAAGCGGGCCAATCAGGCCTCTGGCACGGATTACTACGCATCGCTGCGTACCCAGAGCGCATTGGAGCGATGTGAAGTCGCCGTTATCGTCCTGGATGCCTCTGAGCCGATCACCGAACAGGATCTACGCGTGATCACCATGGTGGAGGATGCCGGGAAAGCTATGGTCATCGTGATGAATAAGTGGGATCTAGTCGATGAGGATCGCCGTGACCAGTTAGATCGTGAGATAGATAGACATCTAGATCAGGTCGAGTGGGCTCAGCGGGTAAACGTTGCGGCAAAGACGGGCTGGCATCGGGATCGCCTCGCTCCCGCTTTACGCACCGCCCTTGATAGTTGGGAGCGACGGGTACCGACGGCAAAGTTGAACTCCTTCCTTGGCGCCCTTATTGGTGCGACCCCACCGCCCGTGCGTGGAGGAAAGCAGCCCAAGATTTACTACGCCACACAGGCCGGTATCGCTCCACCCAAGTTTGTTGTCTTTTCAAGTGGTTGGATCGAGGCCTCGTATCGACGCTTTATCGAACGGCGATTGCGCGAAGAGTTTGGCTTCCCTGGTACTCCAGTTCAGGTAGCGATACGGGTTAAAGAGCGGGATTAACTCATGGATCGTTCGCTGCTCAACTTTCCCAACTTCTTAACTCTTTTGCGATTTTTAGGCATCCCACTCTTTCTCTACCTGACGTTAAAGCTTCAAAGCGATGGATGGGCGATCGTAGTTTTAACTTTAGGGGGAGCTAGCGATTACTTCGATGGAAAGCTTGCCAGAGCTTGGAATCAAACCTCCCGATTTGGTGAGCTAGCCGACCCCGCTATCGATCGCTTATATATTCTTGCGATCTTAATCGCTTTTGGAGTTCGCGCGATACTACCGTTCTGGATAATTATCGCTCTGATCGCTCGTGATGTAATCCTTGGAGTATTTACTATCGCCTTGAAGCGGGCCGGTCATCCTCCACTAAAAGTCAGCTATCTTGGAAAGGCTGCAACTTTTAATCTTATGTATGCTTTCCCCTTCATACTATTATCTCAACGCCATGGCTCCTTGGGAGCGGTTGCATTTATACTTGGATGGAGTTTTGCTATCTGGGGGGTTGCACTCTACATTTCGACTGGGATTACTTACTCACGCGAAGCGATTTCGCAGATTAGAGGCGGGCATGTCATTAACTCCTGAAAATTTGCAGTATACAAAAGAGCATGAGTGGGTTGAAGTTGATGGAGATATCTACACGATGGGGATTACCGATTATGCACAGGGAGCGTTAGGCGACATTGTCTACGTGCAACTTCCAAAGGTAGGAGAAAAACTTTCAGCGCACAGCGTCTGCGGCGAAGTTGAGTCCACGAAATCGGTCTCGGAGTTATTCGCACCCGTCACTGGAACAGTAACGAGTGTTAATGAATCGCTCAGTAACTCACCAGAGTCAATAAACTCAGATCCATATGGAACTGGTTGGTTATTGAAAATTCAAGTTACTACTCCGGTAAGTGGACTCTTAAGCTCAGGTGAGTACTCCGCACTCACGGCTTGACCAAAGCGAAAAATCCCTTTAATCTCAGCTTAAGGTTGAGAGTAGCGGGGGTGTCGATTTGGAGAACGTATCCAATGAGCTCACCAGCAGGCTCCACTTAACTCAGAGAGATACCGTTAAATCCCCGTCCGGTATTCTCCAAGAGTACATCGCATCTTTATCGCAAGAAGATCGTGCAGTTCTGCGTGAGATCGAAAATTCAGATGGAAGTAAAGCGATGGTTGTGATTCACCGCGGAGAGAACAAGGGCGCTCGGTTTTTGATCAGCGATAAGGCCTCCACGATAGGGCGATCGAGTGAGAGTTCGATCTTTCTAGATGACGTCACGGTTTCACGTAAACATGCGGTAATTGAGCAGGCTGGTGCGGGATATCTTCTTCGCGATGGTGGCTCTTTAAATGGAAGTTATGTGAACTCTGCATTGGTAGCTGAGATTACTCTCAACTCGGGAGATGAGATTCAAATCGGAAAGTTCCATCTGCTATTTGTTTCAGGCCAAGTTAAAAAAGATTAGTTGAGTTGATGAGAGAGTTAGGGGAGAAGTAATGGCGGTTCCGGCACGGGCATATTTGAGCATAGGTGAAGTCCTGCACCGTTTACGTAGTGAGTTTTCAGATATTACGATCTCCAAGATTCGCTTCCTTGAATCTGAAGGGTTGATTGAACCCCAGCGCACGCCATCTGGGTATAGAAAATTTACTAGCTCGGATTTAGAGCGACTTCGATACGTCTTACTCGCTCAGCGCGATCAGTATCTGCCATTGAAGGTTATAAAAGATAATCTCGATGCCATGGATCGAGGTCTGACTCCGGCACCGACAGGTGGCGTGGCACATCCAGCTGTAGCACTCGCCACAATCGATGGCGCGATGGCACCGAGCGCCTTTGCCGAAACCGGTGAGATGCGTCTGTCGCGCGATGAGCTTCTTAAAAGTTCGGGGATTAGCGATGAGGCTCTGCTAGAGATTGAAAGTTATGGACTTATCGCAGTGCGCGGGCGCCACTACGACGGGGATGCCTTAGTCATAGCTAAGGCCGTTACCGAGATGGCTAGCTTTGGTATCGGTTCGCGCCACCTTCGCTCATTCAAATCGGCGGCAGATCGTGAGATTGGATTGATCGAGCAGGTCATAACCCCACTGACCCGTCAAAAATCAACGGAGTCAAAGGCTCGCGCCGAAGAGGTTCAAAAAGAGATTGCATCACTTTCGATTCGTCTGCACGCAGCTCTTGTCCGCGGCGGACTTAATCGCTTGCGCGCTTAATCGATGTTTATAGCGATGGAGGTAGTTGGAGTGCGGGTAGAGATGCCCTCTAATCAGCCGATAGTTTTGCTTAAAGAGGTCGACGGTTCGCGCTTTTTACCGATCTGGGTTGGAGCTCACGAAGCGACCGCGATCGCCTTCGCGCAGCAGGGCGTTGAGCCCCCTCGGCCGCTGACCCATGATCTAATGCGAGAGGTGATTGAGACTCTAGATGCGACGGTTATCGCCGTTCATCTGACCGAGATAAAAGATGGTGTCTTCTACGCCAACTTGCTGATTCGAGATGGCGCCTCGGTGACGCAGACGCTCTCGGCCCGTCCCTCCGATGCGATCGCTCTGGCGCTTCGTACCAAGAGTAATATCTTGGCCGACTCCCAACTTTTAGATCTAGCTGGAATTGAGATTCCAGTTGAGGCTGGGGGAGAGAATCAAGAGGTTGAGCGCTTTCGCGCCTTCCTTGATGAGATAAATCCCGATGACTTCGCGGGATAACCCTCAATCTCAAGTAGAGGTTTGGGGCGTGTCGGTGATTGTAATGAGATCACCACTACTTTAGATTAACTATCTTCCCAAAAGAATCGAGCGAAACGGTGAATCCCCAAGAGTTAGAGGTCGGCTATCGCGGCGCTACGGCATGTTCGGCGGCCGGGATTACATATCGCCAGTTGGATTACTGGGCTAGAACATCTCTCGTTGAGCCAAGTGTTCGAAGCGCAGGGGGATCGGGAACTCAGAGGCTCTATGGTTTTCGTGACATCCTCGTTTTAAAGATAGTGAAGCGGTTGCTGGATGCTGGTGTTTCGTTACAAAATATTCGAACGGCAGTGGATCATCTTCGTAGCAGGGGAGTTGTGGATTTAGAGCGCATCACGTTGATGAGCGATGGTGCATCGATTTATGAGTGCACGAGCTCTGATGAGATTATCGATCTTCTAGCCGGTGGTCAGGGTGTATTTGGGATAGCAGTTGGAAAAGTCTGGCATGAAGTAGAGGGCTCACTTTTAAATCTCGCCGGTGAAGTAAATGGTCAGAGTGAGAGTGTCCAAGATAACGATGAACTCTCGCTACGTCGAAAGAGCAGAGGCGCTTAATCCACAATACGCTTGGCACATGAATAACTACGAGGCTTTTTCATGCCGTCATATTGGTCCATCTCATGAGCAGACACAGACGATGCTTATGGAGTTGGGATACTCGACTCTTGCTGATTTCATCGCCGATGTTGTCCCTGCAAATATCGCCATGGCGCAAAAATTGGAGTCGTATCTACCTCCAGCTTTAAATGAGGTTGAAGCGATCGCAGCCCTTCGTGAATTGGCCGATAAGAACCAGGTCTATAGATCTCTGATTGGCACTGGCTATTACGCAACGATTACACCGCCCGTTGTTGTGCGAAACGTCTTAGAAAATCCAGCTTGGTACACTGCATATACGCCTTACCAACCCGAAATATCCCAGGGACGCCTTGAAGCACTCTTTGCATTTCAAACGACGGTCTGCGATTTAACTGCGTTGCCGATTTCTAATGCATCGATGCTCGATGAAGCAACGGCTGCCGCCGAGGCGATGACGTTAGCTCGCCGCGTTTATAAAGGCCCAGATGAGGCAGTATTTTTAATCGACAGCGGTGTGCATCCACAGACTATTGCCGTTGTCCAGACGCGCGCAAAGCCACTTGGAATTACTGTTCAAGTACAGAATCTTCGCCAAACTCCAAGTAGTGAAGCGGTCTTTGGAGTACTAGTTCAATATCCCGATACTCATGGTGCGATAAATGATTACTCCTCACTGGCGCAGTGGGTACATGGAAAAGATGGGTTAATGGTCGCAGCTACCGATCTCTTGGCGTTGACTCTCATTACCCCGCCGGGGGAGTGGGGGGCCGATATCGCCGTTGGATCGGCGCAGCGCTTTGGTGTACCCATGGGCTTTGGTGGTCCACATGCCGGATTTATGGCGGTACGAAACGGTTTGGAGCGATCACTTCCTGGTCGCCTTATTGGGCAAAGTATTGATTCGCATGGAAATCCAGCGTTCCGGTTAGCGCTGCAAACGCGCGAGCAACATATCCGTCGCGACAAGGCGACAAGTAATATCTGTACAGCGCAGGTTTTATTGGCAGTCATGAGCGCCTTCTATGCGATGTGGCATGGGCCAGCAGGCTTGAAGATAATTGCGACCAGAATAAATAATCAATGCGCAGAGTTAGCTGCGGCAGTAGTGGCGGCTGGGCATCGAGTTGTCAATGAAAACTTTTTCGATACTTTAACAATCGAGGTAGCCGATTCATCTGTAATTCATGCCAAGGCCGATGCGCTAAAGATAAATCTGAGAATTATCGATGCTACACACGTTGGGCTATCTCTCGATGAAGCCAGCGATGCTCTGTTACTAACACAGTTGATTGAAATATTTGGGGGAGAATCAAGAGCCTTGCAATCGGGCGGAGTGCCTATTAATTTTCAGAGGAAATCTTCCTACTTGGCCCATCCGATATTTAACACGCATCGCTCCGAGACTTCTATGCTGCGATATCTGCGCATGCTATCGGATCGAGATTTAGCGTTGGATCGTACGATGATTCCATTGGGCAGTTGCACGATGAAGTTAAATGCAACTACTGAAATGGAGGCCGTGACATGGCCCGAGTTTGCCTCGTTGCATCCCTTCGCCCCGGTTTCTCAAAGTGTTGGCTCTCGGCAGTTAATCTCTGAACTCTCAGAGTGGCTAATCGCAATCACTGGCTACGATGCAGTCTCGCTCCAACCAAATGCTGGTAGTCAAGGAGAGTTCGCTGGTCTCTTAGCGATTCGCAACTACCACGATTCTCGCGGTGATACTTCACGCACTATCTGTTTAATTCCATCTAGTGCCCATGGAACAAACGCTGCAAGTGCGGTAATGGCAGGGATGAAAGTTGTAGTTGTGGAGTGCGATTTATTTGGAAACGTTAGTATTGAAGATCTTAAAAATAAAATAGAGGATCACGCAAACTCTTTGGCGGCGATTATGGTGACCTACCCATCGACACATGGAGTCTTTGAAGCTGCGATTTCAGATATCTGCCAGATGGTTCATGAGGCCGGGGGACAGGTCTATGTCGATGGTGCAAACTTAAACGCCTTAGTTGGTCTATCTCAGCCTGGAAAGTTCGGCGCCGACGTCTCTCACCTCAATCTCCACAAGACGTTCTGTATTCCTCATGGCGGCGGTGGTCCTGGAGTAGGACCGGTTATCACCCGTGCACATTTAGCTCCATTTCTGCCAAACCATCCACTTGACGCACTTGCCGGACCGGTCACCGGTCCTGGCCCGGTTAGCGGTGCGCCCTACGGCTCGGCTAGCATTTTACCGATCTCTTGGGCCTACATTCGTATGATGGGCGGGGAGGGGCTAACCCTTGCGACATCGGTCGCTATTCTCTCGGCCAACTACATGGCTACAAAGCTCAACCCTTACTTTCCAGTCCTTTACACCGGGGAGGCGGGTCGAGTTGCACATGAGTGCATCTTGGATCTTCGCGAAATAACAAAGATCAGTGGTGTTACCGTCGATGACGTAGCTAAAAGGTTGATGGATTACGGTTTCCACGCACCCACCATGAGCTTTCCAGTTGCTGGAACGCTGATGATTGAGCCGACGGAGAGCGAAGATATAGCCGAGATCGATCGATTTATCGCCGCGATGATCGCGGTGCATAGTGAGATTACTGAGATCTCCGAGGGGCGAATGCCGCTAGAGGATTCGGCCTTAAGAAATGCACCACACACGATTGAATCGGTTTTAGATGAGCAATGGTCTCGGCCATACTCGCGCGCCAGCGCTGGAATGCCGGCGCTAAGACAGGGGCTTGTGAGTGGTGAAATAATTGGAATGCCGGGCAAGTACTGGCCAACGGTAGGGCGGGTAGATGGCGCACATGGGGATCGAAATCTCATCTGCTCATGTCCTGCAATCTCAGAGTTCGCCTAACTTTACATAATATTACTTATCGGCGTTATTTACCCCTAAATGGATGTAGCCGTGTGAAGAGTAATAACCAGAAAAGAGTGGCGATTAGCGCCCAACCGCCGGCTTTATTGGCGGGTGTCTGTGTGTTGATGAGCGAAGCTTCGGCGTAGATATGCGTACTCTGATTGAGCTGGCTTTCTTTATCGACATTTCCCTTGTAGTCGATTACGGCAGATATTCCGCTAGTTGAAACCGAGAGAATATTTCGAGCGTTTTCAATCGCTCGCACACGGGTTATCGAGAGTTGCTGCGCACTTTGAGCCGATTTTCCAAATGTCGCACTATTGGTCTGTACAACAATGAGGTTTGATCGCCTTGCAGCGGCTCTGACAACTGCGTCATCGATGAGTTCGAAGCAGATAATGGGTGCGATCTTGGCTTTTTTCACCGTGAAAACCATCGGCTTCATGCCAGGTGAAAAGTCCTGAACGTTATCGACAAGTGGTGAGACTCTCCTGGCAATGGCACGCCAAGGAATGTACTCACCAAAGGGTGTGAGGTGTTCTTTGATGTAGATACTTTGCGAATCTGCGCTCCAGAGAATAGAGGCGTTCTCCAACTTCCCGCCCTGTCTTATTACCGCTCCGATTATCAATGGCGCCGGCAAAGTGTTGAGCGCGCTTGTAATCTTTGGTGAAGTAAATGGATCGACATCCACTGCGTTTTCGGGCCAGAGAATCAAATCGATGGGCTTGGCCTCTAAGAGCGCTTTTTTGCTCTCCCTTAAATGGTTAAAAAAGACCGCAGTGGCGCGTGAGTTGAAATCTAATCCTAGTTGTGGAACTCCACCCTGGACCATCAGGGTTTTTATACTTCCAACGTTCGCGATATTCAATGGTAAAAATATCAGGAGAAGCGGCAATAGTGGAGCTAAAAAAGAGAGATGAAAGCCATCTCTTTTCCCACTTATGACTAAAAATAATGTGAAGGCGATCGATAAAACGATCGCACTCAATGCGCCGGCTCCCCCAATCGCCGCAAGCCAGCGATAAGGCGCATCGGCTTGAGAATAGGCCAAGCGGAGCCAGCCAAAGCCACCAAATGGAAATCGTGATCGGATCTGTTCAAGAATAAGATAGAGGAAAGGGTGGTAAGCCATTCCATATCGCTTAGCCAGCCCCAGCGGAATAAACATCGCGGACTCTCCAATGGAGAGAATTATCCAGGGGGGTGAACCTACGTAAATGCTCGTCCAGTGAAGTGCGATGGCGTTAAAGAAGAGCGCAAAGATAAATGAGCTCAGGTACGGATTCTTACTTCGTTTCAGAGCATATAGATGTAATGCGATAGAGATCGGGGCGAGAAACCAGAGCGAGTATGGTGCAAATGCACCACTTAGAAGTACACCGCTGAGAGCACTTAAAAAAAGCGCTACCAACCTAGTGAACTGATCAAGCGATCAACGCTGGCACCGAGTCCGTAACGCTCCTTAAATAGATATATCTCACTTAAATCCTTCGGGGCGCTAGGCAGAGCCAGTTCAACGTGTGGCAATGGAACATTTCGGGCTACATGAACCACGGTAGGTGCGATCTCTAAATAATCAGCACCGGCGATTATTTTCTTTGCAAGTGGTGGTGGTATTCGGGGATCTGCCTGTAACGCACCTTGTAGTGCAGCTTGGGCGCTGTCGAAAATATTCGCAATTAATGCCGCCCCTTTTTCGCCGATCCCTTTTACTCCCGGTAGTCCATCGGATGGATCGCCACGAAAAGTCGCGAAGAGTGCATAGCGCTCCCCCGGAATACTGTATTTCTGGGAGATAAAGGAGCGATCTACAAGATCATGCGCAGAGATGCCCTTGGCTAGATAGACAACTTTGATATCACGTTCATCATCCACCATTTGAAAAAGATCACGGTCACCCGTCACTATGCGAATCGGTCCCTTCTCAACCTCTGCATAGGTAGCCATAACATCATCGGCCTCATAGTCATCGACACCAACAACAGGAATACCAAAGAGATCGAGTAGTTCGAGCAGAATTGGGATCTGCGGAGTTAAGGTTTCGGGCTCTTCCTCCTCATCACCCGAAGTGTCGAGTCGGTTAGCTTTATATTCCGGAAATAATTCGACTCGCCAAGATGGGCGCCAATCTCCATCTAGGCATGCGACTAATCGATCGGGCTTATAGACAGAGATCAAACGTGCGAGCATATCTATGTAGCCACGAATAGCGTTTACGGGAGTCCCATCGGAGGCCTTCAATGTATCTGGCATTCCGTAATAGGCGCGATACCAGAGTGATGCGCTATCTAAAAGCATTAGCGTCATGCGTTGCCCATTAAATATGCAACGACGCCTCGGTCGATTCGTCTGACAGCGTCCTTACAAACTGGACGTAGTTTCTCACTTGCCCCAGATATTTGGTTAAGGAGATCTATTAACTGTTTTGTTGAACGAACAAAGTCACCTACCGACATATCACTCCCCTTCAGCACGCTCTGGAGTGAGCCACCGGCCGCCCATTTGTATGAGATCCAACAGAAGCCGGCATCTGGGTGGCGTTGAGATTTGACTCCATACTGCTCTTCGATCGCCTCCAGTTGAGCCCAAACCGAAACGACCTCGGCCAAAGCTTGTGAGGTTTTTACGCTTGGCATCTTAGGTGAGAGCGTCTCTGCCGATCGCGATTCAAAGATCATCGTTGAGACAACCGAGAGAAGTTCATTTGCACTTAAATCATCTAGGATCCCTAACCGAATAGATTCGGTTAACAAGAGATCAGACTCGGCATAAATTCGAGTGAGAATCTTTCCTTGAGCCGTTGGTTTCTCACCTTCAATATAATTAAGGTGTGCCAAGACTTGGCAGATTTGATCGAAGGTTTTAGCGATTACATTTGTGCGACTCTCTACACGGGTACGCAGACCATCATTTTCCCGATTAAGGCGCCCGGCTCGTTCGGCAAAGCGCGCATGCTCCTCGCGCTCATTACAACTATGGCAGGCGTGGTTACGAAGGGCTTTGCGCAGATCCCCAAGATCACTCTCCAAGCGCGCACGTTGTCGATTATCAAAGCTCTTTTTTGTATCTCGCTTGCTTAAAAGAGTTTCGACCTCTTTGATCTCGCGTCTGATACTTGCATAATCTAGAAAGTCTCCGAGATGGCAGGAGATATTAACTAGTACCTCTTCGATTGCGCTCTCATTTTTTCGAATCTGACGAGAGAGACCAACGACTGCGCGATCGGCTTGAAACTGAGCAAAGGAGGACTCTAATGAGCGGCGTGCACGCTCTCGGCCGAATCTAGTAATTAAATTGATCGACATATTGTAGGAGGGCGTAAAGGATGAGCGAAGTGGATAAGTTCGAGTCGATGCCAAGCCTGCAGCAGCGGCAGAGTCAACCGTTGGCGACCATTGAATCACCGCGTTTCCTTCGATATCTATTCCTCGTCGACCAGCTCGCCCCGTAAGTTGTGTGTACTCCCCCGGAGTTATCGGAACATGGGCCTCGCCATTGAACTTCACCAGTTTTTCTAGGACCACACTCCTAGCCGGCATATTAATTCCTAAAGCAAGTGTCTCGGTGGCAAAGACGGCCTTCACCAGTCCGCGCTGAAAAAGATCCTCGACAGCGGCTTTAAAGCTCGGAAGAAGTCCAGCGTGATGTGCTGCGATTCCTCGTTCGAGGGCTGTGAGCCACTCGTTAAACTCTAAAACCTGGAGATCTTCAGCGGAGATATTTGCCGTGTATTTCAGTGCGGTCGCTTTTATCTCAATCCGCTCTTCGGGCGAGGTCAAACGAATTCCGGCCGCTAAGCATTGCTTCACGGCTGCATCACATCCGACACGTGAAAAGATGAATGTAATCGCAGGCAACATATTTTCTCGTTGTAGTTTTTCAATAATATCTGCGCGCGTGAGCCGCTCTCTCGGCTCCGAGTAGCGCCCTTTTCGATGTCGATCCATCGAAGATCTTCGCATCGCTTCTCGCTCTCTAGCAAGAATCTCTGGATTAATCTGACCGGGTGACTCAAAGAGATCCATCATTCGATTTCCGATTAGAACGTGCTGATAAAGCGGGATTGGTCTAATCTCACTGACGATGACCTGGGTATTCCCGCGTACCTCACCCAACCACTCGCCAAACTCCTCAGCGTTTGAAACTGTGGCAGAGAGGGAGATCACCTGGACACTCTCCATCAGGTGAATAAGTACCTCTTCCCATACCGCACCGCGAAACTTATCGGCCAAGTAGTGGACTTCATCCATCACTACATAGCCCAAATTTTTAAGAGTCGTTGATCCGGCATATAACATGTTGCGCAGAACCTCTGTAGTCATGACCAGGATATCGGCCTCACCATTGATACTGGTATCACCTGTCAAAAGACCAACTCGATCTGCACCAAACTTTGCAACAAATTCAAAATACTTTTGATTTGAAAGCGCTTTGATCGGGGTTGTATAAAAACATTTCTTCCCAAGACCTAGCGCAAAATAAGCCGCAAACTCACCTACCACCGTCTTTCCTGCACCTGTTGGAGCCGCGACTAAAACACCGCTCCCCTCTTCAACGGCGTGACAGGCGGCAATTTGAAATGGATCGAACTCAAAGTTAAATGTAGCTAAGAAATCCTGTGTGATTGGATGAGCATTTCTTAGCTTTGCGGCTGCGTACGCCTCTGCTGGTGTTGTCATCGAGTCCACGTCAGCATAGCTGAGCTCATGCACTGAGCTATAAATGGTAGTTCGCCGATACGCTCACCGTCAGCGTAGGCGATGGCATCTGCGGTGATACTCACACTCTTGGAGCGAAGAATTTCAACGGCTGGGTGATTAATATGCGTTCCTTTAAAGACTTGTGGGAAAACCTTAAGAAACTCAAATTTGGAAACGGGATGCAGGATCATCACATCGAAGAAACCATCGTGAATATCGGCAGCCGGTGCTACCAACATACCGCCACCGTATGAACGTCCATTAGCCACGGCAATTAACATAGCTTGAGTAGATACGTGGCGGTCATCTAAGGCGATTTCGTACTGCCGAGGTGCAAATCGTGGAAGCTCCATCGCGATGGCCATGTTGTATCGCATCGCTCCCTTAGGCCATCGCATTGAGTTAGCCTTTTCATTAACTATCGAATCGAAACCAGTCGATAGGATCGCACCGAACCAAGTGCCATCAACTAGACCTAAATCTATCCTACGCGGCGGTTTCTTGAGTACGTGATCTAAGTACGTATCGAACCCATCTAATGGCCAGCCTAGTGTTCGAACAAAATCATTTCCCGTTCCAGCTGGAACTACCGCCAATGGAATATCTGCCGGTGTTGTTAGCTGCAATACTTCATGGAATAAGCCATCTCCCCCGACTGCGATTACCCCTGGACTTCTTGGATAACTCTGGATAAAAGTGGATAGCGAAACTCTTAGTTCGGCGATATTGGAAGCGGCGAGGCTTTGAAACTCGATTTTATTCCGTTCTAAATACTCGTTCACGCGGACTCCCACTTTAGCTCCCCGACCCGCACCAGAGGATGGGTTAACTGCTAAGGCCCACATAGGGCGACCTTATCGCCCTATTCCTCTATCGGCGTCACAGCCTCGATCGGTGAAATATCTGTCGGTTCTTTACCAGCGCGTTTATCTCGGCGGCGATCAACCAATAGCGCTATACCACCGGCCATAAAATAGAAGGCACAAAGTGGAAGGGCCAAAAGGAGCATAGTTAATGGGTCACCGGTCGGAGTAAATGCTGCGGTAAAAAATGTAATGGAGAAAATCCAAATTCGCCATGGTCGCAAAATACTTTCCCCACGCAGGAAACCAATGAGGTTGAAGGTAACTAAAAAGATAGGAAGTTCGAAGGCTAAGCCGAACAACAAGATAATTCGTAGAACGAAATCTAAGTAGTCATCGAACTTTACTAAGTTTGCAAGGGCATTTGGCGTGAAACCAAAGAGAACCTTTATCGCAACTGGAAGGACTAGATAACCTAAGGTTGCGCCGAGTGCAAAGAAAGGAGTTGCTGAGACAAGAAAGAGAATCGAATTCCGCTTTTCTTTGCGGTGCAGGCCAGGTGCAATAAATGCCCAAAGTTGATAGAGCCATAACGGTGCCGAGAGAATTACGCCAGAGAGAAGTGCGACTTTTATTTGAAGGTTTAAAGGACCTAAAACTCCATTAATGTAAAGTGCCCCGCAGTGTGATGCCCCCGATGCCTGCGCCGCCTTGAGATCACAGATAGGCATCGCAAGTTGAGTAATAATATCGTTATAGAAGACCCACCCAACGATAGATGCTAGAAAAATCGCAACGGATGCGCGAAAGGCCCGCTTGCGAAGCTCTCGCAAATGATCTAATAGCGGCATCCGTGCGTCTGATAGTGACGCCATAGCTTCTTACTTCTCTTTGGAAGTATCGCCCTCGATTTTTTTCTCATCAGGTTTTTTCTCATCGGTGTTCATCTCTTTCAACTCACTCTTAAAAATTCGCATAGAGCGACCTAAAGAGCGGGCAGAGTCCGGAAGACGCTTAGCCCCAAATAGAACTAGAACGACGATTAAGAGAATCAAAATGTGACTAGGTTCGCGCAAAAACATGAATCAAGCTCCCTTTTATTTACAGTTCTATCGTGGTGTAAAGGCTACCTTAGGTCGGCCAACTTAGGTAAAGGTAAAATTAAGAGCTTTCGTAGAGTTGAAGGAGTGACTGGGCTGAGGTAGCGATGCGCTGGCGCATATCCGGGGGTGAAAGCAGTTCGACGCTACCAGAGGAGGCGAAAACCGAGCGTATAATCCACTCGGGTGAGAAAGACTCACTGTGCAAAGGAGCCGAAACTACAGAGGGCGGAAGTGAGAAACGCTCAAGCGAGGCTCTGACCCGCGAATGAACTGCAATTTCAAATGAGATCTTATTTGATTCACGCTCAGAAATCACTGCACGAGCGCCCGCTCTCCCCGGTTGTATCTGCGCCGAGACAATTCGATCTAGCCGGAAAACCCGAACGGCCTTTGCGTTGTCACAGTGTGCCGAAAGATATTGGAAACCATTTTCGCTTTTAAGATCAATCGGAGAGATAACACGCGTTGTCAGCGTATCCGAATATAGAGAGTGGTAACTAATCTCCAAATCTTTATTAGCTCTCATAGCATCCTCTACAATCACTTCCACCGAGTTCGATGCGGTGGAAGCTGCAGAGAGTTTGCCGGGAAATCCACTTCGGGCCGAGAGGCGTTGGACTAGCTCCCGTGCTTGAACTTTGAGATCTTCGCGATCATCGGGCAGGGCCGCAATTACTAGATCGAGGCCGAGCAAAAGTGCAATCGACTCTTCGTCGTTCAAAGTACGGGGACGAGCCAAAGTTTGAGCGTTATGTATCGTTACGAATCCGGAGTCGAAGGAGAGCTCCATTAGCTCCAGCGGTGTATATCCGGGTAAACCACACATCCAAAGAGTGGTCAGGTCTGCAACTAGTTGTGAGGATGAAATATGGAAAACCTGCGCAAGCTTGGAGAGTTCAACTCCTTGATGAGTGGAGAGATATGGAACGAGATCTAGCAGCCTGGAAGCTCTTTCTAATGGGGTATTTGCTGAGTTAGACATGAATACGGACTATCTCATGTAGCGTCTCTATGAGCTGGTTTTTTAAGGATTGGGGCTCACGAAGGATCGCATCCTGTCCATGCCAGAGAATCAAATCAATCATCTGTTGCGAGTCAAAGTAATTGTAGGAAATCCGATCCCACTCCCCCATGTCAATACTTGAACTCGACTTAGCCCTTAATATTTGGGCCTTTCCCTTACGGATATCTATAGTTGCCGAATAAGATTTAAACTCATCATCAGAGTTTTGAAAGACATTAAATCCGACCGGAATCTCAAAAGATTTACTTTCCTTCCCTCTAGTTATCTCACCGTCGATGCGATCTAGCCTAAAAGTACGAATCTGATCTCTTGTAAGATCATGACCGCTCACGTACCAGAACGAATTCCTTGTTGCCACCGCGTACGGTTGAATCTGTCTTGGTATTAAATCTAACTCTGGCGAGCGATAAGAAAAGGAAATCTCTTCTCGAAGAGAGATCGCCGTTGTAATGCTATGAAAATCGGGATGTGTCGTTGTTAGCCGAGCAGTGATTGCCGGTATAGAGTCGAGATCAGAGTCCACTCCCAGGGATCGAAGTTTATTGAGTGCACGCGCAGCGGCATCATCAAGGGCCGCCCCTGACCAGGCCTGGGCGGCAAGCGAAAGTAGAGCTATCTGCTGGCCAGTTATCTCTCCCAGGTCGAGGGCGTAACTCTGTGGCCTGATTCGATAGCCGGCCTCATCATCGAATAAAGGATCGAAACTTCCAACTTCGATATCGATCCCAAGATTTCGCAGGTCGTCCTTGTCCCGCTCAAACATGCGCTCTTTGGTCTGCGCACTTCCTTCATAGCCCTCAAGAGCGTTGAAGATCTCACTCTTTGTTAGAAATCGCTTAGTCGCTAGAAGTGCGATGGTTAAGTTGATTAACCTTTCAATCTTCCGAGACACCGTAGGCTCCTTTAGCCGGACGGCGGCGACGGGCCAGCACCTCTACACCCGGAGCCATTTTTCGAGATTGGATTAAAAACCCCGTATGACCAATCATTCGCTGCTGAGGTCTCACAGCCAAACCCTCATGATGCCAACCCCTTACGATGGTTTCGCAGGACTCAGGTTCGGTAAATCTCCCATCGCTCTTAATCGCCTCGGCCGTAACCGATAGTTGAGTAGTAGTCGCTACATAGGACATGAATACTCCACCCGGTCGAAGCGCGCGGGCAGCTAGATCCACACACTCCCATGGCGCCAACATATCTAGGATCACGCGGTCGTAACTACTCTCGAAGAGTTGATCTTGAAGATCGCCAATAGTCAGTGACCAATAACTAGGAAGAGATCCAAAAAAGCTAACGATGTTAGAGCGCGCGATTTCACCAAAATCACTCCGCCGCTCTACCGAGTCGACCTGTCCAGTTGAGCCGACCGCACGCAAAAGCGAGATTGTTAACGCTCCACTACCCACTCCAGCCTCTAAAACACGGGCCCCCGGATAGATATCGGCTAAACCGATTATCATCGCCGCATCTTTTGGATAGACGATGGTGGCACCTCTTGGCATTGTTAAGACGTAGTCGGCCAAGAGCGGTTTAAATGCAGTGAACTTTAAGCCAGCAGTTGTCGAGACGACGCTACCTTCGGGCATATCGATGAGATCATCATGTGAGATCCAACCCTTATGTGTATGCCACTCTTTTCCAGCGGTTATGGTGAAGCTGTAGAGCTTTCCTTTTGGGTCGGTTAGTTGAATCCGATCACCCTCGCCAAAGTAGCCAACATTAGACACGGGAGCATCTTAGGTGAAAAAAATCCCGTAAGTACGAGTATCTTGCATCTCGTGAGTACCGATTCAAGGCTGCGTCTATCCCCTAGTAGTGTCAACGAATACAACAACTGTCCGCAACTCTATAAGTATCGATCTATAGATCATCTTCCTCAGCCCCCCTCCTTGGATGCCGAGCGGGGAACATTGGTTCACACCGTTTTACACGACCTCTTCGAGAGCATTCCAAGCGAGCGAACTCCGCAAACCGCCCTGGATCTACTTCCATCGAGATGGCAGGCGCAGGTGGAGGCTAAGCCCGAACTCGCCGCAATGGTGACGAATGAAAAGGAGTGGCTCGATCGAGCATCCTCACTTCTCCATACCTATTTTAAACTCGAGGCTCCCGCAAGTTTTGAAGCAACTCATCGCGAGATGCATCTTGAAGATGATTTCGAGGAAAATGTCTATCTGCATGGATATGTTGATCGTCTCGATGTTGCACCGACGGGTGAGGTAAGAATCGTTGACTATAAAACGGGAAAAGCACCACGACCCGGCTGGGAAGAGAAAGCCCTCTTTCAACTGCGGATATATGCACTTCTCTATTGGAAATCACATGGCGCGCTTCCACGTTTACTTCAACTCATCTATCTCGGAGATGGAAAGTTGATTAAAAATAACCCAACTATGAAGGATCTTGATAAAGTCGAAAAAACACTGCATCAAACAGCTACCGATATTTTTATTTCAATTGAAAAGGATTATTGGCCACCAAAGCCAAACCGTCTCTGTGATTGGTGTTTCTTCAAAACAATCTGTCCGGCTCATGCACTTTAAATGGCGACGTTAAACTCCAAATAAAGGCGCTCCAGCTTCGAGAATGAGAGCTGCTCTAAAGATTTAATACTCCGTACTCTTGCACTCTCTTCGACGACTACCAGGTGTGGAACCGCGATTACCCAAGCGCCACTGGCTCTTCCAGCTTGAACCCCGGTTAATGAGTCTTCGAAAACAAGCGAGCTAGAGATATCTACACCACATCTTTTCGCAGCAAGAAGGTATGCATCGGGATGGGGCTTGGTATTGATGACATCATCAGAGCTAATCGAAAATGGAAAAGGGCTACCTCCGAGATTTTCTAGAACCGCATCGACTATTACCCGAGGACTTGCCGAGACTAAGGCCGTTGCCACTCCATGAGATTGCAGCTCCTTGACTAGTTCGATGGCGCCTGGCATCAGTGGCACCGCACTTCGAAGATTTGAAGACTGCACTTCGATTAGTTTGTTGGTAAAAAACTCCGGCGACTCTACATTTCCACAGCGCTCAAACATATAGTGACCGACCTTGATCAATGGTCCTCCAAGGCAAGCGACTTGATCGGCCTCGCTCCACTCATAACCATATGGCGCAGTAACTTGAGTTTCAGAGGCTAGCCAGATCGGTTCGGAGTTGACTAGAAGGCCATCCATATCGAAGAAAATCGCCTCAAAAAAACCATTAGTACTAGTGTTTCCCACGCGCAGGAGGTTACCGTAAGGTTCACCGTTGTGGAGATTCATACGATACCGGCGCTTCGTAATCCGATAATGGTCATTGCTTTTTCTGGATGGAACGATGCCGGCGAAGCGGCAACTGGTGCGCTAGATCACCTATTGACTGCATGGCCTACTAGCACCGGGACGAGTGTCGCCCAGTTAGTGGCCACTATTGAACCAGAAGAGTTTTACGACTTTCAAGTTAATAGGCCCCAAGTTTTTACCGATGAGGAACACTCCAGAAAAATAGTATGGCCAAGTACTCAACTCTTCGCATTAGTTATAGAAGAGCTTGATCGGGATTTCCTAATCGTTAAAGGTGTCGAACCATC
>JBBAMX010000010.1:35410-59046 GCA_040402335.1 Candidatus Planktophila sp.
CCACATTACGCACCTCAGGCACCATCAACCAAGGCCTCACTCGCCCTAATTCATGGATGTGAAGAGTTTTTATCGATAAATATTCCACAGGCGATGCTCGCGCAGGCTTCCGATAAATGGGAGGCAGAGATAGACGAGTTAGCAAAGAGCGATAGTGATGTTGCCGATTATGTTAAGGCGTTAGAGGAGTCTAAAGATGCTGCAGAGATTCCAGAGATCTCAGGGGAAAGGATCGCTAAAGAGTTCGCACGGTATCTTCGGCGAGGATCGCTGGATTAAAGCTCTAAACCAAGGAGGCTGTTAAGCAGAGTTTTTAACTCATTTGAATCTCCCCCAGTTGCACCAGCTAATGTTTTTTCAACCCAACTTTCAAGTGCGAAGAGCGCGCGCGGCGTATTGAGGTCATCTGATAATGCCGAGATTATTTGCGCGACGACGCCATCGGTTGTATGAACGCTCTGCATGAGCAACGCTTGTCGCAGGTGGGTCAACGCAGAGATGGCCTTTTCTAATAACTGTTGGCTCCACATCTGGTCTTCACGGTAATGATGCATCATCAAGGCATATCGAATCGCCATGGGATCAACGCCCGAATCGACCAACTTTGAAACGAGAACCAAGTTGCCTTTGCTCTTACTCATTTTCTCGCCGTCGAGTCCGATCATGCCTGCATGAACGTAACTCATGGCTAACTCTTTGCCGGTGAGAACCATTGCCTGCGAGCGGCACATTTCATGGTGTGGAAATAGCAGATCACTTCCCCCACCCTGAATATCTATCAGGTATTCGGCTGTGGGATCTGGGCGAAGATACTCAAGTGCGATTGCGGTGCACTCGATATGCCAACCAGGCCTTCCTATTCCTAGCGGCGAGTCCCAACCTGGCTCCCCAGGGCGCTGTGACATCCAGAGAAGACAGTCGAGTGGATTCAACTTTCCCGCAAGGCCGGGATTGCCTCCACGTTCGGCGAAGATAACCTCCATCTCTGATTGAGATAGTTGCGCTAGCGCTCCAAAATCTGACTCATGCGAATTCGCAAAGTAATAATCATCCTCTAGTTTATAAACCGATCCGCGTTGTTCAAGAGTTGAAATCGCACTCACGACTAAGGGAATCGAATCGACGGCGCCAATATAGTGATCGGGAGGAATCACCCGCAGTTTCACCATATCGCTCATAAATAAATCGATCTGAGAGCGTGCTAGCTCTACCCAATCCAAGCCATCCCTTGTTGCGCGTTCTAACAGCGGATCATCTATATCGGTAATATTCTGAACATATAAAACTTCGCTACCTTGTGCACGCAAATATCTAACGATCAAGTCAAATGTTAAATAAGTAGCGGCATGCCCAAGGTGAGTTGCATCGTAAGGAGTAATTCCACATACATAGATACGGTAGAGATCTTTATTTTGGATGGTTTCGATCTTCTTAGTTTTAGAGTTCATTAGCGAGAGCTCCGGGAGTGCAATGCTTTTATTTAATGCCTCAACCTCTATTTCAGTCCAGGATTTCATCCCCTAATCCTAGTTAGAGAAGATCAATAGGCGGGCCAAGGAATTGCCGGCCAATCTGGATTTGGGACCGGCATCGTGGATGCTTCGATCATCCGCTCTATGCGCAGGGATAAGGCGATAATCTCTTGCGATGTAAGATAGGGAGAGAGGTCAAGATCCTGCACTAATCGTGCAGCACCAGCTCGGAGTAGTTCAACCTCGGCGCTAGTGAGCCGATCCCCCGACCACTGCCAAAGAACGGTGCGTAATTTGTCTTCGCTATGAAAAGTCACTCCGTGATCACAGCCAAATAAGCCACCATCGGTAGTTGGAAGTAAGTGGCCGATTTTCCTATCGGTATTATTAATTACGGCGTCAAAGATTGCCATCGCCCGAAGCGCGGGATTATCAGTTGCGAAGAACTCCCCTAGCTCAACCTCTTCATCGATATCTATCCACTCCTGAACCATGCCGGGACCATAAGGGCCATCTCGCAAAATAGTTAAGGGCACGATATTAAATCCAAAATGTTGACTGATTAAATAGGCAGCGTACTCACGATTTGCAAGTGATCCATCGGGGAAATCCCATAGCGGCCGCTCTCCCGCGATGGGTTTGTAGATACATGACATCGATCGATCTTCAATCCGCGATGTTGCAAAGAGCGTGGCATTTGATGCATCTACCAATCTTCCAGTGACAACTAACTCACCGCGCGTGAGTAGTTCGTATTTATCGTCGGTAACCATTTGCCCTCGGGCATAAATGGCCACCTGAATCTATTGGCAGTCCGCAGAAAGGACAGGGTAATCGACCAGCACCAACTAGGGCGTTAGATCTTTTAATAAATGCATCACAAAGCTGCAAAGTTAATTTCACACTCAGGGATAGAGGGAGTTCTAGCTCTTCGCGCTCGATCTCGAAAAAATCTATCGTCAGAAGCAGATCGGTTTCATCCCAGGCCATTGAAATAGAGCCCGCGATGAACTCTGATTCAATAGGAAGTTCAAGCGGTGCGTCATCGCGTGAACTTGGCGCGATTCGAAGTGTGAGATCGCGTTTAACAAGATCTTTTATGATTACTTGTAGCTGTTCGGCAAGGGCGGCAACTTGGAGTTTTTCAAGGGCGATTGTGGCTAATCGTCTCCCCGATCGAACTTGAATATAAAAAGCACGGGCACCAGGCTCGCCAACAGTGCCTGCGACGAAACGTTCAACGTTTTCAAAAATCAAACTCATTTTCCAGCACCACCACCTAGTAGATTTTTCGCTCTATACGGGGCATTTAGGAAACTCTCTAAATTCGCACGAGAATCGTTGAGTAGCAGAATCCGCGGATTACTATCACTAAAATCTAGGACAGTAATCGAAGCGGGATCTACAACGATGCGCTGAAATCCATCTAAATGCATTCCAAGTGCGCAGGCGACAATGGATTTAATTACATCACCATGGCTGACAAGCACTACCGCGCCTTTGCTCTTAGTGGTTAGTGATTCATGAACAGCACGCATCGCACGCTCCTGCATCTGAGCTAACCCTTCGCCCTCAGGGAAATACATTGCACTGGGAGTATTCTGAACGGTCTTCCAGAGTTTTTGGGTGGACAAAACGGCGAGTTTCTTGCCGCTCCACTTTCCATAGTCAACTTCGATTAGGCCCTGGTCTTGGATAAGTTCAACACGCGGATTGTTTTTCTTGCCGACCTCGCTCCACCAAGGAGAGATGGTTTCAAGACATCGCTCAAGCGGAGAGATGCGTAGTGCGGCGACTTTAAAATTTCCAAGCCGAGTGATTAACTCCTGCGACTGCTTCTGCCCCGTTGGAGATAGATTCACTCCGGGGATTCGTCCAGAGAGCAGGCCTTTGGCATTTGCTTGAGAGTGAGCGTGTCTAATTAAAACTACCTGCATACACGCAAGGCTATCGCAGGTTTTCGCCAACCGCCTTGCTAAGGTCGCACCGTGGAGATGCGACGCGCTGGAGTAAGTGGCCTTATTCTCTCGCGCCTTGGCTTAGGAACAATGACTTGGGGCCGAGATACTGATGAGCACGAGGCCGCCGATCAGGCACGTGCATTCATGGATGCTGGTGGAAATTTCCTTGATACTGCCAATACGTATGGCGATGGTGATAGTGAACGCGTAATCGGTGGCTTAGTCGGCACATTATTCAACCGTGACGAGGTCGTGATCGCCACTAAATCTGGAGTGAGTTTTTCTGATGGTGTAAAAAAAATCGATGCATCAAGACACTCACTCATCGCCGAACTTGATAAATCACTATCTCGCCTTGGAAGTGATTTTGTAGATATCTGGCAGATACATATGTGGGACTCCCTTACCCCCTTAGATGAAACATTGGCCGCACTTGATTACGCTTACACAACTGGGCGGGCTCGATATGTTGGCGTAAGTAACTTCTCGGCTTGGCAGTTAGCTCGCTCGGCGACTAAGCAGAGTTCAAGTTCGCTTAAGGCACCCATCACCACAACTCAGAACGAGTACTCACTTCTTAATCGAGACATCGAAGTTGAACTTATTGAATCCGCGACCCACTGCGGTATCGGATTGCTGGCATGGGCCCCGCTTGCGCGTGGCGTTTTAACAGGGAAATATCGCAACGGTATCCCGAGTGATTCACGCGGCGCGGCTCCCCATTTCACTCGACATATCGAACCTTACTTAGATGCGCGAAGCTCTCGCACCGTTGAAGCCGTTGCCGTCGCAGCAGCCGGGCTGGGCTACTCCCCGTTAGAGGTGGCGTTAGCTTGGGTTCGCGATGCTCCGGGGGTTACCAGTGCGATCGTTGGTGCGCGTACTGGCGCTCAACTTCGTGGGATTTTAAAGAGCGAAGAGATTCACCTGCCAGATATCGTTCGAAGCGCGCTCAATGATGTAAGTCTTTAACAAGACTCTAGAAAATCTTTGAGAACGCGCACACCAAAGGTGAGTCCTTCTACTGGTACTCGTTCATCAACGCCATGGAACATCGCCATGAAATCAAAATCCTCACTCAATCTCAAAGGTGAGAACCCATAGCCAATAATCCCCAACTCGGCCAACGCCTTATTGTCAGTACCGCCGCTCATCATAAACGGAACTGGAATACCCTCGGCATCGTGATTCAAAATCGCTCTACACATCGCATCCACGAGATCACCCTCGAATGGAACCTCCAGCGCTTTATCTCGAGCGATTGTTTCAATTGAGATATCTGGACCGATGAGCGATTTGATCGTCTCGTTCAGTTCATCTTCATAGCCTGGAATAAATCGACCATCTATCACCGCACTCGCCGATCCTGGAATCACATTTGCTTTATAACCGGCAGATAACATCGTTGGATTGGCGGTATTTTGAAGGGTTGCTCCGATCATTCGCGATGCGAAGCCAACTTCGCTCAGAAGCGGGCGTAAATCCGATTCATCATATGTTTTACCTGTGATCGTAGATACACGCTTAAAGAGTGCTTTTACCGTTTCGCTATAGCGTTGTGGCCAATTATGGCTACCAATTTTGGCAACTGCAGCGCTTAAATTCGAAACCGCATTCTCATTATTAATGACCGAGCCATGGCCGGCTTGACCATGTGCAGTTAGTCGCATCCAGTGAATTCCTTTTTCAGCGGTCTCAATCATGTAAAGACGTTTGCCGTCAGCCACTGTTACCGAAAAACCTCCAACTTCGGATATCGCTTCAGTGCAGCCCTGAAAGAGGTCTGGAAATTTATCGACCATCCAATGGGAGCCAAAGATACTTCCCGCCTCTTCATCGGCAAAAAAGGCAAGGACGATATCGCGCGGAGGCGAGTAATCATTGCGAGACCACTCACGAACAGTGGCAAGTATCATCGCATCCATATTTTTCATATCTACTGCGCCGCGGCCCCAAATCATTCCATCGATGATGTCACCGCAGAAGGGATCAACACTCCAGTCATCGGCGTTGACTGGGACAACATCTAGATGGCCATGAAGCACCAGACCAGGACGATTAGACTCTCTTCCTTTGATTCGTGCAATTACATTGCAACGCCCAGGTGCCGACTCATATATGGTGGCTACAACTCCACATTGCGCCAGCGAGGCGACCACGTACTCTGCCACCGCCCTTTCATCACCCACGCCATCACCGAAGTTAACACTTGGAATACGAATAAGATCTTGACAGATTTGAATTACTTCAGTTTCAAGGAGCGAGAGTGTTGTCATTTAGGCATTCTCTCACCCAATTGCTACTCTTACCCTTCACTCGGTCCGGGTGGCGGAATTGGCAGACGCGCTAGCTTGAGGTGCTAGTGCCCGCAAGGGCTTAGGGGTTCAAGTCCCCTTTCGGACACATGCAGATTGCGAAGGCGACGCTTTTTTAATGCTCCGCCTTCCTCAAATTCAAGCCCTGCGTGCCGTTGCAGTCATCATGGTGCTCCTCTTTCATGCTCGGTTTCTGCCAGGCGGGTTCATTGGCGTTGACATCTTTTATGTGATCTCGGGTTATCTCATTACTGGACTGCTGGTACGCGAAATCGATGCAACTGGAAGGCTCAACATCTCAGCCTTTTATCAAAGACGTATCAAAAGGCTGCTTCCAACATCTTTCTTTGTTTTAGTCATAACCGCTCTCTTAAGCTGGCTGCTTTTGCCGGCGATCAACCGTTCCGAGCTCGGACGAGATCTCGCTGCAGCTGCAGCTTATGTTTCTAACTATCTATTTGCCTGGTGGCAAAATGACTATCAAAATCTGAACGCTACACCCTCGCCTTTCATTCACTACTGGTCGTTAGCGGTGGAGGAACAGTTTTATTTGATCTGGCCCATTTTGATTCTGATTCTTACTCGAATAAGTCGACGTAGATTGATAAGCGGCATTGCAACTATAACCCTCGTGTCGTTTCTACTTTCGGTGTACATGGTCACCACTGCGCCTATCTGGGCCTTTTACTCACTACCAACGCGAGCCTGGGAGTTAGGTGTTGGAGCCCTCCTTATTTTTCTACCTAAAAATATATTTAAGAACCGCTCCGTGGCCTCAATACCTCCAATTCTTTCACTTGCAACGCTGCTGCTAGCCTCATTTCGCTTCAATCAGAGAAGCTCATTCCCAGGCTTAAACGCTTTAGCACCGGTTCTAGCCTGTGCACTCTTAATCGCGACTATTTCACAGTGGCCCAGAGTATTTAACTATCTAGCTAATAGTTTTTTGACGCAATGGTTAGGAAAAATCTCTTATCCACTCTACCTTTGGCATTGGCCCCTTCTAATTTTACCAAGCAGTTACCTGGCGAGAGAGTTAACGGTTATGGAGCGTATGCTCTGTATTGCTCTCACCGTTCTACTTGCTCACCTTACAAATAGATTTATCGAGGAGCCTTTGCGTCACTTCAAAATCACACCACCACGACTTTATCTCACCGCGATTATTAGTACCGTGCTCTGCTTTGGCTTGGGTATCACCGTCGCATCTTCGGCAAGTTCAATAATTACCACTAAGGGCGATAACGGGATTCATTTCAACCTATCCCAAGTTTTAGCAAAACCGATTATCTATAGTGATGGCTGTCATCTAAATTTTAATACCGAAGTATCTGATATCTGCACGTATGGTCTTAAATCCTCCTTAAAGACGCTCGTCTTATTCGGAGATAGTCATGCCGCACAATGGTTCCCAGCTCTTGAAAAAATTGCAATTGAGAAAGGCTTTAAACTCGTCTCACTAACTAAATCTTCATGTCCATCCGTCGACGTAGAACGAGCGGACCAAGGTGCCTTTAAGAATTCTCACTGCGATAAGTGGCGTAAAAACTCGATTCTTCGAATAAAAAACCTTCATCCGACTGCAGTTATTATGAGCAGTTACGGTTATTACACGCCACCGCGTGCCAATATGAAACAAGCAAAGTGGTGGAGCGATGGAGAACACAAATTACTCAGCGAAATTATCGGTTCGAGTAGTCACCTTATTTATATCGTTGATACTCCAAGGCCATTGCGCGATATCCCTTCATGTTTGAGCTCATCGAGGGTGAGTTCCTGTAATGCCATCGCTAGATCAACCGGCCGGATAATTTCGGGATTCCAAATAATCGATCCCACCCCCTGGCTCTGTTCTACAACTTGTCCCTCGATCATAAACTCAATCGTCGCCTATCGAGACACCTCGCACATCTCAGTCGATATGGCACTAAATCTCTCGGCCCATCTATCCGGAGCGCTTTCGAAAGCGGGAGTCCTTGGTTGAACCTGTGGCAGAATTAGCGTTATGGCTGAGTTGATTTATTACTGCGGAACTATGGATAGTGGTAAATCCACGTTGGCACTACAAACCGCCCATAACCATCAGAGTCGCGGACGTAACGGAATAATCTTCACCAACAAAGATCGAGCGGGTAGTGGGGTAATCTCATCGCGCCTAGGCTTAACATCGGCGGCCGTTGAAGTCACTCCTGGCATGGATCTTCATAAGCACGTTATCGATCACCTCTCTGCCGGTGATCGTATCGATTACATCATCTGTGATGAGGCACAGTTCTACGAAAAAGCACAGATAGAACAGTTGGCGAAGATCGTTGACGGCCTTGGAATCGATGTATTCGCCTTTGGAATCCTCACTGATTTCCAAACACTTTTATTTCCAGGCTCGGCACGTTTAATTGAACTCTCTGACCGAGTCCATGCGCTTCAGGTGGAAGCGCTTTGTTGGTGTGGTTCAAGAGCAACTCATAACGCTCGCACGCAAGGTGGTGTGATGGTAATTACAGGTGAACAAGTTGTTGTCGGTGATGTAAAAGCTGGAGCTGAGATAGCCTATGAAGTGCTCTGCCGTCGACACCATATGCGTCAGGTAACGACGCGCGCATCGCGTGCCGGTCATATATCCGCGCAGCCTCTTCCATTTAAGGAGTAAGTATGAAAGCACGTGGTCTCGCCGCATTGAGCGCTGGAAGTGAACTGACTGCATTTGAATTCACAAGAAGAGAGCTCGGCCCTCATGATGTTGCGATAGACATCGCCTTCTCCGGTATCTGTCACTCAGACATACACCAGGTTCGAGAAGAGTGGGGTCCTTCGATCTTCCCAATGGTTCCAGGTCACGAAATAGCTGGAAGCGTCCGCGCAGTTGGAGAGGCAGTAACTAAGTTCGCAGTCGGTGATTTAATTGGGGTTGGGGTTTTCATTGACTCTTGTCGCACATGTGCAAGCTGTTTAGCAGGCCTGCAGCAGTACTGTGAAGCCGGAATGACCGGCACCTACAACTCACTTGAGCGGGATGGAGCCACCGTTGCATATGGCGGATACTCCGATAGCTTCGTCATTAATGAGGATTATGCCCTGCACATACCGAGCAATCTCGACTTGGCCAGTGTCGCTCCGCTGCTTTGTGCGGGGATCACGCTTTACTCGCCCTTAAAAGAGTGGGGAGTTACAAAGGGAACAAGAGTCGGCGTGATGGGTTTGGGTGGACTCGGGCACATGGGTGTGAAATTTGCACATGCTCTCGGGGCTACCGTAACTGTTTTTTCACACTCGCCATCAAAGGAGGCCGATGCTTTGGCTATGGGCGCCGACCACTTTGTTGTGACCAGAGATCCTGCGCAGCTAAAAGCCCTCAAGGGGAGCTTTGATTTAATCCTAAACACTGTAAGTGCAGATTTGGATATCAATCTCTATCTAGAGCTACTCGCACTCGATGGCACCCTTGTAGTGATAGGTCTGCCGGGACGACCTTACGCGGTTAATGTCGGAGCTCTTCTAGCTGCACGTCGTAGAATCGCCGGTTCGATGATAGGTGGAATACCTCAAATGCAAGAGATGCTGGATTTCTGCGGCGAAAATTCAATCGTGAGTGATGTTGAGGTAATCAATCCTGACTATGTGAATACTGCATATAAGCGCACCGTCGAAAGTGATGTCAAATATCGATTTGTCATAGATATGGCGAATCTTTAATCTCTATTTAATACTATGAACCGCAAGTGCAAGTAGAGGTGCTATAGCCAGGGCTGGTAAAAGATTTCCAACTGCAATATTTTTAATCCGCAGAAGCCGTAGCCCAATCGCCATCAGCATCACTCCCCCAACAACGGTCATTGTTAGAATCTGGTATGAACTAAGAATCTGTCCAAGGAAATATCCGATCACGGTCCAAATACCTTGATAAGCGCCAACGGCTATGGCCGAGACGGCAACTCCCCATCCAAGAGATGAGGCAAAGGCCATCGCGGCGAAGAAATCCAATGAGCTTTTGAGAAGAAGCTGATCAATACCAGTCGACATCCCATCACTGATTGAGCCCAATATCGCAAGCGGACCGATCGCAAATAAAAGTGAGGCTGAGATAAATCCTTCGACAAAGGTTCCCTCCTGGGAGGCTTTAAATTTTTTTCGAAGATTTTCACCCAGGTGATCTAACCGATCCTCAAGTTGCAACGCACTACCAATTAATCCTCCAATTAAGAGAGCGGCGAGAATTACTAAAAGGAGCCAACCTTTGGGAAAAGATGTGACAAATTCCCGAGACCACATCGGCATCAGGGCAGAGACCGCGCCTAAGAGCGTTATTAATCCCAAGATATCGGTAAAGAGAGTCCGCGTTTTTTCTGAGAATTTATTACCTATAACCACACCGATTGATGCGCCAATGATGATGGTGGCGACATTAATTAGCGTGCCAATTCCTGGAAACATTGCTGCAGATTACGCATTAATATATTTAGAAGCAAGATGGACTAGAGTTCAAGCGTGTCTATGAATGCATTTCGTGAGTTTCTTCGACCTCACCGAACCGTTCCGATAGTTCCTTGGAGCGCCTCAAGCCGTTGGGATCTTAGCCCCACCCGTGTCGCTATCCTTTTCTTCGGTCTATTTCTATTTGGTCTAGGTGATGCTTTTGTCATACAAAGTAATATTGGAAATGCGCCATGGTCGGTATTGGCGCAGGGGATTTCGCAGAGATTAAATATATCGATGGGATGGTCGACCTTTGCAATTAGTGCGCTCGTTCTCCTGGCCTGGCTTCCGCTACGTGAAAAACCAGGATTTGGCACTCTTTCAAACCTAATTATTATTGCTATCGCCATTCAGACGGGTGTAACAATAATTCCATTACAAAGTAATTTTATTTTAGGGGTTATCTTCGCCCTCTTTGGAATCACCTTGGTTGGATTTGCGACAAGTTTATACATCACATGCGGCTTAGGCCCAGGACCCCGAGATGGATTAATGACTGCGATCCATCGTCGAACTGGAGTACGGGTCGGAAGAGTTCGCTTAAGTATCGAAACTTCGGCAGTTCTAATTGGCGCCCTACTCGGAGGTCGTGTCGGACTTGGGACTGTACTCTTCGCCGTTCTTATCGGACAGATGGTTGCGATAGCTCTCGGGGTTGTTGCCAGAGTTACATCACCTCGATCGTAAGTTGTGCGGTTACCACTTAATAACTTGCTGATTCGATTTTAAAAGAATTGCATTAGCGCGCGAAAAAGGGCGTGAACCGAAAAACCCACGATATGCCGATAGCGGGCTGGGATGGGGCGATGAGATTGTGCGATCGAGGTCAAAGAAGCCCGCTAACTCTTGTGCGTTCTTTCCCCAGAGAATCGCGACTACACCTCTTTCGCCCAACGTTCGGGCCACTTCATTTGTTACTTCTTTCCAGCCAACTTCAACGTGAGCTAATCTTCGCCCTGGCACATTGGTTAATATTCGATTTAGAAGTAGTACGCCTTGATCAGCCCAGCGGCCAAGATCACCACTCTCTCTGATTGGTATGGAGCAGTCAACTTCGAGCTCTTTGAAAATATTCTTCAGCGACGGTGGGAGGGGTCGCAGCGAATCAGGAACAGAGAAAGCAAGACCATCGGCGTGATTCATACCCGGATATGGATCTTGGCCAAAGATAACTACTCGTATCGATGAAATGGGTGTACTCAAGGCTCGCATTACCTTGGAATACGCAGGCGCAATCTCTTGATCTTTCAATAATTGATCCAGCTCTTGAAGCTCTGGTAGCAATCCCGACAAGATTTCTTTCCAATCCGGATGTAATTGATCGAAAAAACTCACATCACATCAACGATCGGGCGAAAAAACGACCTGCGGTCAAACTTACTTCAATCGGAGTATCGAAAATAGCACTGATGTGTTCGCTCGTAATCACAGCTTCACATGGACCCGATACGGCGATGAGGCCATCTTTTAGTAGCAGTGCGTGAGTAGTTCCGATTGGAATCTCCTCAATATGGTGAGTCACCAGAACGGTTGCCGGCGCCGTTGGCTCGGATGAAAATTCGGCAAATCGGCGCAATAAATCCTCACGCCCACCGACATCTAAACCTGCTGCGGGCTCATCCAGAAGAAGTAGTTCGGGATCGGTCATCAACGCTCTTGCAATTTGTACGCGCTTACGCTCTCCCTCACTAAGAGTTGCGTAATCTCGATCACCGAGATCACGAACGCCGAAGGTTGTTAGTAGGGCAAGTGCGCGAGACTCATCCCATAGATCGTAAATCTCATTCCACCGCCCAAGAACTGCATATGCAGCCGTTAGTACAACGTCTCGAACCTTTTCATCTCCCGGAATCTCTTGCGCCACGCGAGCACCACAAAAGCCAATTCTGGTGCGAAGATCGAAGAGATCAACTAACCCCATCTGCTTATCTAATATCCTGACTACTCCACTTGTGGGAAATATTTTGGTGGCCAGAATATGTAACAGAGTGGATTTACCTGCGCCATTGGGCCCAAGAACTACCCAACGCTCGCCCACATTTATGGTGAAATTGATTGGACCAAGGATGGTGCGATCTGCACGGCGTACACAGACATCATGCAGCTCTAAAACAGCAGGGTTGACCATAGAGGAAAAAGATACTGGGTACCAAGCTATCCAGAGGGCTTTTAAGTGGGATGGCGTTGGTTTTTTCACGATAAACTTAATCTCCTGATGGAAAACACGGATGAAAATGCACAGTTCACTGGTCTCATTCTGCTTAGCGGAGTTGACAAGCCGGGAATAACCCAAAGCCTATTCAGCGTTCTTGCTCCCTTTTCAATCTCAATTTTAGATATTGAACAGGTCATAATCAGTAATCGATTGATTTTGACCGCACTTATCGCGCTCAACCCAGCACACGAAAAGGCTATCGAGAGTGACCTGATGGAGTGCGCAAAGTTATTGGATGTTGATATCGCCACACTTTTTTCATCTACTCAAACCTCCAGCATCATGGCAAAAAAAGGGGTTCTGCATATTGTAATTTTGACTTCGAAATTGACCCCTCAAGCAATGGGAGCAATTTCGGGTGCAATTAGTAATACTGGTGCAAATATTGAGAGAATAACTCGAACCGCATCTACTCCAGTAACTGCCATTGAGTTTGTCGTCTCTGGTTCGAGTCAAAGCGCCATTAGTTCGCAACTTGCACCTATTGCCCATGAATATAATATTGATATCGCCGTTCAACCTGGTGGGCTTTTACGTTTATCCAGAAGATTGATTCAATTAGACGTTGACTCCACGCTAATCGCCGAGGAGGTTATCGAACTTTTAGCCACGAAGGCGGGAGTTGGTGTCCAGGTGAAAACCATCACTGAGGCTGCAATGCGTGGTGAGATAGATTTCGAGCAATCTTTGAGAACTCGAGTTGCTTTGCTTAAAGGATTACCAGAAAAGAGCTTGGGCGAAGTAGCGGCCGAAGTGAGTCTGACGCCCGGTGCCCGGACTTTGATTTCAACTTTACATCGATTAGGTCATACCGTTTCGGTAGTCTCTGGTGGCTTTATTAATGTTATCGCCCCACTTATCGCCGAGTTAGAGATAAAGTATTTTCGCGCAAATCAACTAGAAGTTGAGAACGGTGTCCTAACTGGTGGGTTGGTCGGACCGATAATTGATCGCGCGGCCAAGGCCGATGCCCTCCGCGAGTTTGCCGCCCTTGAATCTTTGACCATGGCACAGACCGTAGCTATCGGGGATGGCGCCAATGATTTAGACATGATCAGTGCAGCTGGATTAGGAATCGCTTTTAACGCAAAGCCAGCCGTAAAAGCCGCCGCTGATAGCAGCGTCAGCACACCCTATTTAGACTCGGTGCTCTACCTTTTGGGTATTCCACGTGAGGCGATTGACAGTAGTGAATAACCCTAAAGTCGGCATGCGTGAATATCGGTAACAAGTATTCCGCGTGCGCCGAGGTTCCAGAGCTCATCCATCACTCGGTTGGTGTCTTTTCGCAAAACCATCGCCCGAACTGCCACCCACTCTAATTTCTGAAGCGGAGAGATGGTGGGTGACTCTAAGCCCGGTGTTATTGCGCATGCAGCTTCGACCAGTACCTTGGGAATATCGTAGTCAAGTAGAACATAGCGGCGGGCTGTAACAACACCTTGAAGGCGACGTATTAACACCTCGAGATCATCGTGGATTTGGAAGCCTTTTCGTGAGATAAGAATCGCTTCACTATTTAAAATGACTTCACCGAATATCTTTAATCCAGCTTGTCGAAGAGTATTGCCGGTACTGACAACATCGGCGATCACATCTGCAACGCCTAATCGAACACTGCTTTCGACTGCGCCATCTAAACGCACTATCTGCGCTTCGATTTCAAGATTGGCTAAATGGGTTGCGACCAGGCCTGGGTAGGCCGTAGCTACGCGTTTACCTTTTATATCACTCATACTCCAATCTCGATCGGCGGAGGCGGCAAATCGAAATGTTGATGCCCCGAAATCTAAGGCCATGAGTTCGCTCGCGGTAGCCCCAGAGTCGATCATTAGATCTCGGCCGGTAATTCCAGCCTCTAACTCACCTGAGCCTACATAAATTGCGATATCACGCGGCCTTAAATAATAAAATTCAACGCTGTTATCACCATCTATTAAAATTAAATCTCGGCTATCTGATCGTTGCTTGTATCCAGCCTCTTTTAATATCTCTATTGAAGAGTCGGCTAATGATCCCTTATTAGGAACGGCTATTCGCAACATTTTTATACTCTGCTCTCTTAAAGAAACTTATAGATATCTGCCGGGGTTAATCCACGCGCTAACATCATCGTCTGCACATGATAAATCAACTGACTAATCTCCTGTGCTAAGGCCTCATCGGACTCGTGTTCGGCGGCAAGCCAAACCTCCCCCGCTTCTTCGAGAATTTTTTTACCAATTGTATGAACGCCAGCTTCAACGGCTGCAACTGTCCCCGAACCCTCTTCCTGTGCGGAGATTTTTTCAGAAAGCTCACTCCACAGCGAATCAAAGGATTTCATTGCTTAACTTTACTATGGATATATCTCTAACGGAGCAGAATTAGCTCTCTTTGATCCTGCGCTCATAGCCTTAAAGTGATGCTCCCTGCGCGAGCTCTCTCAAAGCGCTAATCATCTCGGCTGGATCTTCGGCGTTAAAAACCGCACTACCCGCAACGAAAGTATCTGCCCCGGCTTCGGCCGCTGCCACAATGGTAGATAACGATATCCCGCCATCAACCTGTAACCAGATTGGTCTATCTCCTATTATTTTTCGAGCTCGGCGAATCTTTTCTAGCATCTCGGGCATAAACTTTTGACCACCAAAACCTGGCTCAACCGTCATTATCAAAAACATGTCCACTTCATCACACACCACCTCGAACTCATCAACTCCAGTCCTAGGTTTAAGCGCCAATCCCGCCCGAGCACCGGCATGACGTATCGCCCGTAACGTTGATGTTAGATTTTTGCACGCCTCAGCATGGATCGTCACACTTGCACAGCCAATCTCGGCATACGCCGGAGCTATGGCATCGACATCTGCAACCATTAAATGCGCATCCACTTCTAACGGCGAGGATGTGATTATCTGTGAAGCTCGAGTGAAATCAAATGTAAAGTTTGGAACAAAAATGTTATCCATAATATCCAAGTGAATTAGATCGGATGCAGTGGCGATTCGAGCAATCTCTCGATCTAAGTGATCTAAATCGGCGTTGAGAATACTCGGCGTGATTCGGATGTCTCGGGACATTTTACTAAGTTAACTTTTTTCGGCGAAATAAGGCTAGAAACATCGCATCCATGCCATGCTTATGTGCCCATAGGGATAACGCGCCCGCTCTTACCGCCCCATGTAGCTCATCGGGTAGATACTCTTTGATATCGATAAGTTCGAACTCGGGATACTTCTTAAGAAGATCAATCACTTGCACAGTCGTCTCGGCTAAATGCGGCGAACAGGTCGCATAGCCAAGGAGTCCGCTGGGATTTAACACTGAGATCGCCGATGAAATTAGCTCCCTTTGAAGTTCAGTGAGCTCCCTCAGATCACCAACAGTTCGCCTCCACCGAACCTCTGGGCGTCGCCGCAGGGCGCCGAGGCCTGTGCAAGGAGCATCGATCAACACTGCATCAAATAACTCATTGTGGGAAGCGATTTCGCGTCCATCCCCCACCCAGACACGGGCCCCATGGACAACCCGTTTTACTAACTCGGCGCGAGGCTTTGATATCTCATTGGCAGTGAATTCAATTGAGCGAAGGGTGGCTATAGAAGATAGTAAGGCGGCTTTGCCGCCTGGTCCAGCACAGAGATCTAACCATTTTTCCCCCTGAGCTACATCTGCAAAGATCGATGCCACTAACTGTGAGCCCTCATCCTGTACGCCAGCTAATCGATGTCGGATCGGCTCCAACGCCCCTGGATTTCCTTTAAACCGTGCTCCAAATTTCGAGAACTCCGTAGCTTGTCCTCCTAAAGCAACCAGATCCGCTTGAGTCGAGTAACCAGGCCACGATACGAGAGTGGGTAGTGCGGGAATATTATTAATCGCCAGGGCAGCTTCGACCTCACTCCAGTCTTTTAAGAGGTCGTAATAAGCCGAAACAATCCATTGTGGGTGAGAGAACTGAATCGATAAACGTTCGATCGGATCTTTCATTTCAGATAGCGGTTGAAACCACTCCTCGATCGACTTTCTAGTGACCGATCGAAGGAGCGCATTGACAAAACTCGCCTTGGACTCCCCCACTCGCTTGCGTGCGACCTCAACGCTTGCACTTACCGAGGCGTGATCTGGAATACGTAACTCATGAATCTGGTGAACTCCCATTCGTGCAATATCGATGATTCCAGGGTCAACTTCTTCCCAGGGGCGATCGCTAATCTGACTTAACACCCAATCATGTTTGCCTTGCATCCTCAAAGTTCCGTAAACAAGTTCGGTCGTTAAGTTTCGATCGCGCTCCTCTAGCGAGCTTGCATTGAGTGCCTGTGGCAGAAGAAGATTTGAAAAACCACCATTTCTATTTACCTCAGTAATCAAATCAAAAGCTAACAAACGTGATGCATCTGGTTTTGGGGATTTAAAGGTATTTCTACGCGCTTGTACCAAAGTAAGCACCTTTTTCTATTCGCAGGCCACGCAGCCAGTCAGCTGCAGACATCTCTTTTTTCCCTGCTGGAATTACTGAAGTTAATACCAGAGCAGTGCCTAATCCACATCCGACAACAAGTTCCCCGTCTAAGAGAGCCAACTGTGATGGTGCCAACTCGGCGTCATAAAGCTTAGCCGAGGTGAGTTTAATAGGCTGATTTCGAAACGTACTCCAAGCCATTGGTGATGAATAAAATGCACGGATTTTTCGCAAAATCATCTCGCTACTCTGATTCCAATCAATCTCGGCCTCTTCTTTTGTAATCTTTGGTGCCATGGATGGTGTACCGGTTTGGGGTGTTGGTTTAAGATTATTTTCGATACTAGAGAAGGCATCACTAACGGCTTGTGGACCTAAAAGTGCGAGTTCGGCAAGCAGCTCCTTGCTTCTCCAATGCGCTTTAATTAACAAACTGGCGGTTGCATAGATTGGACCTGTATCCATCCCCGGCTCAAGGGCAAAGACGCTCACACCTGTCACACTCTCACCGGCCTCAATCGCACGTTGCGCAGGGGCTGCCCCTCGATAGGCGGGTAGAAGCGAGAAGTGAAGGTTGATAAAGCCAAATTTTGGAAGCGAGAGAATTGAAGCAGGAAGTAAAACTCCATAGCCAATAGTGAGAACCAAGTCGAGATTATCTACGATCCCCTTCAACTCGTGCGGTGATGAAGGCCGGTGAAGTGGTAGTTCATTTTCGATCGCCCAGAGACTCACTGGTGTTGGCTTAAGCGCTCTCCCACGACCTGAAGGACGATCGGGCTGCGAAATCACCAGTGCAATCTCGTGGTGTGAGGCCAGGAGATTGTTTAAAACCGCAAAAGCAATTTCCGGAGTAGCGGCCACCCCAATCCGCACTACGTATTCCTTCCAAAGATTGCATGTGGAGAGTCTTTAACGATAATCTCCTGTGGCGAGGTGTTAAACCAGTCCGACTGCCGGATTTCACGCATCGCTAACTTTCTCTCAGATTTACTTAATCGTTCGATGAAAAGTACTCCATCGAGATGATCGCTCTCATGTTGCAGAACACGGGCCAATAGTTCACTGCCATCTACCTCAATCGGCTCGCCATACATATTGAAGCCTTTAGCAACGGCGCGAAGGGAGCGGGGAGTTAAATACTTCAAATCTGGAAATGAGAGACATCCCTCTTCATCCTCTTCGATCTCGCCACTTAAAACTAGCGATGGATTTATGAGATGGCCCAAAATGTCATCCACGTGCCAGACAAAGACCCGCAACGCCACACCAATCTGAGGAGCTGCAAGTCCGGCCCCCGGAGCATCCAACATTGTGGAGTTCAGATCGGCGACCAAGGTTCGCAGCTCTCTATCAAAATCGGAGACTACGGCGGCAGGTGTAACAAGAACGGGATCTCCGAAGTAACGGATCTCTTGAATAGCCATAACTACAGCCTACCAAATCGCTACAGTGAATATGGATTAATCCGAAGCGTTAAAGATTCCCGCTTGGCGATACTTCGCCTACGCTGAAGTTCATGCAAGAAACTCCTCAAGATGGCGCCATTATGCTCGGCACAGTACATAGTGATTTTAGAGTTTGCCTTCCCGATATCGATGGGACCGAATAATTTTACATCCGCTGGCAAGCGATTCTCTGTTATCGCCTTCTTTATGCCTGCTATCAAATTTGAAAACTCACTGGATGCTCCACTTATAACGTAACTTGTAACGAATGGAGGAAGTGGAATTTCATGACGTTCGGCTAACTCTTTTCGCAGTAGCGCTCCAGGGCTCCACCTAGTTAGCGCAGCAACGATTGGATGGCCTTCTTCTATGCTTAATAAGAGGCTCCCCTGTGGTTGGAGAAAGGCTGCACATTCGAAGAACAACTCCCGGGCCCGCTCCTGTGCACGAAGATCGGGATGTGCGAAGAACTTCAATCCCTCCAGAACTACTACTGCGGCGTAGCCACCCTGTACAAAGGGAATGGATCCAGCAGTTGCTAGGACAATCACAGAGCCAGTCTCGACCTCATTTTTTATCACATCTCCAAAAGAGAGGATCATGGGAGTACCTGGGAAGGCCCTTGATATCTCTTCTGCGGCACGCTCGATTCCTCGAGCCGCAAGATATTGCTTATCGCGATCGCACCAACTGCATCGCCAATCTGTATAAATCTTCTCGCAGATGGAACATTGAGGAGTGGCTTTTTTTCCTGGGACTATTAATCTGGCTCCACACGTACAGGTAGCTATATTTTTACAGTGCGCACACAAAAGCGCGTTCCCATAACCCTTACGTGGAAGTAAGAAAAGAACGCCTCCGGATTTAAGGGCCTTGCGAATCTCTGAGAAGATTCGACCTGGCAACAGGCTTCCATCATTGGACGAAAAGGCTTTAACGTCGACACGTGTCTGCACGTTGTCATACTTCAGTTTTTTATTTTCAATGAGAACAGAGATCTCTAGGGATGGGACATAGCCCGTGAAAACTACGCTTATCTCTTCAAAAGAGCGACGAAGTTGAACCACTTCTCGCACATTCCATCCTGGACTTCGAATCTCAAAATGTTCATATGACGACTCTTTATGCACGATGATTGTGGTCAAGTCGCGCATAGGAGTAAAGACTGCGCTACGTGCACCAATAACTAATGTTTTTTGCGCATTCATCGCCAATAAATAGTTTTGATATCTCTCTGATCGAGAGATGGAGCTATCAAGACGCAAAAATGGGATCGATTGTGAGACCGCCGATGCGATGATTCCATCTATATCTCTTTCATCCGGTGCTAAGAGTAAAACTGAACCGTTCAAAAGCTCTTTTGCGACGAGAGAGAGAACCGTTTCGGCCGACGATTGATATGGCTTGAGCGCAACGAATGAGTAATTCAACGGGCGCCACCCACGAGCTATGGAGATTTCAGATTGTGGAGGAATTACTTTATCGACGGTTGCGACCCGAGGCGGGATTGCAGAGCGCACGATGTCATATGGATTAGTACCCCAACGGGTTGCAACTGCCGCGATCAGTGCTAGTGATGTCGGTGTAGCCACGGGGTGCGATGAAAGGATTTTAGTTATCGGTTTTATCGAATGAGAGACCACGCTATCGTTCACTCGCTCTAAAACAATCGCTTCAACTAAACGCGAATTAAATGAAACCTCAACTCGAACACCAAGCTGGACTTGGCTTGAAAACCGCTGCGGGACCATATAGTCATAGATGTTATCTAAGTGAAAAACACCGGTGTCTACCCAGACTCTGGCATATGGCAAATCATTAGCCATGATTTCAGATCGGGCTGCAATCTGTGCCTTTAGACGAAGGCGAGCCGGTGTAGCCACACGCTATTTAATCGCGCTCAACAATGCGGCAACACGATCGGTGCGCTCCCAAGTGAACTCTGGAAGTTCGCGGCCAAAGTGACCGTAAGCACTCGTCAAAGAGTATATTGGCCGCAAGAGATCTAGATCGCGAATAATCGCAGCTGGGCGAAGATCAAAGACCGAGAGAACAGCATCTTGAATTTTTGCAACGGGGATGCTCTCACTCCCAAAGGTCTCTATGAATAATCCAACGGGCTGCGCCTTGCCAATAGCGTATGCGACTTGGACCTCACAGCGACGCGCAAGTCCAGCGGCCACAACGTTCTTTGCGACCCAGCGCAACGCATATGCCGCCGAGCGATCGACTTTGGATGGATCTTTACCACTAAAGGCTCCCCCACCATGGCGGGCCATTCCACCGTAAGTATCGACGATAATTTTGCGGCCCGTCAAGCCAGCATCGCCCATCGGTCCACCAATAACAAAGCGTCCAGTTGGATTTATCAGCGTCGTTAATTCCTTACGAGGCAGATCTATTAACGCCAATACCGGATCGATTACAAACTCAATTACTTCAGGGGTGAGAAGCTTTTCGACATTAACTTCGGCGCTATGTTGGCTTGAGATTACCACCGTGTTGAGGGCAACTGCGCGGTCGCCATCGTATTCAATGGTTACTTGAGTTTTACCATCGGGGCGAAGATATGGCAGAGCACCGCTTTTACGGACTTTAGAAAGTTGAGCCGCTAATGCATGTGCTAACCAAATAGGAAGAGGCATTAACTCCTTTGTGTCATCACAGGCGTAGCCAAACATTAAACCTTGATCACCAGCACCCTGTAGGTCTAGCGGATCGACCCCTTGGGTGACTCGATGTTCGTAAGCATCATTTATTCCCTGCGAAATATCCTGTGATTGTGCTCCAATTGAGATTGAAACTCCGCAGCTATTGCCGTCGAAGCCCTTCTCGGAGGAGTCGTAACCAATTGCCAAAACGGTGTCACGTACAATCGTGTTCACATCGGCATATCCATTTGTAGTGATCTCACCTGCGACGTGTACCTGTCCAGTTGTAATAAGCGTTTCGACCGCTACCCGGCTTTTTAAATCCTGAGACAAAAGTGAGTCAAGGACCGCATCGGATATCGCATCGGCGATCTTGTCTGGATGTCCTTCAGTTACGGACTCAGATGTGAAGAGTAGTTTTGACATTGTTCTAGCCTAACTGCTTGAGCGCCAAATCAAGTAAAATATGAGCTAAATCCACCTTGGATATCTCCTTGAGTTCAACATCGGCTTCATCCTTACTTAAGATCGTCCCATTGGTGAACTCACTTCCAAAGATCGCCCCTTCACTTACATCATTTACATATATGAGATCTAAACCCTTTGCCAGCATCTTCGCACGTGCCGAGGTGATGTGATCGGAGGTCTCGGCGGCAAATCCAATTACTACTTGACGATCTTTAATTGCGAAGAGCCCCAATAAGAGATCTGGGTTTGGCGCTAGAGAGATGGATGTATAGAGCGCCTTCTTTATCTTTTCCGTAGCTGCCGAGATCGGCTTAGCATCTGCGACGGCGGCGGCCATGATGAGTACGTCGCACGTTGCAAAACTCTCATTCAGGGCTTGACCGAGCTGGGCGGCGCTCTCAACATGGGTTGTTGTAACACCAGGAGTCTGTAAACCGTTGATATTGGCCGCAATCAGATGTACATCGGCGCCACGCATCGCCGCTGCTTGCGCGATCGCTAAACCCTGTTTACCCGAGGAGCGATTACCAATAAATCTCACTGGATCTATCGCTTCACGAGTGCCACCTGCCGTTACTAATATCTTTTTTCCAACAAGATCGCGGGAATTTCCAGTCACTTCATCAAAGGCATCGATAATCGATGACGTCGTTGGAAAGCGCCCCTGCCCACTATCTACTCCGGTAAGTCGACCGACTTCAGGCTCCATGACCACATAGCCACGTTTGCGTAAGAGCGCTACATTGGAAAGCGTTGCTGGATTACTCCACATTGCTGGATGCATAGCAGGAACGATGAGCATTGGAATATCGCTGGCTAGGATTAAATTAGTCAAGAGATCATCGGCCCTACCCGCAGCGATCCTTGCGATTAAATCGGCCGTTGCAGGTGCGATTATAAAAAAATCTGCGCGATCGGCTAGGGAGATATGTGAGACTTCTTGCGAATTTTCCCAGACCGTAGTTGCTACCGCACGTCCCGAGAGAGCTGCCCAAGTAGCCGCGCCAACAAAGTTCAATGATGAGGGTGTAGGTACAACGGTTACTGAGTAGCCACGATCCTGCAAGCGGCGCAAGAGATCACAGGATTTGAATGCAGCGATTCCAGCCCCAACCCCGAGAATGACCTCGCCGGATGTAGAAGGCATCGACTTTCTAACTTAAGCGGTAGGTTCTAAGTTTTCAATAGTCAGTAAGCCCTCATTGATTTCGCGTAGGGCTATCGACAGGGGCTTTTCATGTATATGCGTCTCAACGAGAGGTCCAACGTACTCAAGAAGACCCTCACCAAGCTGGGAGTAATAGGCGTTAATCTGGCGGGCACGCTTTGCCGCGTAGAGAACCAAGCTGTACTTGGAGCCACTTTTATCTAAAAGCTCATCAATCGGTGGATTTGTGATGCCATCCATAGGTATTCCCCGCTCTGAATCGAAAAAAAACTTACTAAGTCAAGAGGACAATGCTACCAGTTCTTCGACTACGCGTTCGACGTAATCGTTGATTATGACATGGTCAAAGCTCGGGGCGGCAGCCAACTCCTCTTGCGCCAGCTCCAACCGTTGTGCCCGCCGCTCGGGCGTATCGCTGCCGCGACCTTCAAGGCGCGAGACTAACTCCTCCCAGGTCGGTGGCTGTAGAAAAACCAGAATCGCTTGCGGGCAACGGGCTTTGACCTGTTGGGCGCCGGCTATCTCAATCTCCAATAGAACATCGGCTCCGGCATCGAGGGCATCTTGTACTGGCTTTTGAGGTGTTCCATATCTGTTACCGGCAAACTCTGCCCACTCTAAAAACTCATCGGCGTGAGTTCTTTTAAGGAACTCTTCATCGGAGATAAAAAAATAATCGACTCCATCCACTTCATTAATCCTTGGTTCTCTCGTAGTTGCCGAGACGCTAACCCAGAAGCGACCCGATTCGCGCAGGCGAGCGGCGACCGTACTTTTTCCCACTCCACCGGGTCCAGAGAGAACGAGAAGTTTGCCTGGCTTTAATGCAATCGAAGATTTCATAAATTCGCGCCGCAGATGCTCGAGCTGATGTCTTCCAAGACCTGCGATTCGACGAGTTGGTGCGATTTTCATCCGCTCCATCAAAGCGACTGCACGGAGCTTCCCAACTCCTGAAACCGCTTCGAGGAGCTCCCTTACCCGCATCTTCGCCACCGCATCTTCGTGGGCAGCTATT
>JBBAMX010000011.1:0-57735 GCA_040402335.1 Candidatus Planktophila sp.
GTTGACTCAGTCGCAGCCCTTGTTCCACGCGCAGAGATTGAAGGCGAAATGGGAGACTCTCATATGGGCTTACAGGCCCGTCTAATGTCGCAGGCGCTTCGTAAAATTACTGGCGCACTTCATCAATCAAAGACAACGGCGATCTTTATCAACCAGTTGCGCGAAAAAATCGGAGTCTTCTTTGGATCCCCAGAGACAACAACGGGTGGAAAGGCGCTTAAGTTTTACGCCTCAGTACGTCTTGATATCCGCCGTATTGAAACACTCAAAGATGGCCAAGAGGCAGTTGGTAACCGCACCCGTGTAAAGGTCGTGAAGAATAAGATGGCGCCACCATTTAAGCAGGCCGAGTTCGATATTATCTACGGCACAGGTATCTCACGCGAGGGCTCATTAATCGACATGGGCGTGGATATCGGCATCGTTAAAAAATCTGGTGCCTGGTACACATATGAGGCCGATCAGTTGGGACAGGGTAAAGAAAACGCCCGTACCTTCCTTCTCGATAATCCAGATCTAGCAAATGAGATTGAGTCGAAGATTCGTGCTCACTTTGTACCGATCGTCGTCGATGCCGATTTAATCGCAGCTATCGATGAGGCCACAGCAGAGGTTGATTTCTAATTAGCCTGGAGTTCTGCAGATGTTAAATTACACAAGCGTTGACCCGGGCGCTGACCCTTACTCAATCGCCCACACCATCGCATTGAATGCACTGGTGACCCGGGCTAAGAGTAAGGGTGAGCTTCTGGCTCATCTTAAAAAACGTGGCATTGAAGATGACATCGCCAATGCAACTATCTTTCGCCTGCAAGAGGCCGGGCTGATCAATGATGGAGAGTTTGCAAAGGCGTGGACACAGTCGCGCCACAACTCTAAAAAACTATCGAAGCGGATGATCGCAGGAGAGCTCCGTGTTCGGGGAGTCGATCAAAACTCTATCGATGAGGCACTCGATGAGATAGATGGAGAGGATGAGTATCGAATGGCCTTCTCACTCGCTATGAAAAAGTATTCGACGATGTCGCGCTTAGAGGCTGAAGTTCAGATCCGCAGAATTCAATCCTTACTACAGCGCAAAGGCTTTGGCTTCGATATTATCGGCCGCGTTATTCGCGAGCTAGATATTCACTCAGGCGAGCAGCGGTAGCGACAACGGCGGCGGCGTGAACGCGTCCAGGTTGGCGACCTAAACGCTCTATCGGCCCGCTAATACTTACGGCGGCGATGACTTTTCCATTGGGTGCCTTAACTGGCGCCGAAACCGAGGTAACACCGGCTTCGCGCTCACCAACTGATTGCGCCCAACCGCGCCGGCGATCGGCAGCTAACTGTGCAGCGGTAAAACGGGCGTTGGTTAAACCACGGTGAATTTTTTCGCTATCTTCCCAAGCGAGTAATATTTGAGCGGCCGATCCGGCCGACATTGTGAGTGCGATACCAACTGGCACCGTGTCACGAAGGCCAGATAAACGTTCGGCGACTGCAACGCAGATACGTTGATCGCCCTGACGTTTATATAGCTGAGCACTCTCACCCGTAGCATCGCGAAGGGCGGCAAGGGCAGGGCCAGCTGCGGCTAATAATCGATCCTCACCGGCGGCCGAACTTAACTCGGCGCTCCGCGCACCGATCGTGAAGCGGCCTGATAAATCACGGGTAACTAATCGGTGAAACTCAAGTGCCACTGCGATTCGATGGGCCGTTGGGCGGGCGATTCCAGTGGCGGCGACGAGCTCGGCAAGTGAGTGGGGGCCGGCTTCTAAGGTTCCTAAGATCTCTACGGCTTTATCTAAGACGCCAACTCCGCTACTCTTTCTGACCATAGGGTGATATTAGCATCCCACTATTTGATATTGCAATATAGAAGGAGTGAAGATCGATGGCACTAACGCTAGCGGAGAAAATTTGGGCCGAGCACGTAGTGCGCGCAGTCAACGGTGAGCCCGATCTTTTGTATATCGATCTTCATTTAATCCATGAAGTGACCAGCCCACAGGCCTTTGATGGTCTGCGCCTGACTAATCGCGCAGTGCGCCGTCCTGATCTAACTATCGCCACTGAAGATCACAATGTGCCAACATTAAATATCGATAAGCCAATTGCCGATCCAGTCTCAAAGCTTCAGGTAGATACGTTGCGCGCTAACTGCGCCGAATTCGGTGTTCGCATTCACTCACTTGGCGATAAAGACCAGGGAGTAGTTCACATTATTGGACCGCAGCTTGGTTTAACACAACCAGGTATGACAATTGTCTGCGGAGATTCACACACATCAACACATGGCGCCTTCGGTGCTCTTGCATTCGGTATCGGAACATCTGAAGTTGAACATGTTTTAGCAACACAGACCCTGCCACTTGCCCGCCCCAAAACGATGGCAATTAACGTTGAAGGCTCCTTGCGACCGGGTGTAACGTCCAAAGATATTATCTTGGCGATTATTGCAAAGATTGGAACAGGCGGCGGCCAGGGTTACATTATTGAATATCGCGGCAGCGCTATCCGAGCCCTATCCATGGAGTCTCGCATGACAGTTTGTAATATGTCGATTGAAGCCGGTGCTCGTGCTGGATTAATAGCTCCCGATCAAACTACTTTTGATTACATAAAAGGAAAGGCCCATGCACCGGAGGATTTCGACGCAGCCGTTGCTTATTGGAAGACGCTTTTTACTGATTCGGATGCAAGATTTGATATTGAAGTTGATTTGAATATCGATGAACTTGAAGCCTTTGTTACATGGGGTACAAACCCCGCGCAAGGCGCATCGCTTAATTCAAATGTACCTAACCCTGCCGAAATACAAGATGATGAAGCACGAGGCGCAGCCGAACGTGCACTCGTTTATATGGGTCTGAGCGCTGGTATGCCCCTTAAAAAGATAGCCATTGACACTGTTTTCTTGGGCTCTTGCACCAATGGCCGCATCGAAGATTTGCGCGCTGCAGCTGCAGTTATGAAGGGCAAGAAGATCGCCTCAACTCTTCGTATGTTAGTTGTGCCTGGCTCAGTCAGAGTGCGGTTAGAGGCAGAGGCTGAAGGTTTGGACAAAGTATTTATTGATGCAGGCGCCGAATGGCGAAATGCAGGATGTTCGATGTGTCTTGGAATGAACCCGGATCAATTAGCCGTTGGTGAGCGCTCAGCGTCGACATCAAATAGAAACTTCGAGGGACGTCAAGGTAAAGGCGGTCGTACGCACTTGGTAAGTCCATTGGTTGCCGCAGCGACAGCGTTGCGCGGAACTCTTTCATCACCGGCAGATTTGTAGGGGAGAAAAAAATAATGGATAAATTTATCAAGCACACTGGAAGCGCCGTTCCTCTTCGCCGTAGCAATGTAGATACCGATCAAATTATTCCTGCAGTCTATTTAAAGCGAGTAACACGAAGCGGCTTTGAGGATGGACTATTTGCTGCCTGGCGAAGTGATCCTGAGTTCGTACTCAATAAAGCTGAATATAAATCTGCAACGATCTTGGTTGCGGGCATCGATTTCGGCACCGGTTCATCACGTGAGCACGCAGTATGGGCGCTGCAAAACTATGGATTCAAAGCTGTTATTTCTAGCCGCTTTGCCGATATTTTTCGCGGTAACTCACTTAAGGGCGGACTTCTCACTGTAATTCTGGATCAGAGCGATGTCGAAGCGATCTGGTGCGCAGTTGAGGCCGATCCAATGACACAGATCAACGTGGATTTAGAGAGCCGATCGGTTTCTTATAACGATATTGTCTTACCCTTTGCCATCGATGATTACACCCGCTGGCGTTTGATGGAGGGCTTAGATGACATTGGCTTAACGGTTAAAAACAGTGATGCGATAGATGTTTTTGAGAAAACCCGCGCAACTTATAAGCCAACGACGCTGCCTATTCGCGCTTAAGGCAGTGAATATCGCTATAAATCAATGGTTTTAGCCCTGGGTTGAGCGTAGAACTCTGAACCCTCAAGGGGGAATTGAGAGTTTTCTCTATATAAAACAGGGGTTTTACTGTGATTATAAATAAAAATAAAACTGCGACACACCTGCGTTAAATCTCTCCTGATACCCCATGTACGCGTAGGTTTATAGACACGTTGAGCAGATGCTCAACATTTACGCGTAAATAAGGGGATTTCAATGAATAAGGCCCAATTCATTGCGGCGTTGGCACCACACTTCAACGACAGCAAGAAGGAAGCAGCTCACGCTGTAGATATCGTTTTTGACACAATCGTTCGCACTCTTCACAAGGGCGAAGATGTCATGATCAATGACTTTGGAAAGTTCAAGAAGGTTGATCGCAAAGCCCGCATGGGACGTAACCCATTTACTGGCGAGACAATCAAGATCAAGGCTTCAAAGAAGGCTCGTTTCTTGCCAGCAAAGGGTTTGAAAGATGTCATCTCAGGTGAGCGCAAGCTTGGACCTGCTCCAAAGCCAGAACCGAAGCCAGTTGTGAAGGCAGTGGCTAAGCCAGTTGCGAAGAAAGTTGTCGCTAAAAAGGTAGTAGCAAAGAAGGCGCCTGGAGCGAAGAAAGTTGCAGCGAAGAAAGTTGTAGCAAAGAAGGCTCCGGTAGCGAAGAAAGTTGTCGCTAAAAAGGCGCCTGCAGCGAAGAAAGTTGTAGCAAAGAAGGCTAAGAAGAAGTAGTTCGTTTTAACTTTATTAAGAGGCGGGGCCGGCAGATGCTGGCCCCGTTTTCTTATTCCAGGCGGTAATATTGAACCTATGACGGAGTACAAGATTTCCTATGCTCCGCCTTCTGGTTCACCCCTTGGCACCAACCTTGCATTTAAAATCGGTACTTCAGTTGTTGTCCCCCTCCTTAACTTGGTAAGTAAACATCACTGGCGCGGGGGAGAGAAGATCCCGGCAACAGGTCCGGTGATCGTTGCAAGTAACCACGTCTCCTATCTCGATGTTTTATTCCTCACTCATTTTCTCTATCGCAATGGGCGTGCTCCGCGCTATATCGGGAAAGAAGGGGTCTTTAAAACCCCAATTATTGGAAAGATCGTGCTAGCCGCGGGACAGATCCCGGTTGTAAGAGAGAGCAAAGATGCCGCTAAGGCACTTGAATACGCGGTAAAAACCTTAGAGGCAGGCCATCTTTTGGGCGTCTACCCTGAAGGCACGTTAACCCGCGACCCAGATGGTTGGCCGATGATTGCCAAGACTGGATTAGTGCGCCTGGCTATTATGACAAAGACGCCGATAGTTCCAATAGCGCAGTGGGGTTCTCAGATCGTGATGCCCACTTATGAAAAGAAAATTAAACTCTTTCCTAGGACCTCTATCAATATTATCGTTGGTGCACCACTTGATCTATCGCATTGGTATGGCAGTGAGAGCGAGCAAGAGGCGTTGACCGAGGCGACTGCATTTGTTATGCGCGCGATAACCGATTTATTGGAAGAGTTACGTGGTGAAAAACGCCCCGTAGCGATATTTGATCCCCATACCTCAGATTTGCCACGCACGGGAAACTTTAAAAAGAAGCGATGAGCAAAGTAACCGTATTTGGAAGCGGACAGTGGGGCTGCACGATGGCCCAAGTCTTATCGGATGCCGGTAACCATGTTTTAATTTGGGGAAGAAATCAAAGCGTGGTCGATGAGATTAATCAAAAGCATACTAACTCACGTTATTTAGGTGAGAATCTCTTGCCTTCTGCGATCGCTGCAACAAGTGATTTGGCCGAAGCCTTTAACTACTCTTCCATCTATATTTTAGCAATTCCCGCACAATCTCTGCGTGCGAATTTAAATCAATGGAAGAGTTATGCACCGGCAAATGCGCTTTACATCAGCACTTTGAAGGGAATCGAACTCGAAACATCGGCGCGAATGTCGACGATTATTGAAGAGGTCATGCTCAGCGATAACGTTGCGATAATTACGGGACCAAATCTTGCAAGTGAGTTGATTTTGCGCCAGCCGGCAGGCGCCGTTGTGGCTGCACATACTTTGACGGTCGCTGAAAAAACTCTGAAATTATTTGCAACACCTTATTACCGCGTCTATACATCGACCGATATCTTAGGCTGCGAATTTGCCGGTGCGATCAAATCAATCATCGCCCTGGCTGTAGGGATGTCTATTGGAATGGGCTTTGGCGAAAATACTCAAGCGATGCTTATCACCCGTGGCCTCAATGAGGTTGCACGCTTATCGGCCGTATATGGCGCCGACCCGCTCAGTGCCGCAGGCTTGGCCGGAATGGGTGATCTCGTCGCTAGCTGTGGCTCGCCACTTTCGCGTAATCGAACTTTTGGTGAGATCTTGGGGCGGACTGGGTCGATGGCCTCGGCGCGCGCACAGATAGCTAAAACCGTTGAGGGGGTTGCATCTTCTGCGGCAGTTCTTGAAATCGCGCGAAGCGTAGGAATTGAGGTTCCAGTTATCGAAGCTGTAGCCGATGTCTGTGCCGGCACCATCTCACCCGAGCAGGCGTTTGATCGCTTAATGGAGATCACCACCCGCTCAGAGAACTTCATCCGATGAGCAAGCAAAGGATTGCAATCATCTGCGGAGGTCCAAGTAGTGAGCATGAGGTCTCATGTCTGTCGGCCGGTGGAGTTTTAAATGGATTGGATCGTGCGGCATTTGATCCCATTCTGATTGGAATAACCAAGGCGGGGAAGTGGATTGCCCTGGACGAAGATTACTCATTAACTATCGTCGATAAGGTGATGCCCACCATCACAGATAATGGAACAACCGTTGAGCTCGTTCGCAATGGCTTATTAATCAACGGTGATTTTATGTTGATAGATTGCATATTTCCAGTTTTACATGGCGAATATGGTGAAGATGGAGAGATTCAGCAACTACTAGAGGATGCTCAGATTTCATATGTTGGAAGCGGCGTACAAGCATCTGCCGATGCCATGGATAAGGCAAAAGCTAAAGAGTTTTTTGTTGACGCAGGCTTGAGTGTAGCTTTTGGTGTGGTGCTTCATAAAGGTGACCTCTTGCTTAGCTCGCACTCATTTACGTATCCAGTTTTTGTAAAGCCATCCAGTGGCGGATCAAGTCGTGGAACTCATAAGGTCAAATCCGCAGACCAACTTGCTTCGGCAATAGTTGACGCATTCTTATACGACGACACAGTACTTATTGAAACGGCGATAATAGGGCGTGAAATTGAGTGCGCAGTCTTAGAACGTGATGGCACCAGTTATGCATCAGTGGTTGGAGAAATCGTCATTGCTCCACAGTTTGAGTTTTATGATTTTGAGGCAAAGTATCTAGACGATGCAACTAGCGTTAAAATTCCAGCGTCAATTCCAGAAGAAGATGCGCAAGCGATTCAGATTGCGGCAATGAAAGCCTTCGATGCCCTTGGGTGCTCCGGACTTGCAAGGTGTGATTTCTTTTATACCGATGACAACCAAATCATCATCAATGAGATCAACACGATGCCAGGATTCACTCCAACCAGCGTCTATCCAAAGTTATGGCAGGCCACAGGGGTTGGATACACGGCGTTAATCACCGCCTTAATAACGGCAGCCGTATCCCGAAACGGTGGAGCCCACGGCAACTAGGCTCTAAAAGCCTTCACAATCTCTTTACGCATAGCAAACATGACTAGGACGGCTAGCAATAGCATTACAACCGAGAGCGCATAAGCGGTTTTAAGATCTATATCGGTCGCCAGATATACCTGCATTGTCCATGTCTGAGTGGTTCCTGGCATCGAACCTGCAAACATCAATGTGGCACCAAACTCGCCTATCGCCCGGGCCCAGGCCAAGATAAAACCGGTCGCAATGCCACTTCGAGCTTGGGGAAGTGCGATGAGATAGAAAAGTTTGAACTCATTAACTCGATCTATGACCGCAGCATCCTCAATTTCGCGCGGTAGTTGCCTAAAAACCGACTCTGAAATCAAGACCATGAAGGGCATGCCGACAAAGACTCCGGCGAAAACTACGGCAACGCTCGTGAACGGCATAGACCAGCCGGTGGCATTGAAAATAAATCGGCCAATCAATCCACCTCGACCTAATAAAGCTAAGAGAGCAAGTCCGGCAACGGTGGGTGGTAAAACGATAGGTGAAAGCAGAATTGGGCGAAGAAAAGTAGAAAATCTATCTTTACCGCGCGCTAGCAGCCAACCTAAAGGAACGCCACAGAGTAAGGAAATGCAAGCTGCTAAAAGTGAACTCCACAGTGAGAGGCGGATTGCACTCATCGAGTTCGGTTCGCTTAAGCGCGAAAATAAACTCCCCCATGGAACTTTAGTGAGTAGAGCAAATAATGGTGCAACGATGATGAAAGCGGCAATGAACGCCAACGCCCTCAATACGAAATTACTTCGAGATCTCAAAGCCATGATTACTCATTAATTGCATCGCGGATTTGGATAGTAAGTAATCAATGAAAATCTGACTTACCGCCGCATGTTTACTCTTTGTCACCAGCCCAATTTGATATTGAGTCGAAGCAGCCTTCTTATCGTTAAAGGGGATTTCGCGCAGTGTTTTTGAGTTAGCTACGACATCGGTGTGGAAGATAATCGCAGCATCGACTTCGCCGCTGATGAGTTTAGTCAGTGCACTTGATGCTTTAGGCTCATAAGAGACGGGTCTTGATTTAACTCCACTTTGAGCCATTAGCGCAGCGTCGGCGGCCATTCCACATGGAACTTCGTGGGCACATTGAATCCACTTCACTCCAACCTTATTTAAATCTGAAAATGATGTGATTGTTCCGCCGATTTTAAAGGCTAGAACTACTCGATTTGAAAGGTAGTCGATGGGAGCGCGAACACGTGGGTTTGCTAAAACCATATCGACCGGGGAGGCAGAGACAAAGATATCGGCCGGAGCGCCGGCATTTAATTGAACGGCCAATGTCGATGAGGCTGAGAATGAAAAGAGAATCCGCCAGTTTTTGTGTGATTTCATGAAGCTTTGAGCGAGCTTTGTATATGAATCGGCAAGGCTTGAGGCGGCAAATACGGTGATTGTTACTGGCCCTTGTGCAGTTGCCTGTGGTTGAAACTCCAGTTGACCCAGAGCAAGGAGCAATATAAGCGCGGTGCAGGTTTTAAGTCTGCGTAATTGTTTTCTCATAACCTGTTCTATCTAAGAGTTCAATCCAGAGATTTTTATGCCGTTGCGATAGAAATCCCGGATCTCAATCCGAGCGATCTCACTTGCCGGTATTGCAAGAGGGTTCTGGCTCAGAACTAGAAAATCAGCTTTTTTCCCAACGTGCAACGAGCCATACTGCGCTTCACGAAAGAGTTGATAGGCGGCGTTTTTTGTATAGAAAGTGAGCGACTCATCGATAGTTATGGCCTCTGCGGGGCTCCATGCCTCTTCACTCGTACTATCTGGCTCTACTCGATTGACCGGAACGGAGAGTGCTAAAAGAGGGCGCTCACTCGTAACTGGCCAATCACTTCCGAAGGCGATTGTCGCACCGTGATTGATGAGGGTGCGCAGTGGATACTGGCGATCATTTCTCGCCTTACCAAGGCGGGGGAGAATCAAGGCTTTATTCATGGGATCTAAGTAGCACCAGAGTGGTTGAATATTTGCAATCACCCCTAAGGCGGCAAAACGTGGAAAATCCTCATCGTTAATTAATTGAGCATGCACGATGACTGGGCGGCGATCCCACAGAGGGTTTACATCGATCATCACCGCAATCGCATCGAGCGCCTGTTTTACTGCGGCATCACCGATAGCGTGAATATGCACCTGAAAGTGCAGTTTATCAACGGCAGATATCGCACAAGCTAACTCTGCATCCTCCCAGATTTTTATTCCAAGTGAGCTCGGATCATCTAGGTAGGGCTCGCTTAAAGCTGCCGTACCGGCGGAAAGGGCGCCATCGGCGAGAAACTTCACACTATTGGCCTTGACTAAATCTGGGTCGGGGAGTGATCCAAAGGCTTTTCGCAGCAGAGTGAACTCATTTATCTTGCCCGCCCAATCAAGTGGGGTGAGTAAAAAAGAGAGGTTCATTGCGATAGTTAAATCACCAGTTCTGGCTGCGAGTAAATAAGCCTGTGCCATATCTTTTTCTACCCATGAATCTATTGCGGCGGTGACCCCGGAGTTCAGGTATAGCAAGCAGGCTTTTTTTATCGCCCGAAGATCGGTTTCGATCGAATCAGATGGAGCGGCATCGAGAATAATCGCAATCGCACTTGGTTCACGAAAGGTGCCTTTGGCCCTTCCATCACTTCGTCGTGAGATGCTGCCACCGAATGGATCTGGGGTTTTGGCGTTGACGCCAGCAGCCTCAAGTGCTTTTGTATTGACCCAAACTGTGTGGTGATCAACGGCGTGTAATACAACGGGGCGATCACTAACGACCTCATCGAGCCAGTGAGCATCAAAATCACCTGATTCGATGATCGCTGCTTCGTAAGCGCCACCGATTATCCAGGCAAGCTCTGGATTATTTTCTGCAAAGTTTTTTACTTCGGCAAGAATCTCTGGAACTGTTTTTAACCCTGTTATTGAAGGACCGCTTAACTCTCGTCCGCCAAATATGGGATGTGCATGTGCATCAATAAAGGCGGGAATTACAAAAGCGTTATTTAGATCGATGAACGAATCGGATGGTAACTGCCTTGCTGTTAATCCCGTGGCGATAATTATTTTATCTTCAACTAATAAATCGTTGAATATATCTTCACCGGCATTCCAAAACTGCGCGTTTGTATAAAGCGTGCGCATAAAAATTCTCCGGGTTAATTAATAAGTAACAGGGCAGGTTAATGTGCGCGTAATGCCTGGTACTGCCTGCACTTTAGACAAGATAACGCGACCAAACTCCTCCATGCTTGGAGCCTCCGCGCGCATGATGACATCGTAAGGACCGGTTACACCTTCAGAGAGGGTAACTCCGGCGATCGCGCAGACCGCCTTGGCTACGGTGCTCGCCTTGCCGACCTCAGTTTGAATTAAAATATATGCCTGAATTGACATCGCACTTCCTTTCCTTAGGTAGAGGCTACTTCATAAGATGGCAAAACTGTCTAGTAGATTAAGATAGGAGCTATGAACTTTGATGAGGCCCAGGTGATTGCGGTGCTTGGTGAGATCTTTGGCCACAATCACTCTGGAGTTCAGATCGGCATTGGAGATGATGGTGCAGTAGTTAAAACCCATTCGCACTCGGTTATCACCACCGACATGGCCGTTGAGGGTACGCATTTTAATACCGCTTGGTCGGGGGCCTTTGATATTGGTCGAAAGATTACCGCGGCAAACTTAGCCGATATCTATGCCATGGGCGGCACTGCGCAGTACCTGGTAGTTGCGTTGACACTCACCGGCGATGAAACGATGGAGTGGATAAGCGATCTAGCTCTTGGAATCGCACATGAGGCGAGAGGTTGCGCGGCGGTGGTAGTTGGTGGAGATTTAACGCGTGGGGCGATAAAGGTCATCGCAATCACCGCCATTGGAAGTGTCGAGAGAGCGATCACTCGGGGCGGCGCCCAGGTCGGTGACTCCATCTATCTCAGCTCACTACCTGGCTGGTCGGCGGCGGGCCTTGCCAATATTCTTATAGAGCAGCGCGATGAAGATGAAGTTGATGACGATGTCGCCTTTGCAATCGAAGCCTTCAGTGCTCCCAATGTCGATTACAACGCAGCGGTGGCGATGAGCGCCGCCGGTGCAACTTCGATGTGTGACATCAGCGATGCACTGATTACTCAAGCCCTCCAAATGTCGCAAGCCTCTGGCCTAAATTTTCAATTCGATATCCAGGCCTTTGTAAATCATCGGCAGTTTGCATCAATGAGTGAGCTGGCCGATAAATGCGGAGTCGATATTTGGCAGTGGATATTTGCTGGAGGTGAGGATCACGTCTTTCTTGCAACTGGGCGCGACCTACCTGGAATCTGTGTCGGGATAGTTGGCAAGGGCCAGGGTGTCAGTGGTTTGGAGATGAAAAAAGCGCCAGATACCTGGCGCCATTTTCGTTAATTAAAAAATTATCGCGTAACTTTGCCAGCCTTAAGGCATGAAGTGCAGACGTTTTGACGCTTAGGTGTTGAACCGACCATTGTGCGCACGCGCTGGATATTTGGATTCCAACGGCGACGAGTCTTTACCTGAGAGTGGGAGACGTTATTGCCAAAGCTCGGGCCTTTGCTACAGATATCGCACGTTGCTGCCACTTTGGAACTCCTTTATAGATCGCATTTAAATTACTGACCCATCGCAGGCCGGGGGTAAGAGTATCGCGAGGGGCTATCTCTACGCCAATCCATGCGTGGCTTGAGCACGAGTTAGCCCGAAGTTGAGAGAATCACCCAGTGACAAACTTAGATAGCAGGCTTCGCGACCTGGTTGGAGATCGAACGGCAAAGGCCCTTGCCGAGGCCTTTGCAATTGAGAGCGTAGGGGATTTAATGCGCCACTATCCCCGGCGCTACATGGTTCGCGGGGAGCTATCTAATATCGCCGAGCTTAATGAGGGCGATGAGGTCACGATCTTGGCCGAGGTTTATAGCTCAACAAATCGACCTATTCGAGGGCGAAAAGGAAGCATTTTAGAGGTCATAGTTACCGATGGAGCCGAGAAGATCTCGCTCACATTCTTTAATCAAGCCTGGCGCGAAAAGGAGTTGAAGGTAGGTACTCAGGGTTTATTTGCCGGCAAAGTGGGGAAGTTCAATGGGCGCAGGCAGTTAGCTCATCCTGATTATCAAATGATCGCCGACGGAGCCGATGTAGATAGCGCCGTTGATAATTTCGCAGGAAAGTACTTACCCGTTTATCCAGCCAGCGCAAAGATGCCATCATGGAAAATTTCCAAGTGTATGGAGATGGCGATCGCATCCTTGGATGAACTCAACGACTACCTTCCGCAGGAGGTACGCGGTGCACATGGCTATCCAACGTTACAGGAGGCGCTAGTTCACTTACATACACCGCTGGATTTAGAGCAGGCAGAGGCTGCGCGCGAACGGCTTACCTTCGATGAGGCATTTCTTTTGCAACTCATGTTGGTCATGCGCCGTAATGAATTAAAAAAACTCAATACGGTTTCGCGAAAGAGTATAAAGGGCGGCCTGCTAGAGGCCTTTGATGAGGACCTGCCTTTTCAACTTACGAGCGGGCAGTTGGCGGTGTGCCAGGAGATTGAATCAGATCTCGCACAGTCGCATCCAATGCATCGTTTATTGCAGGGCGAAGTTGGATCTGGAAAAACCGTTGTAGCGCTGCGCGCTATGTTGGCCGTTGTTGATAGCGGGGGTCAGGCTGCGCTGCTTGCGCCAACTGAGGTACTTGCTGCGCAACATTTACGTACATTTCAAAAACTCTTAGGACCACTTGCTCACGGTGGAACTTTAGGTTCGTCGGAAAAGGCAACTCAGATAACTTTAATTACTGGCTCACAAAGCCTTGCATCTCGTAAAGAAGCGCTCGCACTTGCCGCCTCTGGCGCAGCTGGCATAATTATTGGTACTCACGCACTTCTGGGTGAAAAAGTTGAGTTTAAGGATTTGGGTTTAATCGTCGTTGATGAGCAGCATAGGTTTGGTGTTCAACAACGTGATGCACTCAAGGTCAAGGCTGCACGGCCCCCTCACTTACTTGTTATGACGGCGACTCCTATTCCTCGAACCGTGGCTATGACCATCTTCGGAGACCTAGATATTTCGACGCTGCGCGAACTTCCGCAAGGGCGCCAACCCATCACCACCCACGTCATCTCCACCCTGGAGCGGCCGGCTTTTCTAGAGCGGGCATGGGAGCGGATCCGTGAAGAGGTCGCCGCTGGACATCAGGCCTATGTCGTTGCACCACGCATAGTTGAAGGTAGTGATGAAGATACCGATATCGAATTTCTATTTGGCGAAGAGTCCCCGAATATTACCTCAGTGACCGAGTTAGCTCCCCGCCTAGCTAACGGTCCACTCTCGGGATTGCGCGTCGTTGATCTACATGGTCGCCAAGGGGCGGAGTTAAAAGACTCCACGATGCGCGCATTTGCCGATGGTGCTATTGATGTACTTGTCTCAACTACCGTTATTGAAGTCGGCGTTGACGTCGCCAATGCAACGGTTATTGTAATTATGGATGCCGATCGATTTGGAGTCTCACAGCTCCACCAGTTGCGGGGGCGGGTGGGCCGTGGCAGCTCTCCGGGGCTCTGCCTACTGGTTACTACTGCGCTAGCTGAAAGTTCGGCACGTGTTCGACTTAATGCAGTTGCGTCAACGGTAGATGGCTTTGAACTCTCACGCATCGATCTTGAGCAACGTCGCGAAGGCGATGTCTTAGGTGCAAGTCAATCGGGCACACAATCTCACCTGCGTTTACTGCGAGTTTTGCGCGATGAAGATTTAATTGAAAGTGCCAGAGCCGATGCACAGGGCGTAATAAGCGCATCGGCCGACTTAACGAGTTACCCTTTGCTTGCTGCAGAGGTTGCAGTTCTAGCTAAAAATACTGCCATTGATTATTTAGATAAGGGATAACGTTGAGAATCATCGCTGGAGTTGCTAAGGGCCGCACCTTGGGCAGCGTTGCCGGTGCAACTCGTCCCACCTCTGATCGAGCCCGCGAAGGAGTATTTTCATCCTTCACCTCTGAGTTTGGGGATTTTCTGGGTGTAAATGTTTTAGATTTATTCGGTGGCTCTGGCGCTATTGGCCTTGAAGCATTATCGAGAGGCGCTTCAATTGTTCACGTCATTGAAAGCGATGTCGATGCACAGAAAACAATTGAGAATAATTATGCGTTAGTAAAGAAGAATCAACCGGTGGGAAACTTCCACCTCTATGCCATGTCTGCCGAGAGATTTGTCAGCGATATGCCAAAAGAGAGTTATCACATCGTCTATATCGATCCACCATTTGACTTCACAGATGCTCAAGTAGAAGGAGTCTTGAGCAAGCTATGTAGTGGCGGTTTTCTGCGCGTCGATGCGTTGATCGCAGTGGAGCGAAGTGCTAAAGCTCGCGCATTTAGCTGGCCAGAGGGTGTTCGTCCAGCGAGGGTAAGAAACTATGGCGCCGCTAATATTTATTACGGTACGTACTCTGCCTAAGAATGGATTACTGAGCCATCTCTTGCTAGCGTTTGAGCCATGAAGCGCGCAGTCTGTCCTGGATCCTTTGATCCCATCACTTTTGGACACCTCGATATCATCAAGCGTGCCAGCACCCATTTCGATCAAGTAGTGGTCGCGGTCCTTCAAAACCGGACTAAGTCGAGTCTATTTACTGTAGATCAACGGATCGAGCTGATTCGAGAGTGTGTTGCAGATCTTCCCAATGTCATCGTTGACTCTTGGAGTGGATTATTAGTTGAATACTGTAAGAGCAATTCAATTACAACGATAGTCAAAGGGCTTCGAGCGGTGACTGATTTTGACTATGAGTTACAGATGGCACAGCTAAATCTTCAGGCATCGGGGGTCGAAACGATGCTCATGGCTACGGCACCTGCGTACTCCTTTCTTTCATCATCAATCGTTAAAGAGCTCGCACACTATGGGGGAGATGTCTCAACGATGATCCCGGCAAATGTAAATGCTGCAATCAAACTTCGAGTAGCAGGGAATTAAATTATGGATTCAATTGAAAAGCTAGTTTCTGCGATTACCTTAGTTGAAGAGGCTCGCGGCGTTCCCTTATCGGCAAGTTGCGTAGTTCATCGTGGCGAGATGTTAGAGCTTCTCGATGAGGCTCGGTCGGCTTTGCCGGTAGATTTTGAATCGGCACAGCGAGTTATCGCCGCGCGAGATGCGATCATTGAGGAGGGCCGCTTAAGCGCCGAAGCGATGATCTCAATGGCGCGTGAGGATGTCGCCCGTATGGTGGAGCAGACTTCGATTGTCCAACTAGCGCGCGATGAGGCTCGCACGATTCTCAATGATGCACGTAGCCAAGGAGCATCTGAAAAAGCCGAAGTTGAAGAGTACATCGATGGGCGATTAGCCACTCTTGAAGTAATTTTAAATAAGACTCAGGATGCAGTGGCTCGAGGACGTGAGCGTTTAGCTGGAGCTGGTGATAAAGACTCTCTTTCCCATTTAGCAGATCTGAATTAAATCTTCACATGTCACAGTTATCCAAGATTTATAAACTTAATACCTATGAGCTTCCTCGACGGGCAGGGGAGATGAAGGAGTACCAACTCGATATTGAGCTGGTTGAGAAAGTAGGTGGTGATCTCATCGCCGTTGCGGTTGGGGAGATTATTGAAGTAGATGCTCGACTTGAATCGGTCACCGAAGGCGTACTGCTCAGCGCACAGATCTATGCAACGGCAACGGGAGAGTGTGGGCGCTGTCTGGATCCGATCGAGATGGTTATTGAAAAATCTTTCCAGGAGCTCTACTTATATGAAAAAAAAGTAGAGCGAAAGAAACGCGCTGTGGTCGAAGATGATTTAGAGCTTGAAGATGAGCTCTTAATGGATGGCGACATTATGGATCTAGAGCCGCCGATCCGCGATGTAATCGTGCTCGCCCTGCCCAGCAATCCACTGTGTAGTGATGAGTGTGAAGGGCTTTGCCCGCAGTGTGGGGTCAAGTGGGCCGAAGTTGAGAGTGAGCACGCTCATGAGGTCATCGATGCGAGATGGGCGGGTCTGGCTGGACTATCAGTTGATGAGCCCGATTTCAAGAATTAGGGTTTTTAGGGGATACTTACCGCCTGCAACCACCGTTGCCAAAAGGTAAAAGAAGAAGAGGTTAGAAAAGTGCCAGTACCAAAGCGGAAGACCTCGCGTTCAAAGACTCGTTCACGCCGAAGCCAGTGGAAGACAACTGCGGCAGCTTTGGCAGCCTGCCCACAGTGCCAAGCACCAAAGCTGCAGCACACCGCTTGTCCAACATGCGGTACATACAATCGTCGCCAGGTTTTAGAGGTCTGATCTGATCTCCTTGCTCAATGAGCAGTTGGGTGTAGTTATTGAGCCCGCACTTCTCGAGTTAGCTTTTACTCACCGCTCATTTGCCTATGAGTCTGGGAGTAAGGAGACGAATGAGCGGTTGGAGTTTTTAGGTGATTCGGTTTTGGGTTTAATCGTCACCGAAGAGTTATATAAACGCTATCCAGAGTTTGATGAAAGTCGGCTCTCGCCGCTTCGCTCGGGTGTTGTAAATATGCGGGCACTTGCCGATATTGCACGAGAGCTAGATTTAGGAAAATATATTCGCCTGGGTAAGGGTGAAGAGGTTACGGGTGGTCGAGATAAAAACTCACTTTTAGCCGATGCATTGGAAGCTGTTATCGGCGCAATCTATATGCAGTTTGGTTTTGAAATCTGTACTCAGATTGTACGTAAGCTAATAGCCGGCACATTAGATTCTGCCGTTGCCCGAGGTGCAGGACTTGATGGAAAAACTGCACTTCAAGAGTTAGTTGCTCTTCTCAATCGAGGCGTTCCAGAGTACGTCGTTAGCGAAGAGGGCCCCGATCACGACAAAAACTTTACAGCGATCGCGATGGTTGCAGGCGTCGGCATCAGCCAGGGTCGGGGAAAGAGCAAGCGCGAGGCCGAGCAAATTGCGGCGCGAATAGCTTATGAATCTTTAAAAAACGAGCTGCCACAGCCGTAAATCATTTTAAAATACGCTGATGAGGCGATAGGTTTGCCGCGTGTATTTGAAGAGCATCACCCTTAAGGGCTTTAAGTCCTTTGCTTCAGCTACCACTTTGCGTCTTGAGCCTGGTATCACATGCGTTGTCGGACCAAACGGCTCGGGTAAGAGCAATGTTGTAGATGCGCTCACGTGGGTTATGGGCGAGCAGGGCGCGAAATCTCTGCGTGGTGGCAAGATGGAGGACGTCATCTTTGCTGGAACGAGCGGGCGTGCACCACTCGGGCGTGCCGAAGTCTCGCTCACAATCGATAACTCCGATGGCGCACTTGCAATTGAGTACACCGAGGTAACAATTTCACGGATCCTTTTTAGAAATGGCCATAGTGAGTATCAAATAAATGGTGAAGCATCACGGCTATTAGATATTCAAGAGCTCCTGAGCGATTCAGGAATCGGTCGCGAGATGCATGTAATCGTCGGACAGGGCCAGCTGGATGCGATTCTTATGGCGACCCCCGATGAGCGCCGTGGATTTATCGAAGAGGCGGCCGGTGTTTTAAAGCACCGCAAACGTAAAGAAAAAGCCTTGCGCAAATTAGATTCAATGCAGGTTAATCTGGCACGTGTTCAGGACTTGACGGTAGAGCTCCGGCGCCAACTGCGTCCGCTTGGAAAACAGGCCGAGGTCGCACAGAAAGCGGCAACGATCCAGGCTGATCTGCGAGATGCAAAGCTTCGACTTCTGGCAGATGATTTTATCTCTCTCTCACAAACCCTCGATGCCGAAGTCGCAGATGAGACTGAGTTACGTGAGCGACGGGCAGTGGTTGAAAGTGAAGTGGAGTTAAATCGAAAGCGTGAAGAGAGCCTAGATTTGGAGAGCTCGATCGAGGCTCCACTTCTTATACAAGCTCAAGAGACTTACTATCAATTGAACTCCCTGCGTGAAAAGTTCCGGGGCACGCAAAGTTTGGCACAAGAGCGCTCTCGATTTTTAAATGAGGAGGCAGAGGAGGCTCGCAACTCCGGCCGTGATCCCGAGACTATAGAAAAAGATGCGCAGATCCTGCGAGTACAGGAGCGCGATTTGCGTGAAAGCGTTAGCGCATCTGCCATAGAGCTGAGCCAAAGAACTCTGACGTTGAGCGATAGTGAGCGTGCGTTAAAGGCCGATGAGGACAGGATTGCCGCAGCGATGCGCGCAATAGCCGATGCGCGCGAAGGCACTGCTCGTCAAGAGGGACATATAAAATCACTACAGGCCCGCCTGGAAGCGATATCTGAAGAGGTTGAGCGATTGACTCGTGCGCGCGATGAGGCACAGATGCGAGCTCAGAACGCTCAACGAGAGTATTCAACGTATGAGCTCGATATTGCAGCGGCTGGAACTGGCGAAAAGGGCCTTGACTCGGCCTTTGAAGGCGCGAAGTCAGCTTTGGAGTTGGCGAACTCCCAGTTACAGGAGTTGATTCAAAACGAGCGAGCGGTAGATCGCGAACGAAACTCCTTGGAGTCCAAGATTGAGGCGATGAAGTTAACTTCACAAAAACGCGATGGTGCATCGGCGCTGTTAAGTGATTCCCGTGGCGTTCATATTCTCGGATCTATCGCTAGCCTGATCGAGATCGACTCGGGTTGGGAATCCGCAACGGTGGGTGCACTCGGTGGCCTAGCCGATGCAGTAGTCGTGGCCGATTTGGCATCGGCCGTAATCGCCCTGACAACTTTGCGAAGTGAGAACTTAGGACAGGCCGATGTCTTGGTCTATAACGAGAGCGTAGCCTCAACTTCATCGATTCCATCTGGCTTAATCTCGCTGGCCTCGCATGTTCGATCGACCTCGATTAGTTCACTTGTAGCTTCACTTCTTAACGATGTTGTCGTTGCCCACTCAGCATCCGATGCTGAAGCAATACTTCGCACACACCCATCATTAACTGTGGTTACTCGAGATGGCGACGTCTTTAGCCGCGATCGTGCACGTGGTGGATCTCAATCTTCATCGACCTTAATCGAGATTAACGCGCTGATTGCCGATCTTTCGCAGAGGCTTTCAGGGATTGTTCACAACTGTGACCGATTAAAATTTGAGATCTCCGCTCAAAATAATGCCATTGTTGGTCTTCAAAATACTTATGAGGTAGCGCTCTCCCAACTCAATGAATCTGACGCTCGAATCGGTGCGCTGACCGAGCAGTTGGCGGTTTCTGGACAAAATATGAAATCGGCCATGGCCGAGGTTGAGCGGCTAAGTGCAAGTATTAACGAAGCGAACGCCGCTAAATCTCGTGATGAGGGCGAGTTGGCCATCGCGGTCAATCAGTTACATCAGGCGGGTGCTATCACCGAGCCTGATCATAGTTTTACCGAGGATTTACGTAATGCAGTTTCGATCGCCCGGACCGCTGAAGTTGAAGCCCGACTAGCCCTTCGTACTATCGAAGAGCGCGTTACTTCGATCGCTGCCAGGGCGCTAGCTTTGGAGCTCTCAGCAGGGATGGAGCGAGAAGCTTCTGAGCGAGCGATAATTCGCAGGAGTGCACGCGCCGGTGCCGCTTTAATTTCGGTGGCGATAGCCGAGGCGTCATATGAAGTTCTCATTCATATCGAACGGTCGATTTCAAAGGCGGCGATTGAAAGAGCTCGTTTAGATGAGTCGCATGTTCGACGTCAGGGCGAGACGCTCACCGTAAGAACGCGTGGTCGGGAGTTGGCAAGTGAGCTTGAGAGCCTGACCTCTAGCGTTCACCGCGATGAGATTGCTCGCGCCGAACAGCGTATGCGGATTGAGTCACTTGAAAATAAAACCATAGAAGAGTTTGCAATCGACACCCAAACCCTTATCGCCGAGTACGGCCCTGAGAATGACGTGCCAACTTTCTTTGAAAATGAAGTGGGCGAAATTATCACAACCGAATTAATTCCTTATCGACGCGAACAACAAGAGAAGCGTCTGGCATCGGCCGAGCGATCACTGAATCTCTTGGGCAAAATAAATCCACTTGCCTTAGAAGAGTTTTCATCCTTAGAAGAGCGTTTAAAATTCCTAGCCGATCAGTTAGAGGATCTTAAAAAGACAAAGAAAGATCTTCTGGAGATCATTAGCGAAGTCGATGAAAAAGTCCAGAGTATTTTTATGGCCGCCTTCGAAGATACGGCTCGCCACTTTGAAGAGATATTTGCCCGACTATTTCCAGGTGGAGATGGCCGATTGATACTGGTCGACCCAGATAATCCACTCTCAAGTGGAGTCGATGTTGAGGCACGACCACCTGGCAAGCGCATTAAACGTCTATCTCTGCTCTCAGGGGGAGAGAAATCTCTGACGGCAGTTGCGATGTTAATCGCTATCTTTAAAGCGCGGCCAAGTCCTTTTTATGTGTTAGATGAAGTGGAAGCGGCCCTTGACGATGTAAACCTTGGCCGTTTACTAGGAGTTCTTGAAGAGCTTCGCGCCAGCTCTCAGTTGATTATTATCACGCACCAAAAACGGACCATGGAGATCGCCGATTCACTCTATGGCGTGACGATGCGGGGAGATGGTGTCACCGAGATTATCTCTCAGCGCCTCCGTGAATCTGGCGCCGAATAACCGGCCATTGAATGGGTATTTTTAGTAAGTTTATTGCAAAGATAAAGGGTGAAAGTTTTTTTGAAGCCGCAGATTGGCAGGAGCTTGAAAAAGAACTGTTGGCGTCGGATATCGGCCCCTCACTAACGCTGGAGTTGCTAGATACGGCGCAGAAAAATAAGAGTGAGAGTGCCCAAAGTGCACTTATCGACACTTTAACCTCCCACTTGAGTGGAAAATCTCGCCGCCCGATCACAAATCCAGATGGAACAACTGTTGTAATGGTCGTTGGCGTCAATGGCACTGGTAAAACTACATCGGTCGCGAAATTGGCGAGCAGTATTAAAGCATCTGGCACATCAGTTGTTGTGGCCGCAGGCGATACCTTTAGGGCAGCCGCAGTCGATCAGCTACAGACTTGGGGATTGCGCATTGGCGTCGAAGTAATCTCCGGTAAGGCAAATGGAGATCCCGCCGCGGTTGCATTTGATGCCACTAAGCGTGCCCTTGAGCTCTCGGCAGATTACTTGATTATCGATACTGCTGGTCGGTTACACAATAAAACCGATCTTATGCATGAGCTGGGGAAGATAAAGCGTGTCGTTGAAAAACTAACACCAATAAATGAGGTTCTTTTAACAATCGATGCAACAACGGGCTCTAATGCAATCGCTCAGGCTAAAGAATTTAGTCAAAGTGTCAACGTCACGGGGATAATCCTCACTAAGCTCGATGGAAGTGCGCGCGGAGGAATCGCTCTGGCGATAGAGAGCGAACTCGACATTCCTATCAAATGGGTCGGTGTCGGAGAGTCTGAACGCGATTTTCTCCCATTTGAGCCCAGTAGATATATTCAAGGCCTCTTTTCATAACCTCTGCCTGCTTTTGTAACCTGGGCGTAACAATTGGATTGAATTTGCAACGCGGCTGACATCAAAGTGAGGCTCCGGCGTAATCATGCCAAGGCAGCCTTACCCAATCTCAAAGGCGAGAACTCTTGCAATGAACACTCGAAAGCAGGCTTTCTTATGACGCAAACAGTTTTGAACTCCGGTGATACTGCCTGGATGTTGGCAAGCACCGCGCTCGTACTTCTGATGACACCAGGATTAGCTTTTTTCTACGGTGGAATGGTTCGTACCAAGAGTGTCTTAAATATGATGATGATGTCCTTTATTACTATCGGCATTGTAAGTATTTTGTGGGTTATTTACGGCTTTGAATTAGCCTTTGGTTACAAAGCCGACTCACCTTGGTATGGAAATATTTCATTGTCAGGTTTAGGTGGAATGGTTAATGATTTCACTAACAATGGTGGTATTTATCCAATTCCAGTTCTAGTCTTCGCGGCATTTCAATTAATGTTTGCGATCATCACGCCAGCACTTATTTCAGGTGCCATTGCCGATAGAACTAAGTTTGTATCTTGGGCCATCTTTGTCGCTATCTGGACGACGATTGTCTACTTCCCAGTCGCACACTGGGTCTTTGCCTTCGGTAATAAAGTCGGAAAAACCACTACTGGTACGGGCTTCCTTGCAGGAAAAGGTCTTGAGGATTTTGCCGGGGGAACTGCCGTCCACATTAACGCTGGGGCTGCAGGCTTAGCACTTGCAATTATTCTTGGAAAACGTGTTGGCTGGCGTAAAGAGTCGATGCGCCCCCACTCGCTTCCATTAGTACTACTTGGCTCTGGGCTTTTGTGGTTTGGCTGGTTTGGTTTCAACGCTGGATCTGCACTGGCGGCAAATGGCTTAGCGGGTCTCGCCTTTATGAATACTCAAGTTGCAACTGCAGGAGCGCTCATAGGTTGGTTGATCGTTGAAAAGATTAGAAATGGACATGCAACTTCTCTGGGCGCAGCCTCTGGCGCCGTCGCCGGTCTTGTCGCCATCACTCCTGCGTGTGCATTTGTCGCACCATGGGCGGCAGTAGTCATTGGATTATTCGCTGGCATCCTTTGTGCTCTTGCCGTCGGCTTGAAATATCGCTTTGGCTTTGATGACTCACTCGATGTTGTCGGAGTGCACTTAGTGGGTGGAATCTGGGGCTCCCTAGCTATTGGTCTCTTCGGAACACATGTTGTTAATAGCGCTGGATTAGATGGAATCCTCTATGGCGGCGGCTCTGCTTTACTAGGGAAGCAGGCGTTAGGTGTTGGAATGGTTCTCGCCTACTCATTCATTGTGACTCTGATCTTGGGATTCATTATTGAGAAGACGATTGGATTTAGAATAAAGGTCGATAAGGAAGTCGAAGGTATCGATTTGAACGAACATGCTGAAACTGCTTATGAAATGTCGAGCTCATCACGAGGAGGTTCCTTCTAATGAAACTTATTACCGCAATCTTGAAGCCATTTAAGTTAGAGGATGTAAAGAGTGCACTACAGGCTCACGGAGTAACGGGAATGACCGTTTCTGAGGCTAGCGGCTTTGGTCGCCAGAAGGGACATACCGAGATTTACCGAGGGGCGGAATACACCGTCGATCTAGTTCCTAAGGTACGACTTGAAGTTCTAGCAGATGATGCAGATGTCGATGCCGTTGTCGATGTGATTTTAAAGGCTGCATCGACCGGTGCAATTGGCGATGGAAAGGTCTGGACTACGCCAGTAGAACAAGTAGTTCGCGTTCGCACGGGTGAGCGCGGCAGCGACGCAATCTAAGATATTGCTATGAGTACGCGAGAGAGAAGGGAGCGATCGAATGAGAGTGATCGCTCCCTTCTCTCACTTTTTTATAGCTGCGCGCTTGAGCACTTACAGATTAAAGGTGAACGGGGAGTAGCCCTTGCCGCCGTCGGAGGATATGGCCGAGGCGAACTCTCTCCTGGCTCTGATTTAGATATTCTAATTCTTCACCGCGGACAGTTTTCAGATGAAAAACTTGGCGCCTTTGTAAACGCCCTTCTTTATCCTTTGTGGGATTCGAATAAAGTCGACCACTCGGTACGAACTCGAAGTGAGACCAACAAAACAGCGGAGAGTGATTTAAAGACGGCCTTAGGTTTACTCGATATTCGCTTAGTTGCAGGAGATCCCGATCTCGTAGCGGGCGTACAACGCGATGCTTTAGAGAGTTGGCAGAAAAACTCTAGATCACGCCTTCCTGAATTAAAACAATCGATGTCGGTGCGCCATCACCGAGCGGGCGAGCTCGCATACTTACTGGAGCCAGACATCAAAGAGGCGCGTGGTGGTCTGCGTGATATCACGGCATTGAGAGCGATAGCACTATCAGGTGCGGTACACGTTCCATTAGAGCGAATTAGTTTCGCTGAGTCACGCTTGAATGATCTGCGCGAGAGTTTACATATTACTACTGGCCGAAATAGGGATCGTCTACTTTTTCAGGAGCAGGATAAAGTTGCCAAAGCTTTAGATTATCTCGATGCCGATTCAATGATGAGTGAAGTTGCACAGTTAGCACGATCGGTCGATTATTTACTTGAGTACACATGGCATCTTTTAGAGCACAAGGGACGTGATGGTTTAGGCAGGTTTCTTAGAAAACCACGGATCGTCTCGGTCGCAAAAAACTTAAGTGTGCGCAGTAATGAGATTGTGATTAATCCGTTAGTCGATATCGCTCAAGATCCCATGATTGGACTTCGTGCTGCTGCGGTAGCGGCTCAGTTAGGGCTCCCAATATCTCTAGTTAGTTGTGGACTCATTAAAACCTCGCTCAGCGATGGCACGGGCACGCTGCCTAACCCTTGGCCAAGACAGGCGCGAGAGAGTCTGATCGCACTTATTGGTGCGGGTGAATCGATGGTGAGAGTTTTTGAGAGCCTGGACCAGGAGGAGATTATCTTTGACTGGATCCCCGAGTGGAGGCCCCTTCGATCTCTGGCACAACGAAATGCGCTGCATCGACATACCGTTGATCGCCATATGGTTGAAACGGCGGTGCAGGCTGCAAAACTTACGCGCAAAGTTCACCGACCCGACCTATTACTTTTTGCCGCGCTTTTTCACGATATCGGAAAGGGAGAGGCGCAAGATCATTGCGATCGCGGTGCTCGCCTGGTAGCTCCGCTTGCAACACGGATCGGTTTTTCTACCGATGATGTAGAAACTATCGTGCTCTTGGTTGCCCACCATCTCTTACTCTCGGCTACTGCTACTCGACGAGATTTAGATGACCCGGCCACAATCGCATCGATAATCGACGTCATTCCAGATTTGAACACTTTGGAACTTCTACATGCATTGAGTATCGCCGATGGTGAAGCAACTGGAAGTGCGGGCTGGAGTGATTGGAAAGCCTCACTCGTGAATGATTTAGTCTCGCGAGTTCGTAGCAAGATGTCGGGTTCAATGATTGCACAACCACCTTCAATTACAGATGAGCAGTTACTTTTAGCCCAGAGTGGAGAACTCAGTGTTGTTCTGGAAAAGCATGCAAGTGGCTACTCAATAGAAATCGTCTGCCCAGATAAGCCAGGACTACTCAGCCTTGTTGCAGGAGTCTTGAATATACTTCGGCTCGATGTGAAATCTGCCCGCACAAAAAGCCATGGAGTATCGGCGGTAATGAGTTGGATCGTCTCTCCAGAGCCACATGCTCCTGTGATAAATCAAATAAGTCTGCGTAACGAGTTAGTGAAGGCGTTTGAAGACTCCAGTGGGATAGAAGAGAAAATTATGCTCCGGGCTCAGGCCTATGCATCTATTCCAAGCATTCCAGTACCGGCGCCCGAGGTGGTTTACTTTAATGATGCGGCAACCGATGCAACTGTTATTGAAGTTAGAAGCCATGATCGTCCAGGTCTGCTGTTCAGAATTGGATGGGCGATCACGCACGCCCAGGTAGATATCCATTCAGCTATCGTCACCACTCTTGGGGCTGAAGCGATCGATACGCTCTATGTAAGTGAGTTCAACGGTGGACCACTTGGCACCCTACGGGCCGAAGAGGTAACGTCAGAGCTGCGCCGGAGCCTGAAGTAGTCTTACGCTCCTATGTTTGACTCACTCACTTCGCGATTTACCGGCGTTTTTTCAACACTTCGATCCCGGGGAAAGATCTCTAAAAACGATCTTGACGCCACCTGCCTTCAAATTCGACAGGCGCTGCTTGAATCCGATGTCGCCCTTGAAGTTGTTGAGACATTTGTAGCGAGTATTTCAAATAAGGCGCGTATAGCTCTTGATTCAATACAGCCAGGTGTCAACCAAGCAAATGCCATCTTTGAGATTGTTAATACATCGCTCATCGAGATTTTAGGTGGATCGGCGCGAAGAGTCCGTTTTTCAAAAAACCCTCCAACTGTGATTATGTTGGCAGGCCTGCAAGGCGCAGGTAAGACTACTTTGGCCGCTAAGTTGGCGAAATTTTACTCTGATGCCGGAGATACTCCGCTGCTTGTCGCTGCAGATCTTGCGCGACCAAATGCTGTCACCCAGTTACAGGTTCTTGGCGAGAGTATCTCGGTCCCAGTCTTTGCACCGATGGCGGGTAACGGTCTCGGTGATCCGGTAAAGGTCGCTAAAGATGGCATCGAGTTTGCAAAAGCCAAGCAGTACAACATGGTGATCATCGATACTGCGGGGCGATTGGGAGTCGATGCTTTATTAATGAAACAGGCGAGTGATATTCGCGATGCGGTGGCGCCCGATGAGATTTTATTTATTGTCGATGCAATGATCGGCCAAGACGCGGTTACTACCTCTCGAGCCTTTTTAGATGGTGTTGGATTCGATGGCGTTGTCCTCACTAAACTCGATGGCGATGCCCGCGCTGGTGCGGCGTTGTCAATTACATCCTTGACTAAGCGCCCGATTATGTTTGCCTCAACCGGTGAAAAACTCAGCGATTTCGATATTTTTTATCCAGAGCGAATGGCTTCACGTATCTTAGGGATGGGCGATATTGCAACGCTCAGTGAAGTGGCAAAGAAGGCCTTCGATAGCCCAACGTCGGCAGATCTTGAGGCAAAGTTTGCCAGCGGTGAAGAGTTCACTCTGGAGGATTTCCTGAGTCAACTTCAAGGGATGTCAAAGATGGGCTCAATGAGCAAGCTGCTAGGAATGCTTCCGGGTGGCGGGGCGATGAAAGAGCTTGGCAAGAAAGCTAGTTTTGATGAGCGCGAACTGATCGCCACAAAGGCGATCATTGAATCTATGACGCCAATGGAGCGGGCTAATCCAAAGATTTTAAATGGCTCACGACGCGCTCGAATCGCCTTGGGCTGCGGTCGTCGTATCAGCGATGTCAATAACTTAGTAGATCGCTTTAGCGCCGCTCAGAAGATGATGAAACAGCTTCGAAATGGGGCGATGCCACCGGCGATGGCTGGCATGGCTCTGCCCTCATCGAGGCCGGTTCGAGCGGTGGCACAGCCCACGAAGAAAAAATCTAAGTCGGGAAATCCAGCCAAACGGGCGCTTGAAGATTCTCAGTAGGCGGGCTTGCGCACTTAGCTGATTGGCTTATGCGGCCACTGGATGGCAGAATAGGGCTCTGTTGAGGGGCCCTCTATCCCCATCAACATCCAAAAATCCAATAGTTAGATCTCATTAACCACGCACCCCGCTGTGGTGAAAAAGAGTTAACACACATCAACAGGAGATACCTTTTTTGGCTACAAAAATTCGTTTAATGCGCATGGGCAAAATCCGCACACCATTTTTTCGTGTAGTTGTCACAGACTCACGCAAAGCACGCAACGGTCTTTCAATTGAAGAGATCGGGCGTTATGTTCCAGGACAAGAGCCGTCACTAATCGAGATCAACTCAGAGCGTGCTCTGTACTGGCTCGGAGTAGGCGCACAACCATCAGAGGCTGTAGAGGCGCTTTTGAAGGTGACTGGAGATTGGCAAAAGCATAAAGGTCTACCTGGAACCGAGGGTACGTTGCGCGTAGCAGCGCCTCGCGTCGGTAAGCACGTTGCATATGAAGCCGCAGTTAAGCATGCAATGGATGAGCCAAAAGAGGGTGCGACTACTTTGAAGAAGAAGGCACAAGAGAAGCTAGCAGCAAAGGCTAACCCCGTCTCCGAGCCAATCGCCAGTGAAGTTGAGCCCGAGCCAGTAGCAATCGATGCTGTGTCCGAGGTCTCCGAATCAACTGAAAATCTAGAGGTGGCACCGGTTCCAGCGGTAGAAGCGACTACAGATGTTGTTGTTGAAACACCAGCTGCAGTCGTACCTGAAGCGGCTGCCGAATAATTATGATGGATGAGGCGCTTGAGCATTTAGTAAAGGGAATCGTCGATCACCCTGAAGATGTTCTAGTTACTGAAAAGACGCACCGTCGCGGAACCACACTTGAGGTCCGCGTGAACCCAGAGGATATCGGTAAGGTTATTGGTCGAAACGGTCGAACCGCCAAGGCGTTGCGTACCGTTGTAAGCGCGCTCGCTGGTCGCACAGTACGTGTAGATCTAGTCGAGACCGACGAACCTAACTAAGCGCAGATTAATTTAGCCATGCGTTTACTCGTAGGGCGTATTGGTCGTGCCCATGGAATTTTGGGTGAGGCCACGATCGAAGTCCGAAGTGACGATCCCGATGCGCGATTTGCCGTAGGGGAAAAGCTCCAAAGTGATGCGCATGGAGTTTTAACGGTTATTTCAGGGCGTGTGCACAACGGTATTTTGTTACTTGGCTTTGAGGGCTTCAACGATCGTAATGCGATTGAGAAACTGCGAAACGTCCTTCTCTACGCCGAGGTCGATATCAATGAGGTTCGTGATGAGATCGATGACTACCACGTATTACAGTTAATTGGTTGTCAAGCCTTTCTTGAATCTGGCCTTCTTTATGGTGAAGTAACCGATGTCATTAACCTTCCTGGGCAGGATTTACTTGCGATTAATGCCAATGCGCAAGAGGTATTAATACCCTTTGTGCGTCAACTTGTACCTGTCGTAGATGTTGCGGCCAAGCGAATCGTTGTGGTTCCACCAAATATGTCAGAGCTCTTGCCATGAAGATCGATGCGGTAACAATATTCCCTGAGTATTTCGCCCCACTTGCGCTATCCCTTCTTGGCAAGGCAAGTGATGCTGGAATCATTAGCTTTGGTATCCATGACCTGCGCAGTTTCAGTGCCAATAACCATAACAGTGTCGATGACACGCCTTATGGTGGTGGAGCAGGGATGGTGATGTTGCCACAAGTATGGGGATCAGCCCTTGATCCGTTGATGGTCGATGACACCGATCTGATTATTTTGACCCCTGCTGGTAGACGCTTTGATCAATCGATGGCTGCACGTTTTGCACAATCTTCACATTTAGTTTTTGCATGTGGCCGTTATGAAGGCATTGATGATCGAGTCCGCCAATATTATTCGACCGATCAATTTGCAAAGCGAAGAGTAAATGTTCATGAGATTTCTATTGGCGATTTTGTCTTAGGTGGGGGAGAGGTTGCCACTCTTGTTATGATTGAAGCGATTGTTCGCTTGCTTCCCGGTGTTTTAGGTAATCCGGAGTCACTGAGTGAAGAATCACATAACGAAGAGGGCTATCTTGAGTATCCGAATTTCACAAAGCCCGCAATCTGGCGAGATATAGCAGTTCCGGAGATTCTTTTAAGTGGAAATCACGGAGAAATCGCAAAGTGGCGAGCTGCGCAGGCGAAAAAACGCGCCGAAAATAATTTCTAACTAGCAAAAAAGAGCAAATCTGGCGTAGCCTCTCACTATGAGTATTGAATCTGCAGCAGTACAGGCTCGGCTAATCCGCGAATTAGAACCAGTTGTAGCGGTTGAGCTGGAGCGACATTTATCGGTGCAGAAGAACTGGTATCCCCATGAGTACGTCCCATGGTCAGAAGGGCGCGATTATGCGGGCCCGCTCAATGGAGATGCTTGGGAGGCCAAGGACTCCCGATTAACTCCGGTGGCACAGGACTCTTTAGTTCTTAATCTCTTAACCGAGGACAACCTACCGAGTTATCACACCGAGATTGCAATCTCAATGGGCCGCGATGGTGCATGGGGAAACTGGATTGAGCGCTGGACCGCTGAGGAGGCGCGTCATGCAATCGTTATCCGCGATTACTTAATGGCAACGCGTGGTGTCGATCCTTATGAGCTTGAAGATTTACGAATGGCCCACATGTCTTTGGGCTATCAAACACCCTATGAAAATGACATGTTGCATACGATCGCATACGTATCATTTCAGGAGTTAGCTACGCGTATCTCTCATCGCAACACAGGAAAGATTTCCGCCGATCCAATCGCTGAGAGCATGATGCAGCGCATCTCACTCGATGAAAATCTTCATATGCTTTTCTATCGAAACACATTAAGCGCCGCCCTTGAAATGGAGCCGAATGCGACGATGCGGGCAATCGCCGATGTTGTAACCAACTTCGATATGCCAGGGGCGAATATGCCGGGCTTTTCACGCAAGGCGGTTCAAATTGCATTGGCTGGAATTTACGATATGCAGCTGCACTTAGATGAGGTCATAGCTCCCGTGCTGCGTGCATGGAAAGTATTCGAGCGAACCGACCTATCGGGTGATGGGCTTGCAGCTCGAGATGAGATAAGTGAATTTCTCGCCAAGACCGCTATGGAGTCCAATCGCTTTAACGAGAAGCGCGAACATTATTTTGAACGCCTCATTGCTAGAGGGCAAGAGCCTCTGCGTATAGTTAAGTAAAGTGACATCTATGTCCAAGCGCGTCATCTTCATTGAGCATGACCACGTTAGTGCCGGAGGTCCAATCTGGGCTCAGTTTGAGCGCCGAGGTTTTGAGATAAGCCGGTTTATTATCGTCGATGAAGTAAACGCTAAGGCACCCAACGTCACACCAATCTGGCCAGATTTATTAAGCTTTGATGTGGTCGTCGTTATGGGAGCGCCATACGCCGCCTATGACGATGAGGGCATCGGTAACTGGTTAATCCCGCAGGTCGCCAAGATGCGCGAAGTTCATAACGCAGGAATACCGGTTATGGGTATCTGCTTTGGTGGACAGCTCATGTCACGCGCTCTTGGTGGAACCGTCGCGCGCTCTCCAAGGGCCGAGTTAGGTTGGTTTGAAATCGATTCAATCGATCAGGAGTTCATACCAAATGGACCATGGTTTCAATATCACTGGGATCGCTTTACCGTACCACCAGGTGCTACCGAGATTGCGCGCAATGAACTATGCCCGCAAGCATTTGTCCTTGGTCGAACACTTGGAATGCAGTTTCATCCAGAGATTGATGCAGAGGTTTTAGACTCTTGGCTAGCGATGGAGGGTGGCTGCGCAGAGGCAGAGTCCGAGGGCATCGTCGTTGAGGATTTACGTATCCAAACTCGTGAGTTAGAAAAAGCAAGTAATCAGCGTGGCTATGACTTAGTCGATCAATTTCTTGATCGAATTGCAACCGCACCGATAGTTCTTATCTAATCATTTGAAATAAATACGTTCTTTACCTCGGTAAAGGAGTCAAGTGCATCAGGTCCAAGTTCACGACCAAGCCCCGATTGTTTAAATCCGCCAAAGGGCGTCCAGAAGCGGACCGATGAGTTGGAGTTCACCGAAAGCGCCCCGGTCTCAACGCCACGCGAAACGCGTAGAGCTCGACCGATATCACGCGTCCAAATCGAACCCGATAACCCATACTCACTGTCATTGGCCATTGAAATCGCTTCTGCCTCATCCTCAAAGACCATGACAGATACGACAGGGCCGAATATCTCTTCACGCCAAGATCTGGCCGCAGTATTTTTAGGAAGTAATACCGTTGGTGGCATCCAATATCCAGCACCGGTCGGTGCGCTGCCTTGAAATGCGATTGGTTCATCTAAAAATGACTCAACGACATCGAACTGTTTCTTAGAGATCAATGGCCCCATATCGGCGCTTGATAGATTTGGATCTTCGACTCGGAACTTCTTTACCGCAGTTTCAAAATGCTCCATAAAGCTATCGAAGACTGAACGTTGAATTAAAATACGAGAGCGCGCACAACAGTCTTGGCCAGCATTATCGAATACGGCGCCAGGTGCCCCAGCGGCGGCCTTTGCGATATCGGCATCGGCAAAGATAATGTTTGAGTTTTTACCACCAAGCTCGAGCGTCACACGTTTGACCTGTTCGGCGCAGCCGACCATAATCGATTTACCCGTGGTGGTAGAGCCGGTGAAGACGATTTTACGAACAAGCGGGTGGGTTACAAATCGGTTTCCAACAACGCTGCCCTTGCCCGGTATTACATTAAAAACTCCAGCGGGTACTCCCGCGATGAGGGCGAGCTCGCCTAGGCGAATCGCTGTTAAAGGAGTGTATTCAGCGGGTTTGAGGACAACGGTATTTCCAGCGGCTAAGGCGGGGGCAAAACCCCAACTCGCGATCGGCATTGGAAAGTTCCAAGGGACAATTACGCCAACTACTCCCAGTGGCTCCTTGAAAGTTATATCGATCCCACCGGCGACTGGAATCTGTCGGCCAAATAAACGCTCCGGGGCGGCTGCGAAATACATGAGTGTGTTAGCGACGTTATCGGCCTCCCACAACGCATTGGCACGAGTGTGTCCGGAGTTATCAATCTCTAACTGCGCTAACTCTTCCCGATGCTCACTTACTACTTGGGAAAAATTTCGAAGCACACGTGCACGTTCTCCCGGTGCGATTGCTCGCCAACTATCAAATGCCCGTGAGGCTTTTGCGATGACATCATCGGTTGCTGCTAAGTCGTAATGCTCGATTGTCGTGATGATCGCTTCGGTTGCTGGATTGATAACATCGTATGTGTTAGTCATTAAGATTTAAAACCTTTCAAAGTTGCGGAATAGTTCCCAGTCGGTGACGGCCTTGCCGTAGGCTGCGATTTCGATCTTTGCCATATTTGCATAGTGCGCTTGTACTTCGGCGCCAAAAACCTCTTTGATCCATGGGCTATTCTCCCATAGGGCTAACGCCTCCGGCATGGAGGATGGGATTCTCGTTGAATCACTCGCATAAGCATTTCCGGTAAATGCAGGTTCAAGTACTAATTTATTTTTTATCCCGTCTAATCCGGCGGCGATAATTCCCGCAACAGCTAGATAGGGATTCACATCACCACCACCAACTCGATTTTCAAGACGCAATGATGGGCCATGTCCGACTAGACGCAGTGCACAGGTGCGGTTATCGCGGCCCCAACGTATTGCAGTTGGCGCGAAAGATCCTGGTACAAAACGTTTGTAAGAGTTGATATTGGGCGCAAACAGGAGCGCGAGCTCGCGCAGATGAGTGATTTGACCTGCGATAAATTGACGCCCCACATCACTCATTCCCTGCTCTTTATCTTTCTCATCGACCATCACCATTGATCCATCTAGCCCGCGAAAAGAGAGGTGAATATGAGAGGAGTTTCCCTCTTTTTCATTTGGTTTAGCCATAAAGGTTAGGGCGTAGCCCTCTTCAGCCGCGATCTCTTTGGCACCGTTCTTGTAGATCACATGGTTGTCACAGTTGGAGAGCGCATCGGAGTATTTAAATGCAATCTCATGCTGTCCGAAGTTGCACTCGCCCTTCACGGATTCCACAATCATTCCAGCATTCGCCATAGACAATCGGATGCGGCGAAGAAGGGGTTCAATTCTCGAGCCTCCTAAAATTGAGTAGTCGACGTTGTATTGATTAACTGGGATTAAATCCTTGTAGCCTTTATTCCAAGCCTCCTCATAGCTATCTTTATAGACTACAAACTCAAGCTCGGTACCACACATAGCCGCCATACCTGCCTCGTTGAGGGCTTTAATCTGTTTGCGCAGAACCTGTCGGGGAGATGCAACAACATCGGTGTGATCGAGCCACTGCACATCGGCTAGAACCAAGACCGCTCCAGGTTGCCAATCGATGCGACGCAGGGTGCTCATATCTGGAATCAGTGCAAAATCGCTATAGCCCCGCTCCCACGAAGACATCTCGTAACCGGCGAGAGTATTCATATCGACATCGACTGCGAGCAGGTAGTTACAGCCCTCCGTACCATGGGTTAGGACCTCATCGATGAAGAACTGCCCGTGAATTCGCTTTCCCGTCAACCGTCCCTGCATATCGGTCATTGCTACAACAACGGTATCAATCGTTGCATCGGCAACGCCAGCCTTTAAAGCCTCTATCGACATTGATTTCATGGAGCGATGCTATCTATATACAAAGAAAAAAACCATAAAGAAACCCCGGTCGCTTTTTTTCGACCGGGGTTTCTTGCTATCGATGAATTGTTATGCGTTGAGATTGCTTCGCGGACCGGTAAACCATTTCTTGGCCGACATGTTCCACCAAACCCAAAGGATAATTAATGCACCACCCGTGATGATTGGTGCATAGTTAACTGCAGTCCAAGTGAAATCCTTATTACCTGGTGTACCTGCAGGAGCAAATGGCAGGATAAAGTAAACCGATATAACTGCAATCTCCAAAACTGCGAGAGTGCACATCCACTTATATTTTGCTCCAAGATTCCACTGTCCGACCTTAAAAGAGTCTCCGGCTTTGAGGCGAAGATATATTGGGATCATGAAAGCTAGGTAGAGTGAGATTACACAGACCGATACAACTGCATAAAACGCAGTTGGCGTTCCATTAGGGGATTTCCAAAGCGCAGGTAACGTCATTAACACCCCACCTATCGCCGATGCAATAACAGCATTAACTGGAACATGATGAGAGTTGACCTTCTTCCAGATATTTCCTCCGGGGACCGCACCATCTCGTGAAAATGCGAACATCATGCGCGAACACGATGTTAAGCAGGCGGTAACGCAGAAAATCTGACCGATTGTTGTGATCAACATGATTAATTTAAATGACGCTCCGCCACCTAAGGCGCTATAGAGAAGTGCGATTATCTGCCCACCACCATAAGGGTTAACTTTTGGATCAAATGAGCTGATGTAATCCGTATTGGTAGCAACATAGAGAAAGGCCATCAATAGGATGTAGCCACCGATGGCTGAGTATGCAATCGACTTCCAGATTCCCTTTGCAGCTGCCATATGTGCATCGTGTGTCTCCTCTGAAAGATGTGCAGAGGCGTCAAAGCCGGTAATCGTGTACTGCGTGAGTAGAAAGCCAAGTGGGAGCACGAAGTACCAGTATGAGTTATTACCAAATCCAGAGTTATTAATATGCGTCGTAAACATCCAATTCAGGCTCTGATGTTTATCGGTACCAAAGACCAGGATTCCTACGATCAGGGCAGTTCCAAATACATGCCACCAGACCGAGATGTTATTAAACATCGACAAGAGTGGTCCGCTGTAAACATTAACAAGCGTTGCAAATACGATCACAATTAAGAAGAGTGCGAACTGCTGCTTGATGTAGTCGCCACCCATAAAGCTAGTTGCATAAGCTGGGGAGTAAAGTCCAATGAGATTGTTAATGAAGCCGGTAACACCGTAGCCAACGGATGCGGTGACCGAGACGAGACCGATTAAGTTAAGCCAACCGGTAAAGAATCCGGCCTTTGCTCCACCTAGCTTGGCGGCCCACCAGTAGATTCCGCCTGAGGTCGGATATGCCGATGCTAGCTCGGACATACAGAATCCGATGATGAGGATAAAGAGTGAGATTAGTGGCCAGCCGATCGAGATTGCGACTGGGCCTCCGTTGTTCCACGCCTGGGCAAAAGTTGTAAAACAGCCGGCCAGGATAGAGATGATTGAGAATGAGATTGCAAAGTTTGAAAAACTCGACCAGGTGCGATTTAACTCCTGTTTATAGCCAAGCTCTGCTAAACGTTTTTCATCGTCGTTGATTATTGCCAAGATGTACTCCTCTGTTGAACTCTGGGGTAGTCTTTCTACCTCATAGTGTGACTCAATTGGAAGGGGTTTACGCAAATATGTGCCGATTAATGGGCTACGTGTCGCCGGCAAAGACCTCATTCCCAGAGCTTGTAGGCGCCGGATTTGCCGACTTTGTCGCGCTATCTTCGGTGCACTGCGATGGCTGGGGCCTATCGACTCTGGATAAAGATGGCGGCCACACGCTTTTAGAAAAGCGAGTTGAGTCGGCCGCTCAAAGCAGTGAGTTTAAGAGTATGGTCGATGAGAACATCGCCGATGGTGCACTGCTTCATCTCCGTTGGGCGACTAAAGGTTTAGCTGTCAGTGAAAATAATACGCACCCCTTTATCTATGGAGATTTCTCCTTTATTCATAACGGGTCGATATTTCCTCCCGATGCGATTACTCCCTTTATCGATCCAATCTTTGTTTCATCCTTCGTCGGTGATACCGATAGTGAGCGCTATTTCTATCTACTCATAACCGAGATTGAAAAACTAGGCTTAGTACCCGGAATAAAAAGCGCGTTGAAAATCATCAAGGAGCATGGGGACACCACAAGTTTAAACTGTATGTTGATCAATTCAGAGTTCTTTATCACCGTATGCGAGCACGATAAGCTGCGAAAGCCCGACTGGGCAGCCGATGATTACTATGAAATGAAATACTCTCCCAGCCCGCAAGGTGTGCTCTTTGCCTCTAGCGGGTGGGATCAACCAGGTTGGATTAGCCTAGAAAATCACCATTTAGCGCTCGTTAACCGATCAAGCTTTGAGATTGAAGTTATTGCCATCTAGTTAAACCTCTACGATAGAGGGATGAATCGCACCTACACAGTTGAAACATATGGCTGTCAGATGAATGTTCATGACTCCGAACGTATTGCCGGGGTTTTAGAAGAGGCGGGATTTCTACCCGTCATCGAAGGTGATCAAGCCGATATCGTGGTTTTTAATACCTGCGCTGTGCGCGAAAACGCCGACAATAAGCTATATGGAAATCTCTCATTTCTAGCCCCAATAAAAAAACGAAATCCAGCGATGCAGATCGCAGTCGGTGGCTGTTTGGCGCAAAAAGATCAAGCCTTGATCTTAAAGAAGGCGCCTTACGTCGATGTCGTTTTTGGAACTCACAACGTTGGCTCATTAGCGGTGTTACTAGAGCGGGCCAGGATTGAGGAAGAGTCCCAGATCGAGATCCTTGAAGCCCTTGAACACTTTCCTTCTACGTTGCCAGCCCGTCGACTCTCTGCCTTTTCGTCCTGGGTCTCGGTCTCGGTCGGGTGCAATAACACCTGCACGTTCTGCATTGTTCCAACGCTTCGTGGAGTTGAAAAAGATCGGGCGGCTAAAGATATTCTCGCTGAAGTCCGAGCCCTGGTGGATCAAGGCGTAATCGAGATAACCCTTCTTGGCCAAAATGTGAACGCCTACGGAGTTGATTTTGGTGACCGTTTCGCATTTGCTAATCTCTTGCGCGAGTGTGGCAGGATCGACGGACTTGAACGCGTTCGGTTTATGTCACCACATCCACGAGACTTTACCGACGATGTTATTGATGCGATGGCACAAACGGCCAATGTCATGCCACACCTGCATATGCCCTTGCAATCGGGATCAAATGAAATTTTGCAGGCGATGCGCCGTTCTTACCGCACCGATAGATACCTAGGAATTTTAGATCGCGTTCGCACTGCGATGCCACATGCCTCAATTACAACGGATATCATCGTCGGCTTTCCAGGTGAGAGCGAGGCCGATTTCCAAGCGACCTTAGATATCTGCGCTCAAGCTAGATTTACCGCTGCTTATACTTATCAGTACTCAATTCGCCCAGGAACACCAGCGGCGACAATGCCCGATCAGATAGCTAGTGAGGTTGTTGGAGAGCGTTATACGCGCCTGCACAATCATCAGCAGGAGATATCACTATCGGTCAATCAAGAGGCGGTTGGTAAATACTTTAAAGTCTTAGTCGGAGATTACGAGGGCCGACGAGATCTCCTACAATCCCGTTCAACTGGGCGAAGTGAGGATTTCCGACTTGTGCACTTTGATAACACAACACCTACTCGCCCAGGTGATGAGATAGAGGTTATAGTCACCGAAGCTTCGGCACATTACTTAATTGGAAAGCCAGGTGCAATACGTCAAACCCGTGGCGGAGATGCCCATGAGGCGCGCAATAAAGAAGTAACCTCAAGTGCGACCATGCTTGGAATGCCGACTTTATCTAGATGAGTGTGATCGTCATTTGTGGTGCGACCGCTACCGGAAAGAGCGAGTTAGCTTTAGCCGTTGCTAAAGTTTTCGATGGCGAAATTGTTAACGCCGACTCAATGCAGATTTATCGGGGTATGGATATCGGCACGGCGAAGTTAGCGGTACATGAGCGTGAATCAATCAACCATCACCTACTCGATGTACTCGATGTAACCCACGATTCGACCGTTGCCTGGTATCAAAACGCTGCGCGAACTGCGATAACTGAGATTCAATCTCGGGGCAAGCGCGCTATTGTCGTGGGTGGAACGGGACTCTACATAAAATCCATTTTAGATGAGTTAAATTTTCCAGATACTGATGCAGCTGTTCGAGAGAGCTTAGAAAAAGAGTTGGAAGCGGTTGGATTAAACGTACTCTTTGAGCGGTTAGAGCGCCTTGATCCAGCTGCAGCGATTGCTATAGATCGAGCAAACTCACGCCGAGTTATTAGGGCGCTGGAAGTAATTGAAATCACCGGCAAACCCTTTACTGCAAATCTGCCACGAGAGGCGAGTACTAGGTATCCCGATGCACAACAGTTTGGTTTAGTGATGGATCGCCAAAATTTAAATGAACGAATCAGTGAAAGGGTCGATGGGATGTGGCAGGCCGGTTTTGTTAACGAAGTCGACGGCTTGATTCAAAGCGGTATTACTCAGGGCCGCACCGCTCAACTTGCCCTTGGCTATGCACAGATCATCGCGATGCGTAAAGGGCTCATGAGTGAGGATGAGGCGCGGGAGGATACTAAGCGTGCAACACGACAATATGCGCGTCGCCAAGAGACCTGGTTTTCGCGTGATGGACGCATAACTTGGATATCTCCGGTTCAAGCTCGACTTGAACGAGTCATCACGCACCTTGAGCAGCTAAACTGGGCGAAATGATTGCAACATATGGCCACGGCACTGAAAATGATTTTATTCTAATCTTTGATTTAAATGATGAGTTAGAGATCACCGCCGATCAAGTCGCTTCAATCTGTAACCGTGATACTGGTATCGGTGCTGATGGTGTTATTCGAATTCTCCGAGGCGATAAGAACTGGTTTATGGATTATAGAAATGCCGATGGCTCCCTGGCTGAAATGTGTGGAAATGGAATCAGAGTTATGGCGCGCTACTTAGTTGAGCGTGGCCATATGCCTGAGGGAATCTTCGCAATAAATACTCGCGATGGTATAAAGCATCTTCGGGTTCCGCAGCACGGTGATATCTCGGTAAATATGGGGCAGGTGAGCGATGAGGCGGAAACGATTTCGGTGGCGATAAATGGCGCCACTTACTCGGGATACAACATCAGTGTCGGTAATCCGCACGCCGTCGTATTTGTAAATGATGTAAATGAGATCGGTACCTTAGACCATCCGCCTGTAGTACTTCCGAGTGATTCATATCCAGAGGGTGTAAATGTTGAGTTTGTTCAGATTACTGGCGATCATGAACTCTCTATGCGGGTCTATGAACGCGGAAGCGGTGAGACGCGATCATGTGGAACTGGTACCTGCGCCGTTGCCTTAGCCGCGGTAATAAACGCGAAGGAGCAGCTGCCATCGACATGGAGGATTAATCCGCCAGGGGGGCGATTAGAGGTCTCTATCGATGCGCACTCTAATGCAACGTTGATCGGCCCAGCTGTCCTGATTAAGGATGTAGATATTACGGAGTACCTCAATGTCTAAACCGCCTAAACCGCCTAAACCGCCCGAGAATCCTGTGATTCCTAAGAATGAGATCGCTGACAAGTTTGAATTACTTATGCGAGAAAGTGCGCGAGTAGCCGCGCAGTACGACTCGAGTGAGAGTGATGAAATCGCTGATCAAAGCCTTGAACTCTCTGAGCGCCATGCACTACGCCGAGTCAAGGGCTTTTCAACTGAGCTTGAAGATATCTCGGAGGCGGAATATCGCCAGCTTCAACTTGAGCGCGTTGTCTTGGTCGGTGTCTGGACCGAGGGGACGTCCCTTATGGCAGAGAACTCTTTAGCCGAACTTAAAGCGCTGGCCGAAACGGCGGGCTCTGAGGTTTTGCAGGGATTAATACAACGCCGAGATAAGCCCGATGCTTCGACGTATATCGGTTCTGGAAAAGTAGAAGAGCTTCGACAAGTTGTAGTAGCAACCGGCGCCGATACCGTTATCTGTGATGGCGAGCTCTCACCCTCGCAACTTCGCCAGTTAGAAGAGAAAGTGAAAGTTAAGGTCGTGGACCGTACCGCTTTAATTTTAGATATCTTCGCCCAGCATGCAAAGAGTCGTGAGGGAAAAGCTCAAGTAGAGCTGGCACAGATTGCATATCTGCTGCCACGACTCCGCGGTTGGGGAGACTCACTTTCACGCCAAGTTGGCGGTCGCGCAGCCGGTGGAGCCGGTATTGGTGGTCGCGGACCAGGTGAGACGAAGATTGAAACCGATCGCCGGCGCATTCGGGATAAGATGGCGAAACTTCGAGGTGAGATCGCGTTAATGAAAGTTTCGCGCGAGACTAAGCGACAAGAGCGCAAACGATTTAATATTCCATCGGTTGCAATCGCTGGATATACAAATGCTGGAAAGTCTTCTCTCCTTAATAAGTTAACCGGCGCCGGTGTACTCGTCGAGAACGCTCTCTTTGCAACGCTAGATCCAACGGTACGAAAATCTACAACGAGTGATGGTCGCATCTTCACATTGACTGACACGGTCGGCTTTGTTCGGCATCTTCCTCATCAGTTGATCGATGCCTTTAAGTCAACACTTGAAGAGGTCGCAGATGCCGATGTAATTGTGCATGTCGTTGATGGCTCCCACCCAGATCCATTTGAGCAGATACGTGCAGTGCGCCAAGTAATAGAAGAGATCAGTGCTACACATATCCCGGAAATAATTGCTATTAACAAAGTCGATGTGGCCGATCCTGCGACGATTATGGAGATTTTACGTAAAGAGCCCAATAGTTTCGCCTTTTCGGTTCGAACTGGCTTTGGCATGGAGGCTTTAATCCATGCCATTGAGAGCACACTTCCTCGACCCGATGTTGAAATTACCGCCGTCATTCCATACAGCCGTGGTGACCTAATTCACGCTATCCACGAGAATGGTGAGATATTTTCACAAGAGTATGTCGAGGCGGGAACGGTGATTCACGCTCGTGTAAATGGGGCGCTTGCCCAGGCCATAGAGTTAGCCCAGGTAAGTAGGGAATAACGGCGACACGCCGAGTGTTATAACGCTTATTACCGTTGTTTTAGGTCATGATGCGCCCGCAGGTACGAGAGTTTTAAATTGAAAAAACGAGAGAAAGAATCGAGGTGAGAGCAGTGGCAACAGATTACGATACCCCCAGAAAGACCGATGAAGAGCTACACGAAGAGTCGTTAGATGAGTTAAAGGCAAAGCGTGTTGATGCTCAATCCGGCCAGATTGATGTAGATGAGGCAGAGGCTGCCGAGACGTTAGAGCTTCCAGGAGCCGATCTATCGGGGGAGCAGCTTGCGGTCCGCGTTGTTCCAAAGCAGGAGGATGAGTTCACTTGCTCGCGTTGTTTCTTGGTTCATCACATTACCCAGCTTGCAAGGGGCGAAGGAGCAAAGGCCGTCTGCAAAGAGTGCGGTTAGTTTTTCTCAGCTTGATTTAAGGCCGTTGCTAAATCAGCGGCCTTTCTGCTTGAAATTAACCAGTATGGGGTCGCATCCCGTTCATCGTTGAGCATTACTTGCACTCCCGATGCAATCCAAAATCGGATGCCAAGAAATGCCGCTGGATCTGCATCGCGTGTTCGCAGCATCGCAACTTGTTTATCAGAGAGTGAAACCGCTTCACCTAGGAATTTCAGATCGATGTGGGCTCGGCCTACTCGAAGCTCTTGGCCATTAATGGCGACGATAAATCTACTTCGTAGGGCGATATAAACAATGAGAATCGTCGATACTATAAAGGCGGCAAGGGCCGCCCCATCACCGAGAGCGGCCCATATTGCTAAGGTAAGTGAGAGAAAGAAAAAATAGATAAGGCCCAATAACCAGATCGGCAGAGGCATTACTTCACGGTATCGCATGGGCAATACGGTATCGGATACGCTTGCTCAATGAACCGGCTGCCAAATACTTCTGCGCCAGAGGGGGCTTTACTTCCCGAGCGGCATCCAAAGGCACCGAAAGCGGGTTCAAGGATTGCATCTCACTTTGGTCACTGTTTCGGCTGTGGCGAACTTCATCCGACGGGCCTGCATTTAGTCGCATATGCCGGTGCAGATTTAAATGTTACCGCGCAGTTCACTGTGACGGAAAATCATCAAGGAGCACCGGGTCTTGCCCATGGAGGGATTTTGTCCTTAGCCTTCGATGAGGCGCTAGGAAAGTTAATGTGGCTCCTTCGAACCCCTGCAGTCACTGCACGACTTGAGACGGATTTTCTGAAGCCCGTTCCGATTGGATCTGTTTTATACATTAACTCAGAAATTACCGGCCAGGTAAATCGTAAGGTCTACACAAGGGCTATTGGACATCTAGATGCACCCGATGGGCCGATAGTTGTTCGAGCCGCCGCCCTTTTTGTCATCGTTCCAATGTCTCATTTTCTCAATAACGCCCCGAAAGAGTATTTAGAACACATTGCAAAGAGCCCAGAACTCTTGGCCTATGTCGATCCCGATTTTGAGATTAACCCATAGCTTTATGGAGTCCGTAGAGGTATTAATAACCCGATTGAACACGGCCTTCCCGACTCCTAATTATGCACGGGCCGGAGATGCGGGAGTAGATTTACGTTCAACAATAGATTTTACACTGGTACCAGGTGAGCGAAGGCTGGTTCCCACCGGAATCGCTATCGCTTTACCGCCAGGTTATGTAGGACTGGTTCATCCCCGATCTGGTCTTGCCCTAAAACATGGAGTGAGCATATTGAACTCTCCGGGAACGATAGATTCGGGATATCGCGGTGAAATCTTATGCATTCTCATCAATCACGATTTGAAGGAGAGTTTTTCCTGCAAAGCCGGTGATCGCATCGCCCAATTAGTAATTGCAAGTGTTGCACATGCAAAATTTGTAGAGTTAACCCACTTACCAGGCTCAACAAGAGGCAGTGGTGGCTTTGGATCGTCGGGGAGTCAATGAGTACAGAGAATCAAGATCGCGACAAAGTAATAGCGGCAATGGGTGGGAAAAAGGGTTTAATTGACTCGGGTCTTCCATCGTTACTTTTTCTCATTATTTTCAATTTCAAAAACGATTTAAAAATGGCGCTTATCGGTGCGCTCGTCCTCTCGGTGTTGCTTGCGGTTTTACGTCTTATAAATAAGGGAAGTGTTCAATATGCGGTTTCAGGGTTAATCGGTGTTTTACTCTGTGCATATTTTGCAAATAGGAGCGGAAATGCATCTGATTTTTACATTCCTAAACTTCTCACGAATCTGGGATATGGCTCGGTTTACTTGATCGGTAATCTCGTTGGCTGGCCAATTTTAGGTCTTGTATTAGGCCCGATTCTGGGCGAGGGTCTGACCTGGCGAAAAAATCTGCTACGAAGAAAACTCTATGTACGGGCTAGTTGGATCTGGGTAGGGCTTTTCTTCCTGCGCATCGCCATCCAGTATCCGATTTACCGAAGTGGAAATGTTAATTTACTCGGCACTGTAAACCTTGCAATGGGTTATCCACTTTTTTTTGCAAGCGCCTATTTATCCTGGCTCGTAATTAAAACCGGCCCACCGGCACAGAAAGCCTAGAGAACTAGAGAGCTAGCTCTCGATAGTTTGAGCGACAAAACAGGCTTTAATCTGCGCCTCGGCCGAAGTCGATGCCACAAAGATAAGTTCATCACCGGCTGCAAAGAGATCATGTGGCTTTGCCGTTATGACTCGATCATCACGAACGATTGCAGCTAAGGCCGCGCCATCTGGCAGAGTAACTTCTTCAACGCTCTTTCCAATGCATAGCGAGTCATCGGGCAGAGTGATCTCAACGATATTGGCCTCACCGCGCTTTATTGAAAAGAGACGAACGACATCACCGACGCTCACCGCCTCTTCTACCAAGGCCGAGATGATACGTGGAGTCGAAACTGCGACATCGACACCCCATGAGGAGTCAAAGAGCCACTCATTCTTGGGGTGATTAATTCGCGCAACTACGCGCGGAACGCCGTATTCAGTCTTGCCTAAAAGCGATGTGACTAGATTGGCTTTATCATCGCCAGTAGCTGCGACAAGCACCTGACAGTTATTTAGATGCGCCTTATCTAGCGAAGTGATCTCACAGGCATCGGCCATGAGCCATTCGGCATCGGGAACACTCTCAAGTTTGAGGGCTTTGGGATCTTTATCAATGAGTAGAACTTGATGGCCATTATCTAGAAGCTCACGGGCGATGGCTCGGCCAACATTGCCTGCACCTGCAATTGCTATTCTCATTAACGGCCACCCTCTGGCGAGTTCGAGAGAACGGCTTCTACGTGGGCGATATTCTTTTCGGCGACCATTACGTGCAGCAGATCACCCTCCTGTAAAACTGTGTGCTCATTTGGAATCATTCCAACTCCTAAGCGGGTGATAAAGGCGACGCGGGCAGAGGTCAATTCATCGATAAGTAAAATCTGCTGGCCATACCAGTGGCTATGAGGGTTCATTTCACAGAGTTGAATCGTCCCGGTGGCATCACGCCACTCTGATTGCGAGCCTTCAGGAATCAACCTTCGCATGATTTGATCGGTTGCCCAAAGAACGGTCGCCACCGTCGGAATCCCGAGGCGTTGATAGATCTCAGCTCGACCAGGGTCATAGATTCGTGCAACGACATTTTTAACACCGAACATTTCACGGGCGACACGTGCCGCTAAAATATTGGAGTTGTCCCCGTTACTCACGGCGGCAAAGGCGCTGGCTTTTTCAATTCCAGCCTCGAGGAGAATATCTTTATCAAAGCCGACACCGGTGACGGTCTGACCCTTGAAGTCTGGACCTAACCTGCGAAATGCCTCACGTAGCTGATCGATGATGGAGACGCTGTGACCGGCGGCCTCAAGTTCACTTGCCAATGAAGAGCCGACTCGACCGCAACCCATGATCACTACGTGCATATGTCCTAACTTACACCCATAGGCTTACATCTATGACATCACCTCAACCAACGCGCTTATCGATCGGGGATGTTCTCGACGTTCGGATTGAAAAAGTAGCTCATGGGGGCCACTTCATCGCCCGATATGGTGCAGAGGTCATCTTTGTCCGACATGGTATTCCAGGTGAACTTGCGCGCGTATGCATAACGGCATCGGAGAGTTTTTTTCATCGAGGCGATGTAGTTGAAACGCTTGAGGCCTCGCCCGATCGAGTAGTTGCACCCTGCAGTTTTTCTCACCGATTGGGCTGTGGGGGCTGCGATTTTCAACATATCTCGGGTGAGCGTCAGCGAAAACTAAAGGCGGAGGTAATCAAAGAGCAGTTCCTGCGGCTGGCAAAGATGCAGGTTGAGCTAGATGTGGAAGAGGTGAGCGAATTGACTCACTGGCGTACGCGCGCCACGGCAAGGAGTGATAGCCAGGGGCGTTTTGGCTTTTACGCTGCACGTAGCCATAACGTCGTTCCTATCGATGACTGCCTAATCACAGTAAAATCGATGAAGCTTTCGCAGTTGGCGGCGCGCACGTGGAAGAGTGAGCTGCGTATTGAAATGGCAGCGTCCTCAAAAGATGAGCAAAATATCGCGCTCGCACCTGCGCGAGGTCCAGGACCGGCACGTTTGACTCAAGGCCCAGCGTTATTGCATGAAGAGGTCGCCGGCAAAGTCTTACAAATTAGCCAGAGCTCCTTTTGGCAGAGCAACGTTAGGGCTCCGAGCGTTTTGACTTCCGCAGTTTTGGAACTTGCCAAGTTTAAATCTGGTGAGCATGTTCTTGATCTCTATGGAGGTGTCGGATTATTTACTGCCGCGATAGTAGATGAGATAGACGCTACCGGAGCGATTGAATTAATAGAGGGCAGTAAAAGCGCAACTGGAGATGCGATAAAAAATTTTCTTCAGTATCCAAACATAAAAATAACAACTGGTAACGTTGAAAAACATCTACTAAAAATTACTCGAGCAGATGTTGTAGTTCTCGATCCGCCACGTGATGGGGCTGGAAAAATCGTATTAGGTGAAATAGCCCGGATAAAACCTAGAGCCGTTGTATATGTTGCCTGTGATCCAGCCTCTCTTGCACGTGATACAGATTACTTCGCAAAACTTGGCTACTCATTGAGTGTTTTAAGAGCTTTTGATCTCTTCCCAATGACGCATCATATTGAATGTGTTGCGTTGTACCTTCCCAATTGAGTATTATTGCCCTTAATAAGGTGGTTTTAAGGAAGGCAGTTAATGAGCACGAACTCTTTCAATGCTAAGAAAAATTTAGAGGTCGAAGGAAAGAGTTTTGAATTTTTTGATATTGCCGAGATAGATGGTGCTGCCGATCTCCCGTTTTCACTGAAAATTCTCCTTGAGAACCTCTTGCGTACTGAAGATGGTGCCAATATTACGGCCGAACATATTCGAGCCCTAGCGCAGTGGAACCCACTTATCGAGCCAGATACCGAGATTCAGTTCACACCAGCGCGTGTCATCATGCAGGATTTTACGGGCGTGCCATGCATCGTCGATCTGGCAACTATGCGAGAGGCGATAGTTGAGCTTGGGGGAGATCCATCGAAGGTCAATCCACTAGCTCCCGCTGAGCTTGTCATTGATCACTCCGTTATCGCCGATGTATTTGGTACTTCTGACTCTTTTGAAAAGAATACCGATATCGAGTATGAGCGTAATCAAGAGCGTTACCGATTTTTACGTTGGGGCCAGAGTGCATTTGATGAGTTCAAAGTTGTGCCACCAGGAACTGGAATTGTTCATCAAGTAAATATTGAGTACTTGGCACGTGTCGTGATGACCCGTGAGATTGATGGTCAGCTTCGCGCATATCCCGATACGGTTGTAGGAACCGATTCTCATACAACTATGGTCAATGGACTCGGAGTCCTTGGTTGGGGCGTAGGTGGCATCGAGGCCGAAGCGGCGCTGCTTGGTCAGCCAGTTTCGATGTTAATTCCGCTCGTTGTAGGTTTCAAGTTAACGGGGCAACTCCCAACAGGGACAACTGCAACTGATATGGCGCTGACCATAACTCAGATTCTTCGCACAGTTGGTGTTGTTGGAAAGTTTGTTGAGTTTTTTGGCCCAGGCGTTAGTTCGGTCCCTATGGCAAATCGAACCACCATTGGAAACATGAGTCCTGAGTATGGATCTACATGTGCAATCTTTCCAATTGATGATGAGACGTTGCGATATTTAGTTTTGACGGGTCGAAGCGCGCAGCAAGTTGCCTTAGTGGAAAAATACGCAAAGCGACAGGGCCTATGGCACGATCCAAATGCGGTTCCGCGTTTCTCGCAGATCGTAGAGCTTGATTTATCGACCGTTGTACCATCGATATCTGGTCCAAAGCGACCACAAGATCGCATCTCTTTGAGTGAATCAAAGAGTGCGTTTGAAAATATACTTCCTACTTATTTCTCAGAGAAGACTTCACGCGAAGAGGTGCCTGCAGGTGTTACGCGTGTGAAAAATGGCGATGTGGTAATCGCATCGATTACATCGTGCACCAATACATCCAATCCATCGGTCATGATCGGCGCAGCGTTGCTGGCTAAAAAGGCGGTCCAAAAAGGGTTGAAATCTAAGCCCTGGGTAAAAACCACTCTGGCGCCGGGCTCAAAAGTTGTCACCGATTATTACGATCGCGCCGATCTCACCCAGTACATGCAGGCTTTAGGTTTCCACCTCGTCGGCTATGGCTGTGTCACCTGTATTGGTAACTCTGGCCCGCTCCCGATTGAAATTAGCAAGGCGATTCACGATAGTGATTTAGCTGTTACGGCCGTTCTTTCGGGTAACCGTAACTTTGAAGGTCGTATCAGCCCTGATGTAAAGATGAACTATCTAGCATCACCTCCACTGGTGGTGGCTTATGCCATTGCCGGGACCATGGACCATGACTTTGAAAAAGACTCACTAGGTAATGATCTAGATGGCAAGCCGGTTTTTCTCAAAGATATTTGGCCAACTCCCGAAGAGATTGAATCCGTTGTCGATAGCGCAATCTCATCCGAGATGTTTACGAAGGATTATGCGACGGTCTTTGATGGTGATTATCGATGGAAGGCGCTAGCGACCCCAAGCGGTAAGGTCTTTGAGTGGGATCCACTCTCGACCTATGTTCGAAAGCCTCCCTACTTTGACTCCATGCCAAAGCTGCCAGCTCCGCTCACCGACATATCGGCGGCACGTGTCTTAGCAATATTGGGTGATTCGGTAACGACAGATCACATCTCACCGGCTGGAAATATCCGCGGAGATTCACCGGCTGGAAAGTATTTAATGGAGCATGGAATCGATCGTAAGGACTTCAACTCATACGGCTCTCGCCGCGGTAATCATGAGGTGATGATTCGAGGAACTTTTGCAAATATTCGCTTGAAAAATCTTTTGCTAGATGGTGTGGAAGGTGGCTTCACTCGAGACTTCTTAAACAACGGGGAGCAGACAACGATCTATGAAGCGGCAACTCACTATCAATCGGCGGGAATCCCCTTAGTGATTTTGGCGGGTAAAGAGTATGGATCGGGATCATCCCGAGACTGGGCTGCGAAGGGAACGGCGCTCTTAGGCGTTCGCGTTGTCATCGCCCAGAGCTTTGAGCGTATTCACCGCTCCAACTTAATTGGAATGGGTGTATTGCCTCTTCAATTTAAAGAGGGCGAGAGTGCGCAGAGCCTGGGATTAGATGGCACTGAGGTATTTTCAATCGCTGGGATCACTGCGCTTAACTCGGGTGGAGTTCCAAAAGAGCTCACTGTGCGCGCCGGGGATAAGAGCTTTACCGCGCGCGTTCGCATCGATACTCCAGGTGAGGCGGATTATTATCGTCATGGCGGAATCATGCAGTTTGTTCTTCGCTCGCTACTTAACTCCTAAACCCTAAATAATTGCAACCATGCTCAGTGAAATAAAATCCCCTAAGGATTTAGCTGGGCTATCAGCTGCCGCCCTTATGCAACTGGGTGATGAGATTCGCCGCTTTCTTATTGAGAAAGTCTCCAGGACCGGTGGCCATTTAGGTCCCAACCTTGGTGTTGTTGAGCTCACAATCGCCATACACCGTGTTTTTGACTCACCCCGTGATGTCATTCTTTTTGATACCGGCCATCAATCTTACGTCCATAAGATTCTTACAGGTCGCTCGGGAGATTTTGATCAACTCCGCCAACGTGGAGGAATTTCGGGCTACCCCAATCGCCGGGAGAGCGTTCACGATGTGATTGAAAACTCGCATGCTTCAACTGCGCTCTCTTGGGGAGATGGTATTTCTCGTGCATTCTCCTTACAAGGCGCAGATGATCGCCATGTTGTTGTTGTCGTAGGCGACGGCGCCCTTACGGGTGGAATGTCATGGGAGGCGCTAAATAATATCGCTACCTCTAAAAAAAGAAATCTAGTCATCATCATCAACGATAATGAACGCTCGTACTCGCCGACTATTGGTGGTGTTGCAACCTATCTTTCGACACTGCGAGTAAGTCGTGGATACGAAAAGTTTTTAGAGTGGGGTAAAGATATTCTTCAAAAGACTCCAGTAGTTGGTGGTCCAATCTTTGATACTTTGCATGGAGTGAAAAAAGGTATCAAAGATATTATTGCCCCGCAGGGAATGTTTGAGGATCTTGGTCTGAAATATATGGGTCCCATAGATGGTCACGATATCCCCGCCCTTGAGCGTGCGTTGCTAAAGGCAAAAGAGTTTGGTGCTCCGATTCTTATTCATGTAATAACTGAAAAAGGACGTGGGCATAAGCCGGCGATTGCCGATGAGGCCGAAAAATTTCACGCCGTTGGAGTCGTTGATGCCCAGACGGGGGAGCCGCTATCTAAAAGTGGCGTTACTTGGACTAAACGCTTCGCTTTAGAGCTCGTTGAAATCGCAGATGAACGCAGCGATATCGTCGCTATAACCGCGGCGATGTTGGGTCCCACGGGTTTGACTGATTTTGCAAATAAATTTCCGCAGCGAACCATCGATGTTGGAATCGCAGAACAGCATGCTGTAACAAGTGCCGCTGGAATGGCATTTGCTGGCCTTCATCCTGTCGTTGCAATCTATTCAACCTTTCTCAATCGCGCCTTTGATCAGTTACTTCTTGATGTCGCCCTCCATAAAGCTGGTGTCACATTTGTCTTAGATCGCGCGGGATTAACTGGCGATGATGGCCCTTCACATCATGGAGTATGGGATTTAGCGTTAACGGGCATCGTTCCTTCGCTACATGTGGGCGCACCACGAGATGGGGCCAGATTGCGTGAACTTCTGCGAGAGGCGTTAAATATTGGCGATGCTCCCTCGTTACTGCGCTTTCCAAAGGGTGCAATCCAGATTGATATTCCCGCGATTGATCGGTGCGAAGGAATCGATACTTTATATCGAAGTGATGGCTGCAATGTCTTAATAATTAGTGTTGGGGCCATGGCCGCTTTGGCGGTAGAAGTTGCGCAATCAGTAGCAGGACAGGGTGTAGGGATCAGCGTTATCGATCTGAGGTGGGTCAAGCCTTTACCAGAGTCATTACTCGCTATCGCCAAAGTCTATGAATGTGTCGTTGTAATTGAAGATGGGCTTCGCCACAGTGGAATCGCAAGTTCGATATCTGAGTTATTTAGAGATGCCCAACTAACCCTTCCTCTTCATTCAATAGGCGTTCCATTAGAGTTCTTGGAGCATTCAAAACGAAGTGAGATCCTAGAAGATATTGGAATGACGAGTGGTGATATCGCGCAACGGGTTATCGAATGGGCCGGTATTTTTAAGGAAGAGATGCCACCCCACGTGGATGAAAACGCTCACCCGACACAGATTCGCTAACTCCCTCGCGGTCTAAGTAGGGAAGAATTCCACCCAAGTGCATCGGCCAGCCCGCCCCCATAAGCATGCAGAGATCTATTTCGGCCGGCGTAGCGACGACTCCTTCTTCGAGCATCATTCGCGCCTCCAGCGCTAAAGCCTCGAGTGCGCGCTTTTGAACCTGCTGCGCGGTGGAGGCAGAGGTGGCCGGCGTAATCAGGGCAAGGGCTGCTGGGTTAGCGGTAAAGGCACCATCGTCACCTTTAATATAAAAGTTTCGTACGCCCTGCTCTACCATCGCCGCCATTGTTGGCGAGATGCGATAGCGCTCACCTAAATTAGCGTTCAACGTCTTTGAAACATGAAGAGCTACACCGGGTCCAACAAGATCAAGAAGTTGGAAGGGCGACATTGGAAATCCGATAGAGCTCATCGCGCTGTCGGCAACTTCGGGGGAGGTACCCTCATCAACGGCATCGGTAATCTCACCCATGAATCGAGTTAACAATCGATTGACAACGAAGCCCGGCGCATCTTTACAGATAATCATCGTCTTCTTGAGTTCTCGACCAACGGCAATAGCTGTAGCCGTTGTAGCATCATCGGTTGTACTTGTGCGAGCAACTTCAAGTAATGGCATGACCGCTACTGGATTAAAGAAGTGAAAGCCAACTACCCGCTCTGGATTCTTTAATCCCTGACTCATCTTTTCGACACTTAAAGAGGAGGTATTCGTTGCAAGTACGCACTCTGGTGAAACGATCGCTTCTAAGCTTTTAAAGAGTGCTTGTTTGAGTGATAAGTCTTCAAAGATTGCCTCAATAACAAAGTCACAACCTTTGAAAATACTTTGATCACTAGAGCCAGAGATTAATCCTGATAGTCGCTGTGCCGACTCGGCGCTCATTCGTTTTTTCTCGACAGATTTTGCTAACTCATTGTGTACCCAGGCCACGCCTTTGTCGGCACGCTCCTGATCTATATCGCTCATCACGATGGGGCATTTAAGGTTTTTAAGGAGCAAAAGTGCGAGTTGTGAAGCCATTAAACCGGCACCAACAACTCCGACCTTACTTACCTTGCGAGCAAGGACGGGCTTTGGCGCACCTTCAACTTTCTTACGCTTTTTTTGAATGAGATTGAAGGCGTAAAGAGATGCACGAAGTGAGTCGCTCATTGTTAAATCGGCCAATGCCTGATCTTCGGCATCGAAGCCCTCGCCACGCGAACTCTTCGCAGCCTTAGCAATAAGTTCAAGCGCACGCTTTGGCGCCGGGATCTGAGCACCTCCGTATTTCTTTAGCGCTGCCGAGTTTCCCCTAGCTAGGGCCGTAGCCCAAGCGGGATCATCGCTGTAATCTTTGCGTTCGATTATGAGCGAGCCATTTAGGATTGAAACGGCAAATGATATTGAGCGCTCTAGGAAATCTGCTGGATCAAAGATGGCATCGACGACTCCAAGTTGGAGTGCATCTTTAGCCTTCATCATCGTGTTGTTGTTGAGTGCATTAATCAATATCACCTGAACGGCACGCTCGGGTCCAATTAACTTTGGAAGGATGCTCGCTCCACCCCAACCCGGTACCAATCCTAAAAAGACCTCAGGCAAGGCGGTGAATGCCGTACTAGCAAGGGTTCGATAGTTACAGTGAAGAGCCACTTCAAGACCACCACCGAGCGCTAATCCATTTACGAAGGCGAAAGTGGGAACTCCACACTCATCAAATCGGCGAAAAATATCATGGCCCAATTTTCCAATTGCAAGTGATTGTTCACGTTCGCTTATAGATGAGAGTGCGGATAGATCGGCGCCGGCGGCAAATATAAATGGCTTTCCCGTAATAGCTATCGCCACTGGTTGAAGTGCGATCGCACCATCGATTGCGCGGTTTAGCTGCTCAAGTGATTGCGCGCCGAATGTATTAGGGCGGTTATGATCGAGGCCATTATCTAAAGTGATCAGTGCAAGCGTTCCCGCTCCACCGAAGGCCGTTAAGTCAACCGAGCGAAGCAACGCCTGAGTAATAACTTCAACTGGAGCGCCATCGGGAAGTTTGATCTCACTCATTATTTACTGTGCTCCTGACATGAAGTGTGGATTTTCCCAGATAATCGTGCCACCCATTCCAAGACCGATGCACATAGTTGTGACTCCGTAACGTACCTCGGGATGGGTTTCAAAGCTGCGTGCCAAGTTGAGCATGAGACGAACTCCAGAGGATGCAAGCGGATGGCCCACTGCAATTGCTCCACCAAATGGATTAACACGAGCATCATCATCGGCGATCCCGAAGTGTTCGAGAAAGGCTAAGACTTGTACGGCAAAGGCCTCATTGATTTCAAAGAGACCGATCTCTGCAATAGAGAGGCCGGCCTGTTTAAGTGCTTTGATAGTTGCAGGGACTGGTCCATAGCCCATTACCTCGGGTTCCACGCCGGCAAATGCAAAGGTTACGAGACGGGCTTTGATTGTTAACCCTAATTCGATCGCCTTATCTTCACTTGCAAGCAGCGCCGCCGTTGCGCCATCGTTTAATCCCGATGAGTTGCCGGCAGTCACTCGACCCGCTGGGCGAAAAGGAGTTTTTAAAGTTTGCAAGCCCTCCATCGTTGTAGTTGGTCGCGGTGGCTCATCCATCGTTGCGATACCCCAACCAAGTTCGGCGCTTCGCGCAGCCGTCGGAATTAAATCCCGTTGAATAAGGCCAGCGGCGTAAGCCTCGGCAGTTTTGCGCTGTGAGTTGAGTGCATATTTATCTGCACGCTCTTTTGTAATCGATGGGAAGCGATCATGGAGCCGCTCGGCCGTTGCACCCATAGCCAACGCATCTTGCTCGACGATGCGCTCGGCAAGAAAGCGGGGATTGGGATCTAAACCTTCACCGATTGGATGGTTGCCCATGTGCTCAACCCCGCCAGCGATGGCGATCTCATTCGTACCCATTGCTATCGCTCCGGCGATTGTCGTCACCGCCGTCAGTGCACCTGCGCACCAGCGATCGATTGAATATCCCGGAACTGTATTTGGTAGGCCCGACAGGAGCGCGGCACTGCGCCCGATGTTCATTCCCTGGTCACCACTCTGTGTCGCTGCGGCGATAGCTACATCGTCGATAGTGGCACGATCTACTAGCGGATTGCGATCGAGCAGTCCGCGGATCGCTCGGACCATTAAATCATCGGCCCGCGTTCCGGCGTATAGACCACCGGCCTTTCCAAATGGAGTTCGGACGGCATCGACTAAGACAACTGAACGCGACATGGTGATCCTTAACTAAGCGAAGTAGTGCTTATGTTACTTGCCAGTAAGAGATTGCGGTACTCCCTACTTACGCGCTGACCGCCGTCTTTGGGGCGGCCTTCGTGCGCGCCTTTGAAAGATAGGGCGTGAGTACGAAGAAAAGGTAGGTGATGTAAACGCCTAACTGCAGCCAGGTGGTCGTTGTATCGAAGCCGACTGTGCCGGCTAATAGCGAACCAAGGAGTGAGTCTCTAGTAAATAGCGAGGTAACGTTCCAAGCATAGGCATGTCCACCCGGCAAAAATCCGAGCTCTTGAAACTCATGGACTGCATACGTTAGAACGCCCGCGGCGACAATAACCAGAGCGATTCCGGTAAATTTGAAAAACTTTGCCAGATCTAGGTTCACTGAGCGTTTGTAGATGAGATATCCAAGGGTTATAGCCAGGGCGAAGCCCGCGATAAGACCTACGGCGGCGCTCAATGGATCGGCGATAGTTTTAAAGTTTGAGAAGAGAAATAGCGAAGTCTCTAGCCCTTCGCGCACGACCGCTAAAAATGCGGCAAAGGCAAGCATGAGCGGGCCCGTTGCAACTGCTCGATCGACCTTTCCAGAGAGATCGCTACGAAGAAAACGAGCGGTGCGCTTCATCCAAAAGACCATCCAGGTAACCAAGGCGACGGCAGTTAAAGAGGTTATGCCAGAGAAGGCTGCACTATGTCGATCGCTCATTGAGGTCGATGTGAGGTTCAAAACGATCCCCAGGCCAAGGCTCAAGGCGACGGCTGCGGCGACTCCGCCCCATATATATTTCAGTGATTCGCGCTTATCGATCTTAACTACGTAGGCGATAAGAATTCCAACGATTAAGGCGGCCTCTAGGCCCTCGCGCAGCGCGATAATGAATGAACTGATCATAGGAAAAACTTAAGGTATGCCGGCTATTTACGCAACTCTTTTGTTGCGTAAATCATTCACCGTGGCTAGTTATCTCGATCACAGCCTCTTGCTCATCCGCTTCAAGGGCTTGCGCCACAACGAGCGCCTCGCGTTCAAGGAGAGCATCGGCGAGAAGGCCGGCGATGAGATCTACCTGCCAAGGCCGAGCTCCAATCGTTAGCAGCGCCTGTCGTACCGCAGGCTCATCGCGATCGAAATCGGCCCCCATCGGCGGTGACCAGCAGATTCTGCGCACGGTTTCGGGGGAGATCAGATTTTCAACGGGGATTGAGAGCTCGATCGCTAGCGCTTCAAGGGCGGCGCGCGCATGAGAATAGGGTGCAAATTTAAGTGGATATTTATCTCGCCAGAGTTTGACCGGCGGGGCGCCATCGCTATTAACGCGAAGTGGCGGTAAGGCAGACTCACTAAGAGCCGTTGCGCGGGCGATTGCATCGAGCCAGCTAGCTAAGTTTTCCAACCAACGCGCACGTAGTCCAATGGAGCGCAAGGCTTTCTCAAACTCCTTCTTTGTTGTTGCTCCGGATATCGAGAGCTCAACGATCGCTGAGTCATTCAGAAGTTTTCCACCGGCGATATCTTGCATCGAAGCGATCGCATCGCGCGCAATCCACAGCTCTCTAATAATCGCTAACTGCTCACGTCGTTTAATCTTATGCATCCCAGAAGTTCGACGCCAAGGATCGATGCGAGGCGGTGGTGGTGGTGCATTGAGAATTGAAGTGAACTCTTGCTCGGCCCACTCTAACTTTCCGGCAGTCTGTAGTAGCCCAAAGATTATTTCACGTAGTTCTACTAAGAGCTCAACATCTAAAGCGGCATAGGTTAACCACGCCTGTGGCAGGGGTCGGGTTGACCAATCGGCGGCGCTATGTTCTTTGGCAAGAGTTACACCTAGTAACGACTCTAAAAGTGCACCAAGACCAACTCGGGGTAGACCGAGAATTCTCCCTGCAAGTTCGGTATCAAATATTCGCGTGGGATTAACTCCTAATTCGCGAAGGCATGGAAGATCTTGAGTGCTTGCATGCAAAATTACTTCATCACTATTAAAGAGATTGTTCAGCGCTGCGAGCAAGGGGTGGTTGGGGCCAAAGGCTATTGGATCGATTAAATGTAAGCCGCCGTTTTTTCGTTTAACCTGGATGAGATAGGCCCGTGCGCTATAACGAAAGCCAGATGCGCGCTCGGCATCGACGGCAAAGGGGCCCGTTCCCTCATTTAAATGAAGCAGTGCTGCCTCTAATCCAGCCTCAGTATCTATAACGGCCGGGGTACCGCCGGCGGGTGTAAGCAAAGGGACGGGTTGAGTTATATCTTCCATATTTGAATTAGCGGGAGCGTTGCGGTGAGATATTGGAGATGCCTGCCGGTGTTTCAACCAGACCGGCGATTTCACAGATGAGAGTGCACCAGGCGGCGATGTGATTAACAATCTCTTTCGCATCGGTTGTAACTGGAGTCCACGATGCACGGATTTCAATTTCAGAGCCATTTGTGCGTGGAGATAGTTTTCCAAATGAGGCGCTGGACACGCGGGTGACAGTACCGCTTACTGCCGCCATTTCGCACTGCGTATTTTCCATCGCAGTTAAAAACCAACTCCAACCAAACTCGGGCAGCATCGGATCTTGCTCCATAGCCATATCGAGATCTGCCCGAAGAAAAGTGACACAGCGAAACTCGCCCTCCCATGTTTCCTGCCCACCTGGTTCATGCAGTAAAACAAAGCGACCACTCGCAAGCTCACCCTCTTCATCGCCGAGCTTGCCATTACTAAGATCTAGGGAGAAGGCAAATGCGAATTTTGCCAGTTTTTGTGGGGCGGGAACCTCTTCTAGGACAACTTCTGCTCGTGGCGTGAAGGCCCGCAATACATTTACTAAGCTCTCAAATCCATTGGCGTCCACTGGCCAATCGTAATAATTATCTAGATCAGGTGAGGGAGGCAGGGCGGTAGCCTTAGGAGTATGGCCTCACTGCTTGCACTCCTTTCAAGCATTTTATGGGGAACGGCCGATTTTCACGGTGGGCGACTGAGCAAGAAACACGCACCGATAGCCGTACTCGGTTGCTCTCAAATTCTAGGACTGGTCTTTGGTATTTTTCTTCTTGCACTATCGGGCAATGCTTCTGGACTACTGACAGGTTCGCATGAATATTTACTGCCCGGGATATTTGCCGGAGTACTCGGCTATTTCGGTCTCCTGTGTTTATATGCAGCGTTGGCTTCGGGGAGCATGGGCGTTGTCTCACCAATTAGCGCACTGAGCGCAGTGGTTCCCTTAACCTTTGCCGCATTTCATGGCGAAAAACTTACTCACTTAGCATTTCTTGGCGTTTGTTTGGCGCTTATTGGCGCCTTCTGTGCAAGTGGACCTGAGTTAAAAGAGCGATTGACGCTACGTCCTATTCTCTTATCGTTCGGAGCGGCCGCGGCATTTGGCACGGCATTAACTTTCATCGCTATCGGTTCACGTTCAAACGCCTTAATGACAATGGTGACGATGCGCGCAGCGACT
>JBBAMX010000012.1:0-43506 GCA_040402335.1 Candidatus Planktophila sp.
GGCAGAGCCGGGGGATTTACAGTCCCCTCCCATTGGCCGCTCGGGCAACCCGCCAAGGTCGAACAAGTAGTGCGGCAGTTATGGATTAATGAAGGTGTAAGGCTACAGGAGGCGGGTATTGGCGCGCCAATTGGCTCAATACTGCTAGACCCTCTTTAATTAATACATGGCTGTTCGCTTTGGTAAGAAATCTCTAATATCTACGCTGGTTATAGCCGTTATTGTGCTGGCAAGCACTGTAGGTGTGATTTCATACAAATACTTTCAGGATCAAAGAGATTTGCCAGCGGTGAAATCACATACAGATATTTTGTATCAACCTATGCAGAGTTTTACCGACTCACTTGCTACGACGGCGCCAAGCGACTCCTCACAATATCCGGCTGCATCATGTGCGGCGCTGCCAACGAACTGGGTAGCGAGCGAAAATGCCCAGCCCGGGATCGCCATGACACCAAAAGATTGGCGGGCGCTAAATTTACAGGGCGCGCAGGGAAGTGCACTCTGGCTCAATAAAAGCTCTGGTGCTTGTGGCGACTCGATCGATATTCATGCCTCTTTGTATGGCTCTGGTTCTGACATGTTTCGAAGTGGAACAAGGAGTATCGAAGCGCTGCGAATAGGTTGGTATCAAGGCTCTGGGGCCAGACAAGTCTGGAGCTCGGGTCCAATGAAATTGAAACAACAAAAGATTCAATATCCAAAGTCTGCAACTCGCATGATTGAGACTAGGTGGCCGACAACGCTCAAACTTACTTTGGGCGCACAGTGGGTACCTGGTTTTTATCTCTTTGTCACGCGTTCATTTGATGGAACAATTGAAAACTCGGCACCATTTGTTCTACACAGTCCATTGGGTAGCTCCAAATTAATGCTGATGCACTCCTTCATTACCTGGAATGCATACAACACCTTTGGCGGAAGGTCGGCATATTTAGGCGCGGGCTCAACAAAGATTGAGATGCGAAATAATCGCAGTCGAGTCGTCTCACTGGATCGGCCAATCGTGGGAAGCGGTGGCTTTAGCATTCACCGTGATGGAGTATCACTCGTTCAATTTATGGAAAAACAGGGAATTAATTACGATCAATTTACCGATCTAGATATCGACTCTTGGCCCTCAATAATCCAAAAATATAATGGCCTCATCCTTGGTGGCCATCCGGAATACTTTACGCGCCGCATTTTTGAGAGTTTAATTTCGGCGCGAAACTCAGGGATAAATATTGCGATTCTGGGTGGGAATACTGGTATCTGGCAGATGCGTATGGGTTCATCTAAAATTGGATCAAATCGTCGTATCTATATTTACCGAACTGCGACCCAGGATCCTGTTGTAGATTTACGGTTGATTTCAATTCAATTCGCCGACAAGCGATTAAACATTCCACCCACACTTTTAACTGGATCATTGGCCGATGGCGTACACGTTTATGGCGATTTAAGGGCCGTTAAAATCCCAAAATGGTTGAAGCTACCGGTGAACTCACGAATTAATGGGATCTCTCCAGATAGCGAAGTTGAACACACAGTAAAAACTGTGGCGGCTCCACCCAATATCCACGTCTTATTTTCTGGAACGATGCACTATCGCGATGCCCCCACCGTCGGTCTACCTCCTCGGCCAGTACCAAAGTTAGAGTCAATCTGGTTTACAACTCCATCGGGTGCCGCAGTCTTTAACGCAGGGGTATCGACATGGAGCTGCGATTTGATCGAAACCTGTGCTTATTCAACCGTTGATGGAGCCTCGCGTGCCACCATGGCCTCAGTTACGGCACAGATTTTAAACTTATGGCAGACCAGGGCCGTTGGAAAAACTCTCACTCCATAAGTATGCGCTATTTCAAATCTACGCCATGAGTTTGGTGAAAATAAGCCGGCCCTACAATGTAGAGTTGTTAAGTGTTAGAACTGGGAAGCCTTAGTACCGAGGTAATCGCCTTCCTTCTCACCTTTACTCTGGTTTTCGTGGCAATAATTTTCTGGCAAAAGTTGAGTAAGGCGCAATGGGGCTATGTAATTGGGCGAATCGGCCTACTTGTTCTCATACAGATTTTGACTCTGACTTCGGTGGGTATCGCCGTAAATCGATCTGGTCAATTTTATTTAAATTGGAACGACCTTCTTGGTAAGAGTACGAACTTAGGAAAAGTAGCGATCCCGTCTAAATTATTATCCCAAATTTCTGCTAAAGATATCGCTCTGTCAATGCGCACTCCTGGTGGCAGTTTGATTATAAAGAAGATTATTAAAGGTGCAGACTCTAATATCGCTAATATCGTTTACGTTGTCTTACCTCCGAAAATAACCAGACTTTTGGAGGCCAATGTTTCGAAACCTAATATCGGTAATGAGTATAAAATCGTGGAGCTATTTTCGGGTTATCCAGGCGTCCCTGAGACTTGGATTGGCAGTATGCAGGGGATTAAAACTCTTGAAGATTTACAACAAAGTGGCCAAATTGGAAATACAATCGCAATTATTCCAACCATGAACGTAGATCCGCGGAAAGATACTGAGTGCCTTAATTTTAATGGAGGTTTACAGGTTGAGACCTGGCTTTCACGTGATATGAAGAGTTTTGCCCAACGATATTTAGGGGTCGATAACCGTCCTTGGGCAACTTTTGGCTATTCGGCTGGAGGTTGGTGCGCAGTATCGATCGCCGTGCGCCATCAAGACCAGTACTCAAGCGCTGTTTCGTTGGCGGGTTATTTTAAGCCGTTATTTGCAACGGGGGTTAAAGCTGCAGAAAAAAGCGCTCTATTAAGTAAATATGACCTGGTTGGCACGTTGAATGCTCAGCCCACTACGCTAAAAATCCTTTTAATAGCTGGTAAACAGGATCGCTTTGCTTGGACATCTGCCCAGAGATTTATGTCTAGTTTAAATCCGGGTATATCTGTTGAATTAATTCCAATCGCTACTGGTGGCCACAATACAAAATCATGGATTCCCTTTGAAACTCCGGCCTTCCAATGGATCGACCAAAATAATTAATTCTCCGTTAACTCTACGTTCACCTTTTCTTTCTCTTTTCAACACCTAGCAGGAGTTTACTTCGCTTCTCTTTCACCTAGAGTTGAGGAAGTTACATGCGCATTTCAAATATCTCTAAGAGCCTAGCCTGTATGGCTTCGCTTGTATTTCTAACATCGGGCATCATTACCCAGGCAGCCCAAGCCACTCCGATTAGTATCAATCTTTATGAAGCGATCGGATATGCACCAGATGAGATTAAGGCATTTAATGCATCACAGTCTGAGTACAAAGTCGTTGATGTCGGCGGATCTACCGGTCCACTATTGGCAAAGGTTGCCGCGGAAGGCACCAATCCACAGTGGTCTCTCTTTTGGGCCGATGGCGATACCTGGGCCGCAGCTGCCGACCTTTCAGGTCAGTTAGCACCTTTAAATTTCAAGCCTAAGTACAATCTCCTTGGAAAGCGACTTGCCCCTAAAAATAACTCATTTGCTATCACTGGTTCGACGGTTATGGTCGCCGGCTTATATAACGCAGCCAAGATGAGCAAGCCACCAATAGCCCTTAAAGCACTTCTTCGTTCGGAGTACAAAGGTCAAATTGGAATGAATGATCCAAATATCTCTGGTCCTACTTATCCATTTATTGCGGGCCTCATGAACCAACTCGGCTCTGAAGAGGCGGGAAAGAATTTCCTGCTTTCCTTCAAAGCCAATGGTCTAGTAGTAAATGATAAGAACGGTCCAACGATTCACGCCCTTGAAATCGGCCAGATCAATATGGGATTAGTTCAAAATACGGCTGCTATCGCAGAGGTAATTAAGTTCACCGCAGCCCCAGTTGATGGTTTCAAGCCAATGATCGTATATCCAGGGCGCCCAACATTGATGCCTAGCTCGTTAGCTATCGATGCCAAGCGTCCAACGGCAGAGATCGCTGGCGCACAGGCCTTCGTAAAGTTCGTACTTTCACCCGCAGGCCAATCGATCTTGGCCGCAACCGATGCGACAAAGAACTCAGATGTTCTTTGTTACCCATCAATCGTTGGTACAACTGCAAATAAATATGTACCTTCAATGCCAACGGCATATCAGATCATCAATCCTTACACTTGGGGTCCACGCCAGAGCGCTATTAGTGCCTGGTTTACCGCCAATATTCGCACTAAGTAAAATCACTTACTAATTCGTTAATGGCACTCGATACTGCACCCCTGGTGCGCGATCGAGTGCCATTTTCATCTCTGCCTTTAACTCTTGCAAAAAAGGTTAATCGCATTCGCATTACCCCCATGTTTGTCTTTTGGACACTCATACTCTTTATTCTCGTAATTCCGATCGTGCTCTTTCTTTCAGTGGCATTTAGCCCACGCCTGATGTCACAGGGCAATCAATGGTTCACGTTCTCAAGCTTTAAACCTGTTTTCTCGGGTGCTTACGGCACTGCGCTAATGCACTCATTGACACTTGGTATTGTCGCAAGTCTTGGGGCGACGGCTATCGCACTTTCAATGGCCTGGTTGGTTTTACGTACCGACACTCCCGCCCGATTCCTGTGGAATGGCACAATCTTCGCGCTCTTTCTCGCGCCCTCATATTTGATTGCACTCGGATGGCAGCGACTCTTTGAACAACGCGGAGTCCTTGAAATAATGGGTCTTCATATCGAACCCATCCGTAATCTCCTGTACGGTCCAGTTGGAATTGCATTGGTGCTCATGGTTAAAGGCCTCCCCTTTGCATATCTCGTAATTGCAAATGCAATGCGGGGCTTGGGCGAAGAGTTTGAACAGGCTGTGCGTGTGCATGGAGGCTCTCGAATCGCCGCCTTCAAAATCATGGCAAGTCTATTAACACCCTCTCTTTTCTCTGCCATGGCTATTGTCTTTGCCGAAGCGATTAGCGATTTCGGTGTTGCCTCTACGCTTTCAAGTATCGGACATTTTTCAGTCGCGACGTATCAGTTATATCAAGGAATCAACTCAATACCAGTGAACTTCCCAGTCTCAGCGGCGACAAGTATCACTCTGTTATCCCTCGTTCTCTTGGCTATTTTTGCTCAAAATCGCGCGCTTCGTGGACGCAGTTTCAGAACACTCAGTGGTCGCACCCGGCCGGCAACACTTACTCGGCTATCGCTCTTTGTAAAGGCATCGACAAGTAGTTACATAGTCGTTCTTTTGCTCATCACTTTAGGAATCCCAATCTTTGGTGCGGTATCGGCATCAATGCTTGAGGGCCTTGGAAGTTTACTCAGTCACTACAGTATTAATTTTAGTAACTACACACGAGTTTTTCACTCACGATTTCTTCGTAATCCCTTGATTTACTCAACACAGATGTCGTTGATTACCGCGACTATAGCCGTTGCAATCGCGACTATTGCATCCAAGGTTTTAACATCAATTAAGCCATCTAAATCTAAAAAGTTCGTAGATTTCTTTCTACTTGCAGCCGTCGCGCTACCGGGAATTGTATTTGCTATCGGCTATATATTTACTTATAACCTTCGCTTTATTAATGATTTAGGTTTACATTTATACGGTACGTCATTTTTATTAGCACTCGCATATTCAGCAAATGCCCTGCCATCGACATCCCGATCACTTGTAGGAAATATGGGGCAGATTCAAGAGTCGATGATGGATGCCGCTCGTGTGCATGGAAGTAAACCGCTACGGGCCTGGCTTGATGTCACTATGCCGCTTATCGCACGTCCATTGTTGATCGCCTGGCTTTTAACTTTTTCAGGCACATTGCTGGAGCTTCCAGTCTCCGAGCTGCTCTATCCACCGGGCAGTCCACCAGTAGCTGTAGGTATCGAACTCTCACTTGCCGGCTTTGACTATGGCGGAGGAACAGCGATTGAAATCTTATCGATTCTTTGGGCACTTGTTGTTGTTGGGATTGCATTCTTTATTTTCAATCGTTTTGCACCGCCAGGCTGGAAGAGATTAGGGAGATTACGATGAAGCAAGTTGATCCGTATCGTGTAACTATTAGAGGTGCGACAAAGCGGTATGGAGCACTCGCAGCCCTTGATAGTTTTGACCTCACCATCGAACCAGGCAGCTTTACCGTACTCCTCGGACCTTCAGGCTCCGGAAAATCAACGCTTATTCGCTCACTTGCCGGGATTGAAAGGCTTGATGAGGGCAGTATTTATTTCGGTGATCGCCAAATTGCTGGGGATAGATTTCATGTGGCGCCGGAGCGCCGAGAGTTAGCGATGGTTTTTCAAGATTATGCGCTGTGGCCACACATGACGGCCAGCGAAAACGTTGCCTATGCATTAAAGCGCAGAGATTTACCGGCCTCAGAGTCGGTGCGCCGCACCAATGAGGCGTTAGATCGTGTGGGACTTTCAACAAAAGGAGCGAACTATCCATTTCAACTTTCAGGGGGTGAACAACAGCGCGTAGCCCTAGCGCGCGCCATCGTTGGACGCCCATCGCTACTGCTCTTTGATGAACCACTTTCAAATCTCGATGCGGATCTGCGCGAAAGGCTACGCGTAGAAATTGCAACACTGACCCGAGAGATCGGTGCCACTGCATGTTACATAACACATGACCAATCTGAAGCATTTGCCTTGGCCGATAATATCGGCGTACTCCGCTCAGGAAAACTACAACAGATTGCAAAACCCGAAGAGATATATAGAAATCCAGCTAATCGTTTTGTCGCCTCATTCACAGGAATCTCAGGTAGTTTCCTTGGCTCCGTTGAATCTATCTCTGCTACAACAACGATTGTTCGCGTCGGAGAGAATGCAATAACCGCTCGATCAAGTGAGAATTTACAGCCTGGCAGTTTGGTCGATGTCTTAATTCGTCCAAGTGCAACCAGCATGGTCGGCGATGGTTTAAACACCTTGCCTGCGGTGGTCCTGGACGTTGCCTACCGTGGTCGGGGTTATGAACATGTTGTTGAGTGCGAGTTAGGAGTTATTTCGGGTGTCTTTGCCCCACAATCGGTTGCAAGAGGCTCTAGGGTTCATATATATATCGATCCGGAAAACTGTCTGGCCTTTCAAAGTGAGAGGGAAGTTACCGCCGATTTAACTACACCTAACTTTGCAGTAATTAAATAATCTTTTAATAAAACGATTAAGGAGTAAAAAATGTCAGGTACATCACTAGCTTTATTCATCTCAGTCTTTTTAGCCTCATCCGTTGAGGCGGTAGAAACGGTGACAATCGTCCTTGCCGCCGGCACTGCCCGGGACTGGAAATCTGCGATCCGTGGAGTCATTGCCGGATTAATAACCTTAATTGTGATCATCGCATTATTTGGTCCGGCCATCGCACACTTACCGATCTCTTTCTTGCGCATAGCCGTGGGGGGTTTACTGCTCGTCTTTGGTTTAACTTGGCTGCGAAAAGCAATCCTTCGAGCAAGTGGCTATAAATCCCTGCATGATGAGGAAAAGATTTTTCAAGTAGAGCTCGCTGCCGCCCGTGCCGCGGCTAGTGAAACGCGCCATGGTGTCGCCGATTGGTATGCATTTACCTTGTCCTATAAAGGTGTCGTCTTAGAGGGCCTTGAAGTCGCCTTTATCGTTCTCACCTTTGGATCCATAGATCACAACGTCGGCTTGGCTTCAATCGCCGCTCTCGCTGCCGTCGTTTTTGTAAGCGCCGCCGGATTCGCACTGCGTGCCCCACTTGCGCGAGTACCTGAAAATACAATGAAGTTTTGCGTTGGAATAATGCTCACCGCCTTTGGAATCTTCTGGGGCGTTGAGGGCTCTGCCGGTGCGGGCTCAAAATGGCCTGGAGATAACTGGGCGGTGCTGTATTTAATTATTTTTGTCGCAGCGATCGCCGGCCTTTTGGTGGCAATTTTAAAAGCGGCGCACAAAAAAGTACTCGTTTCAGTTGTAAATACGGGTTCAGAGTTAATTGTCGAAGATACTAAGCCTGTTCGAGGCAAAGCGGTAGCGGCGGTAATCTCCTTTGGGGACTTCTGGGTTGATTTCATCGTTGGGGATGATTGGCGGATAGCCGCTGGAATCGTTGTGGCATTTTTACTCACGGCCGGCATGAGTACATCCCTTCTCACCTGGCTAACCGTGCCGCTCTTTGTCACTGTTTTTCTGGCTTATAGCTTGTCACGTGTTGTACGGAGCTCTAAGTAAAAAGCGATAGTTCGCGAGTAATCACTGCACAGGCGCTGCGCGCCTTTGCATATGGTTTCACCGCTATCTTGTTGGGACATTTATTGGCACAAAAACAAGAATCTCCCCTTGGAGTGGGGCTTCTACTCACCGCTATCGTGCTTGGCTCGGCGATCTCATCACTTATTTTGATGCGATTTGGCGATAGGTTTGGTCGAAGAAAAAGTTACAAGTTAATTTATTCTCTCTTAGCTATCGCTGGAATTATTATTGTCATTCATCCCGCGCTCTGGATATTGGCCTTAGTTGGTTTAACCGGTGTCCTGAGTACGGATGCAAGTGATAACGGTCCCGCAACAACTTTAGAACAGGCAATGCTGGCGCAGATTAGTCACAGCACGCTTTTGCCCCGCCTGTTTGGTAAGTACAATGGTATAGCAGCTATTTTTGGCTCACTCGGCGCGTTGTCGCAGGGCTGGCTCTCACATTTTTATCTATTTAATACAGGCTTTATTGGCTACCTGGTACTTGTCCCAATTGGTTTAGGGGGGTTCTGGTTAGCCACTGGCCTAACACCAGCTGTTGAAAATCAGAGTGTGACAATAAATCATGGGCTTAAGCACTCACCAGCACGAAGAGAGATATTTCAGCTTTCAGCGCTCTTCTCTTTGGATGCGGCCGCAGGTGGTTTAACCACATCGGCCTGGCTCTCATTTTATCTTTCACAGAGATATGGGGCCTCTGCGAGCGATCTTGGGTATCTATTTTTTGCCTTTGCTATCCTTCAAGCACTAAGTATGTTTTTAGCACCACTTATTGCGCAGCACCTTGGTTTGGTTAAAACCATGGTCCTTAGTCACTCATTGAGTAATATTTTTTTGATTATGGCCGCCTTAAGTGGACGCTTTCATCTAGCGATAATATTTTTATTACTGCGGGCAAGCTTTTCGCAGATGGATATTCCAACAAGACAGGCTTTAATCATGGCAGTTGTTCCACCGCCCGATCGAATGGCGGCATCGGCAACAACAAATGCCGCACGGTACAGCGTTAGACCGTTTTCGCCGACAATCGCCGGCTTAACTTCACACATAAGCGTAGCCACCCCCATGGTTCTTTCAGGAGCCATGAAGATGGCGTACGACATTTCAATATATCTATGGGCTAAAAAAGGTGGCTATCTCACCCGAGATTATGGTTACTCCAATGAGTCAGGATATCTTTAGCACCTGAGGGTCGAATCTCTCTTTTTCAATGAATGGAGCCCACCGTGGCAGCAGATGCAAGCTTTGACGTTACCTCCAAGATAGATCGAATGGAGCTTGATAACGCGATAAACCAAGCGATCCGTGAGATCGATACTCGCTTTGATTTTAAGAATACTGGCTCCAAAATTGAACTTGAGGGCGAAAAGATTCTGATTGAAGCCGATACTGAAGAGCGAGCTAAGGCGGCTTTAGATGTCGTCAAGGACAAGATGATTAAACGTGGGGTATCACTCAAGCATCTCGATGCTGGAACACCGTTTCTAAGTGGAAAAATCTACAAGATTGCGGCTCCATTGAAAGAGGGGATCTCCACTGAGAACGCTAAGAAAGTTGCAAAGTTTTTACGTGATGAGGGCCCCAAGTCGATTAAAACCCAGATTCAAGGTGACGAGCTTCGCGTGACCTCAAAAAGCCGTGATGATCTACAGGAAACGATGGCGATGATTAAAGATGGTGGCTGGGATTTTGCAGTTCAATTTACGAACTTCAGATAATTGACGAAAAATAAGAGTGGCCTACTTTTTGGACTAAGTGCTTATTCACTTTGGGGTGCTTTTCCTCTGTTCTGGCCACTGCTCAAACCGGCTTCACCGCTTGAAATAGTGTCACACCGTGCCGTTTGGACGCTAGTTTTCTGTGTAATTGTTTTGACATCGACTAAGTCACTCAAATCAACTTTAGCAACGATGAAGCGGCCAAAAGTCGCAATCAAGTTATTTCTGGCAGCGACCTTAATTTCAATCAACTGGTTAGTTTATATTTGGGCGACAAATAATGGCCACGTTGTCGAAGCCTCACTTGGCTACTACATAAATCCACTCATCATCATTACCTTTGGAGTCGTCTTACTGAAAGAGCGGCTGCATGCTTTGCAATGGGCTGCAGTGGCCGTAGCCACTATCGGTGTGATTATCTTGACCCTTGATTATGGTCGCCCGCCCTGGGTGGCCCTGACTCTGGCAATATCATGGGGTAGTTATAGCTTTGTAAAGAAGCAGTTGGGCCTTGGGGCCCTTGAGGGTTTGGCGATTGAAACCCTTATTGCAAGCCTCCCATACCTACTTTATCTTTTGTATTTGGGCAATAAAGGGAGTGGAGAGTTTGGTCATAGTACTGGCTTAACGACTCTATTAATAAGTGCCGGCGCCATAACGGCTGTACCACTACTTTTATTTAACGGTGCCATGGTGCGCTTGCCGCTCACTTTGATCGGCCTTTTACAGTACATCACGCCGACGATTCAATTTGTAATCGGGGTATGGGTACGTCATGAGGTTATGCCGAGCGCCAGATGGATTGGTTTTCTTATTATCTGGCTAGCACTGAGCATGCTGGCATTTGATTTAGTGAGATCAAACCGATCGATCGATAACAGCGTCGCATAGCGACATCAACGCATCGGTAGCATCACCGGCTGGCAGCGGAGCAAGGGCATCTCTTGCCGCTTGCGCAACAAGATTTAACTGCGCACGTGAATCAGCTAGCGCCTGATGGGTTCTTAAGGTTTCGAGCACTTGGTGTACGGTAACTTCATCTTCAATTGGCCCAGATAAAAGCCGCACAAGTTCGCGATCTGCAGGATCGGTTGACTTCATTACATTAAGGGTTACGAGAGTAGGTACTCCCTCTCGTAAATCAGTCCCTGGTGTCTTTCCCGATTGATTTGACTCGCTAGAGATATCAATAACATCATCGGCTAATTGAAAAACAGTACCAATCTTTTCACCAAAGATGGTCACCGTCTCCATAATTTCACTCGATGCACCCGATATCATCGCACCATAACGTGCACTTGCTGCAATCAATGAGCCAGTTTTGTCGGCGACCACTTTTAAGTAATGCTCAAGGTGATCCTGACCTGGGTTTGGCCCCTTGGTCTCCATAATCTGACCGATTACTAAGCGTTCAAATGTTCTGGCTTGAAGGCGCACAGCCTGGGGACCAAGATCTGCCAATAAGTCAGAGGACTTTGCAAAGAGAAAATCACCAGTCAAGATTGCAATTGTGTTACCCCATCGCATATTCGCGCTCTCAACTCCACGGCGAAGTTTTGCGCCATCCATTACATCATCGTGATAAAGCGTGGCAAGGTGGGTTATCTCGCATGCGACCGCTGCGGCGATAACGCCTGGGCCACTTGAATCTCCAAACTGGGCCGTTAAAAGCGTTAATAATGGGCGTAATCGCTTGCCGCCAGCGGCCACCAAGTGGTGGGCGGTCTCATCTACGAATGGATAATCACTGCGAGTGTGACTTAAGAGTAAGGCCTCAACCTGAGCCATCTGCGAAATCAACGTTGCTTCTAACGCCATCCCAACGTTTGGGATTCCAAATGTGGACATTAGCGGATAAAAATCGCAAGCTTTGAAATAATACTAAGCAGCGGCGCAGGAAAGATACCCAGGGCAATTGTGAGTGTAATAGAAAAAATTAGAGCGATTCGGGTCAGTATCGATGGAATCTCAACACTTGTACCATCTTGAACGGGCTCGGTGAAAAACATTAGGACGATAACACGGATATAAAAGAATGCAGCGATAGCACTTGAGAGAACACCTGTAATTACTACCGCCTTCGCTCCACTTCCATAAGCGGCGGTAAAGATTGAAAACTTCCCAATAAAACCACTCGTTAATGGAATCCCAGCAAAAGCTAAGAGGAATCCCGCAAAGATTGTTGCAATCCACGGCGAACGCTTTCCCAATCCCCTCCACCGGTTGAGATCTGTAACCTCACCAATTGAATCACGTACTAAAGTCACCACAGCAAATGCACCCACCGTTGAGATTCCATAAGTAAATAGATAAAAAATTGAGGCATCGAGTCCAGCCTTATTTAATGCAATCACGCCGGTAAGCAAAAATCCAGCATGTGCAATTGAGGAGTATGCCAACATTCGCTTGACATCACGTTGGGCAATGGCCACGAGTGATCCAAGTAGCATCGTAATTACGGCAACCACCGATAATAAAGGCGACCATGACCAGGAGGCGTTTGCAAATACTGTATAAAAAATACGAAGCATCGCACCAAAGGCTGCGACCTTGGTTGCCGCAGCCATGAATCCAGTTATTGGCGTAGGTGCACCTTGGTACACATCCGGTGACCACGCATGGAAAGGGACGGCACTTACTTTAAATAGCAGTCCGATTGATAGAAATGCCATTCCGACTAAGAGCAGAACATCGTTGCCACTGCCACCAACGACTGATTCACGGATTCCAGCAAAGCTGACTGAGGCAGAGTAGCCATATAAATAGGCCATTCCAAAGAGGAAAAACGCCGAAGAAAAGGCTCCAAGTAGGAAGTACTTCAAAGCCGCCTCTTGAGAGGCTAGTCGACGGCGCCGAGCCAGCCCAGCCATTAAATACAGTGGCAATGAAAGCATTTCAAGTGCCACGAATAATGTAATCAAATCGCTGGCAATTGGAAATAACATCATGCCAGAGATCGCAAAGAGAGTTAAAGGAAAGACTTCAGTAAGCTGATTACCCGTTACAAGTGAGTGCCGCTCTTCATCTGAGCCAGGAAGAGCTGCAGCTAACGCCGTGAAGTGATTTGTATCGGCAATTACCATCACCGCAATAATCGAAATAATAAGAATCGAAGCCTGCATCAAAATCGCAGCTCCATCGATTACCACGGAGCCCATGGCAGCCGTTGTGGATTGCTGATCGCGAATATTCCACACTTGAGCAAGCGATAAGACGATCGTGCCTATCGTAAGACTTTGCTGGACTACAGGTCGAAGAGCTTTTGATACGAAAGCCTCCACTAATACACCGATTAAGGCACCGCCTAGAAGAATTAAAATCGGTGAAAGTAAGGTGTAGTTTAATACCGGAGCTCCAAAGACCATTATCGTCCCTTACTTGTCAGATTTGGCACCGGATCGCTAAATCCCATTTGAGAGATGACATGTGTTGCCGCTGGATTTATTACTTTCAGTAAAGGTGATGGGTAAAAGCCAAGAAAAATAATGATAGCCATCACTGGGGCGATTGCGATTTTTTCTCTAAGATTTAAATCACTGAGATTTTCATTTCCAGGAACTAATGGACCATGTAACGCTTTCTGGACTGGAATCAAAATATAAAGTGCTGCTAAAACGATTCCAAAGGTAGCGATCACTGCATGAACTGGATAGCGTGTGAAAGTTCCAACTAGGACTAAAAACTCGCTAACAAAACTCGAGAGTCCAGGTAGTGCAAGTGAAGACATACCGGCAAGAAAGAACATCCATGCCATGACTGGCGTGATGCGCTGAAGGCCCCCAAAATCAGCGATTGTTGAGGAGCCACGGCGGGCGATCATCCAACCACCGACGAGAAATAGAGCCGCCGTAGAAAAGCCATGGTTGACCATATAAAGCGTCGCCCCGCTTTGTCCTTGTGAGGTCATTGCGAAGATGCCCAACGTGATGAATCCAAAGTGAGAAATGGAGGTAAAGGCAATTAACCGTTTCAAATCTCGTTGCCCGATAGCAAGGATCGCCCCGTAGATGATTGAGATAACGGCCAGAATTAAAATAATCGGTGTAAAGGTTTTACTCGCCTCAGGAAAGAGTGTTAGGCAGTAACGGATCATCCCAAATGTTCCGACTTTATCGAGAATCCCCAGAAGAAGGACTGAAGTTCCTGGAGTTGCCGATGCGGCGGCATCGGGTAGCCAGGTATGGAGTGGCCAAAGGGGTGCTTTAATCGCAAAAGCTATGAAGAAACCTAAGAATAAAAGGTTTTGAGCCGTTGAACTCATGTGAAGGTGTGAGAGCACGTTTAAGTCAAATGTATGGCCACCCTGTGCACCTGACATTACATAGAGCGCAATAATAGAGGCCAGCATGAGTAAGCCGCCAAAGAGACTATAAATTAAAAACTTTATAGCTGCCGCTGATTTCTCGCCAGTACCAAAGCCTCCGATGAGAAAGTAAACTGGAATTAACATCGCTTCAAAGATGACATAAAAGAGAAATAAATCAGTTGCGGCAAAAACTCCAACAATCATGGTTTCTAAGACAAGAATTAAAATATAAAAGGTTTTTACACTATAGCGTCCACCTTGAGCTTCGTTCCAGCCAGCTAATACGACGACCGGGGCGAGAATTGTGGACATAAGAATTAAGACCAATGCCAGGCCATCGATACCAAGTGCGTAGTTGATTCCAAAGGATGGAATCCAGCTATATTTTTCAACGAACTGCAACGCCACGTTATCGCGTTGGAAACTTATCGCCATAAGAACCGTAACACCCATTACTAAAAGAGTTGTGACAAGCGCAAGCTGTTTCACTAACTTTTCTTTTTCTTTTGGAAGTAGGGCAATTCCAAGCGAACCAAATAGTGGTAAAGCCATTAAGAGTGTTAACCAGAGCATTATTGAACCACCACCCAAATCGCTGCAACGAGTGCGACTGCACCGATTAAAATTAAGGCGGCATAACTGCGTACGAAGCCGTTCTGTAAGCCACGTAGAGATGAGGCCGAGCCCAACGCCATCCCTGCGACTCCTCGAACCGCCCCATCAATCAAATTCTCATCGGTCTTAAGTAGCGTGTCGGTAAGGAGCTGACCCGAACGCATAAATACGGCCTCATTAAAGCGATCTTGTAATAAATCTTGACGGGCAATCTTTGTAAAGATTGAGACATCCATGGGTGCCACCACCTCAACGGTTTTGCGTGAATACTTAAACCAAGCGATTACCACGCCAATAGCTACGGTAATCAGCGCGAGTGCTGAAACTACAATCGGTGAAAGAAGTTGCTTACTCTCTGCATGCTTGGCAAATAGTGGTGAAAGCCAATTAACTAGCGCTCCACCACGGCTCAAAAGATAGCCCGATGTTACTGAGCCAAGGGCAAGGACTGCCATAGGCAGCCACATGAGCCAGGGCGATTCATGAGGATGATACTCATCGTCCCACCGCGCTTTACCTGTAAAGGTAAGGATCATTACCCGAGTCATGTAAAAGGCGGTTATACCTGCACCCAATAAAGTGATGATGCCAAGGATTGTTCCCTTTTGGCCACCCGAGTTGAAGGCCGTTTCAATAATCATATCTTTAGAGTAAAAGCCGGCAAAGGGTGGGACACCCAAAATAGCTAAATAACCCAATCCAAAAGTCACGAAAGTAATTGGCATGAACTTTCGCAACGCCCCGAACTTGCGCATATTTACTTCATCGTTCATTCCATGCATAACAGAACCAGCGCCTAGAAACATCCCAGCTTTAAAGAAACCATGCGTTAGTAGATGCATAATTGCAAATGCATAGCCAACGGGACCAAGGCCTGTGCATAAAATCATGTAGCCAATCTGCGACATCGTCGAAGCCGCTAAAGCCTTTTTAATATCATCTTTGGCCGTACCGATTAAGGCACCAAAAATTAAAGTAATCGCTCCAACGATAACAACTAAGAGCGAAGCAGTTGGAGCGGCGTCAAAGATAAAGTTGGAGCGAGTAATCAAATAGACGCCAGCGGTAACCATGGTTGCGGCGTGGATCAAGGCCGAAACTGGGGTTGGTCCAGCCATCGCATCGCCAAGCCATGCCTGCAGCGGGAATTGCGCCGATTTACCGACTGCGGCTACCAAGAGCATGAGTCCGATGCCGGTTAATGCCGCCGTTGATGTATGACCAACTGCGGCTTTTACGCCTTCGAATGAGACGGTGTCCATAGTTGCAAATGCAATCATGATGGCAAAGGAGAGACCCATGTCTCCGATACGGTTCATCACAAATGCTTTTTTCGATGCCGTGGCATAGGCCGGTTTCTGGTTCCAGAAGCCGATAAGAAGATAAGAAGCCAGACCTACTCCCTCCCATCCGACATAGAGATTGAGATAGCTATTGCCAAGAACCAGCAGAAGCATGGCAGCGATAAATAGGTTTAAAAATGCGAAAAAGCGACGCCGGTCCAAATCCTCTGACATGTAAGAGATCGAGTAGATATGAATGAGCGTGCCGACACCGGTGATAAGCAAGACAAAGCAGATGGATAGTTGATCGAGCAGAAGTGCGGCATTGATTTTGAATGTTCCGACAGAGATCCACTCAAAAAGTTTCTGAGTGATAGGCCGCGCGCTATTTGTACGATTTAACATGAGCCAGAGTTGATAGAGCCCTACAAAAAATGAAGATGCCGAGAGTGCTGTGGCAAGTAAGTGTCCCCACTTATCGCTACGGCGACCCGCAAGTAAAAGAGTTACGGCACCAGCAAGAGGTAGCCCAATGAGATAAATAAGAGTATTTGAATACATGTGTCTTACCGCTTCAGCAGACTTGCATCATCAAGGGAGGCCGATCGTCTTGAACGATAAATCGTGACGATGATAGCTAACCCGACTACAACTTCGCAGGCGGCAACGACCATCGTGAAAAATGCAATGACCTGACCATTTAAATCACCATTGATTCGAGAGAAGGTTACGAAAGAGAGGTTGGCGGCGTTGAGCATCAACTCGATACACATAAAGACCACGATTGCGTTACGGCGAACTACGACACCAACGGCGCCGATTGTAAACAGCAACGCTGAAAGATAAAGGTAGTTTGCTGCATCCATTTACTTTTCATCCTCAACGCTGGTATCGACCGTTCCGAGCTGAAAACGTGAAGAATCTAATACGTCGCCACGCGCCTTTAAACTCGCGTTAATCGAGGCCGGTGCGGGCGTTCCATCGGGTAAAAGCGCCGGAACATCAACGGCGTTGTGGCGAGCGAAGACACCTGGGGCGGGAAGTCCTGCCGCGGTTGCCAGAGAGCCCCCACGAAAGCGGGCGATGGAGAGCTCACGTTGTGTTGGGCGCTCGGCAATTCGGTGGTGGTGTGCAAGAACCATGGCTCCAAGGGCTGCGGTAATTAACAGCGCTGAGATCACTTCGAATGGCCAGACGAAAGTTGAGAATAGGAGCTTTGCAATGCCTTGCACGTTCCCCTCGGCATTTGCGCCTTCAACGCCAACTGCGCTTCGACCTAACGTTGCGCGTCCCAAAAGTGCGAGCATCAAGCCACCAAATCCCAAGGCGGCAAGCACTGCTATCGGACGAAGTCCTCGAATCGTTTCAGTCAGTGAATCCGAAGAGTCAACACCGACCAACATAAGAATAAAGAGAAATAACATCATCACGGCGCCGGTATAAACAACGATTTGGACGATTCCGAGAAATGGTGCACCTTGTGCAATATAAAAAACTGCAAGTGCGATCATTACAAAGGCCATCAAAATCGCTGAGTGCACCGCTTTTTTAACTAATAACATTCCAAGAGCGGCAAGGAGAGTTAGCGGTGCAAGTATCCAAAAAAGGTAGGCCTCAGGTGCTGCAGTCTGGCCAACTTGAATCGCTAATTCACTCATTTATTTACATCTTGGGAAGGGTGGGCTTGCGTGACGTCGCCGTTGTAGTAATCAGTGGCGGTCATTTCTGGATACATTGGATGAGGTGGCATCAACATGCCAGCGCGTAATGGCCCTAGAAGATCATCTTTTTCAAAGATTAACTTCTCTCGTGAATCATCGGCAAGCTCATATTCATTAGTCATCGTTAACGCCCGAGTTGGACAGGCCTCTATGCAAAGGCCACAAAAGACGCAGCGCAGATAGTTAATCTGATAAACCTTGCCATATCGCTCACCCGGTGACATGCGTTCTTCATCGGTGTTGTTAGCACCCTCGACATAGATCGCATCTGCCGGGCATGCCCACGCACACAGTTCGCAGCCAATACATTTCTCCAGACCATCTGGATGTCGGTTGAGTTGGTGGCGACCATGAAAGCGCTCCTGGGTCGGCGCCTTTACCTCGGGATATTCAATGGTTTCAGGCTTTTTAAAGATGGTAGAGAAGGTGATCCAGAAGCCTTTCAAATGTCCGCTCAGACCTACCGAGCCGGGTTGGTCGACTTGCGTGAACTCAACTTTATTGAGTGAAAGATCGTTCTTCTTAATGGGTTCGATCTGCGCCACGGTCGACTCCTTTGTTGTTGATGGATACATTGATTGAGGTGGTGTTCATTGGAAGCTCCGGAACCGCGAACTCTGCGGCGGTCGTGTCCTGGCTTATTGAGGATTCTTTTAGCTTCTTAGCACGCTCAAAGCCCATGTTCACTAACATCACCAGCAAGATAACTAAGCTTGCAAAGGCCACGACGATTAAACGAGGAGCCCCATTTAGTGAGAGTAAGCGCAGGGTAGCTACTACCAAAATCCATACGATTGAGACTGGGATCAAGATCTTCCAACCAAACTGCATAAATTGATCGTAGCGAAGTCGTGGCAAGGTGCCCCGAAGCCAGACGAATACAAAAAAGAAGGTCAATACTTTTGAGAAGAACCAGATAGCGGTGAACCAACCACCTAGCCAGTTTTCAGTAAAGCCTAAAAACGGTGGTGCGTGATAGCCACCCAGAAATAAGGTAGTTGCAAGTGCAGATACGGCGATGATGTTGACGTATTCAGCTAAGAAAAATAAGGCGAACTTGAGTGATGAATACTCGGTATGAAAACCTCCCACTAACTCACCCTCTGCTTCGGCTAAATCAAAAGGTGCTCTATTTGTTTCACCCACCATTGAGATTGCATAAATTACAAATGATGGAAATAAAACTATGGCGTACCAAACTTTGGATTGAGCAGCGACTATGTCAGAGGTTGACATAGATCCGGCATATATAAATACAGCCACAAGAGAGAGCCCCATTGCGATCTCATATGAGATGACCTGCGCACTCGAGCGCAACCCTCCAAGAAGCGGGTAAGTCGAACCCGATGACCAGCCAGCCAAGATGATTCCATAGACACCAACGGATGCGATGGCAAGGACATAAAGAACACCTATAGGAAGATCGGTCAACTGCATTGCAGTTTTTTGACCGAAGAGTGTGACGGGACCAGTTATAGGAATTACGGCAAAGGACATAAAGCAGGTTGTAGCACTGATAATTGGTGCTAAAACGAAGACGATTTTATCGGCAGCTGCCGGAATAATATCCTCTTTGAGTGCGAGTTTTACTCCGTCGGCAAGAGCTTGAATCAAACCAAAAGGACCAACTCGGTTTGGTCCAGGTCGTTGTTGCATGCGTCCAACCAAGCGACGCTCTCCCCACACCGACAAAAGCGTGAGCACTACACAAAAAATAAAGACGAGTAACGCTTTCACGGTTATGAGCCAACCTGGATCGCCACCGATTAACTGCGCAGTTGTCATAACTTGACCACCTTAACTACTGCGCCATGTGCAACGCCTAGATCCACAAGCAGTTGCGCACCCTGTGAGTTACGCGGTGCCCAGATTGCATCGTCGTGAATCTCTTCTATTAATGCCGATAACTTAACGCTACCTTGAGCGTTCGAAATCTCAAGCAGGTCGCCAGTTAGTACACCCAGTGACTCGGCTCGCTTAGGTGAAATTACTGCGACCGTTTGACGTGCCGTTCCCGCTAAATTCTCTTCACCTTTTTGTAGAGTTCCAAGATCGAGCAGACGACGCCATGAAGTAATAATGAACTCATCACCATTTAACAACGGGGCTATTGTCGGGGCAACTGGACTCATCTCTGCTCGCGCACCGTTCCATGGGCTAAGCGATGCAATCTCTCTTGCCGCCGCTGTGACCGTTCCAAGATTTAAATCTGCACCCATTTCTGCGGCGATCATAGAGAGAATTCGAAGATCGCTCCGGTTAAGTGAGTCGGCAACTGCGGCATCAAATGATCGGGGGCGACCCTCCCAGTTTAGGTATGAGCCGGTTTTTTCAGTGATCGCCGCAACTGGTAGAACAACATCTGCACGCCGAGTGACTTCACTTGGAGCGATTTCTAGACTGACAACAAATGCCTTATCGAGGGCATCGAGTGCAAAGCCGCTCTTATCCCCATCAAGTGGATCGACGCCTCCAACAATGAGTCCAGTTACTGCGCCTGTTTGTACCGCTTCAAAAATCTCATCGGCACTTCGACCGATTTCACTTGGCAGTGAGTCCAATCCCCAAAACGCTTGGATATCCATGCGGGCAACGTCATCGTGAACCGGACGTCCACCTGGAAGTAAGTTGCCGATCGCCCCAGCTTCAATCGCACCACGCTCTCCCGCGCGACGCGGGATCCAAGCAAGCTTTGCACCCGTTGCATCGGCTAATGCGCCAACTGCGGTTAGAGCTCCCGGGCTTTCGCATGCACGCTCTCCCACAAGAATAATTGATTTAGATGTCAACGCCGCAGCTGCGATTGCAACGGCCTCTTGGCCTGGTGATGTTTTTATGAACTCGCCTTTGAGTTTTTCAACTCCGATAGATAGTTTGCTTGCGATCGCCGTCACTTTGAGCGCGCGCTTGCGGACTTGTTTATTTAATCTTAAGAAGACGATAGGTGACTCTTCTTCTGGTTCAAATCCAACAAGTAATACATGATCGGCGCGGTCGATATCGCGATAGGTGGCGGTTGAGCCGACAACACGCGCAGCTAAAAATTCGCGCTCTTCATGCGATGAAATACGGGAGCGAAAATCAATATCATTCGTTCCCAGCGCTACCCGAGCAAATTTACTATATCCATATGCATCTTCATGGGTAACCCGACCACCAACTAAAACCGCCGAAGTATTGGCCGTTAATCCTTTAGCAGCTGCAGCGATCGCCTCCGGCCAGGATGCTTGAACTAATTCGCCCAATTCATTTCGTACGAGTGGATGAGTTAAGCGATCAATGGCCGTGACATATTTAAATGCCCACCGCCCCTTGTCACAGTTCCACTCTTCGTTCACCGATGCATCATCACCGGCGAGGCGACGTAGCGTCTTACCTCGACGAACATCGGTACGCATATCGCAGCCCGATGCGCAGTGTTCGCAGGCCGAAGGTGTTGAAACTAAATCAAATGGTCGAGCTCGAAAACGATATGAGGCCCCAGTTAATGCACCGACCGGGCAGATCTGAACCGTGTTACCTGAAAAATAAGATTTAAATGGCTGTTTTTCATAGATTCCAACCTGCTGCAACGCGCCTCGCTCATTGAGAGTAATAAATGGATCACCTGCGATTTGATCTGAAAAACGAGTACAGCGAGCACATAAAACGCAGCGCTCACGATCTAGAAGTACTTGTGAAGAGATATTGATTGGCTTTTCAAATCTGCGCTTAACGCCCTCAAAGCGGCTTTCACTTCGGCCACTACTCATCGCCTGATTTTGCAGGGGACACTCGCCGCCCTTGTCACAGACTGGGCAGTCCAGCGGGTGGTTAATGAGCAGGAGCTCCATAACGCCTTTTTGCGCCTTATCTGCGATCGTTGAACTCAGCTGAGTCTTTACAATCATTCCCGGCTCAACTGGAATTGTGCAGGAGGCTTGAGGCTTTGGAAATGCACGACCGTTAATTTCAATCTCGACTAAACATTGGCGACACGCACCGACTGGATCAAGAAGTGGGTGATCACAAAAACGCGGAATCTGAATCCCAAGTTTTTCAGCTGCCCGAATAACTAGTGTTCCTTTTGGAACACTGACCTCAAAGCCATCGATGATAACGGTGATCAAGTCCACGATCTCGGTGGTCGGGCGATCTGTAGTAGTTGTCATTACGCACTCGCTGCAACAAAGAGCGTAGATGCAACAGGGTCAAATAATGGACCTTTATTGGCGAGCTGATCTAGATACTCTTGGCGGAAATATTTTAGAGAAGAGATGATCGGTGAAACTGCACCATCTGCGAGCGCACAAAACGAGCGACCGGCGATATTGTCACAGATATCTAACAGTTTGTTGAGATCCTCTTCGGTTCCGATACCGGCATCTAAATCACGCAGAATCTGAACTAGCCACCACGTACCTTCGCGACATGGTGTGCATTTTCCACATGACTCGTGCTTGTAGAACTCAGTCCAACGTAAGACCGCACGAATAACCGATGTTGTCTCATCGAAAATCTGAAGTGCCTTTGTTCCCAACATTGAACCGGCAGCGGCGACACCTTCATAATCGAGAGGAATATCAAGATGTGCATCGGTAAAGATTGGCGTTGAGGAGCCCCCTGGGGTCCAAAACTTTAAGCGGTGGCCCTCGCGGATACCACCTGCAAGCTCGAGTAGTTCACGTAGCGTGATTCCAAGAGGTGCTTCAAACTGTCCGGGGTTTTTAACGTGGCCTGAAAGTGAGTAAAGCGTGGTTCCTTTGCTCTTCTCCGTACCCATTGATTGATACCACTGCGCACCATTTGTAATAATCGCGGGAACCGATGCGATTGACTCCACATTGTTTACGACCGTTGGCATGGCATAAAGCCCTGCGATAGCTGGAAAGGGTGGGCGCAGCCGTGGCTGTCCGCGAAAGCCCTCTAGCGAATCCAAGAGTGCGGTCTCTTCGCCACAGATATAGGCACCGGCTCCTACATGCAAAACGATTTCTACTCCGTTGCCAAGGTGTCCAGCTTTATATGCATCTTCAATAGCTTGATTCACACGACGAACTACGTGAGTTACTTCGCCACGAATATAAATAAATGCATACTTTGCTCGAATCGCATATGCAGCGATGATGCAGCCTTCGATCAAGACGTGTGGATTTGCCATCAGTAATGGAGTGTCTTTACATGTTCCTGGCTCGGACTCATCGGCATTGACAACTAAGTAGTGGTCTTTATTATCGCCCTGCGGGATAAATCCCCACTTCATTCCAGTAGGAAATCCGGCACCGCCGCGGCCGCGCAGTCCTGAGTCTTTCACCAGTTGAATTACGGCATCGGGCTCCATGGCCAAGGCTTTTTTAGCGGCCTGATATCCCCCATGTCGCGTGTATGCCTCAATCGTAAATGAATCCTTCTCATCCCAATGGGCTGAGAGAACGGGCACTAGCTTTGTCATCATTTAACCTCTTTCGAAATCTTTAATCCAAGGAGTGTTGGTTCACCGGCTTGAACGCCTTCATTGGCTTTTCCATCATTAATACCGGCAAGAACGGCCGAGGCCTCTTTCCAGGTAACTAAATTATTTGGTCCACGGGTCGGTGGCTTTGGATTGCCACTTCGCATGGAATCAACTAAATCCTTTGCCGACGCTACGCTTTGATTATCGTAAAACTCCCAGTTGGCCATGACGACAGGTGCGTAGTCACATGCGGCGTTGCACTCAATATGTTCGAGCGAGACTTTGCCATCGGCGGTGACGCCATCATTTTCAAGGCCCAAATGCTCTTTCAAGCCGGCAAAAATTGCATCTCCGCCCATGACTGCACACAAAGTATTTGTACAGACACCAACGTGATATTCACCAACTGGGCTGCGCTTATATTGGGTATAAAACGTGGCTACGGCCGATACCTCAGCGTTTGCAAGGCTTAGGAGTTGGGCAACCAATTCGATGCCCTCGCTATTTACAAAACCGGCACGTGATTGAACAAAGTGCAGTAGCGGCATGATGGCAGAGCGCGAGCGCGGATATCGCTTGATGATTAAATCCATAGTTGCAAGATCTTCACTTGAGTAAGCCATTAGCGATCAACTCCTCCCATAACGGGATCGATTGATGCTACGGCGCCAATAATATCGGCGATCATTCCACCCTCGCTCATCGCTGATGTTGCCTGTAAGTTATTAAATGATGGCTCACGAAAGTGAACGCGATACGGGCGAGTTCCGCCATCGGAGACAACATGTGCACCGAGCTCACCCCGAGGTGATTCGATAGCTTGATAAACCTGACCGGCTGGAACCGGAAAGCCCTCGGTTACTAATTTGAAGTGGTGAATTAAAGACTCCATAGATGTGCCCATAATTTCACGGATATGGTTTAGTGAGTTTCCAAGACCGTCACTACCAAGTGCTAACTGGGCTGGCCAGGCAATCTTTTTATCGGCGACCATGACCGGTGCACCATCGAGTTTTTCTAACCTATCAAGAGTCTGCTCAATGATGCGCAGTGACTGCTCTAACTCATTCATTCGAATTAAGAAGCGGCCATACACATCGCATGTGTCGGCAGTGATTACATCAAAGCTATAGTTTTCATATCCACAATAAGGCGCCACTTTGCGCAGATCCCAAGGCATTCCAGTAGATCGAAGTACTGGGCCGGTGATGCCAAGTGTCGTTGCACCAGCTAAATCTAAGTAGCCAATACCTTGCGTGCGCTTCATCCAGATGGAGTTACCAACTAATAGAGTTGTGTTGTCCTTGAAGTTTTTCCGCATCTGCTTTACAGCATCGCGGATTTTCGGGATCGCACCTTCAGGTAGATCCTGTTGGACTCCCCCAGGTCGGATATAGGCCATATTCATGCGTAAACCTGAGATCATTTCAAAGAGATCTAACACAATTTCGCGCTCCCGGAATGCAAAAAACATCGGAGTTATCGCTCCTAGTTCAAGAGCGCCGGTACCGAGTGCGACCATGTGGGATGAGATTCGATTGAGCTCCATCATCATGACGCGAATAACACTGGCCCGCTCCGGGACATCTTCAGTGACTCCCAAGAGTTTTTCAATCGCAAGGCAGTAAGCGGTCTCATTAAAAAGCGGCCCTAAGTAATCCATGCGTGTCACAAAGGTTGTACCTTGCGTCCAGTTACGGTACTCCATATTTTTTTCAATTCCAGTATGCAGATATCCGATACCACAACGAACCTCGGTTACCGTTTCACCTTCGAGCTCAAGAACTAGGCGAAGGACACCGTGTGTAGATGGGTGTTGTGGGCCCATGTTCACAACTACGCGCTCTTCTTTAGTGGAACCAATCTCTTGTACGAGTGAATCCCAATCTCCGCCCGTTACTGAAAATACCGTTCCTTCAGTTGTTTCGCGTGATGGTGCATATGGATCAAATATCGTCACTTATAACTCCTGCGATTATCTGGAGCTGGAACCGTTGCGCCCTTGTACTCCACTGGAATTCCGCCAAGTGCGTAATCCTTACGTTGCGGAAAGCCCGCCCAATCATCTGGCATCAAGATGCGAGTTAAACCTGGATGTCCATCAAAGATAATTCCAAACATGTCAAAGGTCTCTCGCTCATGCCAGTTATTTCCAGCCCAAACTTCAACAAGTGATGGAATATGTGCATCGCCATCGGGAACACTTACTTCAAGGCGAATTCGGCGGTTGTGTGTCAGTGAGAGTAACGGATAGACCGCAACTAATTCACGGCCAGAGTTATTTGGATAGTGAACTCCCGAGACCCCCATGCACATTTCAAATTTCAAGGTATCTCGAAGAATCAAGGCGACCTCAACGAGTTTTTCCCGCTTAATATGCAGCGTTAACTCGCCGCGATCGACAATGATGCGCTCGATAGCGCTTGCGAACTCGGGGTAGGCACGCTCTAAATCATCGGCGACATCGTCGAAATAGCCACCAAATGGCCGCTGCGAAGCGCCCGCAGACAGGCTGGGACGTGCCAGGCCACCATAGCCAGATGTATCACCAGTCCCGTATGCGCCAAACATTCCAGATTCACTCATTTAAGCAAGTAGACCCTTCATCTGGTGAGTTGGCTTCGCATTCATGGCGGCGAGTTCAACCTCTTTAATAATCTTTGCTCGGTTAGAGCCAAGTTTTTCAACATTGATTTTTTCATGAAGTTTAAGGATTGCATCCATCAACATCTCCGGGCGCGGTGGACAGCCAGGTAAGTAAATATCAACGGGAACTACATGATCAACGCCTTGAACAATTGCGTAGTTGTTAAACATGCCACCCGATGATGCACATGCACCCATGGCAAGAACCCATTTCGGTGCCGCCATTTGATCGTAAATCTGGCGAAGTACCGGCGCCATCTTGTTTGAAACTCGACCAGCGACAATCATTAAATCGGCTTGACGAGGCGATGCTCGAAAAACCTCCATACCAAAACGTGAGATATCGTATTTAGCGGCAGATCCAACGGCCATCATCTCAATTGCACAGCATGCAAGACCAAAAGTCGCCGGCCACAGTGAGTTCTTGCGCATATATCCAGCGAGTTTTTCAACTGTTGTAAGGAGAAAGCCACTTGGAATTTTTTCTTCTAAGCCCATTTCTTAATCCCACTCCAATCCACCGCGGCGCCACACGTATGCATAAGCGACAAAGACTGTTGCGATAAAGATCGCCATCTCAATAAGTCCAAAGAGGCCCAACTTGTCGAAAGTAACTGCCCAGGGATAGAGAAAAACGATTTCGATATCGAAGATAATAAAGAGCATCGCCGTTAAAAAATACTTGACTGGAAAACGCCCACCCTCGGCCGCTTGTGGTGAGGGTTCGATTCCGCACTCGTAGGCATCGAGCTTGGCCCGGTTGTAGCGGGCAGGCCCAGCCAGGGCGCCAGCGGCCACAGAAAAGATGGCAAAGCCAAAGCCGATGGCTCCTAGCACCAGAATCGGTACATATGGATTAGATGTGGATATCACGGATGAAATCTTAGAACCCCCAGAGCGCTCTCATTGACCGCTATCGCTTTATCCCGCTGTGAACTGCAACAACCCCAGAGCTCAGGTTTTTCCAGCTGACATCACGCCAGCCTGCCGCCTCCATCGCAGCGGCTAGTTGGGCCTGGTCGGGCCAGGCACGGATGGATTCGGCGAGATAGATATAGGCATCGGGATTTGAGGCGGTTTTCTGGGCGATCAAAGGCAGGGCCCGCATTAAATAGCCCATATAAAGCCGGTTAAAGGGGCGCCACGTAGGATGCGAAAACTCGATAACGACCAAGCGGCCGCCGGATTTCACCACCCGTAGCGCCTGGGCTAGCGCTTTGGGGTAGTCCTGCGTATTTCTAAGACCGAAGGAGATGGTGGCCAGGTCAAAACTATCGGCCTCAAATGGGAGATTTAAAGCATCGGCCTTGGAAAAGTTCAAGTAGGGGCGGGATTTGCGGCCCTGGGCGAGCATGCCCTCTGAAAAATCCGTTGAAAGAACCTGGGCACCGGCCCGGTGTAGTGGCTCCGAAGATGAGCCTGGCCCCGCGGCGATATCTAAAATCTTCATTCCAGGGGCTGGGGCGATAATCTTCGTCGCCGCTCGACGCCAAGCTCGCGTTCGACCCAATGAGAGGAGATCATTCACGGTGTCGTAGCGCTTAGCTACGCCATCAAACATGGCGGCGACTTGATCGGGATCTTTTCCGAGATTTGCGCGAGACATATGCCTATTCTCCTTTGAAGTAGGCTCATCCACAACTTAACCGCATAGGGAGTACTACGTGACATTTTCAGCTGGCTCACTTCGAACTACCGTATTCCCACAGAGCACGCTGCTTACAAAGGCGGCATTTGTAGCTGGCGGAACTCTCTTTATCAGCGCGCTGGCTCAAGTATCTATCCCAATCCCCGGATCACCAGTTCCAGTTACGGGACAGACACTTGGCGTTCTCGTAATTGGAACTTCGTATGGTGCCAGCCTGGGCCTTATCACTTTTGCTACTTACCTCCTTGCCGGTATTGCAGGTGCTCCAGTATTTGCTGGGGCAAGTTTTGGTTTTGAAAAAATCGCTGGAGCAACTGGTGGATATTTAGTTGGAATGTTGATCTCAACCTACGTCTTAGGGTTCTTGGCCGATCGGCACATGGATCAAAGATTTAAAACCTCGCTTCCTTCAATGCTCATTGGAACCCTCATAGTTTTTACTTTCGGTCTTCTCTGGCTGGCGCACTTCACTGGTAAAGGTTGGGCATGGACAATTAATGCCGGCTTAACTCCATTCATCTTTGGAGAGATTTTGAAGATCGCAATCGCTGCAACCTCTCTGCCCATTGCTTGGCGATTTGTAAATCGGAAGCTTGGCTAACAAACTCCTTTATGCCATCACTAATCCCGGTTACAACCAATCGACTTGGCGCGCACTTACCACTACTTGACTTACTTCCCGATTCAAATCCACTCTCATGGGTGCGTTTAGGCGAGGGCTTAGTTGGTTGGGGTGTGCATGCAACAACAACGGTTCGCGGTTTACGGCGCTTTGCCGATGCGCGAGACTGGTGGGAAAAACAGTTAGAAAGCTTTGCGATAACTAACTCGGTTCACGGAACCGGCACTGGGCCCGTACTTTTTACCTCTTTTTCCTTCTCACCCGACGAAGATTCGATTTTGATAATTCCCCAAGTAATCGTGGGGAAAAAATCTGATAAATCTTGGATTACTTGGATTGGAACTTCACCGCAACCAGAGTTACTTTCCTGCGCTCCAGAACTTATTCACAACTCGATCACATGGGATAGTGATGGTGATGCCGATCGAGCCTGGAAGGCACGAGTATCAACTGCGGTTTCACGAATCCAGGATGGGGCACTTGATAAAGTTGTGTTGGCCCGTGATTTTACTGGACGATCAAGTATTGAAATCGACCCACGCCGAATTTTAAAAAAACTCGCCCATGAATATCCTTCGACCTGGAGCTTTGCTGTTGCTGGCTTGGTCGGTGCAACTCCCGAGTTACTACTTCGACTATCCCGAAAAATGGTGACATCGCGCGTATTGGCCGGAACGATTAGTAAGACCGGCGATGATGAGCGGGATTTAGCGCTAGCTGCATCCCTTGCACGATCCTCGAAGGATTTAGAGGAACATATCTACGCGGTTCAGTCGGTTGCCGATGCACTTGAACCTTTCTGTACCTCTACGAACGTTCCCGAGTCACCATTTGTTTTACATCTAGCAAATGTTATGCATTTAGCCACCGATGTTACGGGAGCGATCGCTGAAAAATTAGCTCACGTCGATGCTTTTACAATTTTGGAACAGCTTCATCCCTCTGCCGCGGTCTGTGGAACGCCGCGTTCGCAGGCGAGAGATCTCATCACTGAGATTGAAGCGATGTCGCGTGGTCGATATGCCGGTCCCGTTGGTTGGATAGATGCCGCCGGTGATGGTGAACTAGGAATCGCACTTCGTTGTGGACAGATAATAGATGGGTCGATTCGAATCTTTGCCGGTTGTGGAATCGTTGCCGGCTCAGATCCCATAAAAGAGCTGGGCGAGAGTGAAGCCAAATTAATTCCGATGCGTAGCGCGCTTACTTAAATCGAGTTCATCTTTGCATAGATAGATTTTAGATTATCGGCGTTAGCTTCTCGGGACTGCACTTTTGCTACGACGACACTTATTCCGATTATCGGTGTAGCGAGCGCTTCTTTTAGCTCGGCGATAGATGTAATGCTCCTTGATTCAATACCCATTGAGGCTGAAATAGCAGCAAGATCTAATCCATGTGGAGTCCCAAAGAGCGTCTCAAATCCTGCAACTCCCCTTTGCGGAAGTGTTGAGAAGATGCCTCCACCATCATTATTGATAATGATGAATCGACAGTTAATAACCTCTTTATGGATCAAACCGGTGATGTCATGAAGAAAGGCCAGGTCACCAAGGACTGCAAAGCTCTGTGCGTGTCCAGCTGCGATCCCTAGTGCCGTTGAAATATTTCCATCGATACCTGCCAGCCCGCGGTTGGCATAGGTTGTTACTCCACTTCGTGGAAGTGCAAAGCCCTCTAAATCACGGATTGGACGCGAGGATGAGATAAAGAGCGCAGCGCCATCTGGGATTGCCTCGCCAATAGCTTTAGCGATCGAAGCTTCGCTCCAATCATCTACTTCATTAATATATTTTGCACACCGCTTGGAGTATTTCGTCCATTGCTCTATCCACTCCTCGGATGCCATAGGAGATTCAAACTTAGGTATATCGATAAAACGTTTGTCGCCAAAGCGCTCACTATCAACCGTTGCGATACGGGGATCAATGACATAAGTAAGTGGCGCTAATGCGACAAGCGCGTTGACCGAGCGCGAAAGTGTTGTGCGTCCGATCACTATCGCAGCCTGTGGAGCCAAGACACTGCGCACTTGTGGAGATGTCAAAAAGATTGATGCATGGGCTATTGCATCAGGAAATGACAATGGATCTTCGGCGATAATTGGCCAGTTAAGTTTTTTTGCAAAGCTCATTACGGCTTTAACACTTAAGCCGCCACGATCATGACCGATGACTAAAACTCCACGGCTAGATTGAATTTTTAAGGCATCGACTTTCTTACCATGTGGCGGCCTTAGCTGAGCTGGCTTTATCTCATCGAGCCACTTGGTTGAGTCATCAGGTAAAAGTGGTTCGTCAAACTGTAGATTTAAATGAACTGGGCCAGTGCGAAGACTATCCAGTGCTAACTCCATCGGAAATACTGGTCCATCTATATCGGCAAAGTATCGAACCGCCTTGCCAAAAATCCGTGCCTGCTCCGTTGTTTGATTTGCGCCCGTGCGCCGAAGCAACGCTGGGCGATCGGCGGTTAGTACTAACAAGCCCGCATTTGTATGGTTGGCCTCCAAGACAGCTGGATGATAGTTAGCGACGGCGGTACCGCTCGTGCAGAGAATGGGTACCGGGCGATTAGTTGATTTAAATAATCCGAGTGCAAAAAATGCTGCGCCACGTTCATCGATTCGAATATGCAGCTTTATTAATCCGCGCGCTGCAGCAGCGTTAAAGGCTAAGGAGAGCGGAGCGTTGCGCGATCCAGGTGAGATCACTACATCGGTGATTCCCGCTTCAATAATCTGCCGAACAATTACCCGGGCAAGAGATGTAGATGCGCTCATATTCTCCACCCTCTCTTCTCAATCTCTTCTTGTGCTCCCGATGTCCAAACCATTTGAACTCTATTCTTCCACCAGTTGAGGCGATCGGCTGAAACTGCAAAGTCATTAAGCGCCTCAATATCTGGCACTACATTACTTAACTTAATTTTGCCGCCGATGATCGGAAGGTGAGCAAGATCATCGGCTAAAAGTGATCCAGTACCTAAACCACTTGCAAAGCCCAGCTCTGGAACGGCGGCGGCGAGTTTTAACCCGTGTGAGATACCTATCGCGCTCTCCAATGCACTCGATACAACCACGGGTAATTGATGATATTTGGCGATTTCCAGTGCACGAGTAACTCCACCAAGTGGGGCAACTTTTAACATCACTATATCTACGGCGTCGGTGAGATCGAGATCAAATGGATTACTCGCCTTTCTTATTACCTCATCGCCAACGATCTTGATCGATGTACGAAGTTTGAGTTCACGTAACTCTTCAAGGGTGGAACAAGGCTGCTCAACATATTCAATCTCTCCAACCTGGGCCAGAAATTGGCTTGCTTGCTCAACGCTCCATAAACCATTGACATCGATTCGGATTCTGGCCTTCGGGCGAAGTTGGCGCACGCTTTCAATCCGCGCTAAATCAAGCGCGAGATTATCGCCCACCTTAATTTTTACGGCGCTGACTCCTTCAAAAGTATCCAGGAGTTGTGATATCTCTCCGTAATTATCGATAGCTGGCAGAGTTGCATTGACTTCAATTTCACTGCGCAGCGGTGGTTCGACGACAACAAATGCAGCTTCCACTGCACTTACTAACCAGGGAACGCACTCTTCAAAGCCGTACTCTAAAAATGGCGAGAACTCACCCCAACCTATCGAGCCTTCAAAGAGCGCGACCTCGCGCATATTGACCGAGCGGAAATTTACCTTGGTCGCAAGGGTTACTACTTTGAGTGAGGCTAAAATTGAATCGAGCATTAGTTATGGGCGCTTAGGAAATTTCTTAAAATCCGGTATGCGCTTCTCTTTGTATGCATCGCGTCCTTCTTGGCCCTCTTCACTCATATAAAATAAAAGCGTTGCATCTCCTGCTAACTGCTGCACTCCAGCCAATCCATCATCGGCGGCATTTAAACTTGATTTCAAAAGGCGCAATGCCAACGGAGAGTTTCGCAGCATTTCGCGACACCATGAAACTGTCTCAGCTTCTAACTCTTCAATTGGAACTACGGTATTGACTAAGCCCATTGCTAGCGCCTCTTGGGCATCGTATTGACGTGTCATAAACCAAATCTCGCGGGCTTTTTTCTGCCCAACATGGGCCGCCAATAAACCTGCACCGTAGCCACCGTCAAAGGAGCCGACCTTGGGACCGGTTTGACCGAACTTTGCATTCTCGGCTGCAATTGTTAAATCACAGACCACATGCAATACATGTCCCCCACCGATTGCCCAGCCTGCCACCATCGCCACAACTGGCTTTGGTGTGCGCCGAATCTGTACCTGCAAATCTAAAACATTTAATCGCCCAATACCTTTTTTAGCTAACTTGTCATCGCCAAGATAGCCATCGTCACCTCGCACGCTAATGTCACCGCCTGAACAAAAAGCCTCGGTACCCTCACCAGTTAAAATGATGACGCCAACATCTTCATTATCGCGGGCTAAGGAAAAGGCCTCAATCAATTCGATAATCGTTTGAGGCCGAAATGCATTATGGAGCTGCGGCCGATTAATGGTGACTTTAGCCATGCCATCACTTATTTGATATCGGATATCGGTAAAACTCTCACCACCTGGTGCCATCGCCCAAACGGGAATCTCACGGCTACCAAACTCACTATTAATCGGCTTACTCACATTTCCTCCATCATCGTTGCTAGCGATAGCCTACGGCTGCAATGGAGATGTCGTCACAACGAGAAATACGTCGAGCCAGCCCTACGTGGTCAATCCGTGAGTTAGCGGTGGAAATCACAGCGGCCTTGGCGGCAAAGAGCCCTGCCATTGGCTTTGGCGAGGTTACCTCTAAATTAGTTGAGAAAAATATCGCAATCGTTATCGCAACTAGTGGTAGTACTGGATTAATAAAAGAGGTCGCATTTACACCCGAGGCACTTATTGCATCGGCACGTGCATCCAATGCCTTCATCGGAGCCGGGCTGGGATCTCAATGGTCCCTACTTTTACCTGTTACACATATAGCGGCGGTGAATGTCATTATCCGTTCAATTCAGGTGGGAACAATTCCCATTGATCTACGAACATTTGATGGCGAATATCCTCAGGTAGATTTTACTTCTATCGTCCCCACGCAACTCTTTCGAGCACTCAACTCCGATAATCACTTACTACGCCATCTACAAACAACGCGCGCAGTTTTAGTAGGAGGCGCCGCCCTCGCGCCATCACTTCGAAAAGCTGCACAAGATATGGGCATAAAAATAATTGAGACATATGGAATGAGTGAAACGTCAGGTGGTTGTATTTATGAGGGTAAGGCGCTCAACGGGGTTGAGTTCGCAATTACCGATCAAGGGTTTATAAAGATTCGAGGAGATGTATTAGCAAGTGGTTACTTGCGTACATCAGATTTATTTCAATTAAAAGATGGCTGGTTTATTACAAATGATCTTGGCGAAATTATTGACGACACCCTTAAAGTACGCGGTCGTAAAGATGATGTAATTATTACAGGCGGAGAAAATCTCTCACTTGTCTCCATTGAAGCGACGCTCTCTTTGCGTTATCCAAATTTAGAGTTTGCCGCCTTTGCGCTTGAAGATTTGCAGTGGGGCCAAGCCCTTCACTTGGCGATTGTTGGTGAGTTCAATGAGACTGAGATTTCACTTTACTTAGAAGCGGCCCTTGGTAATATCGCTAAACCAAAGGGATTTCATGCTTTGAGCTCTCTGCCACTACTCGGTATCGGTAAGGTTGACCGCTTGCGGCTTTCGAAAATGGTGGCAGATGAATAAATGGATCTTGGGCGCGCGCCCGCGAACTTTGCCGGCATCCATCGCACCAGTTCTAGTTGCTTCGGCGCTAGCGGGTAGTGAATTTAACTCGTTTCGGGCTCTGCTCGCGCTGCAAGTCTCGGTTTGGCTTCAGATTGGTGTCAACTATGCCAACGACTACTCCGATGGAGTTCGGGGCAGTGATACTCATCGAACCGGACCGACGCGCCTTGTTGCAAGTGGCTTAGCCCAAGCAGGTGCAGTGAGATACGCCGCATTTATCGCATTTGGAATCGCATCCATCTGTGGTCTCTGGCTTGCGCTCTTAACCTCACCCATTCTTATTGCAGTTGGGGTGCTTTCAATCGCCGCGGCATGGGGCTACACGGGTGGCCGGCGGCCCTATGGATACAGTGGATTTGGTGAACTCTCAGTCTTCACATTTTTTGGCCTGGTTGCAACGGTTGGAAGTTACTATGTTCAAACTCAGAGAGTTACCCTCATGAGTTTTATTGTGGCAGTTCCAATGGGTGCGCTCTCTTGTGCAATTCTGACCATCAACAACCTGCGAGATCTGCCACAAGATGCGCTCGTCGGTAAGAAAACCCTTGCTGTGCGATTTGGTGATACTTCAGCGCGATGGATCTTTGTCGCTCTACTTCTCACCTCTCATGCTGGCGCACTTGCTACTGGTAAAGCTTGGGCCGCACTGACACTTCTCGTCACACCTATTAGTTTTTCAATCGCCCGAAAAGTTCTCAAAGGCGCGCAAGGCGTCGAGTTAATTCCACTCCTGGGTAAGACTGGAAAGCTGCAACTGATATTTGCCGCCGTCTTTGCAATTGGCTTAGCGATACACTAATTCCATGACTCGCTTATTGATTCCCTTTCTGCTAATCGGTTTTAGTATTTATACCTTGGTAGATTGTGCTCGCACCGATGAATCACTCATCCGAAGCCTTCCAAAATGGGCGTGGATTTTGATCATTATCTTAATCGGCACCCTTGGGCCAATTGCCTATTGGATCGCTGGACGACCGCGCGGCCCACGTTTGGGTGGGGGTAAGCCAAAACGTCGCATCTTGCCACCCGATGATGACCCAGATTTCTTAGGTAAACTCTAAGTTTTTAAAGTCCAGAGTAGCTGTGCTTACCCGTTCCCAAGATATTTACATAGACATAGTTAAATAGAAATGTTGAGCCGGCAAATAAGCAAAGCCAAGCGGCACGTCTTCCACGCCAGCCAACAGTGACCCGAGCATGTAGATATGCGGCATATGCGACCCAAGTAATAAATGCCCAAGTCTCTTTTGGATCCCAGCCCCAGTATCGACCCCATGCGCTCTCGGCCCAGATCGCTCCAGCGATGACTGCAAATGTCCAGAGTGGAAATACAAATGCAACTAAGCGGTACGAGAGCTGATCTAAATACTCAAGCGATGGAAGTTGCTTAGCCCAAGGGCTACGTTCGCCTTTTGACTCCATCGAATCTAAATATAAGTAAGCGGCGGCTACGGCGTTAGCAAGCAAAAAGACTCCACCAGAAACAATCGCGGCCGAGACGTGAATAACTAACCATGTTGATTTCAACGCCGGAACAAGCGGTGCACTCGGGCGATATAAAACCGCGACCGCTGTTCCGAGGGTTAAGACAACGGCGATCGAAACGAGCAGACCCAACCAACGCAAATCATACTTTCGGAGCGCCGCTAAATATGCTCCCGAAAAGGCGAGTGCCCCGGTGATTGAAAACTCGTACATGTTGCCCCAAGGAACTCGGCTGGCCGAAAGACCGCGTGCGATAACACCGGCGAACAAAAGAATAAAACCCAGGATCATCATCGCTGTTGCGATGCGCGCAACTTTCTCAGTCCGCTTGTAGTCCAGCGTCTTTACAGCTCTGGTATCAGAGGTATTAACACTTTCGAGTGCGGGAATTTTTACCGCCCACGCTGTTTCAAATGCATGGGCAAAGAAGGCGAGCGTATAAACGGCCATCGATGAGTACACCAAATAATTAGAGAGATAGGCCCATGTGCGTGACATTTATTTTTCCCCTTTTAGTGCGATTTTAAATTTAGTAAGCTCTTGCTCTAACCCTGGAGCAGCGTTTTTTGCTAACCCAGCAACCTCTACATCGCTACCCACACGAATCCAGATTCGGCGTCGGCGGGTAAAAAGCGAGGCCAATAAACCTAATATCGCCATAATAGCCCCGATGAGAGCAAAGTTCTTGCCGGGATCATCGACGATTTGCAGGTTCACCCACTGTGCATAGCCTTCGAAAGTGATTGAACCGCCAGGATAAGTAAAAACCTCACCAGGTTTTAAAGACTTTAATCCAAGTGGCTTCATAGAAGTGGTGTCGATGCGATACACCGATTGTGGAATACCGGAGTCCAAACCTAGATTGCCGCCCCAAGCTGAGAGCAACAAGCGTGGATCCAGAGCCTGCGGGAAGGCGCTGATCGCACCATTTCCATTGCTCCGTGCGTAGGTTGGTAAAAAAGAGCCAACAAATCCGACTTGTGGATCTGCATCAGGGACTTTTATTGCACCGATCGATCGAAGATTTCCATCTTGCGGCAGAAATGGCACAGGGCCTTGCATCGCCACATTACCTTTTGAATCTCGCACAGTCACAATCGGCGCATATCCATTTGCCTGCAAATAAATCTTTGTATTTCCGATCGTCAATGGCGAGTTAACTTTGATAACACGCTTTTCAATCGTTGCCCTATTACCTTTTTGTAAGGTCACATTCAAGGTGTAATCCCGCGGTGCATTGGTCAGCACATCGTACGAGGCGTTAAATTTATCTATAGTGAGACTAAAATTAGCTAACTTGCCATCTTTAAAGAGCTTCCCGTAAGCCAATGAGTCATAACTAGTAGGCGTGTTAACAAAGCGTTCACCAACGTTCAGGATTGCTTCACCGCGCATTCCGAAGAGAGATGAAAAAGAGATTCCTAGAAGAATCAAAATAAGCGCAAGATGGAAAAATAAGTTCCCGGTTTCACGGATAAAACCTTTTTCAGCCGATATCGCTCCATCTTTTTCCAAGGTTCTAAAACGATTGGATTTAAACCACTTTCGGGCCGCCTCTAACTCATTGCCCTGTGCATTCCAAGTGGAGTAATGCTCCATACGATTTAGGTTTTTAGGCGTAGTAGGTGGTACCGCTCGTGCAGCAAAGAAATGATCGATGGTACGAGGCAGAACACAGCCAATAAGTGAGATAAAGAGCAGGATATAAATTGCACTAAACCAGGGTGATCCGTAGACGTCAAAGAGTGAGAAGCGATCCATCCATCGTGATAGATCTGGGGAGTTTTTAAAATGTGCGCTCACCGCCATCGGGTTCTGAGTTCGTTGAGGAACTAGCGAGCCTGGAATTGCCGCTACTCCGACCAACATCAAGAGAATCAGTGCGGTGCGCATACTTGTCAATTGGCGCCAGCCATAGCGCAATAGACCTACATTACTTAACTCTGGAAGTTGGATATCTTGACTCATTTAAACCACCGGAATGAAATTTGAGATTACGGATCGAAGCGAGTTCATTATCTCGCCCCAAGTGCCAGTTACCTGTAATAGACCAATGGCGACTAAGAAGAGACCGCCGGTTTGTGAGATTAAATCTCCACGGCGAACCAGGAACTTACGAAGCTTCGCCGAGCGCTCTAAAAATATCCCTGATGCAATAAAAGGCAGACCTAATCCAAGGCAGTAGCCAAATGAAAGTATGGCGCCACGCAGAGCGCTAGATTCTTGAAAAGCCAAAGTCTCTACGGCGGCAAGTGCTGGACCTATACAAGGTGTCCATCCGATACCAAATAAAAAACCAAGTATTGGTGCACCGATGAGTCCGCCAGTTGTCTTGATTCGCGGTCGAAATGTCGGTGCCATCGGAAACTTTCCAAAAAATATGAGGCCGAGAAAGATTGTTAAAACTCCAAGAAACCTTGAGATTATCTTCTCATTTGCCGAAAGCAGATTACCGAGGCCACCAAATATCACTCCATAAGAGATGAAGACGGCTGAAAAGCCCAGCACAAAAAGGAGTGAGCCTAAAAATGTCTTTCCTTTATTGGCATAAAAGCCTGCAGCAAAGGATAGATAGCCTGGCACGAGCGGCAGAACGCAGGGTGATAGAAATGAGATAACTCCAGCGATGAAAGCTATTGGAAACGCGGTAACCAGGAATCCATTCATGATCTGTTCTACAAAAAAACCTTTCATGGAGCACGCACCGCATCGATTAATTTTGAAAGCGAAGCGACGGTAACTTCACCCGATATGCGCCCCGCTACTTTTCCATTTTTATCGATAACCACCGTTGTTGGTATTGCATTTGCCGCCAGTGAGCCTTTAAAGCCCAACAAAATCGAGTCGTCGATGAGCGTTGGATATGGGATCGCAAAGCGACGCACAAAAGCCTCGGCCGTCGGTGGATTGTCTCGAGTCAGGATTCCAACAAAGTTCACGTCGTTGTACTGCTTGGAAAGAGCAACCAGCGTCGGAACCTCAGCCCGACATGGTGCACACCAAGAGGCCCAAACATTTACGACGATGACTTGTCCAAACTTAACTGAATATTCTTTTCCTGAGAGCGTCATTCCCGAAAGCTTTGGCGCACTCATTCGGTCTGCGGCCTTGATTAAAATCACTGAACCGTTACCTGGGACAAAACTCTCTTGTGAGCTGGATGATCCTCCCCCGCTACAACTTGTCAGCAGGATTGCAGAGAGGGCTGTGCTTAGAAATCTAATCGGTAGCTTCATTATTTTCTCGGTGGCAAAAGATGACGTGCTGGCTCGGAGTATGTAAGACCCGAAATCACGCCTTCAGCATCGAAGTGAATGCTCGTAACCGATGCTAGTGAGCACTCTCGCTTGCGCGGATCATGGAGCAGAGGACGGCTTTCAATGGCACTTCTTAAAATCCAAATTGGAAGTTGATGAGATATGCATATCGCATCCTTACCATTTGCCGCTGCGCGTGCTGCAAAGATCGCGGCGAGCATCCTTGCTATCTGGCCTTCGTATGGCTCACCCCAGGAAGGTCGCCATGGATTCCATAGATGTCTCCATGCACTTGGGTGGCGTAATACTCCATCACCTACACCAAAGGGCTTTCCCTCAAATATATTTACAGCTTCAATTAAACGCTCATCGCTGGTGATTGAAATACCGTGGGCTGTCACAATCGGTGCTGCAGTTTCCTGAGCTCGCTCGAGTGGAGAGACATGTAATGCGCCGAGATCTATCGACTTGGACCAATCACCAATGGCGAGCGCCATCGCCTGCCCGCGTGTGGAGAGTTTCCAGCCGGGCTGGCGGCCATAGAGAATTTTTTTCGGATTCTCTACTTCGCCATGACGAATCACATGGACCGTTGAACTCATTTTCTAAGTATAAAGCACCCCTCAACTGCCAAGTTCGTTAGAGTAGTGACATGGCACTCACAGCTAAAAGAGCGGCCTTTTTCGATGTAGATAACACGCTGATTCGTGGTTCAACCGTATATTTCTTAGGGCGGGGCATGTACCAGCGGGGGTTTTTCACGAAGAGGGATATTTCGCGCTTCGTTTTGGCTAATCTGAGATTTCGTTTAACGGGAAAAGAGAATAAAGAAGAGATCGCGCGCTATCAAAAATCTGCAACTGATTTTATCGCGGGCCACAATATTAAAGATATCGAAGCGATAGCTCAAGAGATTTATGATGAGTATGTCTCGCCTGCGATGTGGCAGGGAACTATCGATATCGCACAAAAACACCTCTCCAATAACGAAGAGGTCTGGTTAGTTACTGCAGCTCCTGAAGATATGGCGGTGCTGATAGCAAAGCGTCTTGGTTTCACTGGGGCACTTGGAAGCCGTGCCCAGATCCATGATGGTAAATACACGGGCGAGCTACTTGGCGCCTTGTTGCATGGAAAAGAAAAGGCGCTCGCAGTCCAAGAGTTGGCCAAGCGAAACGGCTTAAATCTTGCGGAGTGCTATGCCTACTCCGATAGCAATAACGACCTCCCACTTTTGCAGTGTGTTGGTCATCCCTCTGCGATAAATCCAGATGCGATTCTGGGGCTGAGGGCGATGGCCGAGGGCTGGCCAATCCATGATTTCCGTCGGGCCCGCCTGATTGGTCGCGCGCTATCCCCAATCGTTGTGCGACTGGCTGCGCTAGCTACCTGGCTTACCCCCCGTCGCAAGCGTCGTTGATTACGCAATATCTTGCAAAGCCCAGTAATGTAAGCAAGTTATGGAAATACGCTCATTCTCTGACTACTTACGTAGTGTTGATGACGCTGCCCTATTAAATCTATTTGTTGCTCGACCCGATCTCGTGACGCCTGTTCCACCAGATATCGCCTCACTCGCCGTTCGGGCATGCTCGGCACCTAGTTTGGCCCGTGCGATCGATGCGCTCAATCAATGGCGGTTTCAAGTATTGGAAGCGGCGAGTTCGCTCAATGAGGTTTTTTCTTTGAAATCACTGATCGCACTCAGCGATAAAGCCGCTAAAGAGGCGGTTGAACATTTGATTTCAATCGGCCTTATCTATCCATCAGAAGATGGCTTGAGATTACCTACCCAACTTCGAGATGTAATCGGTAATGAACCCGCCGGCCTTGGCCCAGCTTCGATTACAAAGATTAAATTAACTGAGTTAGATGATGCGCCGGCCGATGCAAAAAAGATATTGGAGCGTCTGATTTGGGGGCCGCCCCGTGGAAGTGTCGGTGATATTAAAAACCCTGGACCCGGCGTTGCCTGGTTGTTAGAGCGTAAGTTCTTACTTCCGCTGGATCAACGTACGGTGATTTTGCCGCGTGAAGTCGGAGTTTATTTACGCGGTGGAAAGATACATAAAGAGAGATTTATTGAGATGCCTATTTTGACTGGAGCAAAGCGCATTGAGGCTCAAGTAAATCTGGCTGCGATTGCAAATATTTCAACGGTGCTGCGCTGGGTCGAAGAACTACTTAATTTCTGGGCCGAAGAGCCTGCCGATGCACTGCGTGCCGGCGGGTTAGGAGTTCGTGATCTTAAAATTATTGCAACACATCTTGGTGTTGATGAATCCTGTGCTGCATTTATAACCGAGCTCGCATATCTAACTTCGCTCATTAGTATCGATGCCGAAGATCGAATTATGCCCAGTAGCAAGTTTGATATATGGCTAATGCTGACACCGGCCGATCGCTGGCAAACACTCGCCTCTGCCTGGCTCATCACATCGCGCGCGAGCGGTTTAGTAGGACGTGCTGAGGCAAAGAACGTAGCCGCCCTTGGCCCAGAGCTTGACCGAGTAAATGCCATGCGTGTTCGTGCACTTACCCTTTCGATTCTGCGCAACAATCCACTCATCGCTCCGTCGGCACAATCCTTCAACGAACTTCTCACTTGGCGCGCACCGGTGCGCCGTAACTCATCGCTACAAGACGAGTTAGCGGCATGGTCTCTACGTGAAGCCGAGTGGTTAGGAATTACCGGTCAAGGCGCTGTATCTAAATACGGAGTTAGTTTTCTAGATGGCGATGATCTCGCGCAAGTTAATAATGATCTACCAAAGACCGTAGATCACATATTGATTCAAGGTGATAACACGGCAATCGCTCCTGGACCACTTGAACATGAAATCTCGCAACAGTTGGCGATTATGGCCGAGATAGAGAGTCGTGGGGGAGCAACGGTTTATCGCTTTAGTGAGTCAACGATTCGCCGAGCATTAGATCATGGCAAGACCGGTGATGAAATAAAAGCCTTTCTTATTAAGACCTCTCGAACACCGATGCCCCAACCCCTTGAATATCTGATCACGGATGTTGCAAAAAAACATGGCAAACTGCGCACCGGAAACACATCCTCATTTATTCGATGTGAAGATACCTCCCTCATCGCCCAGATTATGAGCGATAAAAAGTTGGATGTTCTTGCACTGCGCCGAATTGCTCCCGAAGTCGTCATTTGTGATCTCGATGCCGCCGATGTAATGCGTGTACTACGCGAATCTGGCTATCTACCGGCGGCAGAGTCGGCCAATGGATTAATGCTGATGGGTGCACGTTCAAATCGTGCACTGACTAAACCACGTCCCCCTCGCATAATCGGTGAAATTGAAATGCCTAATGAGGACTTATTAAATGCGGCGATTCGTTCAATTCGCACGGGTGAAAAATCTAGCCATAAACAGGTTCGCCTGCGCCAAGTTGCAAGCGAGGCCTTAGGTGCACTTCCTCGCACCACCGCCAATGAGACGATGGATTTAGTAAATAGATTTATTCAAGAGGAGAAATCCCTCTCTATTGGCTACGCCGATAATAACGGTGCCCTTACTCACAGAATTATCGACCCTATCCGAATCAGTGCCGGTGCCCTGATCGCCCGCGACCATGCAACGGGTGAAGTTCAATCCTTTCGAATTCCACGCATCACCGGCGTAGCACCGTTATAGACTTAGCCCATGTTGGCAGCGTTAGAAAAACTCGTACGTTTAGAGTCACCGACGGAAGATTTATCTGCCTGTCGCACCGTCATGGAGTGTGCAAGCCAGATTGCAGATGAAGTACTTGGCAGGCCCGCCGAACTCCGAGAAATAAATGGTCGTCCAGTTTTTTGGTGGGGTGTAAGTGAGCCAGAGGTAATTGTGCTGGCGCATTTAGATACCGTCTGGCCTAAGGGCTCCTTTGAACCCTTATGGAAGGTTACTGATAACGCGGCAACAGGTCCCGGTATTTTCGATATGAAGGCTGGATTCATACAGGCCCTATACGCCATGAAAGATCTCCAAGGATCGGTCGCACTTGTTGCAACAAGTGATGAAGAGACCGGGAGTGCGACAAGCAAGGATTTTATAAAAGAGATCTCGGCCAAGGCCAAGGCCGTACTTGTGCTTGAAGCTAGTCTAGATGGAAAGCTGAAGACTGGCCGCAAAGGCACCGCTATGTATCAAATAAAGATTCATGGCAAGGCGTCACATGCCGGGCTCGAGCCCGAAAAGGGTGTTAACTCCACGGTTGAAATGGGACATGCGATCTTGGCCGTCTCCCACTTTGAAAATAGTGAGCTTGGTACAACGGTAGTGCCAACGATGTTGCGTGCTGGGAATACAACTAATACCGTTCCAGATTTGGCGGTACTAGATATCGACATCCGCTCATTTTCTCTGGCCGAACTTAACCGAGTCGATACTGCTATTCGAAGTTTAAAGCCAGTCAACGCAGCAACACGATATGAAATTACTGGCGGATTAAATAGACCACCTCTTGAGACTAACTCAACGATGGCGCTCTATGAAATAGCAGAAAAAACCGCTCAGGATTTAGGTATGCCGGCCCTTGGCCACGCATCGGTTGGCGGGGCCAGTGACGGTAACTTTGCCGCAGCGGCCGGAGCGCGCGTCTTAGATGGTTTAGGCGCAGTCGGTGGCGGTGCTCATGCAATCCATGAGTGGGTAGATATAACAAGTTTAGAGATTCGCAGCCGGTTCTTACATGCTTTTATCAAGGAGATTCTTAATGGTTGATGGTCCGCTGATTGTACAAAGCGATAAAACGCTCTTGCTCGATATTGATCATCCACTTTCCACTGAGTGCAGGCGGGCGATCGCACCCTTTGCCGAACTCGAGCG
>JBBAMX010000012.1:43606-45668 GCA_040402335.1 Candidatus Planktophila sp.
ATCCACTTTCCACTGAGTGCAGGCGGGCGATCGCACCCTTTGCCGAACTCGAGCGATCACCAGAACATATTCACACATATCGTCTAACTCCACTGGGCCTTTGGAATGCACGTGCCGCGGGCCACGATGCCGAGCAGGTAATCGATACGCTTATTAAATACTCGCGTTATGCAGTCCCACACTCAATTTTAATCGACGTTGCCGAAACAATGTCTCGCTACGGGAGGCTTCGCTTAGAGGCAGATCCAGTCCATGGCTTAATCCTGGTAACAACGGATACTGCGGTATTAGAAGAGGTTATCCGAGCCCGCAAAATTGCACCTCTGCTTGGGGCTCGAATTGATGCACAAACAATCGCCGTTCTGCCAAGTCAGCGGGGCCAAATCAAGCAGTCGCTCTTACGTTTAGGTTGGCCCGCCGAAGATTTTGCAGGTTATGTCGATGGCCAAGCCCACGCTATTGAGTTAGTACAAAAGGATTGGAAGATTCGCCCCTATCAGGAGTTAGCTGCCGAAGGTTTCTGGCATGGTGGCTCTGGTGTTGTAGTCCTTCCATGTGGTGCGGGTAAGACGATCGTTGGCGCAGCGGCGATGGCGCATGCAAAGGCGACGACGCTCATCCTTGTCACAAATACCATCGCAGCTCGACAGTGGCGGGAAGAGCTTTTAAAGCGCACCACGCTAAATGAAGATGAGATCGGTGAGTACTCGGGGGCGAAAAAAGAGATCCGTCCCGTGACTATCGCAACGTATCAAGTCATGACTAAGAAAAAAAATGGTGTCTATGCGCATTTAGATCTCTTTGATACCCATGATTGGGGCTTGATTATTTACGATGAGGTTCACTTATTGCCTGCGCCGATCTTTCGTTTCACCGCCGATATTCAATCTCGTCGCCGGTTAGGGCTAACTGCCACATTGGTTCGTGAAGATGGCATGGAGGGTGAGGTCTTTTCTCTCATCGGCCCTAAGCGATATGACGTTCCATGGAAAGAGATCGAATCTCAGGGCTATATCGCCCCCGCTGAGTGCATTGAAGTACGTGTGAACTTAACCGAAAGTGAGCGCTTGTTGTATGCCACTGCCGAGCCCGAAAATCGTTATCGTACATGTGCAACAACTCGCACTAAGCGAGATGTAGTTCAAGCTCTCGTTGAAAAACATGCAGGTGAGCAGATCTTGGTAATAGGTCAATACATTGATCAATTAGATGATCTCTCCGAGACGCTGGGAGTTCCACTCATTAAGGGTGATACGCCAATAAAAGAGCGCGAAATTCTCTTCAATCAATTTAAGTCTGGAGAAATTACCTGCTTAGTTGTTTCAAAGGTAGCTAACTTTTCTATCGACTTACCCGATGCAACGATTGCGATTCAAGTATCGGGGGCATTTGGTAGCCGACAAGAGGAGGCTCAGCGATTAGGAAGAATTCTTCGGCCAAAGTCCGATGGTCGTAGTGCAAAGTTTTATTCGGTGATCTCGCGAGATACGATCGATCAGGATTTTGCACAAAATCGGCAGCGCTTTTTAGCCGAACAGGGTTACTCTTACAAAATTATCGACGCTGACGACGTTTTTCAAGGCAAGATCTAAAGCGATCAGGGTCAACTCGCCAGAAATCATGGTGTTCACCATCTATCCAGATAACAGGGATCGATTCTCCGTACAGTGTTTCTAAATTTGAATCTCCGTCGATAAAAATCTTTTCAATCTTAAAATCTAGCTCTTCCTGCATCGACTCCAAAACTTTGATGGCGCTTTCGCATAAGTGGCAGCCATGTCGGGTGTGGACCGTCACGGTGTTACCGTCAAGCCTGTCAATTTGCCTAGAGTCCGGGTTATCAATGCTTTCGACCATAGCGAAAGCATCTCATCTTGATAGTCTTTGTGCTTATGCGAACTCCTCATTTTAAGCAGCTATGGGCGATGGCTATCGCCGCGCTGCTGCTTGGATCGCTTATTAACGCGCCATCGGCTCAGGCGCTATTTTTAGAGCGACCGGCGCTGAAATGGGGCCACCTCTACGCTGGTAAAAACTCGGTGGCAACACCACAGCCGCGGCC
>JBBAMX010000012.1:45768-53581 GCA_040402335.1 Candidatus Planktophila sp.
AATGGGGCCACCTCTACGCTGGTAAAAACTCGGTGGCAACACCACAGCCGCGGCCAAAGTTCGCCGTTGCGGCAAATAAATCTAAGTTCGTTGTCACGTATAACAACTTCCCCGATTGGGCAAAAAAAGAGGTTCAGGCCGCCGTCGATGTATGGTCGGCGAATTTCACATCAACAGTTCCCGTAAAAGTAGATGCATCATGGGGGCGCTCAAGCTCTTGGGGAGTTCTCGGAAGCGCACGTCCATCAAATTTTTTCTCGGCATTTGCCGGTGCTCCAGATCAATCACTCTGGTACACATCAGCCTTGGCAAATGCGTTATCTGGAAAGGATTTAGATAAATCCAATCCCGATATTATTATTCAAGTAAACTCCACTGGTGATTGGAACACACGTGGAGATGGAACGCCGACGAATCGCGAATACGATCTTGAATCGGTCTTCTTACATGAGATTGCGCATGGCCTAGGCTTTTTATCAAGTGAGTCTTACGATTCAAACTTCGCAATCGCAAGTATCGACCAGCCAACTCCCTTCGATGCATACGCCCAAACTCCCGATGGCCGGCGCTTAGCCGACTTACCAACCCCATCGCGCGAACTTGCTCAAGCTTTAACATCGCCGCTGTACTGGTCGGGCGAAATCGCCATCAAAGCAAATGGAGGCGTTAAGCCAAAGCTATACACACCATCACAGTACGAACCTGGATCTTCTACGAGTCACTTAGATGAGGCAGCATTTCCAAAAACCGGCCCCGACTCAATCATGACACCCAACTTGGATCCAGGTGAGATTTTTAAAGCCCCCGGGCCACTACTGCTCGCCATGATCGATGACATGCGGGCAAAGCCGCCAGTAGGTGTCGCAACTGGCCTTCCTGAAACTCCACGAAATGTTCAAGCCTTTACTTCAGATGGATCTGCGCTTATCTCATTTGATCCACCAGTGAATCTTCGCACCGCACAAATCACCGAATACGTTGTAAAAAATCTCAAAACCGGTGTTGAAAAGCGGGCATTATCTAGCCCATTTCTAGTTACTGGCCTCACTAATGGAGCTTCATATACATTCTCAGTCATCGCTAAAAACTCGCTCGGGACATCGCTGGCCGCAACGACAAAGCCGATAACTCCACAACCAGGATGGAAAAGCACGGTTTTAGATAGCGGCGCTGATGGTAAATCAGTTACAAGTACGGTTTTTAATGGGAAACCTGCAATCGCATATACCGATACTCAAAGCGGAGCTTTGAAACTCGCTATCTTTGACGGCAAAATCTGGAAAAAAACAATTGTCGATGGTGCGGGTGGGACAAATGGACGGACCTCTAACCCAATAAATAGCGGAATCTCACTCTGTGTTAATGGCAGTGGTATCAAACAAACTTTACATATTTTCTATAGCGATACCCTCGATAAGGATCTGCGTTACTCCACCTACAACGGTAAAAGCTTTACCTTCGAAATTGTAGATGGCAATGGCACTGAGATAAATACCTTTGAAAATCCTAATCGCATCCGTACGTCCAGTGACGTTAGTGTCTCTAACGCCTGCGTAGCAACAGCCTCATCGGTGCAAGTCTTTTATCGTGATGAGAGTCAGGGTATTCTTCTTGGGGCAGTTAAGATTAAGAGCGCCCCGTGGGTTTACGAGTTAATCGATGGCGATCGTAAGATCGATGGCCGGTCAACGGGTGACGTTGGTTTTCACTTACAGGCCGTTTTCGATGGTGCAAAGACCTATCTCTTATACGACTCTGTTGTGAGCGTTAATCAAAAGAAAGAGATCTCGGCCGGCGCCGTCCGGGTTGCTACTCGAACGGGAAGTGATTCAAACTCTTGGAGCTATCAAAGCCTTGATGTCTCATCCGATGATGCATCTATCTTCGGATATGACGTCGCGCTAGCTAAAGTCAATGGCGATGTTATGGCTACTTGGCTCTCTACTTCGACCTCCTCTTTCCCTAATCCAAATCAAATAAGATGGGCAATGTTGAGTGCACCCTTGAGTATTTCTAAGATTACGACTGAAAACTTTGGAACACCAGGTGCAAATCTTTCAATCAATGAAAAAACAATCATCTTTAACTGTGCAGATCGTCTTTGTGCCCTCGATACGAGTAAAAGCCTTGCTGGCCAGTCGGCTATTCATTTAGTGCGAAGTACCCAGAGCTCAGATCCAACTGCGAGTGCATGGGTGAGCGTGAATAAAGTGAAGTATCTACTGGCGAGCGTTAATAACAAATTGGCGATTTTAAAACCTTAGTCAACTAGCCGAAAATATTGAAATAAGATCGGCGTTGGAAGTCAGCGCTATGGTGCCTAACTCCTTAGAGTTAATTAAAGCAATAACTCCGCTCTGATCCTTGGGCGCACTCAACGCTTGAACAATCGCACCCTTAAGATCAAAGCGCAAAAGAATTGGCTGCGCGTTTTTCGGTGCCCAATTACTTAGCGCCGCTATCGGCGCCGTTGAGCTAAAGATTACCTGTGTGGCACCAAGTGTAAAAATCGGACCAGCTGTGGCAAATCGATATGTCCACTGTGGCACAAGTGAGTTAGTGAACTTAGTTACTGCACTCTCACTCTTGGCACCGCTAACAACCTCTCCCCCCAAGAGAAGTGATGTCGATGCACTACTCCAACTCCGTTTAGCTTTGTATGCTGAGCTGCGAAGAACAAAAGTAGTTTTGTTACCCTTTGAAATCTTAATTACTACTGCATCTACTAATCCAACGAGTTTTTTACCTGCAAGACCTTCACCACTTGCTCCGGTCAGAGTTAGGGAGCCATCACTCTGTCGCACAACGGCATCTAAAGCCGTGGATGTTGAACCGATAATTAACGGCGCACCAAACTCTCCCAATGCATTGGCGCTGATTAAAAAGCCAGAACTTCCTTTAATCCCCTGTGTTAATCCAACCAAGGATGCTCCATTCTTATCTACTGCAATGCCATTGATTAAAACGGCCGCTGGCTGGCGCGCCGTATATAAAGTGGCGCTGCGTTGACCGGCTGGAATTTTCCAGAGCGCAACGGTATTTAACGCTGGAATAAACACATCTGGAGTGTTGGAGAGGTTATCGGGATTCAGGATTGGAGTTGGTGTGGGCAATGGTGATTGGCGCTCAAGTGAAGTAGTGCCTGCAATCCAGATATTACCCTCACCATCGAGGGTACCGGCCGTTGCGATCGAGGGTGAATCTGGATCCAGGACGATACTCCATAAAGCCGTACCGTTGAGATCGACGGCACGAACGAAAGATCTATCTACGGCCGTACCAAAAAGAAGGATGGTTTTACCTGAAACAACTGCCCCAGCCACATCATCTTTATTGGCTATAGCTCCAATGAGTTTTAGGGGCTGAACTGAGATCTTTTTGGCAGCGGCATTTCCGATAGGAATCACTATAAGCGTTGAGATTAAGAGAGTTAAAAAAAAGCGCTTCACGCTAATTCCTGCGAGCGATCGCGCGCGGCTTTCATAGCGGTAACAATAATCGTAGAGATCTGGGCTTCTTCTAGGCTGGCAAGGGCCGCCGCCGTTGTCCCATTTGGACTCGTGACATTTTCACGAAGCGTTGTTGCAGATTTACCGGAGAGCTCTAATAATTTAGCGGCGCCGATTATTGTCTGAACGGTCAGCTCGGTGGCAACCTCATGGGATAAACCCAAAGCTTGAGCACCTGCGACCATCGCTTCAACGAACCTAAAGAAATATGCCGGCCCTGATCCACTTGTCGCTGTTACGGCATCCTGTAAATCCTCGGGAAGCTCTACTACTTTTCCAGTTGCACCTAGAAATCCAAAGACAAATTCGCGCTGTTGCGGAGTTACTCCAGGCCCGCATGAGATAGCGGCCATTCCTGCTCCAACAATCGTTGCCGTATTTGGCATCACACGCATAAGCGGGTTGGCGGTTGCCAGGCCATCGGATATGAATGAAAGTTTCTTACCTGCAGCAAAGCTAACGATGAGGCAATCAGGGTTAATCAATGGCTTTAACTGGGCTAAGAGGTCGGCCATATCTGCTGGTTTGACCACGAGTAAAATAATTTCGGCCTTAGGAACGCTGGTCTCAAGCTCACCGACTGAAATACCGTAGCGATCAATCAGTTCATCGCCGCGGGCTTTACGTTTTTCGATAACGGCGATAGATGATGGTGCAACTCCAAATGAAATTAATGCAGCGATTAACGCTTCACCCATTACACCAGCACCAATTACAGTGACCGATATCAACCTGCTCATTGTCCAAGCCTATCCCTTATGCGTGTAGGCTCTCTGTCTATGCCCGAAGTAGAGCCAGGTTTTGCACGTGATTGGGTTGAGTTCACGGACCCGAAGGCTCCTGATGAAATTTTTAAATGTGATCTCACCTGGTTGACCTCGTACTGGACATGTATCTATGGCGATGGTTGCCAAGGTGTATTTAAGAGCCAGCCGAATTTTGGCTGTTGCACTGAGGGTGCCATGTACACCGATGCAGATGATGAAGCGCGTACCGATAAGGCCGCAGCAAATTTAACGCCAGAGATGTGGCAGTTTTATTCGCAGGCTCGTCCCAAGAAGCCAGGAGCAAAGCTTCGGATCTCTGAAAAAGATGAAGATGGCGATCGTAAAACACGTCGTGTAGAAGAGGGTTGCATATTTTTAAATCGCAAAGGTTATGAGGCCGAAGGTTACACAGGATCTTTTGGCTGCGCTTTACATCACTTAGCAATAAAGGAAGAAAAGCATTTTGCAGACACAAAGCCCGATGTCTGCTGGCAGTTACCGCTTCGCAGAAGTTTTGAAACTCGCGAAGTTGGCGAGCGCCAATACTCCGTCACCGTAATCGGTGAGTATGAGCGACTTGCTTGGGGCGATGGTGGCGATGATTTTGATTGGTACTGCACCAGTAATAGCGATGCCCATGTCGGAAAAAAGCCGGTTTATATCTCTAATCAGCATGAGCTTGAAAAACTGATGGGCGAAGAGGCCTACTCCAAACTTGCAAAGCTCTGCAACACACGTATGGCTGGAATCCGTGATGCCCAATCCCGCTCACTCCCACTCTTTGTCATCCAACATCCAGCAACACTTGCGGCTCAGAAGAAATAGTCAGCCCTTCGTTCTAGGCTCTACTCATGGCTAAAGTCGAAAAGGATCCCTTCCGCTGTACTGAATGCGGATGGGGCTCACAGAAATGGGTAGGGCGTTGTGGTGAGTGCCAGGCGTGGGGCTGTGTAGAAGAGATTGCCGCGCCCAAGAAACTCTCACTTGTTCCAGGTCATGTAACACATAAGGCCACACCAATTGGTGATGTTGATCTATCTGCTGCCCATGCACGCCCAACTGGAGTCTCTGAGTTAGATCGAGTTTTAGGTGGTGGCCTGGTTCCAGGAGCTGCGATTTTATTAGCGGGTGAACCTGGAGTTGGTAAATCTACGTTACTACTTTCCGTTGCAGCACAGACTGCATCTAAAGGATTATCCGCGCTTTATATCAGCGGTGAAGAATCTGCCTCTCAAGTTCGCTTGCGCGCTGAGCGTATTAAAGCTATCGATCCACTTTTATTTCTCGCCTCTGAAACTGATTTAGGTGCAGTTATTGCACATATCGATGCCGTTAAACCACAACTAGTAATTATTGACTCGGTCCAAACAATCGGAAGTGCAACTGCCGATGGCTCACCTGGTGGAGTGACACAGGTACGCGAAGTAGCCGGTGCGTTAATTCGAATCTGTAAAGATCGCGATATCACTTTATTATTAGTTGGCCACGTGACAAAAGATGGATCCATTGCCGGCCCTCGCTTGCTCGAACATATCGTCGATGTGGTTTTACAGTTCGAAGGTGAGCGCCACTCACGGCTACGATTAATCCGCGCAATTAAAAACCGCTTCGGTGCATCGGATGAGGTTGGCTGCTTTGATTTAAGCGATGCAGGTATCGAATCTGTTTTAGATCCCACAGGTTTATTTACATCTCGACATACCGAGCCCGTCCCAGGAACTTGCGTCACCGTCACCCTTGAAGGCCGCCGCCCTTTACTTGCAGAGATTCAAGCCTTAGTAAGCCAAGGCCGCGAAAATGACTTTGGAAATGCACGTCGCGTTGTCTCTGGTCTTGACTCTGCCCGAACATCAATGACGCTCGCAGTTCTCGAACTTCGCGCAGGTGTGCGCGTTGGTGGTCGCGATGTATATGCCGCGACCGTTGGTGGCATGAAGATGTCTGAGCCCGCTGCCGATTTAGCCCTGGCACTAGCTGTCGCTTCGGCCGCTAAAGGACTCGCGTTGCCATCTGATCTAGTTGCTATTGGTGAAGTTGGTTTAGCTGGTGAGATTCGAAAGGTAAGCGGTGTAAATCGCAGGCTGCAGGAGGCATTTCGCCTCGGTTTCAAACGCGCATTAGTGCCCACTGGCTCTGAGACAAAAATTGCGGGTATGGAGATCGTAGAAGTATCACGCCTTGATCAAGCGCTCTCACGGGTAAAAATCACTGGCGAATGAACCCACTTGTTAAGCCGATAGTTGATTGGTTTAAGAAAAACAAACGGGATTTACCCTGGCGCAACACAACGCCTTGGGGCGTGATGGTCAGTGAATACATGTTGCAACAGACTCCAGTCAATCGAGTCCTGCCAAAGTGGATTGAATGGATGGATCGCTGGCCTACCCCAAAAGATTTAGCACAAGCATCTCCTGCCCAAGTTATTACCGCCTGGGGTCGACTTGGCTATCCACGCCGTGCGCTGCGCTTACATGCTGCAGCTCAAATCATCGCCGAAGATTTCAACAATGAAGTTCCAGAGGATCTTGAAACATTACAAACTCTCCCCGGAATCGGCGAATACACCGCAGCTGCTATCGCAGCCTTTGCCTTTGATCAACGCATATTAGTGCTGGATGTAAATATCCGTAGAGTCCTGACACGTGTTATAGATGGCAACGAGCATCCAAAACCTGCACCAACAAGCCGTGAGAAATCTAGGCGTCTTGCATTGCTTCCAGAAAAGAATGCACATATCTGGGCCGCGGCAACCATGGAGTTAGGTGCGATTGTCTGCACATCGAAAAATCCGAAGTGTGAAATCTGCCCAGTTATTGCAATGTGCAACTGGCGTAAAAATGGTTACCCAAAGAGCGATCTAGTCCGTAAATCACAGGACTGGCACGGCACCGATAGAAAGTGCCGCGGCACAATCGTTCAAGCGCTGCGCGAGAATAAATCACTGACTGAGAATGCAATTAAGAAGTTATGGCCAGAGGAATCTCAGGTTGAAAAAGCCCTTAAAACACTGCAGCAGGATTTACTCATAGAGGCCATATCCCGTAAGCGTTATAGACTCCCAATATGAGTAAATCTGCAATCAGATTAGCGCGCATCGAAGATGTACCACGCATTCATCAACTAATTAAAGATCTCGCCGATTATGAAAAAATGCCACTTGAAGCAAAAGCTACAGTCCAACAGATTGAAGAGGCTATTTTCAGCCAGAGCCCAACTGCTTTCTGCCATGTCGCCGAAGATGCCGGGCTCGTCGTTGGAATCTCTATCTGGTTTCTAAACTACTCAACCTGGGTTGGTAAGCCAGGGATATATCTGGAGGATCTCTTTGTCGATCCCGCTCACCGTGGAAAGGGCTACGGAATGGCCTTTCTCAAAGAGCTGGGTCGAATCTGTATTGATCGCGGCTATGAAAGGTTGCAGTGGTGGGTCCTTGATTGGAACCAGCCATCGATCGATTTCTATAAATCCTTAGGCGCAGAGCCCATGGATGATTGGACCGTCTATCGTGTTAGCGGTGAAGCGCTTACAAAGTTAGCC
>JBBAMX010000013.1:0-9738 GCA_040402335.1 Candidatus Planktophila sp.
TAACTACTTAAAGTATTGAGTGCAGCAACCTCTGCGGCGCCCAGTTCAATGATGTGAACTATCTCCTCTAACTGCTCGACGGTACGGGCAGATGCGATCGGTGCACTCACTGTGGGATTTGAACGAAGCCAGGCAAGTGCCACCGCGGCGACCGACGTGCTGTGCTCCTTTGCAATCTCATCAAGCTTTGCAATAATCGCAAAGCCCTTTTCATTGCAGTACTCGGCGACACCTTGTGCACGAACCGAGTCGACGGTGATTCCGGGGCGGTATTTACCGGTTAAAAATCCCCGTGCTAAACCAAAAAATGGAATTGCGCTAATTGAACGCTCGCGCAGAACGCTCTGGCTCCCGGTTTCAAACTCGCCACGAAACATTAAGTTGTAGTGATCCTGCACAGCGATATAAGAGGCAAGTGAGTTCTGGGCGCTAAATTCCAGCGCCTCTTGCAGACGCGCGGCGGTGAAGTTTGATGCCGCGATATAACGGATTTTTCCCGCAGCGATTAACTGCGTGTATGCCCCCAAGGTCTCAGCCAGCGGCACGCTCTCATCATCTTGATGGCTGTAATAGAGGTCGATGTAATCAACTTGCAGCCGTGCCAGAGACTCATCGCAAGCGGCGATGATATTTGCCGCCGATAGACCTGGACGCTTTGAATACTTTGCCACCTTGGTCGCAATGACCATCGATTGGCGATTGCCGCGCGCCTTCATCCATGTCCCGATAATCCTTTCCGAGTCTCCGCCGGGATTACCCTCTTTCCACTCACTGTAAATATCGGCCGTATCGATGAAGTTGCCGCCATGGCCGACATAGGCATCGAGCACGGCCTGCGACTGGGCCTCATCGGCGCTCCAGCCAAAGACATTTCCGCCAAGGCATAGTGGGTGAACGGTGAGCTCGCTTTTAGGGATAGTGATCATGGAGCCACAGTAAGGCAAGATTGCCCTGTGGTCGAAACGACGGGTGGATTTACGAGTGCCGGGTTGGCGTTAGAGGCGCGCACCTTAACGCTGCCATCGCTGAGCCAGGCCGAGGCGATTGAAATCGGTGAGATCGCCAAAAAAATTGCAGAGGATCGCGCGCTACCGATCGCAATTGAAGTTCGGCTTAAGGAGTGGATTGTTTTTCACGTCTCACTGACTGGCTCAGATGAAAGTAACGACTCATGGATCGCGCGCAAGGCGAGAGTGGTGATGGCAACCGGTAACTCAACGATGTATGAACGGGTTCTCGCCGAAGAGGCGGGGATCAACTGGTATGAAGTGAATGCAATGCCCGAAGCGACACATGCGATTCATGGTGGAGGCATACCTTTGAATGTTACGGGCATAGGCTTTACTGGAATCTTATTAATAAGTGGACTTCCACAAGTGCAGGATCATCTTTTAGGCGTTGAAGTAATCGCCGAGTTTCTTGCGCGCAAAGGCGAGCTTAGTTGAGTATCTGGGTGGTTGGTGAAGTGTTGATCGATATTTTGCCAACGGGAATGGTCGTTGGTGGTGGACCGGCAAATACAGCCAAGGCGTTGGCTAGGCTGGGATACGAAGTAGATTTTATCGATGGAATCTCAACCGATGCCCACGGTGTAAGCGCACGAAAAGAGTTAGCGCGTGATGGAGTTGGTTTATCCCTTTGCTTAATAAGTGAACAGCCAACGTGCACTGCCACCGTAACGGTAGATAATAAAGGTGGCGCAAGTTATGAATTTAAAATTAAAGATACGGCGACCTTTGATTTCAGAGCAGAATGGCTGCCGGATCCTGAGCGGCTAAAGCCATCGCTACTGCATATAGGCACCCTGGCTACGATAATTGAGCCTGGAGCCAGCGTGCTCTTTGATTGGGCGATTGGGGTTGGCGAGTTTGCGCCAATTGTTTTTGATCCTAATATCCGACCATCGGTGATGGGTGATCGCCTTACATATATCGAAGCCGTTGAGCGATGGGTATCAATCTCATCGCTGGTAAAAGTCAGCGATGATGATATTAAATGGTTGTATCCAGATGAAACTTTGGACGAAGTCGCACATCGTTGGATCGCCCAGGGCGTTCGCTGCGTTGTAATTACACGAGGTGCGCAAGGGTTAATTGGTTATACCGAGTTTGGAATGGAAGAGGTCGATGGTGCACACGTTGAAGTTATCGATACCGTTGGTGCTGGCGATACCGTCGGTGCAGTTATCGTCGAAGCGATTATAAAATTTGCAGTAGATGGCTTATCAGGTAAGCGATTAAATGAGGTTTTGCACCGAGCTGGCGTTGCCGCCGGAATTACATGTTCACGTGCAGGCGCACAGCCTCCACGAATGCACGAACTAATAGAGGCGATGGAAAAAAATGCAGTTCATTGATGATGCCGAGTTTCAAATTGCAATCGATGATGACAATGGTGCGCGTATCGTCTCCCTTAAATGGCGCGATAACGAGTTCGCCCTTCCATTTCGGGGACAGGTACATACATCGGGTTGGTATGCGATGGCGCCTTGGGCTGGGCGCATTAACGAAGGGCTGATCAGAAATACCAAGGGCGAAAGCTTTCAACTTCCCGCCACCATCGATCCCCCGCACGCTCTGCATGGCTTTGGATTAATCTCATCGTGGACCGAAATTGGGCCGGGCCGCTCTTTACTACACCTGCCGGCTCCCTATAACGGAGCGACGGTCGAACAACGCATTGAAGTCCTAGATGATGCCGTGCGCTGGTCACTTGAATACGATGCAAATGGCTGCGATTTACCGATCTGGATGGGGCTGCACCCTTGGTTTGCACGCGATTTGGATAATGGTGGCAGCGCCGAAATCGAGTTCGAAGCGACCGAGATGTTGATTCGAAACTTTGAAGGCATTCCTACGGGTGAGCGGTCTGCACCAACCCAACAGCCTTGGGACGATGCATTTACTGGAATCAAAGGAGTTCCGGCAGTTGTTTGGGAGGACGTTGCGCGGATTTCAATTGAGAGCGATGCACCATGGTGGGTCGTCTACACCGAAGATAGTGAGGGCGTATGTATCGAACCGCAGACTGCGCCCCCTGATGCCCAGAACTTAGGGATTACCGGCGAGGATTATATTGAGGCTTTATTTCTCTTTGAGCGATTGGATCTGGATTAAAAATGATAAACCGCACACTACTAGCCCAGCTTCGCAAGAAAGAGGATGCACGCTTTCTAGCTCTACACCCTAAGAGTGGTGAGTTATTTGAGGCGGGTAAGAAAAATATGCCGGGTGGAGTACCCATGTCATGGATGGCTAAGTGGCCTGGGGCATACCCAGTATTTGTTGAGAGGGCTAAGGGTGCGCGCTTTAGCGATGTCGATGGCAATACGTATATTGATTTTTGTTTAGGTGATACTGGATCGATGACGGGACACTCACCCGATGCCACCATCGCTGCGATCCGCGACCAAGTTGGTAAAGGTATTACTGCAATGTTGCCAACGCCGGATGCGGCGATTGTTTCAGCCGAGTTAGCTCGCCGATTTGGACTGCCGTTGTGGCAGTTCACAGTCTCAGCGACCGATGCTAACCGCCATGTGATTCGCTATAGCCGATTGATTACCGGTCGATCAAAAATCATTGTTATCGATCGCTGTTATCACGGCTCGGTCGATGAGACATTTGCAACGCTCGATGAAGCGGGCAATACCGTAGCCCGCGAGGGAAATATCGGTGCACCGATTGCCCTTGATCAAACAACGCGGGTTGTCGAATTTAATGATGTCGCGGCTATGGAAAGAGCTTTAGCCCATGGCGACGTTGCCGCGATCTTGATGGAGCCGGCGATGACAAACGTTGGAATTGTCTTGCCGTTGCCTGGCTATCTAGATGCGGTGGCGGAGTTAGCTAAGAAATACGGTGCGATCCTGATTATCGATGAGACCCACACGATCTCAGTAGGTCCAGGTGGCATGACGGGCGATCTCGGCTTAAAGCCAGATTTTCTAACAATCGGAAAGGCGATCGCAGGTGGAATCCCGGCTGGAGCCTTTGGTATGAGCTCTGCGATCGCCGAATCAATAAAGAAAATGGTCGAGTTAGAGATTATCGATACCGGTGGAATCGGTGGCACCTTAGCTGGAAACGCTTTAACTCTTGCGGCTATGCGTGCAACGTTAAGCAGTGTATTAACCCAGGAAAACTTTGATCATATGATCAATTTGGGGACACGCTGGTCTGATGGCGTCGATGCCAGTATTAAAGAGTTTGATCTACCTTGGACAGTCAACCGTTTGGGTGCACGGGGCGAGTACATGTTTGCAACGAGTGCGCCGACGACCGGTGCTGCGGCACATAGCGCTGGAGACTTTGAGCTCGAGCAGTACATTCACTTACGTATGCTCAACGATGGATTTTTAATTACACCCTTTCATAATATGGCGCTGATGTGCCCCGATACAACGGCCGAAGATGTCGATGCCCATACCAAGGCGTTTCGTTCAATGTGCGCCGAGCTCGTCCAGTGATAGCCTGCCGTCTATGACTTACGATGTCTTAAAGATTCGCTCACACTTTCCCTCACTCAATACAGGTCTTGCCTTCTTCGATGGTCCGGGGGGTAGCCAAGTACCCGATGTTGTAGGAGCGGCTATCGCCGATGCGATCACTAAGCCGATCTCCAATCGCAACACCAACACCGAATCCGAGCGCAACGCCGATGAGGTTGTTACCGAGTTTCGAAAGGCCGTGGGTGATTTAATCGATGTCGATCCAGCGGGCGTGGTCTATGGCCGTTCTTGGACGCAACTTACTTATGACTTTTCACGGACCCTGGCCAAGGGTTGGGGGCCAGGCGATGAGATCGTTGTGAGCCGGTTAGATCACGATTCAAATATCCGACCATGGATTCAAGCCGCCGAGGCCGTTGGTGCAACGGTGCGCTGGGCAGAGTTTGATCCACAAAGCTGCGAGTTAACCGTTGCCGCAGTCGAAGCGGTTTTATCTTCCAAGACCAAGTTAGTTGCAATTACAGGTGCTGGAAACACGATCGGTACTCGACCAGATTTAAAGTCGATTGGTGTTGCGGTACATAAAGTTGGTGCACTGTTTTATGTTGATGGTGTGCATTTAACTCCGCATACTGCAATAAGTGCTCGAGAAATTGGCGCAGATTTTTTTGGCTTTTCTTTCTATAAGTTAATGGGCCCACACTGCTCAGCGTTGGCGGCAACTCCTGCTTTACTTAATGAGTTAAACAATGACAAACTCTTACCGTCTACGAGTAACGTTCCGGAAAAGTTTGAGTTCGGTACCTTGCCTTATGAACTTATGGCGGGCTGCACCGCGGCCGTAAATTTCATTGCCGAGATGGCGCCTGGGGCAGGAACTACGCGGCGAGAAAAGATCGTCAACTCAATGCAGGCGTTAGAGCGTTATGAAGATGAACTCATGGAGTACATGGAGGAGCGAGTAAAGGCGCTGCCAGGAGTGAAGATGTATGGCCATGCAAGCCATCGCACACCCACTATTTATTTCTCTTTTGCGGGACATGAAAGCGCCAATATTTATTCGGCGATGGTGGCTAAGAAAGTTAATCTCCCCGCCCATAACTTTTACGCCCTAGAAACTTCGAGAAAGTTAGGTCTCGGCGATGGTGGTGCCTTGCGCGCGGGTCTTGCCCCGTACTCAACCCACGATGATGTCGATCGCCTTATCTCCGGCTTAGCTGAGATTCTCGCCCGCTAACTCACAGATAATCCACACACTAGGCAGTGGCTTTTCACTAATCCGGCCTCTACTTTTGGGCTATCCGCAAGAACTTGTGGGGAATTCGAGGGGATTATGAAACTAGTTAAGCGAAGCATCACAGCCATTACAGTGGCTGGTCTCTTTGCATTTGCGGGTGTCACGGGAGCAAGCGCAGATACTGCAACGCCAACTGTAAAAAAGCATGCGTTGACAGTAGAACAAAAGGCTGCATTTGATGCGCAGAAAGCGGCGTTTAAAAGCGCGCGTACGGCACGCCAGGCAGCGATTTCAACTGAACGCGCTGCAATCAAAGCGGCACATGTAACGGCAAAAGCGGCAATCGCCGCAGCAACAACACCCGAGGCCAAGAGCGCTGCACGCGCAGCTTTTAAAGCCGCGGTCGCTGCAGCAAAGGCAACGGTTCCAGCTAAGCCAAAGAAACCTGTTCGACCTTAGAGGGATACAATAAAAAAAGAGCCAGCTCTTCCTCTGGCTCTTTTTTTATTTCTCCAGTTTTAATTAAAGCCTAGTGATTTATATAGCTTTAAAGCCTTTTCGTTATCGGCATCGACATAGAGCATCGCTTCGGTGATTCCTTTGGCTGTGAAGTAGTTCAAGGCGGCGATTGAAACCGCAAGACCAACACCACGGCCCCCGTAATGGCTAGCGACACCAATAACGTAGAGCTCTCCAACTGGCCCCTGATTTACATGATCGTGATGAATCTTGCTCCAACAAGAGCCGACGATCTGCCCGCCATCGATTGCAAGAAAGAATCCAGTGGCATCAAACCAAGGTTCTGCCATTCGGTTTTCAAGATCTGCCATAACCCAGTTACCTTGATCGGGATGATCTATAAATATCTGATTATTTAAATCTAGCCACTCCTGCTTATGTTTTTCAGGGTTAAAGAGCTCAATAGTGAAGCTATGTTGAGGAGCTGGAATCTGATCGCCAAGTAATCGGTGAATCTTTAAAATATGGCGCATTTACACACGCTCGTTTATAGAGCTCTCTTTATTATTAGAAGGAAGGGTAAATCGATAGCCGACGTTGCGAACGGTTCCGATAATCGCTTCAAACTCGGGACTTAGCTTTGAACGCAGGCGACGAATATGTACGTCTACCGTTCGTGTGCCGCCGAAATAGTCGTAGCCCCAGATCTCCTGTAACAACTGCGCGCGAGTAAAGACTCGGCCAGGGTGTTGCGCTAGATACTTTAAAAGCTCGAACTCTTTAAAGGTTAAATCTAAGAGATTGCCCTTAAGGCGGGCGGTATAACTCGCTTCATCGATTACAACATCACCGGACCTAATCTCACCCGAGTGTGGATCGCTCTGAGCAATAGCGGCGCTATGTTTGCCAACGGCGATCCGAATTCGCGCATCTACCTCTGCCGGGCCCGATGTATCGAGCATGACATCATCGACCCCCCAGTCACTGCTCACGGCCGATAAACCACCCTCGGTCGTTATAGCGATTATTGGGCAGCCAAGACCGGTCGTTGTAAGCAACCTGGTCAGTGATTTCGCCCCAGGTAAATCGCGGCGGGCATCGACGAGGATGACATCGACATCGGGGACATCGACTAGGACGCTGGCTTCGGCGGGCAAGATACGCACATTATGTGCGAGTAATCCCAGCGCCGGTAAGGTTTCGGCGCTCGCGCCATATGTGTTTGTCAGTAGCAACACCTTGGCCATTGGTAGAGACTACCCTCATGAAATCATTGCTTCCACTCGCGGTTGTGATCGCACTAGCCGGCGCATTTGGCCTCTGGCATCGGCGCTCGCGGGGTGAGGTTAAGGCTAAATCTGGAGAGTTAGTGATCACCCAAGCCATGCTTACTCAGTCGATGATTGGTGGACCGCTAGGTTCTCGCGCCACACTGCTGCAGTTCTCTTCGGCTTTTTGTACACCTTGCCGAGCAACCCGCGCCCTGCTTGAAAATATCGTGAGTGGATTAAGCGATGTTGCCCACATTGAGGTCGATGCCGAAGCTAATTTAGATTTGGTTCGAACCTTAAATATCTTAAGTACGCCAACAACACTGATACTCGACTCTGGTGGGCGCGAAATTGCACGTGCCACTGGTGCACCTAAACGCGAACAGGTTCTTACGGCGTTGGCGGCTATCGGCAAGTAGTTCGCAACTCGCTAATCTGTGCCGCGCAGTTTAATATTTACACATGTCTTTAGCCAGCAATTTCACCAAGCGACGGGTAATAGATTTCGGTCGCCTTGCTGGCTCTTTGTGTCGAATGTAATTGTTGTAACTTAAAAACAATTACCCATTCAACGACCAAAGGAAACCCAAATGACTGAAGTTTTTACGGCAAAAAACCCATCTGTTTTAATCGATGCTAGAGGGCCTCGCTTTTCGGCGGCGCTAACTTTTACTATTCTCTCAGTAGCGCTAGTAAGTTCTAACATCTGGATTGTGATCGCACAAGGGATCATCTTTGCAATCGGTGCCTTCCGTGGCCCGCAGTTCACCCCTTATGGAGTTCTCTTTCGTAAGCTTATTAAACCTCGACTCAAGGGAGCTGTTATTTTTGAAGAGAGCCGAGCCCCACAGTTTGCACAGAGCCTTGGCCTTCTTTTTATCGTTGCTGCGATCGTTGGAGCAATCTCCGGGGTGACATCGATTTTCACACTCGCGATTAGCTTCGCCCTTGCCGCCGCCTTTTTAAACGCGGTATTTAACCTGTGTTTAGGCTGCGAGCTCTATTTACTCTTTCTTCGCCTAAGATTGCCACATGGCCGATAGACACGAACTACGTGAAAAAGGGCTTCGCCTTACCCCTCAACGCGAACTCGTCTTATTGGCCGTTCGCGAACTGGGTCACTCAACGCCAGAAGAGATCGCCGAGAAAGTCCGCCTTACGCATCCAGGAATCAATCTCTCCACCGTCTATCGCAACTTAGAGACCCTTGAAAACGTTGGCTTAGTCCTACATACACACCTTGGCCACGGCGGTGCGACCTACCATGCAGCTGAAGAGTTAACCCACCTACATCTTGTCTGTGGAAAATGTGGCGCTATCGGTGATGCACCGATGGAGGCAGCTGCAAGTTTTGTAAGTTCACTATCCGATGAGTATGGTTTCAAAACCGATGTCACACACTTTGCAATTTATGGAACGTGTTCGGCCTGTCAATGAGCGCCGTACTTGTTGAAGAGGGTGTTGATAAAGGTGCGATCTGGCACTTTGGCGAACCAGCGAAAGAGCAGCGGGAGCTTATTGCAGGTAAGGCGTGGGCAGATCTTTCGCATTTAAATCTCATCGCTGTAAGTGGTGAAGATCGTTTGAAATGGCTCCATGATTTAACAACTCAGTTTTTAAATGGATTAGAGATTAATATATGGAAATCGGCGATGATTTTAGATCCACGAGGCCATATCGAGTATCAATTTAACTTAGTCGATGATGGCACAACCACCTGGTTAGCGTTAGATCCGGGCTATAGCGCTGAGTTAATAACTTACTTAACTAAAATGAAATTTATGTTACGCGTTGAAGTGCGCGATGCAACGGATGAGTGTGCGGTTCTGCGAACACCGGGAGCGATTACCGATATTGGTGGCCCCTTTCTTCTCATACCTCGCAACGAACTCGAAGCTATGAGTGCTAACTTGAACGCTATCGCGATGCAAGTGGGTACGTGGGCGACCGATGCCGAACGTGTCGCTGCTGGGCGCCCACGCATTGGATTTGAAACCGATCATAAATCGATCCCTAACGAAATCGGCGTGCTCAACGTTGCAGTTCATATGAACAAAGGCTGCTATCGGGGGCAAGAGACGGTGGCAAAGATATTTAATTTAGGAAATCCACCCCGGCGTTTAGTTCTGCTTCACCTAGATGGGAGCGATCTCGCTTTTCCGGCCCGCGGAACAAAGATTGAAAACGATGGCATTGTGGTCGGCTTTATCGGTACCGTCGCCCGCCATTACGAGCTCGGCACAATCGCACTTGCCATTCTCAAACGCAATACCCCTATGGATGCCGTTCTGACTATCGATGGCGCCCCGGCGCTACAGCAG
>JBBAMX010000013.1:9838-52229 GCA_040402335.1 Candidatus Planktophila sp.
CAATACCCCTATGGATGCCGTTCTGACTATCGATGGCGCCCCGGCGCTACAGCAGGCAACTGCTTAAAGTAGCAACTGAATAAAGGCGCAATCACTTAATGGGGAGTGTGAACAAGGGAGATAGGGTTGGGCCATGGAGCTTTTTACTTCACTGGTGCTTGCAAGTGCGGCAATTGCCTTTGGAGCTGCACTGATTGTCTTTGCCTTTAAAGGTCGAGGCTCGCAAGATCAACGCCCAGCTAGATTTAGAGGACGCCTATAAATGGTTTTTACACTTCCTGAAGGACTGCACCCTGATTTATATCCGCTAGCTTGGATGGTGGGAACGTGGCGAGGTAAGGGTCGTGGAGATTATCCAACGATCGACTCATTTGAGTTCGCACACGAAGTGGTCTTTAACCACGACGGCCGCCCTTTTTTAAACTACTACTCACGTTCATGGATCCTAGATAGTGAAGGTGAGATTGTGCGCGCGGCCGGCTCTGAAACTGGATTTTGGCGCGCGCGAGAAAATAATGTTTTAGAGGTTGTACTTTCACATAACACTGGAATCTCTGAGGGATGGGTTGGAACTTTTGATGGCCCAAAGATTCAATTAGTTTTGGATCAAGGATATTCAGCCCCCACTGCCAAGGTTGTTACCGAGGGCGCGCGTTTATATGGATTAGTAGAGGGTGAACTATTCTTTGCCTATGACATGGCTACCCAAGGTCAAACGCTGCAGGCGCATATTTGGTCCTCACTCGAACGCCAGAGTGAGTAATTGATGTTGGGCGAAACCTTAGCTGAAGTCGTACGAAGCGGCGTTGTTGAGTCGGTACACGCCGGTCACTTTGTTGCACTCAATAGCGATGCTTCGATTTTGGCGCAAAAAGGCGATCCAACACTTGCGATTTACTCTCGCTCATCACTTAAATCTATTCAAGCCTCAGCCATGGTTCGTGCTGGATTAACTCTTGAACCCCGCTTGTTGGCACTAACGTGTGCGAGCCATGTTGGGACGCTGATGCATCAAAGCGCAGTCTTAGAGATTTTAGCAATTGCCAAACTAGATGAATCTGCCTTGATGTGCGTTATGGATCGAGCATTAGATGAGGAGCTACGGCGTACAACACAGCCAACTCGACTTGCAATGAACTGCAGCGGAAAACATGCAGGAATGATTTTGACGTGTTATGTAAATGGTTGGCCATTAGATTCTTACCTATCGCCAACTCACCCTTTGCAGTTAGCGATCGCCGATGAAGTTGAAGCGATGAGTGGCGAGAAAATTTCGCTTACGAGCGTTGATGGATGTGGTGCACCACTTTTTATGTTCTCACTTCTTGGCCTTGCCCGCGCAATTCGAACACTGACGATCTCAGCAGATCCGGTTCATCAAAGTATTGTGCAGGCCTGCCGTGATTTCCCCGAAATGGTTTCAGGCCAAGGACGCCTTGCCACTCGAATGATGCAAAATATCCCAGAGTTATTTATGAAAGATGGCGCCGAGGCGATTAATGTCGCATCTCTTCCCGATGGCCGAAGCTTCGCCCTGAAGATAAGTGATGGAAATGCGCGCGCGGTTCCAGCGGTGACAGCAGCTATTTTGAAGTTATTTGGGGTCGATGCACATGAAATACCCGAGCCCATCTATGGTGGCGGAGTAGCGATCGGCTCCATTCGCGCAACCTTCTAACTCGTCGTACCCTTATGAAATGAACGGCCGTATTGCAACTTTGATGGTGCACACATCGCCTCTGGATCAGCCAGGCATTGGTGATGCAGGTGGCATGAATATCTACGTTCTCGAATCGGCAAAGCGGATGGCTGCAATGGGTATTGAAGTCGATATCTTCACACGCCGAACCGAGGCAGATTCCCTAGAGATCGTTGAGATTTCAAAGGGAGTTCGGGTTCGATACTTTGATTGTGGTCATGGTCATTTAACGAAAGAGCAGTTGCCAACACATATTCTCGGTCTTTCGAGAGAGTTTTTAAAAATAATTAAAGATGAAGACTACGATGCGATTCATTCGCATTACTGGATCTCCGGAAAGGTCGCAATGCCAGCGGCGAAGCAGTTGGGGATTCCACTCGTGCATACGATGCATACGATGGCACGCGTTAAGAATTTAAATCTCGCCGAGGGTGAAACGCCAGAGCCGATGATTCGAGTACAGGGTGAAACTCAGATTGCCGCCGCCGCACAGGCGTTAATCGCAAATACAGATTCAGAGGCAGCCAGCCTTGTCTCGCTCTATGACGCCTGCCCGGACACGGTGCATGTTGTTAATCCCGGAGTCGATCTCTATACCTTCACACCGGGCGCAGGTCGCAAAGCTGCCCGCGAATTTACCGGGATTGATATCAACGCACTCGTTGTTAGCTTTGTTGGTCGCATCCAACCGCATAAAGGGCCAGAGGTATTAATTCACGCCGCCGCTGAGCTTGTTAAGCATTCACCTCAGATGCGCCCAAAGTTGATTGTGAAGATTATTGGTGGAGCATCCGGAGCTAATACCGAAGAGGTTGAGCGGTTAAAAGAGTTAGCAACGTGGCTGGATGTCGATGATGTCGTAAACTTTGCACCGCCAGTTCCTCGCGCCGATTTAGCACAGTGGTATCGCGCCGCCGATATCGTATGTGTTCCGAGTTACTCTGAAAGTTTTGGTCTAGTTGCACTTGAAGCCCAGGCCTGCGGAACACCGGTTATTGCGACCGCTGTAGGTGGACTGCGCACGGCGGTCGCCGATGGAATCTCTGGCCTGCTAGTCGATGGACACGATCCAAAGGCATGGTCCTCGGTTATCGCACGCCTTCTGCAAGAGCCACAACGCCGAGTTCTCCTTTCGATGGGGGCCGTTGAACATGCATCGCACTTTGGTTGGGATGCAACTGCACGGGGTACCTTAGATATTTACGATGAGGTAATTACCGAAAGTAATTCGATAGCCAAGGTATCGGGAGTTTGATGGGTGGGATCGATCCTCGAACTGTTATCGAGGAGTTTTTAGACTCGCACGACCTAGAGTTCGAGGAAAAAAATAGAGATACATTTCTGATCACTTTGCCGGGTGAAAAGAAACTACAGACCCACTGCGCACTTATTGTTGGCGATCAATCTCTGAGCATCAATGCATTTGTAATCCGCAAGCCCGATGACAACGAGGCGGCGGTGCATGCTTGGTGTTTGGCCAAAAATGCGGGCTTATACGGCATAGCCTTTGCCATCAATGAGCTTGGTGATATTTTCTTGGTTGGCCGCTTGCCGTTATCGGCGGTGAACGATCGTGAGATCGATCGATTAGTTGGTGCGGTGCTTCAAATCTCAGACTCATCCTTTAACCCTTTGCTTGAGCTTGGTTTTGCTAACGCCATCCGTCGCGAGTGGGCATGGCGGATTTCGCGCGGGGAGTCACTCTCGAATTTAGAGGCTTTCAAACATCTGGTTTAGGATGTAGCCATGAGTAACTTCGAACTAATTCTTTTGCGCCATGGAGAGTCCCAGTGGAACGCCAAAAACCTCTTTACCGGCTGGGTAGATGTCGCATTATCGAGTAAGGGCGAAGACGAGGCGCGACGGGGGGGTGCACTATTGGCCGAGCGCGCATTGTTACCTGATCTGCTACACACCTCACTTCTTAGCCGTGCGATTCAAACATCACAGCTAGCCCTTGATGCATGTGGGCGTCAATGGATTCCCGTACAGCGTTCGTGGCGGCTCAATGAGCGCCACTACGGAGCGTTGCAGGGAAAAGATAAAGCGGCGACCTTGGCCGAATACGGTGATGAGCAGTTCCAGCTCTGGCGGCGCTCCTTTGATGTTCCACCCCCTGCCATTGAGGATGGAGCAGAGTTTTCACAGTCGGGGGATGCGCGATACGGCGACATCATCGTCCCAAAGACCGAGTGCCTTAAAGATGTTATTGATCGCATGTTGCCATATTGGCATGAAGCTATCGTCCCCGATTTAAAGCGGGGTAAACGGGTTTTGGTGACTGCCCATGGAAACTCACTTCGAGCTTTAGTTAAGCACTTAGATGGAGTAAGTGACTCGGATATCGCTGGAGTGAATATTCCAACTGGAATTCCCTTGTACTACAAACTTAATGAGGATCTCACTCCAGTTGTTAAAGGAGGCGAGTACTTAGATCCAGATGCAGCAAAAGATGCGATTAACGCTGTAGCAAATCAAGGTAAGCGATAATTTTTAAGGAGTGACTCCAGCATAAGTATCACTTTGATCGCGGACGAGTACTAAGAAGTTAATTTTGCCGGCACGAGCAAAAAATAATGTTGCCTGTAGATGTGTACCCGGTTGTGCGTTGAGCGCCGGAAGAACCGCCTTCGCATTTGCCGTATCACCTTCAAAACGAATCGGTGCGTTTTGCTTTAGCGCCTTCAGTCCAGTTAACTTCATTGGGACACCGTTAACTGCAACGCCAAGAAGCGTATCTTCAGTAGGTAAAGTATTAATGAGCGTCCCCACGAGGACACCAGCACCACCTGCTGTTGCAACTACGAGTAAATTTAATATCTTGATCGAGTTGCCATTTGTTGTTATCGCACCTTCGGCACCATCGGTACGTTGCTTGACTTCACGGGTAGATGCGTTAAAGCCAGCCCCACATGAAGTTAAAGTCAGCGCTAAAGATGTCGCTAACACTGTGATTACAATTCGGCGCATGGAGCGTATTCTCTCACATAGAATTAGTAGTGAATAACGCTAGTTTTAGGCTCAATTGGCCTAGGTGACTCACTTTAAATTCGCTGGTACAATTCTCCTCTAGCGAAGGGCAACACATGGCATTTAAGGTCGGCGAAACCGTTGTTTATCCCCATCACGGAGCAGCACTCATTGAAGCAATCGAAATGCGCGTGATCAAGGGCGAAGAAAAGACCTATTTAGTGTTGAAAATCGCGCAAGGAGATTTGACCGTCAGGGTTCCTGCCGAGAATGTAGATCTTGTTGGTGTTCGAGATGTCGTCGACTCTGCTGGATTGGACCGTGTTTTCAATGTTTTACGTCAGCCATATACCGAGGAGCCAACAAACTGGTCACGCCGTTATAAAGCAAATCTAGAGAAACTGGCCTCGGGCGATGTCATTAGAGTCGCCGAAGTCGTGCGTGATTTATATCGACGCGACTTAGATCGTGGCCTTTCTGCAGGTGAAAAGCGCATGCTCGCCAAGGCGAAGCAGATCCTTATCTCAGAGCTCGCACTCGCCGAGCGCACTAATGAGGAGAAGGCTGCAACGATTCTTGACGAGGTTCTCGCTTCCTAAGTTGTGAGTGCACCTTCACTCAAGGTGGTTGTAGCTGTAACCTCTTCAATCGCCTTTGAAATCTTAAATAAGCGTTCAATCCTTCACGCCTCATTTGCCGTTGCGCGGGCTTTTACTATGGAGACGGGTCTTAAAACCCATTTAGCCTTGGCAGTTGCAGATGTTTCCAAAGTTAAAGATTTTACATGTGAAATTTTGGAGTGCGATCCAAGCAATCCAGTAAGTCTGGCGCAAGCGATTTCGCGCTCGACTCCATCTGATTTAGTGGCTATCCATGATTCACAGCGTCCACTAACGCGTACTACACAGTTTCACCGAGCAGTCGAAGCGTTAATTGGTGATGTCCATGCCGTTCGACCAGCATCGGCCTTTACTGAGACCCTCAAAGCGATTGCTGATGATGGAGTTATTGTGCGGACAATCGATCGCACATCGATGCTGAGAATTTCAACGCCAGAGGTAGTTCGTTTTAGCGCAATTGATTTTCTCGGTAGTGGATCTACCTGGTTTGTTCCTCTCAAAGCCGATGCAACTACATCAACGGTCGAAGCCGATCCCGAGAGCTTGCGAGTGAACTCGGTCGCGGATATCGCTTTAATGGAGGCGTTTATTCACTGGCAATAACGGCGCATTAATATTAATCCTGTTTTTTTAGATTCTTGTACTCTTTTAACATCTTAATCGGCTTTCCAAATGTGGCCTTTGGAAGGTTCCAGATTAGGCTCTTAGGTGCCCGCCAGAAGCGCTTCCACAACCGCAACGGCTTTGTGGCGATTCGATGTGGCAGATCTTTTAAGTAGTTATCCCACAAGTCATTACTTTCATGTTCAACATGAGTGCTACATACCGAGCACGTGGTCGATACCAATAAACGGCCGGCATAGACAAGCCGATGGGTTGTTTCCACTCGACAGTGAGCACAGTTAAGTTCAGCTTCTAATACCTCTTTACTCAATCCTTGTACCCCCTTTTCTCTAGAACGTGTTCAGCAATTGCGAGATCTTGCGGATATGTAATCTTTACATTTGATACATCAGCTGCGATGGATACTGTCTTAACATCTGGAAAATACTTCTCCATACAAGCGGCGGTATCGGTGCCGGTAAAGCCATCAACTGCCGCCATTTCATAGGCCTTTAATAGCTCTCTTGCAATGAATCCCTGTGGTGTCTGAACACGAACTACTGTATCGCTTCGCAATGTGTCCATCTCTCGTTGACTTACAGCGATCGTTGGAACTGCACCTCCGTGACGAAGCGCGGCATTGGCTATCTCAACAAACAAGGCTGGAGTAGCCAGTGGGCGTGCACCATCATGGATTAAAACAACGTCGATCTCTCCGGACTCAATTTCAGGCGCCAGATGTTTCAATGCATGGTGCTCACTCTCATGACGAGTCGCACCACCGTAAACAATCTCTACCTTGAATCCAGATATTTCACGGTTAATGGTTGCACGGGCCATCGTTTCATCACCGGGATTTATCACCAAGATTGTGCGACCAAATTTAAAGTTCTTTGAGGCGTTTGCCAATGATCGCGAAATAATTCGGCGTCCACTCAAAGGCAGCCAGACTTTATTAGTTGAGTGTCCAAATCGGGTTCCAGAGCCAGCCGCTAGCACGACTAATGCCACCTTAATCTCTGACTTCATGAGAATAATTGTGTCATGCTTATCTCTATGTGGCGCCCGCGTAAATCGATCGACCCAACCGAGCAGGCTGCGCAGATTATCGCAAAGGCTGCGGCCAAGAAGCTTGGCAATAGCGGGTTATTTACCGAACTACAGGAAGAAAAGCGGCGAGCGCTAGGACTACACCCAACGCTTCGCCCGGATGGAAAAAAAGAGCAGGCCGATGAGAGAAAAGATCCACTGACGAAGCGCCAAAGGGCGATGATGAAAGAGTTGGGCCTAACAAAGCAGCGTAATCAAGAGGCGTAAGTAAGTCCCATCTCATCCTGCTTTGCGCGCAATGAAACGATTAAAGAGCCTTCTTTTAGCTCGATATGATCGTAAGTGAGTAGTTCTCCAACGCCGATCGGCTTAATTATCTTTGCACCAGCGACAAGACCAATTGGTACTAAGTTATCTCGCTTTGCATCTAGGGCGTTATCGGCGAAACCACGAACGGTGTAACCACCGATACCATCGATAAAATCACCAACCGCCAAATCTTTTTTAGTCATGCAGACGACTTCAGCGTTAAGGTGAGGTGCAAACAGTGATGACTCCTGATCTAAAATCGCGCGATATACGGTTATCGGTGCCTCAATCGATGCTAAATGGAATGGACGATAGAGCGCGAAGTATGGACCTGATCCCATCCCGAGATAACTCATCTCATGTGCGATATATGGATCGTTGTGGCGGACGACAACGAAGACACCTGGTGCAACATCGCCTGTGCAGAAATCAACGACTCCGGGGCGATCTATTACGCCGCCATCGGCTTGTAGAGCAAAGACATCTTGTAGGGTTTTTATGCTCGCTGGCGGTCCATACATTCCACGCTTTGAAAGGGCCAGCCCTGTCGCATTTGCAAGTGCCACCATTTCAGTCATGGTCTTGGAGCCATCGGTAAAGGAGGCGAGCATTTTGGGGTTCATCTTTTTGGTGGCTGCCACCTCTTTCACCGTATCGGGATTGCTCAATGGTTCAAATGGATTGTTCTTGCCCTTGCCTGCAACGACTATTTCAAAGTTTAAATCTCGCGCATAGTCAACTAATACCTTTGCCTCCACCGGCTCATCACCGTGGCAGACGGCGTAAACGACACCGTTTTCTTTAGCGATGTGGTGCAAGAGTGGTCCGATCGTGACATCCATCTCTACATTGAGTACAGCGACATGCTTCTTCGCTAACAGGCAGGAGTGAGTGATACGTGCACCGATATCTGGTACTCCCGTCGCCTCAACGACTAGATCAACTGGAAGTTGAGCGGTTAACTCTGAGTTAGCCGTCCCAGTGGGTTTTCCAGCCAGTATCGCCTGGGTTAATACCTCCAAATCATCACTCATGACTACATCTGTAATTCCAAGATCGGCATAGACGGTAGTTATTCGAGCTGGATCAATATCGATTACAACCGATAGTGAAATACCCTCCATATGGCCTAATTGATTTCCAAATCCCCTTCCCATCTGGCCAGCACCAACGAGGGCGATACGCGTATTGCGCCCCTGTTTCTTGGCGTGATCTGCAAGACGAATTGAATATGACACGGGGAGCTCTTTTCTTAAGGTAGTGAGATCACGGTTAAGCGATCTCCAATTTTTACATTTGGAAGCGGCATTGCTTCAACATTAACATCTCCAGGCATCTCAGGCACGGTCAGCCCATTTGCTTTAAGATCTAAATGACCAAGATTCAAAAGATTTTCACTCGAAACCGAGCCAATAGCTAATACATTAAAAACCATTTCGTTAAGCTTTAAAATATCACCAACTTCAGGTGCCCGAAGTGCGACATCTGGTCTGTGAATAATTGAGAACTCATGCAGCTCAATCGGTGCATTTTCGCCGAACCAGACAAGCACACCTTGCTCGGCAAAATCAGGCACGAGCTCACCGACCGCTGTGACTGTTGAAGAGTAAACTACCTGTGGCACTTACTGCTCAACAATATTTTCAGATTTTACGCCGGAGACAAAAAGCTCTTTAGTAATAAACATCGCGAGCGGACCGGCTGGGCTGGTACCGTGAATATCAACGGTCAGGACTTTCTTCATTGGATAGACGCCGATCCGCGCAGTTCCACCGCAGTCGATAACGGCAACTGCAATTTTATCGAATGGAACACTGCTTTTAAAGCCGTCAAAAGGTATACCACCGGTTAGCTCGGCAATTCGCGCAGCGATTGGATGGATTCCACCACCTGTAACCGAGTAAATATACGGGCGATCCTCGGTTGGAGTAATTGTTAACGGTCCACCCCAGCCACCTCTACCTGCAGATACAACGACTGATTTATAACTTCCCATGATTATCCCCTTTTAGTTAATTTATTGAGTACCAGTAATTAAACCCCAAGGCGCGATTGTGCACACCCTGGGGTTTAACGATTACGTGATTATTTTTGTGAATAGAGACCAAAGCTTGCGAAGTAAGCGATGACAACTGAGAGTGGACCAGTGAACAGACGGCTAATAAGCACCGCTGGAACACCGATCTCTACAGTCTCTGGCTCGGCTTCACCAAGTGCTAGTCCTACTGGAATGAAGTCGCAACCAACCTGAGGGTTGATGGCGAACAACGCTGGCAGTGAGTACTGGGCAGGGATATTTCCCTTACCAATCTCAACACCAAGAAGTGTTCCTACGATCTGCGCAATTACCGCTCCAGGTCCAAGAAGTGGAGAGATAAGTGGAATCGCACAAACTACTGAGATTAACAACAGACCTGGAAGAGAAGAAGCTGAGCCCTTCAATCCCTTGGCAATCCAATCACCAATACCTGTTGTCAAAATTAAACCAATGACAAAGGAGATGAAGGCCATAAATGGAATGACGTTACGGATCACTGTATCAACAGAGTCACGTCCAGCTTGATAGAGAGTTCCTACTACTCCACCAACGCCTCGGCCAATCTTTACGATAAGAGCATTAAATCCCTCCATGATTACGCCACCTTCTTCATCATTCGGGCGGTAATCGCTTCAGTAACGATTCCACGGATGAATATGACAACGAGACCAACGAGCAAGTATCGAACGGCTAGATCTCCAAGACCAAAACCTAGTTGCTTGATACCAGTTGCGATGCCTAGATATACAAAGAGCTCACCTGGATTAGCGTGGGGGAAAATACCCAAAATCGGGTGAACAAATGAGACCGCTGAGTCATAGAACGCTGGCTTGAAGCGTTCTGGTAAAAAGCGTCCCATTGTGTATGCCATTGGGTTTGTTAGAACGAATACAGCTACGAAGGGAAGGATGATGTAGCGCACTGGGTACCACTGAATTCCAGGACGTGCAGCTGCCTTACCTAGATTTTCAATCTTCTCTGCTCCGATTAAACGGACCAAAGCGTTAACTGCGGTTAGCAGCACGATAAGAGTTGGAAGGATTCCGCCCATGAGAGAGAGAAGAACCGATCCGCCTTTATTGAAGACTTTGATAAAGTCTTCCGCGCCTGTAGCTAGGGTGCCGAGAAAGCCCCCTTGCTTATCAACCGTTACATCTGCTGATAGAAGTATCAGAGATTGTAGGTTCAATACACACCTCCTAGTGTTTTTAAGTTAGTTGTACAACCGTTCAGTGACCACCCGTACGGATTGATTGGTCACTACTCTCCTGATTTGATCCGTTCAAAGTATTCAAGAATGTGTTGAGCCGACGACTGCGCCGCCTCCTGCACTTTCTTTTTCTCACTTTGAACAACTCGGTCTCCCGAGGCGATCTCTTCGATAGAGAATCCTGTATATGTATCGAGCGGCTTAGAACGAGCGAGGATAGTGAAGCCCTTAAGGACCATTCCCCGCTTTACGATTCCGCTGTTATCTGCCGTTAAGGCCACAAATGCACGGCCACCTCGGTAGCGCCGCCCACCTAAGCCAACGGCCATCGTGCCCTCTTTGCGAAGACCACCGATATCTTTTTGGAAAAACATCGCCTGTTTGTAGGCGAACCAGAGCTGAAATAGCCACATGATTCCAATGAGAATAAAGATTTTTCCGAGGTTTGTCATGCGATCTTTACCGCCGATGGTTGAAGTGATTTTACAATTGAGTTGGCACATGCCAAGTCAAGAATTAAGGTATCAATTATTCCCACCCGAGCCGCACCCACCACGCCGACGGATTTTTCAGCACCTGCAGCTACGCCTATCACGCGTGGGATTAATTTAATCTCCTCAAGCGTCAGGCCGATTACGCGGTTATCTAACTTTGATGAGAGCGAAGCACCGTTTTGGTTATAGAAGCGAGCGGCGATATCTCCGGCGTAATCCGCACTAAGTCCATCGCGCTCGCTCTTGGAGAGTTTAAACTCGTTGAAGACCATCTCACTTGAGGATGATCCAGCTGAACCGATACCGACCAAAGCAACGTGAGCCTTGCGCGCAATCTGTAAAACCTTGGCGATGCTCTCTTCTTCAAGAAGTGCATCACGGACTTTGCCCGCACTTACGACGACGGGTGCTAAGAAAGGTACAAACTGGGCATTGAGATTTTTAGCTAAATTACGCCCAACCTCTTCTGCGCTCACCGAAGTCGATACCGATGAGAGTGAGCCCATCAACTGGGTAACTTTTAATCCGGAGAAGTTTTGCGAGTGGATATTAATAACGGTCGCCTCTAAACCGCGGCCCCACGATATTGCGATAGTTTGATTATCTTTAAGTCCACTTAGCAGGGCGTTAGCCGCCGCTCGCCCGATGGTATTGAGCGCTAAATCATTGGCCGAATTTGTTATTACCTGTACATCGTTGATTTTAAGTAGTTTTGAGAGCTGTGAAGACAGGGCCTCATGGCGAAGGGTTGGACTTATTACACGTATTTCAACAAGACCCAACCGTTTAGCATCTGAGAGCATGCGTGAAATATTTGAACGTGATGTGTGCAGTTCAGCGGCGACCTGATCTTGAGAAAAATGGCCCTCATAATAAAGGCGTGCTGCGCGAAGGATGAGCTCCGTCTCGCGCTGCTTCACTATCATCACGTCCGTTCAGTAGGTTCACGTTTGAACTAGTGTGCTCTGTATTACAGGTATAAATCAAGGGTAAATGTGAAGATTCTTATAACAAAATATTTATTTTTTTTACAACCCTAATTCGATTAAAGCCGGCATTGCCGCCCGAGCTTGGCGCTTTGCATCAACGGCGTCTGATGCGCGCAGCGCGACGTCGGCGGCAGCGATAAGTATTTCCAAGTTTTGCGCAGCGATCGCTGCGGCAACATCTGGAAGAGTTGCCGGCGAACATGAAACTGAGGATACGCCGCTACCGATGAGTACAGCTGCGAGGGCCGGGTCAGAGGCGGCTTCGCCACAAACGCCAACGGGGCAGTTATTTTTTAATCCAGCTTGAGCAATAATCTTTACTGCGCGCAGTAGCGCTGGCTGCCAGGGATCGTTGAAGGCGGCTAGTGGCGCCGACTCTCGATCAGCGGCATGTAAATATTGACCTAAGTCGTTGGTACCGATCGATACAAAATCACAGAGCGTGGTGAGCTCATCGATGTGAAAGATAGCCGAAGGAACTTCAATCATGATTCCAACTTTTTGCAATCCATACTCGCGAGCCAGATTAATAAACTCAGTAGCCTCACTCGGTAGTGCAATCATTGGTGCCATTACCCAGATCTCGGTATTACAACGCTTAGCCGAGATTGCAATCGCCTCTAACTGCGTCCGCAATAAATCCTCATAGTTTTTGGCGGTGCGATATCCCCGAACTCCTAAAGCGGGATTTGGCTCATGCGCAAAGTTAATAAAGGCCATTGGCTTATCAGCGCCGGCATCCAACGTGCGGATTACTACCTTTTGACCTTCAAAGGCCGTGAATATTTGCGTATAAATACTGATCTGTTGTTCAATTGTGGGTGCCTCCACTCGATCTAAATACAAAAGTTCGGTCCGCAACAATCCAACCCCATCGGCGCCCGCCTTAAGCGCGGCGGCGGCATCCTCAACTCGGCCGATGTTTGCATAAATCTCAACAGTCACGCCATCTTGAGTTGTATAGGATCCATTTATTTTTTTCACAGATCTTGATTTTCGAGCTTTGATTTTATTAAGAATCAATCCAATCTCTTCTTGAACCTGTAATGAAGGGTTAAAAACCACCGATCCAGCGGTTGCATCCACAGCTACAAGGGCATCAGGTGATTTGCGCGCCAAATCCATAACCCCATCACATGCAACGACGGCTGCGATCCCGTGGGCGCGCGCGATAATCGCCGTGTGGCTGGTGGGACCTCCCCCGGCGGTGACAATGGCAAGAATCATCTCAGCCTTTAAATCTGCCGTGTCTGCAGGAGATAGATCCTGGGCAATGAGGACAACTGGTTTATCAAAGTGTGGAATCTCAGGATAGCCAGTACCTGCGATTTCACATAAGACTCGATTACGGATATTAACTACATCGCTTACTCGCTCAGCTAGATATCCACCAGAGGCAGTAAGTAAATCTTGAAAAATCTCGGTAGCTTTAAATATTGCATAACTTGCTGAGTGACCGTTTTCGATAAAAGTAATCGCCTCTTCGGCAATCGCCGGGTCGGTTGCCATTTCCGCTACCGCCACCAAGATTTCATGTAGTTCGCCCTCGGTTCGATCGGCGCGAGCTAATAAATCCCGACCGACCGATGCCAACGCCTGATTTAAATACGCACTCTCTTGCTCGGCACCCAACTGTGAAGGCAGAGGCGAGGCAACAGGGATTTGCGTTGTAAGGAGAAAAAAAGATCCTAGAGCCGCGCCGGAGCTTGCAGGTATGCCTTTGAGAGTGGTCACAAATACATCCTTAAGTTTTGTATCCCTTAAAGGGATGCCACTAGTGCATCTAAGAGTTGTGCGCCATCATAAAAGTCACAGTATCTCAAATCAATAGTAAGCGAGATATTTTTAGTGCTTGGGGAGTCAGATGCCACTGTCAATGATGTAAGTTGATTAGGGAAGAGCAAAGGCGTGGCGGCTGCAATTGAATATGCGCTTAAATCAAAGATAGTAGTTGTTGCACCGCTGAGCATCTCTAGCTGTACTTTTCCATTGACTGCCGCACTTGTTGTCGTATTGAGTAGCGCTGTGAGCTCGACATGAGTGAGCAGATCTGGATCCTTGAAAACAGGCAGGGCACTTCCATATTTAGATTCAATAATCATGGCAACGCCGATATGCGGATCGATTGAAATATCTGGGCGAGCACGCAAAACCTGTGCCCACGCGGCAATAAGTTGAGCTTGATCAAACTCTGCATCGACGCTACGACTAAATGAGCTCTGCGCAATCTCACGACTCATCTGAATGCCTTTAGCGATTAAGGCTTTATTTGCATTTCGGCGCTTGCTCACCGCTGGATCTAGCGGTGCGGAATTTATATCGGCCATCATTATGGTTTCATCCGGACCCGTTGGTTGAATCGTACGAATATCGATTCCACGCTTAGCCGCTTGTGCTCTAGCCTTTGGGACGGCCCGCACCTTATCGTTGAGAACTACCACAGGTGCTGGAGCAGCTGGTTCGATAACTGCCGGTGCAACAGGCTCAGCGGGTGCAACGGGCTCGTCTCCAGAAAAATCAAAGGCCATTATCTGCGTCTGAGTCAACATGATCAACACAGGCTTGCCAATTTCAATAACCGCTCCGGGCTCGGCGACCAAGGAGTCGATAACTCCATCAGCGGGTGCCTCAACCTCCATATCGATCTTGTCGGTCATGACTTCAAATAAAACATCACCGCTTTTAACGATATCGCCGGCCTTTACATGAAATCCAATTAACTCACCAGTCTCCATAGTCATACTCATCTTCGGCATGACGACCGGATATTTAAAACTCATCGCCAGTTCTTAACTATCTCACGGGCCGCGAGTTCGATATCTTCGATTTGTGGAACGGCCGCCTTTTCAAGTTGTGGTGCATATGGAATTGGAATATTCATACCGGCTAAGCGTTTTATCGGCGCTATCAATGAACCAAATGTTGGACTACCGGCCATCTGTGCGATGACTTCATTTATAAAGCCGGCATGTGATGGACCTTCTTGGACAACTAACAAACGGCCAGTCTTTTCAACTGATTCATAAACGGGCAGCATATCAAGTGGAGAAAGCGTGCGCGGATCGATTAAAGTAATTGAAATCCCCTCGGCCGCTAATTTTTCGCAGACCTCCCAAGATTTATTAACCATGATTCCGGTAGCAACGATAGTTAGATCTTTACCTTCGCGAACAACCTTGGCGACCCCGAGCGGAATTCGCTCTGAACCCTCTGGGACCGAATCGCGACCGGGGATTTTGTAGAGCAGCTTATGCTCTAAGAAAATAACTGGATTGGGATCATCAATCGCCGAAAGCAGAAGACCTTTAGCATCGGCTGGATTAGATGGAACAACTACTTTTAAACCCGGCACACTTGTAAACCAAGGCTCTAGGTTTTGTGAGTGCTGAGCCGCAGCTCCAGTACCAGATCCTTGCGGCGTACGTAGAACCATTGGCACATGGAGTGCGCCACCGAGCATAAAGTGAATCTTCGCCGCCTGATTTGCAATTTGATCCATCGCTTGCGCTGTAAAATCTGAGAATTGAATCTCAACGATTGGGCGCATTCCAGCGAGGGCGGCACCAACGGCCGCTCCAACAATTCCAAGCTCTGCGATAGGTGTATCTAAAACGCGTTGGGAGCCATATCGATGGTACATATCTCCCGAGACACCAAAGGCACCACCATAGATACCGACATCTTCACCAAGTAAGAAAACCTCTGGCCGCTCATCAAAGGCGATGCTCATCGCTTCGCGGATGGCCTCGGCCATAGTTAACATACGATCGTTCATGCGTTGACCGCCTTAAAAACAGCGTCTAATAACCCTGCCGGCTCGGCCGACTTGGCCTTAACCGCCTCATTCACCGCTGCAATAACTTGATCTTGAGCCTGTGCCTGGATTGCATCGATTTGATTTTGGTCAAGGATATTCGTCTCCAGAATCCGAGAGATAAACTTTGGAATTGGATCTAAGAGCCTCCACTCTTCAATCTCTTCCTTAGTTCGATAGAGATTTTTATCAGATCGAGAGTGGCCCTTCCATCGATAGGTTTCAGCGACGATTAAGGTTGGTCCTTCTCCAGCGCGAGCACGCTCAACAGCGATCTGGGCCTGCTCATAAACAGCTACAACGTCGTTGCCATCGACATTTACCGATGGGATTCCATATCCAAAGCCACGATCTTTTAGATTATCGATTGCAAAGGCTTTTTCGGTAGAAGAGCTCATTCCATATTTATTATTTTCACAGAATAAAATTAGTGGTAATTTCCAAATTGCGGCCAGGTTAGCAGCCTCATGAAATGCGCCCTCATTCATCGCGCCGTCACCAAAAAACGTTACAACGACTTTCCCAGTCTTCATCATCTTTGATGCTAATGCAGCCCCTGCCGCAATAGGAATCCCTCCACCAACAACACCATTAGCTCCCAAATTTCCAGTATCAACATCGGCGATATGCATACTTCCACCGCGTCCACCGCAGTAGCCAATCTCTTTTCCAAGAAGCTCTGCGATCATGCGTGTTAAATCTGCACCTTTGGCGATGCAGTGTCCATGGCCACGGTGGGTGGATGTAATCTGATCATCGAGATTTAGCGCCATACACATTCCAGTCGGTGAAGCCTCTTGTCCGATCGATAGATGCATAGTGCCGTGCATCATCCCGCGACCGAAGAGATCCTCTACCGCCTCTTCAAATTTTCGAATCCGACACATATATAAAAGCGCGTGGCGGGCATGCTCAGGCGAGGAGAGTGGATGTCCAATCAAGAGTGGCGAAGTAGTCATTTTCCGACTTTCACATATGTGCAGAGTGGTGAATAGATGTTCTTATTAAACACTATAGCGAGTACGCATTACGCTAACGCCCATGAAAGAATTTAGCTCAACCGTCGCATCACCCGTTGGCCTGCACGCACGCCCCGCCGCCCTCTTCGCCTCAACCGCTAAATCCTCGGGCTGTACGGTCCGCCTCTCCAAGGTAGTCGAAGGCGCAACATCGCCCTCGGTCGATGGGGCCAGTGTTCTGCGCGTCATGACCCTGGGCGTTAAATTTGGCGACCAGGTCGTTGTGCAGGTTGAAGGCGCCAATGAGATCGAGGTATTGGAGAGCCTTCAACGCATCGTTGAAAGCAGCCACGATTGAGTGCGAAGCTGCGAATTGGAACCGGCGTCGATGCACATCGATTCGGTGAAACCGGGCCATGTTTTTTAGCAGGGCTGGAGTGGCCAGAGGCTAAAAAACTACTGGGACACTCTGATGGAGATGCCGCCGCTCACGCGCTATGTGATGCGGTCTTATCGGCCGCGCATTTAGGCGACCTTGGATCGATCTTTGGGATAGACAAGAGTGAATGGGCCAACGCATCTGGAACCTCTATGGTGGCGCATGTTCGAAAGCTTGTCGCCGAGCATGGATTCACAATAAATAATGTTTCACTTCAGATAGTCGGCAACGAACCAAAAATCTCAGCCCGACGCTTGGAGGCCGAAGAGATTTTGAGCGCCGCATTAGGTGCGCCGGTTTCGGTCTCGGCAACAACATCGGATGAAATGGGTTTTACCGGCCGCGGCGAAGGAGTTTATGTGATTGCTAACGCCTTGGTTCAGGCGCCATAAGTGTTAAATCTTTACGACACCGCAACGCGGGAGGTTGGAAAATTTATTCCATTAAAATCTGGCAAAGTTTCGATATATGTTTGTGGTGCAACCGTTCAAGGCTCTCCACATATTGGCCATATACGAAGCGCAGTGAACTTTGATATTTTACGGCGCTGGTTAATAAAAAGCGGATATGACGTAGTTTTAATTCGTAATGTCACAGATATTGATGACAAAATTCTGCACAAAGCCGGACATGAAGATATGCCCTGGTGGGCACTTGCTCAAAAATACGAGCGTGAATTTACTGCCGCCTTTGCTGCACTCAATGTTCTAGCACCAACGTATGAGCCAAGAGCAACTGGGCACATCACACAGATGATCGAGTTAATGCAGAGATTAATCGATAATGGGTCGGCTTATGCACCAGGAAATGGCGATGTCTATTTAGAAGTACGAAAGTTAAAGCGCTATCTAACCCTGTCCGGTCAACGTATCGATGACTTACTCGCATCTGCAGATGAAAGTTATAAACGAGACCCACGTGATTTTGCGCTATGGAAATCGGCAAAGCCTGGAGAGCCATCGTGGCCAACTCCGTGGGGTGCGGGCAGACCTGGTTGGCATCTCGAGTGTTCGGCGATGGCCCATGCATACCTCGGTGAAGCCTTTGATATTCACGGAGGAGGATTAGATTTAATTTTTCCACATCATGAGAATGAGATTGCACAGTCAGAGGCGGCGGGTTACGGCTTTGCTAACCGTTGGCTGCACAACGCTTGGGTCACCCAGTCTGGTGAAAAGATGAGTAAGTCTCTCGGTAACTCGCTTCTTGTAGAGGAGATTTTAAAGCGAGTTCGTGGAGTTGAACTCCGTTGGTATCTGGCAAGTGCTCACTATCGTTCAATGCTTGAGTACTCGCAGGCCGCTTTAGATGAGTCTGCAGTGGCTTATCGTCGAATCGAGAACTTTCTGAATCGCGCTTCGCAGATTATTGGATTTCAACCAGAGGGCTCCGTGAGTGATTTATTTACCGCGGCGATGAACGATGATTTAGCCGTCCCAGCCGGGTTAGCAACTATCTCCGAAAATCTACGTATAGGAAATCAAGCCATCACCGATGGTGAGCTTTCCACCATCTCCAAAAATGCGAGCGAGATTCGTGGTGCCTTGCAGATTCTTGGCGCCGACCCTTATGACGCAAACTTTGAAAGCACGGCATCAACTGAGTTAACTTCAGCCTTAGATGGCGTAGTAAAATTAGCCCTAAAAGAGCGCGCAGCTGCGCGTGATCGTAGGGATTTTGCAGCTTCCGATGCCATACGTGATGGATTAACCGCCTTAGGAATTACAATTGAAGATACTGCACAAGGGCCGCGTTGGTCGATAATGGAAAAGAGTTAACCATGGCCGGCAATTCAACCCGTAAAGGTGCAATTCGCGCATCAAAAAAAGGTCCAGCAACTGGAACCGGTGGTAAAAATAAGAAACGGCTCACCGGAAAGGGACCAACCCCAAAGGCTGAAGATCGTCCGTATCACGCTGCTGCAAAGCGAAAGAAAGCCGTTGCAAAAAAGAGCGCGAGTAAAACGACAACGCGAACGCCCGTCAAAACCACTAGTGGGCGCAGTGATGGAAAAGAGATTAAACCGGCACGTGCACCACGCGGTGATCGTCCAAGAGGTGAAATCGTTGCCGGTCGTAATGCCGTATTAGAAGCGTTACGCGAGAGTGTGCCATCGACTGAACTATTAGTTGCGCGCAGTATTGAAGTCGATGATCGCGTTGCCGAGTCTTTAAAGTTGGCACTTCACTTAGGCCTTCCGATCCGTGAGGCACATCGCGCCGAGGTCGAAGGGATTTCACCGAATAGCCAGGGAATTATCCTGGCTATCAAGCCATTTCAATACTCAAGTTTCGAAGAGATTATGCAGCGCGCAAAATTCCCTGCACTTATCGTCGCCCTCGATGGTGTAACCGATCCACGTAACTTAGGCGCAATTATTCGAAGCGCCGCCGCCTTCGGAGCAGCGGGCGTAATTATGACCGAACGCCGTGCGGCATCGATGACGGCATCGGCGTGGAAAGCATCCTCAGGGGCTGCGGCAAGACTTCCTATTGCGCAAGTAACAAATCTTGCCCGCTCAATCGATGCGGCAAAGAAGGAGGGGTTATTTGTTGTAGGCCTCGATGGTGAATCCGAAGAGGTTATAGGCACAATAAAGATTGCAAGTGAGCCCATCATGATCGTCGTTGGAAGTGAGGGCAAGGGGTTGGCTCGCCTTACCCGAGAGAAGTGTGATTTAGTAATCTCAATTCCAATCAGCGCAACAACTGAGTCTCTGAATGCCAGCGTAGCTACTGCCATCGCGCTCTTTTTTATAGATCAGGCCCGTCGCAAGGGTTAATTACAGTGATTTATAAGCGTTTTATCGCACTCGGCGACTCATATACCGAAGGTATGTGTGATGAAAAAAAATATGGAAATTATCGTGGCTGGGCCGATCGCACCGCCGATGTAATGGCATCGCAGTATGAAGATTTTACATATGTAAACTTAGCGGTCCGTGGAAAACTACTTCATCAAGTTATTCAAGATCAGATTGAAGCGGCAATTGCTCAAGTAGATAGCCCCGATGTTTTGTTGGCTTTTCATGCCGGAGCAAATGATGTCATCCGTCCCAAGTACAAAGCTCACTTGGTTCTTCCACTTTATGTGCAAGCGGTACGGCGATTAGCCGAAACTGGGGGCACGGTCTTACTCTTCACAGTTCTTGAGCGAACGGGTAACACTGGAAGGACGGCTAAGTTGTGGGAGGCTCGATTTAGAGAGTTCAATGAAACCGTGAGATCGGTCGGGGAAGAGGTCGGTGCCATTATCGCCGATGCCAATGAGGAAGTTGCTTTGAGTGATCGTAGATTTTTAGCCTTTGATCGACTGCATTTAAATCCGCTCGGTCATGATCGATGCGCACAAGCAGTCCTTGAACTACTGGAGCTCCCATTCGATACTCATTGGCGCGATCCACTGCCACCCACAAAAGAGGTGCCAAAGATTATTCGCATCGCCGTTACTGGCTTATGGTTTTTCACCTTTGCACTTCCATGGATGTGGCGGCGTGCAAGGGGGAGATCTTCTGGAGATGGCCGAAGTTGCAAATATCCCGTTGCAATTCACTGGCCGCTATCGCATTTAGATTGAGGTAATCATCCACTCCCAGGTATGAACGCCGCTTTTGATTAAGTATTTTTCAAGCGTGTCAGGCCCACACGATGCGGTTCCGACTCCACGATGGGCGATATCCATGTGCACAACGGTATTGCCGCAGGCAACAACTTCAACGTCGTGAGAAGCATCGGCAAGATCAACGGCGCGATTAGGCGTGACTGAAACTTGCAGCGGCTGCGGTAATTGAAGACGAACTCCATGCCCAGCAGCTCCTGTGAGCTCGAACCACCGCACGCCATTTCTGCCACCATTTTCCTGGGGACGAATATATGGTGTGTACTGGCCGGCCACAGTTGATACGTAACGGGCAATCCGGGCAATCTTTCGATCGGGATATGACTCATGAGGGCCTGCGCCAAACCATGTTAGATCTGAAAGCGCGCCATCTAACTCAAAGTTCACTCCGACTCGGGCGACGTCATTTAATTGGCTAGGTAAAACAACACGCTCTTTAACCCTGAAACCTTGAGCGAGCGGTTCAATTAACTGTACATGCTTAATTATGAAGCCGGTACTAGTGTGCCAGTTAGTTGTAATTTTTATTGATGTGGGAGTCCTAACGACCTTACAATCACTTCTACTTAAATCGCGCAGCCCCCAACGGCTCCACTTGGTTGCGATATGACCGATGCGATCGTTATCAGTTGGAGCCCGCCACAATGAGAGCACTGGTGCAACGATCCCATATGGTAAATCAATCTCACCCAGTTCATTAACTATGGAGGCAGGTAAATCCAAAGGCTTGGTTGAGTTGATTTTCAGAGATTTAGAGGCAAGCCGAAGTTGATTCCAACCAACTTCTTTCATCGCAGGCGCCCATGCTGTGGCGGCCAATTCATGGATTGTAAAGTTAATAAATCGCTCACCTAAACCATCGGCCTTGAGGAGTAGAGGCGATTTAATTTTAAAGGCGATCGTTTTACGTGGCGAAACTTTCGGTAATTTTACTCGCCCACTGTCGCAGATGGTTCCATCTCGCGTGATCGACCAAAGGAGTTGGTACTGGGATAAATCTTTAAAAAAGTTTTTATTAAAGATTTGAAACTCCCCGGCCGATGCCTTTACGGCACTAACTTTTGCTGGAGCGGCAATCGCCTTAAACTCATGCATAGCTGGCTTTGCCGTACGGTCGGGAAATACCATTCCATCACAACAGAAGTTGCCATCATGGATTTTTTCACCGTAATCTCCGCCATAAGCATTGCGAGTAAGACCATTAGGGAGTTGTTGAACGGGGCCGTGATCCCAAAACTCCCAAATAAATCCTCCCTGCAAGCCCGGTGTTGATTCAATAACATCCCAATATTCGGCCAAGGTGCCGTTGGAGTTTCCCATTGCGTGCGAGTACTCACACATAATCAAAGGGCGATCGGCTTTTTTAGAGGTGGCATACTCTTTGATAGCACTTATCGCTGGATACATCGGCGCAATTACATCTGTGAGTGAGTGGCTACCCATCCAGTTTCCGCGGATACCGCCTTCATAATGTAAGGGACGCGAGGGATCGAAGGATCGAGCATAAGCGGCGGCGGCTTCATGATTGGTCCCGGCACCCGACTCGTTTCCAAGTGACCACATAACTGCCGCTGGGTGATGAATATCCCGCTGAATCATTCGGCCCACTCGATCTACAAATGCCGTCAAATATTTTGGATCATTACAGATCGAGGAGATAAATGCATGAGATTCAATATTGGCTTCACCGATTACGTAAAAACCAAGTTCATCACATAGATCTAAAAAGGCGGCATCATTTGGATAATGAGATGTACGAACAGAATTGAAGTTCCAACGCTTAAGCTCAAGTAAATCTTCGCGCATATCTTCACGGGTTAGGGCACGTCCTGTAAAGCGATTAAAATCGTGACGGTTTATTCCATAAAAAATAACCGCCTGTCCATTAACTAATAAATCACAGCCGACGACCTTGACCGATCTAAATCCAATTCGTTGGGATGAAACCTCAACCACTTGGCCCGATGGATCGATGAGTTGAATAAGAAGCGTATATAGCTGTGGATCTTCGGCCGACCAAGGTTTAACTTTAGGGATCGATGTTTTAAAGTGCACCGAGCCAGCTGGATGGGGTTCAGCCTTTTCAATAAATGCGCGGATTTTTTCCGGCATATCTCCAGCCCAGAATTTTCCATGGAAGTAAGCACTGCTAGCGTTTCGTAGCTCTTCATTATATTCAGTCCAAATTGGAGCGGTAAAAGTATGGACTGTCGCTGATAATTTTGCCGAACCCACCTTGGGTAGTTCTTCGATAGTAGAGGTGAGGGTATATCCATCACACGAGGCGTTATCGATAGCAGAGATTTGCGCACGGATATCAAGTGTGCCAGTGGTGCCATCTTTTTCAAGGCCTGCAGTGGTGTAGAAGCGCTCGATAAATACTTTCTGCGTGGCAAATATTTTCACTGAGCGAGTTATGCCACCATGCCACCATTGATCTTGATCTTCAATAAAAGTTGCATCAGACCATTTAGTGACATCGATTCGGATTATATTTTTTCCCCGGCTAACAAAATTTGTAATATCAAATTCGGCGGCAAGCCGTGAGTCTTTTGTCAGTCCAACTTCTTCACCGTTTATATAGATTAAGGCAACTGATTCAGATCCACCTAGGTGTAAGACAATACGTTTTTCACGCCAGCTATCGGGGAGATCGAAATCCCGCTCATAGACTCCATGTGGATTTTCGGTTGGGACAAATGGTGGTGCCTCATCAAATGGCATCTGAACATTTGTATATATCGGCTTATCGAAAAAGATCTCACTCTCCGGCTGCATTGTCCATAGACCGGGGACTGGGATCTCAGACCACTTTTTAGTTAAGGAGGCCTTAGGGCTGCGAAGCAACTGAAAGCGCCATATGCCATCGAGTGAGATCTTTTCAGCGTGTTCGATATTGAGCATCGGCAAGCGGTTGACCGACGTAGTCTCAGGGCTCATCCAATAGTTAGTAATCACAGAGATTAGTCTGCCATTTGGGCAGTGCTCACGGGAAATTCTTGCTCCGTCGTCAAATGGCCATACTCTTGTTACCCCAAGTCCATCTAGAAAGCGGAGACTTCCACCATGAAAGTGCGCAATCTAACCGACCGAGATCTGAGTTGGCTCGCTTTCGACCAACGGGTTTTGGAGCTTGCGCAGGATTCATCACTGCCGCTATTCGAGCGTTTACGATTTCTAGCTATCTTTTCATCAAATCTCGATGAGTTTTTTATGGTCCGCGTCGCAACTTTAATTAGCAAAGTTGAGAATGAGATCACTGCCCCAAATGTTGCGGGAATAACCCCTAAAGATTTGATGAGCGAGATCTCGGTGCGTACTAAGGCGTTAGTTGAGAGACAGGTCCAACTCTTTCACAGTGAAATTATCCCAGAATTGGCTGGAATTGGCGTTGAATTTTTACAGTGGGGCTCCCTAGATGAGTTAGAGCAGAGCTACCTGTCTAAGTTATTCCGAGATCGTATCTTTCCAGTTTTAACTCCACTTGCCGTAGATCCCTCACACCCCTTTCCATATATTTCCGGGCTTTCACTTAATCTGGGTGTAATTGTTCAGAGTCCAGGGACGCAAGAGGAGTTTTTCGCCCGAGTTAAAGTCCCTGAGATTTTACCCCGCTTTATTGCAACGGCTAAAAACGGTTCAACAAGATTTATTACGATTGAAAATCTCATCGCAACAAATTTACAAGAGCTTTTCTCTGGGATGATTATTAAAGAGCATTACACATTTCGAATCACGCGCAATCAAGATCTTGAGTTAGATGAAGAGGACTCCGAGGATATTTTACTCTCACTCGAGCAAGAGTTGGCTCGTCGGCGATTTGGTCCACCAGTTCGCTTGGAAGTAGAGAGTGGTATCGACCCACTTTTAATCGACCGGCTTGCGCAGGAACTTGGGATTAGTCAAGAGAATATAATTTCAACTCCTTCACCGTTGGATTTAACGGCGCTACATAAAATAGCCGATCTTGGATTCCCCGAATTAAAATATGAGAAGTTCAGATCTCGGAGTGCTCAAGCACTCTCTGAGGTCGACTCCGAAGATACGGATTTATTCTTTGCCGCTATCCGTCAGGGTGAGATTTTGCTCCACCACCCGTATGAATCCTTCACTTCCTCGGTTGTACGCTTCTTAGAAAGCGCCGCACAGGACCCACATGTTTTAGCTATTAAGCAGACGCTCTATCGAACCTCAGGGGATTCACCGCTAATTGAGGCCCTGATTGAGGCCGCTGAAGCGGGCAAGCAGGTCTTGGCAGTTATCGAAATTCGTGCGCGCTTTGATGAACAGGCGAATGTTCGCTGGGCAAGAAAGCTTGAAGCCGCAGGAGTTCACGTGGTTTACGGGCTCATGGGTTTAAAGACGCATGCAAAACTCTCATTAGTTGTCCGTGATGAAGTTAACGGCTTACGTCGCTACTGCCATATCGGTACGGGAAATTACAATCCCAAGACAGCACGCATGTATGAGGATCTTGGAATTCTGAGCTCGGATCTTGAGTTAACCGAGGATTTAACAAAGCTCTTCAATCAATTATCTGGCTTTGCTCCACAATCGACGTACTCAAGGTTGCTGGTAGCCCCTCGTACTCTGCGCTCGGGAATCAGCGAACGAATAGATCGGGAAATTGAAAACGTAAAGAGAGGGCTGCCCGCTGGAATTCAATTTAAACTTAATTCGATTCTTGATGAGAGTTTTGTTGCCAAACTTTATGAAGCTTCAAATGCCGGCGTTCCAATTGGATTATTAATCCGTGGGATTTGTGCGGTGCAGCCAGGTCTTCCCGGGATATCTGAAAATATTAAAGTTAAATCTGTTTTGGGTAGATTCTTAGAGCACTCTCGTATCTTTCACTTTGTTAATGGTGGTGAGGATGAGTATTGGATTGGTAGCGCCGACTTAATGGGTCGTAATCTTGATCGACGGGTTGAGAGCCTGGTTCGTGTTGATAAGCGTGAGCACCAAGATAGGTTGCAGGAGATTATCGATTTAGGTTTATCTGATGAGAGCGCACATTGGGAGCTCACTGGAACTACTTGGGTCTCAAAAACGCACGATAGTGCGGGCAATCCCTTGCGTGATGTTCATGCCACAATGATCAAACACTATGCAAAGGAGTAGGTGAGCGATGGCCGATGATGGTGAGATCATTTACGCGGCAGGAGCTGTTTTATGGCGCTTTGTCGGTGAAAAAGAGGTCGAGATCGCATTAATTCACCGTCCGCGCTATGACGACTGGTCGCTACCAAAAGGAAAATTAGATCCCAACGAGTCGATGATCAGCTGCGCCCACCGTGAGGTTATGGAAGAGACTGGATATTCGGCAACCTTTGGCGCCGAACTCGGTCACGCAACATATGTGCTTGATGGAAGTAAGAAATTAGTGAAGTACTGGTCTGCGCAAGCCATTGGTGGGCCTACCGGGAGCCCAAACCCCCAAGAAGTCGATGAGCTCCTGTGGTTGAGCCCAGATGATGCGCGAGCTAAGTTAACTTTAATCGATGATAGATCAATCGTTGATTTCTTCCTTGAATTCGGAACAGGTACAACTCCGCTCGTGCTGCTTCGCCACGCAAAGGCGGTTAAGGCGCAGGATTGGGATGGCGATGATGGCGATAGGCCACTTGCAAATATTGGTCAGATTCAAGCTAAACGGCTCTTATCTAAATATTTACCGTACTCCATCAGCGAAGTTCACTCATCAGATGCCATGCGATGTATCGAGACGGTTGAACCAATGGTGCGGGCTTTAAAGATGAATCCAATTTTCTCAACTGATTTGAGCGAGTATAGATTTGCTAAAGATAAAGATGCGGCCTTTGATTATGTAATAGATCTAATAAGGCGAGGAACGAGTGCCATAATTTGTAGCCATAATCCGATCTTGCCAATTTTATTAAAGCGATTAATCGGAAAGAAAAACTTTAAAGAACTTGCTATTGAGTTAAAGCCAGGAGAGGCATGGGTACTTCACCATCGTGATGGCGAGATCATTGCCGTTGACTGGGTCGGAGCACCTAACGCTTAAACTATCCCTGAAGCCAATCAAGTCTTCGCAGAACGATTCCCTCACGAAGTGCCCAGGGGCAAATCTCAACCTTATCGATATCTAACGCCTCCATAACGCAGTTCGCCACGATGGCGCCGGCTACAAGTTGTAGGGCACGATTATCTGAAACTCCTGGCAACTCTGCACGCGAACGGTTTGGCATTGCTGCGAGTTTTATGGCCATCGCCTTCAAATTAGTTCTCTCAAGATGTTTTGGATTCTCATTAAACCAGTGTCCTGACAGGCGCGCTAAAGTTCTAAAGGTCTTACTCGTTGCCACAAAGTGATTTGCATCGTGGGATTGCAGTGCACTGGGTAGCGCTTTTTCTAACTGCTGTGAGACAAATGTTTCTAGTGACTTCACATCTTTTGCTAAGTAAGGATCGCCTTTTAGAAAATCACGTGTCAACCGTGCAGCACCCAGTGGTAGTGAGAGCGTTGAATCGGGGCTCTCATCAACTCCTGATGCGATCTCTAACGAGCCTCCGCCAATATCTAAAATTAAGAGTTTCCCAGCCGACCATCCGAGCCAACGGCGCACGGCCAGGAAAGTCATCCGTGCCTCTTCATCACCAGTAAGAATTTGTAGATCAATCTGATGGCGTTCATTAATGGCCGCAATAATTTTGGTGCCATTCTTTGCTTCTCGCACCGCCGAAGTCGCAAAGGCTAAAATCTCATCGGTGTTATTTTCATTTGCATGAGTAATCGCTTGAGCTATGGCCTCTTGTAGCAGTTTTATTCCTAAGACTGAGATTGAGCCGGATTTATTTAAATATTCGGTAAGGCGAAGTTCGGCTTTAAAGTTTGTGGCCGGGTTAGGTCTTGCTCCAGAGTGGGCATCCATTACCTGTAGGTGGATCGTGTTAGATCCCACGTCCAGCACGCCTAATCTCACTGACACAACCTACCCTTGGGTATACCTGAATCGGCCGATTTCAAGATTTACTCAACTCACTGCCATAATTGCCGCTGGTCGAAAGACTGCTACGTATTCGTATGTAGGCCTCTCTAGCTCAGTGGTAGAGCAGCGCACTTGTAATGCGCAGGTCGTCAGTTCAATCCTGACGGGGGGCTCGCTGGTTCAAAGAAGGAGATAGCCATGCCTAACTTTCCTCATGAAGAGTTTGCCGATGCGATAGCCGCCAATGATGAATATATTCAGAGCTTTAAATACTCCGAGTTAACTGGGATTGCCCAGGCCGGGCTCGCGATTGTTACATGTATGGACTCTAGGATTAATCCGCTCTCGGTTGTTGGTATGCGATCTGGAGATGCAAAGATTCTGCGAAATGCTGGCGCTCGCGTCACTGAGGATGTTTTGCGAACGCTGGTTTTGGCGACCTACCTTCTAGGTGTTAAAAGAATCTTGATTATGCCGCACACCAACTGTCGAATGGCAATGGCCGAGGAGGCCGATATCCACGCCTTGATCTTAAAAGAGCATGGCGTTGACACTCGAAGCCTTGAGTTCCGGACAGTGACCGATCAAAAAGCCGCTTTAATCACCGATGTCAATCGCGTGCGCGCATATCCGCTTTTAAATAAGGGTGTAGTTGTTGGTGGTGCAATCTACGATGTTACGAATGGGAAAATTACTCCGGTAGATTGTTAGTTCGTCGAACCGGCATCATCGTATTTGGATAGTTTAAATTCTCAAGGAATTGTGCAATCAATACGTTCATCAACTCAGATTTCTCCTTCACAACCATATGAGAGGTCGCGGGAATAACCGCTAACTGCCCAAATGGCAAGGCCTCATAGAGTGCCACGGTGTGAGAATGGGTAATAACATCGTCATCACCGACTAAAACAAGCACGGGGCAAGCGATTTTTGCTACATCTTCCAGGGTCAACGTAGGTTCGCAAGCCCAAATAGCATTCATGCGCGTCGATTTTTCAAAGAGAGTCTCTGGTGCATCGGGAGAGATTAAGTTGTATTCGGCCTGATCTTGTTCTGAGATAGTTACATCTCCGAATGAGTGAGAGACACCGCTAAAGTGGTAGTTAGCACCGATAGCAACTATTGATTTAACGAGTTCTGGCCGAAGTATCGCAACCATTAAAGCGATATTGCCGCCATCGCTCCAGCCAATCAAGTGCGCCGGCTCTTTGACTACATCCTCTAAATAAGCGATCGCCTCTTTCGTTTGAAATTCAAAGTGCAGACTACCCTCTTGATCACCCGTAAAACCATGTCCGGTGCGATCGTAAGCAAATACATGAAAGCGATCTTCAAAGGGAGGGACCATTAAATAGTCCCAACTCGAGGTCTTACTTAAACCGCCATGAAGTAAAACTAGGGCCTCACCTTGCGCCTCCCACTCGTATGTATAAATATTGTGGCCACGTAGATTTGTAAATTGGGGCATTACATCGAATCCATTATGTGTCGATTACCGCGATCAAAAGTTAAATAGTTCCATGTCCAGTCGGCCATCGTTCCAATTTTGTTTCGCCCACCCAATAAGTAAAATAAATGAAGAAATAACCAGGCATACCAAGCAGGCAGCCCAACGAGTTTAAATCTCTTTACCTCGACAATCGCCTTATGTCGCCCGATGGTAGCCATCGATCCCTTATCCCGATATTTAAATGCAAGTAGGGGTTGATTTTTTAGCAGCCGTGCAATCTGTTGGGCCACAAATTTTCCTTGCTGCAGGGCGACAGGTGCGACCATTGGTAAAAATCGCCCATCCTTACCCTTGACTCCGGCGATGTCACCGATCGCCCATATGTGTGGATAGTTCTTAACCTGCAAAGAGCCCTCAACATCGATTCGCGTATTTATGATTGGCAGGTTTAACTTTCCACCAGTTGGTTCGCCTTTAACCCCAGCTGCCCAGATAGTTACTTCAGCTGGAATCGATGGGCCATCTTTTATCTCAACACTTCGGGGTCGCACTTCTTGCACTGCGGTATTGAGCCGTACTTTTACGCCTAGCTTTTCTAAATCCCGTTTGGTTCGCTCTGAAAGGCTGGGAGAAAAACTGGGCAACAACCGCGGACCGGCCTCTATTAAATAAATCTCCATATGGTCCGCGGCATGGGCTTGATCGTTTTTCAGTGGGCCACGAACAAGCTCGGCAAAGGCGCCCGCCATTTCAACTCCTGTGGGTCCACCGCCAACAACGACGATCGAAAGTATGGTCTCATCCTGAAAGCGACAGAGATCTTCAAATCTACGCATAACTTCGGCGCGAATAGTGATCGCTTCGTGCAAGTTCTTCATTCCGAGTGCATGCTCTTCTACGCCCTTCACCCCGAAATCCGCCGTCGATGAGCCAAGGGCTACAACTAAGTGATCAAAGCTCAGATTCTCACTACTATCTAATTTGATTGATTTATTCTTATGATCAACTGAAACCGGTGATCCCATCCGAAAAGCGACACCGGTTTTGCGCAGTGCTCCTCGCACCGGATGTGCCACGTGATCGGCGGCAAGTCCGGCCGTTGAGACTTGATACAAAAGTGGGAGGAAAGTTTGAAAGTTATGACGATCAACTAGAGTGACATCGGCAAATGAGGAAAGCGCCTTCGCCGCGGTTAGGCCACCAAAACCCGCTCCGAGAACGACTACTCGCGGTCTTTCAGGTGGTTTTTGCATAGTCCTAAGTCTAGGGTTATGGGCATGAGCGCTCCAACTGAAAATAGAAAAATCCTTGTGACAGGTGCTTCGGGTTACGTCGGCGGGCGTTTAGTGAAGGCACTGGTTGATGAGGGCCATGATATTCGAATCCTGGTGCGCGATTGGCATAAAGTTATGGGCCAACCTTGGGCATCTATCGTTGAAATAACTCAGGGCAGTGCGCAAAATCGTGTGGATTTAGATGGCGCACTTGCAGGTATACACACCGCTTTTTACTTGCTGCACTCCATAAATCTCGGTCCTAATTTTAATGAGATTGAAGCGCAGATGGCTAAGGATTTTGCCGAGGCGGCCGAAGCGGCCGGTGTACAACAGATTGTTTACCTAGGCGGCATCGCAAATGATGTAAAGATCAGCAAGCATCTAGCTTCGCGCGCGCGTACTGGAGAAGTTTTAGCCAGCACATCGGTGCCAGTGATGGAGTTACGTGCTGGAATTATTATCGGTTCGGGCTCGGCCAGCTTTGAGATGTTGCGTCACCTCACCCACCGCCTTCCAATTATGACGACCCCGAAATGGGTCATGAATAAGACTCACCCAATTGCGATTCGTGATGTCTTGTATTACTTAAAGGGTGCAGCTAATTTAAGTAAGCCCGTTGGAAAGGTCTTTGATATTGGAGGCCCTGAAGTCCTTACATATGCCGAGATGATGCAGACATTTGCCCGGCTTTCAGGGTTAAAGAAGCGGTGGATTATCCGGATCCCTGTTTTAACTCCAGGCTTATCGAGTCTATGGATCGGCTTAGTCACTCCCGTACCTACTGCGCTGGCTCGTCCACTCGTTGGCTCTTTGATTAGTGAAGTCGTGGCCGATCCATCTAAGAGTATTGACGCCTTGATTGCACCGCCGGTAGAGGGTCTAACCGATGTTGCAACTGCGATTACTTTGGCGCTTTCAAAGATTGTTAATCACGGTGTTGAGACTCGATGGTCGGATGCAACCAGCCCAACGGCGCCATGGCAGCGAGCCCAGGGCGATCCTGAATGGGCGGGGGAGAGTATTTTGCGTGATCGCCGAGAGGTCACGACCGATATCCCAATAGAAAAAATCTGGAAACAGATTGAGGGAATCGGTGGTGAACACGGTTGGTTCGGTGCCGACTTCTTATGGTGGGCCCGTGGTCTGCTCGATCGCATGGTTGGTGGTGTCGGTCTTCGCCGTGGACGCAGAGATCCTGACTATCTGCATATCGGCGAGAGCGTTGATTTTTGGCGAGTAGAGGAGCTAGAGCAGGGGCGTCGATTAAAGCTTTACGCCGAAATGATTCTGCCTGGAAAGGCGTGGTTAGAGTTTACAGTTACCGAGGAGAATGGAAAGGTACTTCTAGTACAGGATGCAACTTTTTACCCGCGTGGGTTAGGAGGACAGTTATATTGGCATGCAATCTCACCACTGCATCTCTTTGTATTCCCAACCATGATTAGAAATATTATTAAGAAGGCGGGTAGAGATGCATGAGTTCACTGCCGAAGTCGAAGCCCTTGCTCATGAAGTTTTAGCTTATAGTTTAGATAGATTAAAAAATGATCCACCATTGGATGGCCCACGTAGTGCCGAAGATTTATTTGCCGAAGTTGGAAATACGATCACCGCTCGTGGTCTGGGTGGACATGCCGCGCTGGAGGTATTTACTTCAGTCTTGGCTAAGGCCTGTATTTCAACGGATCATCCACGCAACTTAGCCTTTATCCCATCTGCGCCAAGTGAGTACGCAAACCTCTTTGACTTAGTAGTCGGTGCAAGTGCGCTCTATGGAGGTTCATGGCAGGAAGGCGCCGGTGCCGTTTTTGCAGAGAACCAAGCGCTGCGCTGGATCTGCGATTTAGCGGATTTGCCACAAAGCGCCGGCGGAGTTTTCGTGCAAGGTGGCACAGTTGGAAATCTTTCAGCCTTAGTAGTTGCACGGGCACAGGCACGCACATTGCACCCACATGTAACCCGCTGGGTAATTGCATGCAGCGAAGAGGCTCATTCATCTATCGCAGCTGCCGCACAGGTAATGGATGTCGATCTACTTAAAGTCCCGGTTGCGCACAATGGAAAGTTAATGGGAAGCGCCGTTGCCGAAGCTATCGATGATTTACACACAAGCACGACTAGCCGTGTTTTTGCAGTCGTTGCAACATCGGGCACCACAAACTTAGGGATCATCGATGATTTAAAGGGTATTGCAACGGCGGCCCATGATCGCCAAATCTGGTTTCATGTCGATGGTGCATATGGTTTAGCTGCGCTGTGTGCTCCATCGGTGCGCGCTAAGTTTGCAGGAGTAGAGTTGGCCGATTCACTGATCGTCGATCCACATAAATGGTTGTTTGCTCCCTTTGATGCATGTGCACTTATTTATCGTGAGCCCGAACTTGCTCGATTAGTACATACTCAGCACGCCTCTTATCTTGATACCTTAAAAGATGGTGCCTGGTCGCCTTCGGATTATGCGATTCAATTAACACGGCGCACGCGCGGATTACCGTTCTGGTTTTCATTAGCAGCCCATGGAACCGATGCATATACCGAAGCGATGGAGCATACGATTGAAGTGGCACAAGCTGCTGCCGATTTAGTCAGAGCGCATCCAAAGTTGGAGCTGGTCTGTGAACCCGAACTCTCAATCGTTGCATTTACTCGCACCGGTTGGAGCGCCCGCGACTATCAAGAGTGGTCGGATAAGTTATTGGCAGATCAAGTTGGATTTATTCCACCATCTTCACATCGAGGTGAAGCGATTCTGCGTTTTGCAATTGTTAATCCTTGGACAAAGATTAGCGATATCGAATTAATTATGAGCAGGCTTTAAATCCCACACTTTTACGCTCACCCCGATACGCTTTAACTCATGAGTGTTGGGGAAGAGCCTACGATCGGTCAGGGCTTTTCTGGCTTGAGCGATTTAGAGTCTCGAATCCTCACTTTTGAAAGCAGTTGGTGGCGCTACGCCGGGGCAAAAGAGTCCTCGATTAAAGAGCTTTTTGATCTTAGTGCGCCGCGTTACTACCAGCTCCTCAATGATCTGATCGACCGGGACGATGCTTTGCTGGCCGCCCCGATGCTGGTAAAACGCCTTCGCCGCCTGCGCGAGGCCCGCCTTTCCACCCGTATCGCTCGCTAGTCCCCTTCTCGTTTTGCGTCCGAGGGGCGCCTCCCGTAGATTTGGCGTTAGCACTCTCGGGGTGCGAGTGATAAAGCCCCCATCCAATCAAAGGAAAGTGAGCACTACTCATGGCAAAGCAGATCGCCTTTAATGAAGAAGCACGTCGCGGATTAGAGCGCGGCATGAATATCTTGGCCGATGCGGTCAAGGTAACCCTCGGGCCCCGTGGACGTAACGTGGTTCTTGAGAAGAAGTGGGGCGCCCCAACTATTACTAACGATGGCGTCTCAATTGCCAAAGAGATCGATTTAGATGATCCATGGGAAAAAATTGGCGCAGAGTTAGTGAAGGAAGTTGCCAAGAAGACCGATGATGTCGCTGGCGATGGCACAACTACTGCAACTGTCTTAGCTCAAGCCTTAGTACGTGAAGGCCTACGCAACGTTGCCGCCGGATCTAATCCAATGGCACTCAAGCGTGGAATTGAAAAGGCGGTAGATGCAATCGTCGCCGAGCTTTTATCGATGGCAAAGAGCGTTGACTCCAAAGAGCAGATCGCAGCGACCGCATCTATCTCTGCAGCCGATGCAACAATCGGTGAAATGATCGCCGAAGCGATGGATAAGGTCGGTAAAGAGGGTGTCATCACCGTTGAAGAGTCGAATACTTTTGGATTAGAGCTAGAGCTCACCGAGGGTATGCGCTTCGATAAGGGATATATCTCTCCATACTTTGTAACCGATCAGGATCGGATGGAAGTTGTTCTTGAGGATGCATATGTTTTGATCGCAAACTCAAAGATCACAAATATCAAAGATCTAGTACCTATCCTTGAAAAAGTTATGCAATCAGGTAAGCCACTTGCAATTATCGCCGAAGATGTAGAGGGTGAAGCCCTTGCAACTTTGGTTGTAAACAAGATTCGCGGAACCTTCCGCTCAGCTGCCGTTAAAGCCCCAGGCTTTGGAGATCGTCGTAAGGCGATGCTCCAAGATATTGCAATCCTTACCGGCGCAACGGTTGTCTCCGAAGAGGTCGGTCTTAAACTCGATCAAGTTGGAGTAGAGCTATTAGGTCGCGCTCGCAAAGTTGTGATTAGCAAAGATGAGACAACTATCGTTGAAGGTGCAGGCGATGAAGCACTTATTAAGGGTCGCGTTGCACAGATTCGCTCAGAGATTGAAAAGAGTGATTCAGATTATGATCGCGAGAAGTTGCAAGAGCGTCTTGCAAAGCTTGCCGGTGGCGTAGCCGTTATCAAGGCGGGTGCTGCAACTGAGGTCGAACTCAAAGAGCGTAAGCACCGTATTGAAGATGCAGTGCGTAACGCTAAGGCTGCAGTAGAAGAGGGAATCGTCGCCGGTGGCGGCGTTGCACTTCTACAGGCAGGCACTGCTGTATTTAAAAAGTTATCACTTACTGGCGATGAAGCAACGGGTGCAAAGATTGTTGAGTTTGCAATCGAGGCACCGCTCAAGCAGATCGCAATTAATGCAGGGCTAGAGGGCGGCGTTGTCGTTGAAAAAGTCCGTCACCTTCCTTCAGGTCAGGGTTTAAACGCCGCAACAGGTGAGTATGTTGACATGATTAAAGCGGGGATTATCGATCCAGCTAAGGTAACGCGCTCGGCGCTACAAAATGCAGCCTCGATCGCCGCTTTATTTATTACAACCGAGGCGGTAATTGCAGATAAGCCAGAGAAGAATCCACCAGCTATGCCACAAGGTGGCGGAGATATGGACTTCTAAAGCCCTATTTAACTAGTTGCAAGGCATGCGCCGCCCCCACCGATTAACGGGAGGGCGGCGTTCTGCTTTATCCTTACGCCATGGTCAAGAAGTCGCTACTCAAGCGGATAACTAAAGAGAAGACATCGATTGGAAAAACTCCCTTCGATGCCAGCGAGCTTGCCCGCGGTGCAATAATCGATGAGTTACATGGCGCCTCTGAGATCGGTAGTTTTGTCTCGGTCGAATTCGATGATGAAGATCGCGTCGCAACATATTTATTTGAAGCAAAGCTCGCTGGATATAACGGTTGGCGCTGGTGCGTTACCGTTGCAAAGCCGGATAGTGAGAACGAGCCAACAATCTGTGATGTTGTTTTACTTCCAGGACCCAATGCGCTGATCGCACCAGACTGGATTCCATATAGAGATCGCATTCAACCTGGCGATATCGGGGTTGGCGATATTTTACCGAGCTCACTCGATGACCCTCGCTTAACCCTCGGCGCACAGGCACTTCCAGCCGATGAGGATTTAGATACTGCGATGGCGATTGAACTTGGATTTGGCCGCGCGCGCGTGATGTCTATCGAGGGCCGCGATCAAGCGGCAAAGCGCTGGTATGACGGTGATCGCGGACCTAAATCGGCGATGGCCGAATCTGCACCCAAGCCATGCCACTCTTGTGGATTTTTTATTCAGATCGCGGGCTCATTACGCTCAACATTTGGTGTGTGTGCCAATGCGCTCTCACCCGAGGATGCACGTGTGGTCTCGGTCGATCACGGCTGCGGGGCGCACTCTGAAGCGACCTTTGCATCTCCTCTGTTAAACTAATCTCCTGCCCGCAGCCTGCGGCTATTGAGTTACTGAAAAAACCTTAAGGAGCGATTCCCATGCCTACAGGCCGCGTTAAATGGTTTTCATTAGAAAAAGGCTTTGGCTTCATTGCAAATGATGAGGGTGAAGATGTCTATTTAGCTGCCTCATCACTTCCTGAAGGGGTTTCAACGATTAAGCCGGGTACCAAACTTGAGTTCAGTATCGCCGATAGCCGTAAAGGACCACAGGCGATGTCGGTACATATTGTTGATGCACCACCATCGTTAGCTGAAAACTCACGTGTAAATCCAGATGATTTAGCGGCGATGATCGAAGATACGATCAAGATTTTAGATCGAGTTGGAAATGGATTACGCCATGGCCGCCACCCAGCTGGTCCAGAGGCTGAGCGTTTGGGCCGTGTACTACGAGGGATTGCTTCGCAGCTAGAGGCTTAAACTCCGCTGCGCTTTGCTCGACGGATTGAGTAGCCAATACCGGCCAGACCTAACACTGCGCCCGATATGCATGTCCAGATGATTTTTGCATCTGCGCCCATCACTAAGGCAACCGCTGCTGCGACTATCCAGCAGATTGTTCCGATAGCGACTAGGGTTACAATAGAGCGAATATTTGAAGCCATAAGAGAAGAGTAATGCCGATTTCCAGAACAAGTTCAAATACCGGTCATTGGCGCTCTTTTAGCCACCGAAATTTTCGAATCCTTTTTTCGGCCAATGCAGTTTCAAATATAGGTAGCTGGGCCCAACGAATCGCACAGGACTGGCTAGTCCTTAAGTTAACTCACAATAACGGCACATACTTAGGCTTAGTCACTGCAGTCCAATTTGCGCCAGTTTTATTTTTCTCACTTCATGGTGGGGCCTTGGCCGATCGCTTGGATAAGCAAAAACTCTTAATCGCAACAAACCTCATGGGTGGTATCTCATCCATCGCCTTAGGCTTACTAGTAGTGGGTGAGCAGATTCAACTCTGGCATGTCTTTGCACTCGCTGGTGTACTTGGAATCTCCACCGCTATCGATGCGCCGGTGCGCCAATCATTTACAAGCGAGTTAGTTGGACAAGAGGACTTACCAAATGCAGTAAGCCTGAACTCGGCAAATTTCAATGCGGGCCGACTTATTGGTCCCGCCGTATCAGGCCTACTTATCGCCGCTTTTGGAACGGGGCCATCCTTTTTAGTTAATGGAGCCTCTTACTTTTTTGTTATTTTTGCACTATTAAAACTCGATAAAAAAGCGTTTTTTCTTCAGAATCGCCCCAGAACAATGGGCAACATCCGGGAAGGTCTTGCATATGCAAAGGCTCGCCCCGACATCTACGTAGTGATGATCATGGTCTTTGCCCTTGCAACTTTCGGGCTTAACTTTCAAATATTTAACGCTCTGATGGCAACACAGGTCTTTGGCTTAGGCCCAGCGAATTTTGGGTTGATGGGAACCTTCATCGCTATCGGTTCACTCACTGGTGCCATTGGCTCGGCGCGGTTAGAACGCTTTAGGACAACTCGCTTTGTCATCTTAGGTGGAATGCTATTTTCAATCTCAATAATGGTGCTCTCTGTGCTTCCCAATTACACAACATATATTCTCTGGCTTCCAATATGCGGAGTCAGTGCACTGACAACTTTAGTTTCAGCTAACTCGCTTGTTCAGACCAATACCGACCAAGCGATCCGTGGGCGAGTTATGGGGATTTATCTTTTAATTTTCATGGGTGGCACACCATTTGGTTCACCACTGATTGGTTTAGCTACCGATTACATTGGTATTAGGAAGACAATTTTGCTCTGTGGTGCAATCTCTTTGGCCGCTTCGCTCTTAGTCTGGCTCAAGTTTCGCCATAAAGTCGGCGTACCAGAGGATGTTAGTGTCGCTGCAGTACTAAAGACTACTGATAGCGACTAAAATAATGAGACCAAAGAGTACGACGAGCGTGATCGTTCTACGCGTCTTGTAGTTCAAATCGTTACACCTCTATCTCTTGAGATGGCGTTAATTTTATGATTGCAAATGCGATAGTAATTAGTATGGGCACCATAATATATGCGCGCGAGATTCCAAAAGTATCACCCAGGACTCCTAGTAAAAATGGCGCCCCGGCGATTGCGATGCCTGCGGCAAGCGAGTTACGTCCAATCGCAAGATCTGGTCGTCCATCACTAAATGAAATAAGGCGGATTGAAGCAAGTGCAAATTGAATAGAGACACCTAAACCCACAGCAAAGAGGGAGATTAAGCTAATTAACATTACGTGTGAAAGCCAAAAAGCTATAAAGCCGATAAATTGAAGGGCAATGACCAGCAGCAGCTGAGTATCGAGTATAAATCGCTTCAACAAATGGCCTGCGTACCATCGCCCCACCGCCATTCCAGATCCAAGGGCCACGATCGCAACGGTTGAAATAGCAGCCGTTGAACCCACGCGATTCTTGAGCAGGGCCGCGGCCCAGAATGAAACGGCGAACTCGCTGGAGATACATGCGACAAAGCCAGCCCATGCGATCCAGAATGTGCGCGATAGTTTTCCACTCTGTGGCCCTTGCTCATCGGGAACGTGTTCATCGGGCGATTTATCACGGCCACGTAAAAATAAGATTATCGCAACGGGAATTGCAAGCAGTAAACCAATGCGCCACAGGTGGGGAAAGAGGATTGCGATTCCACCAATTAATGCAGTCCCTAGAATAAAACCGACAGAGGCGATTCCATTGGCTTGAGGTATTGCAACTTCGGCGGCTTTTCCGTAGTGGTGTGACATCGAGGTCAACATAGTGTTGATGATAATTGAGGTACCAAAGCCAGTTATTAATGTCGCCGGTAGCGTTAGGTAGACAGGGGGTGCAAGAACAAAGAAGATTAAACCAGTACTAAAAATCGCAAGACCTATCCACCCTGCACGAGTGCGACCAAAGCGATGGGCGATATGCGGATTTGCATAGCCCGCAAAGATAGAGGCAACGCCCATAGCCGTGCCGTGTAAACCCGCGATCGTCAGCGAGGTTGCTTGGTCGGCTCGCAGTAGCGACTGCGCCGGACCAAAACCACCTAGATAGAAATTAACTATTGCGGTCTGAGTTGCGATGACCCAGAAGAAACGATCGCGTTGAAAGCGCTGTGCCATCAATTAAAGCGCAGCTACAACGAAATCGATGCACTCTGTCAATGCTTGAATATCACTTGGGTCAACGGCAGGGAACATTCCAATGCGAAGCTGGTTTTTACCGAGCTTACGGTACGGCTCGGTATCAACGATGCCGTTTGCACGAAGCACAGAGGCGATACTTGCAGCATCGATTGCGTCATCAAAGTTAATTGTGGCAACAACGTGCGAGCGCATTGCAGGATCGGTGACAAAGGGCGTTGTGTATGCGGTTTTCTCCGCCCAAGAATAAAGAATATTTGCCGATTCACTACTTCTACCGGCCGAAAATGCAAGTCCACCACCGGTATTCATCCACTCGATCTGCTCGGCTAACAAGATTAAAGTCGCAACTGCTGGCGTGTTGTATGTCTGATTTAGACGAGAGTTTTCAATCGCGATAGTTAAATCAAAGAAAGCAGGGATCCAACGGCCACTGGCTTTAATCGCCTCAACGCGCGCGATAGCGGCCGGGCTCATTATTGCGATCCATAAGCCACCATCTGAGGCAAAGGATTTTTGGGGAGCAAAGTAATAAGTATCAAACTCTTTGGCATCAACGTGCAATCCGCCAGCGGCACTTGTCGCATCGACAACTACAAGCGCATCATGTATTCCTTCAGGGCGAAAAATCGGCATGGATACACCCGTGCTTGTTTCGTTATGAGTCAGGGCGTAAAGATCGATTCCATCCTGGGCTAGGGCAACTGGATGAACCCCTGGCTCGGATTTGATCACCGTTGGCTCACTGAGAAATGGCGCCTCTTTCGCTGCCGATGCAAACTTGGATGAGAACTCGCCGAATACTAAGTGCTGTGAGCGCTCCTGAATCAGCCCCATAGTGGCGATATCCCAAAAAGCAGTCGATCCACCGTTACCGAGAATCACCTCATAACCATCGGGAAGATTAAAAAGCGTATGGAGCCCTTCGCGAACCCGTTTTACAACGGTTTTTACCGGCAGCTGTCGGTGCGATGTTCCAAGGACCGATGCACCATTTGATAAAAGTGCAGCCAGTGCCGGTGCGGGGATTCTTGAGGGGCCACAACCAAATCGGCCGTCGGTGGGTTTAATATGTGAAGGGATTAATATCGCTGCGCTCATTACCTGAGTTTACGGGTAATAGCGGGCCATCTCCCAATCACCGGTGGTGCTACTGCGCTCATAACGCAGTCGATCATGCAGGCGCGAATATCTCCCCTGCCAAAACTCAATCGCAAGCGGGGTAATGCGATAGCCACCCCAGTGTGAGGGACATGGAACTTCACTCCCCTCTGGCCACTTTTCGGCCGCGCCTTGAAACCTCTGATCTAACTCATCACTGGATGCTAAAGGCGCAGATTGATGACTCGCCCATGCACCTATTTGGGATGACCAGGGCCGTGTTGCAAAATAACTTGCCGACTCTTGTGCACTTACTTTTTCCACTAATCCGCTAATTGCAACTTGTCGCTCCATTGCAAACCATGGAAATAAAATACTGACCTTCGGATTTATCTCCATGACATGTGCCTTGCGTGAGCCGTAGTTAGTAAAAAATGTGAAGCCGCCCTCAGAGATATCTTTGAGTAAAACCGTTCTCGTTGTAATCTCCAGCTCACTATCTGCCGTTGAGAGCACCATGGCATTAGCTTCAACGATCACCGGATTCTCATGGGCCTCTTTCAGCCAGATAGCAAAGGCGGCAAAAGGATCACTGCCCAAATCCCCAATTCCAACTAATCCATAGGAACGGCGCATCGCCCTTATTTCATCACGGTCAAAACTTTGAATACTCATAGGTGTATCGAACCTCACTTTGGCCTTGCCTGCATCCTCGTCGCAAGTTGGTCATGAGCACCCCCTGGCTAGGTGCAGAATTAGCAACTTACACAGCCTCAGAAGGAGCACATAGTGTCTGAAGATTTTAAGCCCGGCCTTGAAGGTGTTATCGCCTTTGAATCCCAGATCGCCGAGCCAGATAAAGAGGGCAGCTCTTTACGCTACCGGGGAGTTGATATCGAGGATCTTGTTGGCCGTGTCTCCTTTGGAAACGTCTGGGGACTGCTCGTAGATGATGAATTCAATCCGGGTTTGCCGAACGCCGAAAAATTTCCACTTCCTGTTCACTCAGGTGATGTCCGCGTAGATGTTCAAGCTGCGATTTCAATGCTTGCACCTGCCTGGGGATTTAAGCCGCTATTAGATATCGATGATGTCCAAGCGCGCAGCGATCTTGCACGCGCATCGGTGATGGTACTTTCTTACTTAGCTCAGGCAGCACGTGGACAGATTGTGCCAGCGGTTCCAGAGAGTGAAATCGACAAGGCTCATACCGTAGTGGAGCGCATGATGATTCGTTGGCGCGGCGAGCCCGACCCGTTACATGTCCGTGCGATCGATGCATACTTTGTATCTGCCGCCGAACATGGGATGAACGCTTCAACATTTACTGCTCGTGTAATTGCATCTACGGGCGCCGATGTCGCCGCTGCACTTTCAGGTGCAATCGGTGCGATGTCTGGTCCATTACATGGTGGTGCACCTTCACGTGTTCTACATATGATCGATGAAGTTGAAAAAACCGGCGATGCAACGGCCTATGTAAAGGGTTTGCTTGATCGCAAAGAGCGCTTAATGGGATTTGGCCATCGTGTTTATCGCGCTGAAGATCCACGTGCGCGCACATTACGTCGTACCGCAAAAGAGTTAAATGCACCGCGCTATGCCGTTGCCGAAGCCTTAGAGCAGGCTGCACTTAAAGAGCTGCGTGAGCGCCAACCCGATCGCGTACTTGAAACAAATGTTGAGTTTTGGGCAGCGATTATTTTAGATTTTGCTAAAGTTCCATCACATCTATTTACATCGATGTTCACCGCTGCACGTACTGCCGGATGGTCTGCACATATTCTTGAGGAAAAGCGCACCGGTCGATTAATTCGTCCTTCGGCGCGCTACATCGGAAAAGCACCTCGCTCGCCAGAATCTGTTTCGGGCTGGGATGCCACGGTCGAGCAGCTTCACAGGTAAGGATTACTTGAGCTTGAAGCGGCTAGATAGCTTTCTTAATGGTTGAATCTACCCATGCCTAAAGCT
>JBBAMX010000014.1:0-3193 GCA_040402335.1 Candidatus Planktophila sp.
CGGCGGGAGGCGTCGATATCGCAGGCAAAGACCTGACCTCTGTTTTCAACGTTAGGACATGAGATATTTACTTCAATTGCACTTATTCCGGCGACGCTGCGCAGTTTCCTTGCCAGACTTACGTACTCTTCAACGGTCTCACCGGCGATAGAGACAATGATCCTCGCCTTTTGTTCGACGAGATATGGGATGTCGTTTGCAATAAATGCATCAATGCCTGGACCTTGTAAGCCGATTGAGTTGAGCATTCCACTAGCCGTCTCGGCCATGCGAGGAGTCGGGCGACCAAGTCGGGCCTTGCTCATTATTGATTTAGTAACAACTCCACCAATATCGCGCAAGGGAAAGAACTGCGCTAGCTCACGGCCAGAGCTGGCACAGCCGCTTGCGGTAAAAACAGGAGATGGAAACCAGGCGTTTGTGATCGTTGTCGATAGATCGATGGGGTTCATAGCGCTCTTCCTACTTTTTCCCACTGAACATTTGCGCCATCCATTACTGGACCATCTATGCAAGAGCGCAACATCGAGGTCTCACCCGTGGAGTTGCTAACCGGGATAACGCAGGTCATGCAGATACCGATTCCACATGCCATCGACTCTTCAACTGCGCACTGGTGCACAATGTCGCTACCTCGTGTAAAGCTATCAATCGCTTCCAACATAGCCATTGGACCGCACGAGTAGATAACCGCAATTTTTTGAACTGCAATGAGATCGGCGATCGGATCTGTGACACGTCCTTTTGTCCCCATTGAGCCATCCTCGGTATAAATGCGCAGCGAGTTAACTGAGCGCTTGCCCTCCATCGGTGCGTAAATCTTTCCCGCTGTACTAGCGCCAAGTAACATATCCACTCGTGAGCCGCGGGCGGCAAGAACTTCGGCCAGACCAAAAAGGGGCGCCGAACCATAACCGCCGCCGATTAGCAAGACCTGAACTGGCTCAGTTGGAATACCAAATGCCGTCCCAAGTGGAACTACCACATCTAAAAGCGAGCCTTCGATTTGAGAGCACAGCCACTTACTTCCACCACCATGCGCAGCGACGATGAGCTCCATTGTCCCGCCATGTGCCCCGGTGGTAGAGACACGGGAGATGGCAAAGGCTCGCCGCAAAACCATCCGCGAACTATCTCCTCCCACGCTAATAGCGGCAAAGTTTCCGGGCTTAGCAAGCTCTGCCAAAGCTCCAATATTTATAATTAATTGATGATACTGCCCGATACGTTTATTGCTAACGAGAGTTGCATTGATTGCAGAAGCGTTCTTGTTGATCGTAGCCATCTATGACAACCACTCTTGAAGCGGCTTTATAGATAACTCGCTGCTCTGCAAAAATCGAATTCCCTCTACCGCTGCACTAAAACCTGCGGTTGTGGTGATAATTGGAATTGAGCGTTGTACGGAAGCGGTACGAATCAACCATCCATCGGCGCGAACGCCGCGACCCACAGGTGTGTTAATGACTAGATCGATATCTCCCGAGTTGATTATGTCGATAATCGTGGGCTCACCCATCGGACCCGTTCCTTCGGAGTTTTTTCGCACAGGGCTTGAAGTTACTCCATGTTGCGCCAAATAGCCTGATGTACCAACGGTTGCCAAGATACTAAAGCCCAGGGCCACTAAGCCTTGAGCTGCTTGCATACCAGCGGGCTTATCTTTGTCGGCAAGTGAGATGAAAACCCTTCCACTTGTGGGAAGCGGACCGAAAGCGGCGATCTGCGACTTGGCGTAACTCTCTCCGAAAGAGGATGAGATTCCCATTACTTCTCCGGTAGATCTCATCTCCGGTCCAAGTATTGAATCGACACCACGACCATCGATACGGCGAAAGCGATTCCACGGAAGTACCGCCTCCTTAACACTTACACCATGCGCAATACCATCACCGTCTTGCGGAAGCATTCCCTCACTACGAAGTTGCGCAATTGTTGCTCCAAGGCAGATTCGCGCAGCTGCCTTAGCCAACGCCACCCCAGTAGCCTTACTCACAAAGGGAACAGTGCGAGATGCACGTGGATTTGCCTCCAAGATGTAGAGAACCTCACCCGCAATTGCAAATTGAATATTAATCAGGCCTAGAACACCGACGCCTTGAGCTATCTTGTAGGTTGCATCTCTTATCTCGGCAAGTTGCGGCAGCGTGATAGTCATGGATGGTAAAACGCAGGCACTATCTCCGCTATGAATTCCTGCCTCTTCAATGTGCTCCATCACTCCGCCAAGAAATAATTCGGTACCATCAAATAAAGCATCAACATCGATTTCAATCGCACTGTCTAAGAAGCGATCCACGAGTACCGGATGATCCGGTGTGATGTCAGTTGCTCGAGTGATGAAGCCACCGAGTGCGGCATCATCGTAAACGATCTCCATCCCTCGGCCTCCGAGCACAAAGGAGGGTCTAACTAAGACTGGATATCCAATACGCGTAGCGATTGTTACCGCCTCTAACTCAGATGCAGCCATACCGAACTCCGGTGCGTTAAGCCCTTGCGCAGCGAGAATCGCGCCAAATGCGCCACGCTCTTCGGCCAAGTCGATGGCCGTTGGGCTAGTACCTAGAATCGTTACTCCACTGCTGGCTAAACCGGCAGCTAAGCTCAGCGGGGTTTGTCCTCCCAGTTGAGTGATGACGCCCAAAAGTGGGCCAGCTAAAGACTCTGCATGTATTACCTCTAATACATCTTCAAGAGTTAAGGGTTCAAAGTAGAGACGATCACTCGTGTCGTAATCAGTTGAAACCGTCTCGGGGTTGCAGTTAATCATAATCGTCTCATAGCCGGCATCACGAAGGGCGAAAGAGGCATGAACGCAGGAGTAATCAAATTCGATTCCTTGACCAATACGGTTTGGTCCACTCCCCAAAATGATTACCGCCGGTTTAGTCCGTGAGCGAACTTCGTTCTCTTCTTCATAACTTGAATAGTAATAAGGCGTGAATGCTTCAAACTCCGCAGCACATGTATCGACGGTTTTATAAACGGCCCGCACTCCCAAACGCTCACGAAGCAGTCGTACCTCTTTCTCAGAGATTGCACGTAACTGTGCGATCTGTGCATCAGAGAAGCCAGTGGATTTTGCCGCTCTTAAAAGTTGAACATCTAGCTCACCTGGCTGAGCAAGAACGGCCGCTTGCTCATTAATAATCTGAATCTGACGTAAAAACCAAGGGTCGATTTTACAGGC
>JBBAMX010000014.1:3293-43199 GCA_040402335.1 Candidatus Planktophila sp.
GTGGTTAAACGCGGATCGGCATCGGTGAACTTTTCAAAGGCAAAGCGTGGAACTTTAACAACGACGTAATCTAAAGTGGGCTCAAAAGATGCCGGTGTTACCTTTGTAATATCGTTATCTATCTCATCCAGGCTATAGCCAACCGCTAACTTAGTAGCGATTTTTGCGATTGGAAAACCCGTGGCCTTAGAGGCAAGAGCGCTCGAACGGGAGACTCGTGGATTCATCTCAATAACGATAATGCGCCCATCGCTGGGATTTACAGCGAATTGAATATTACATCCGCCAGTGGCAACACCGACTTCACGGATAATGTCAATGGATAAGTCGCGCAACCTTTGATACTCAACATCGGTGAGAGTCATTGCGGGAGCAATGGTGATCGAGTCTCCCGTGTGTACTCCCATTGGATCAATATTCTCAATACTGCAAACGATAACTACGTTATCTTTATGATCGCGCATTACCTCCAACTCGTACTCCTTCCAACCAATAATCGACTCCTCCAATAAAATCTCAGAGGTGGGGCTGTAGCGAAGTCCGGCACCGGCAATTTGGCGAAGCTCGCTCTCTTCATATGCAATCCCAGAGCCGAGACCACCCATAGTAAAAGATGGACGAATAACAACGGGGTAGTTCAATCTTTCAACGGCGATCAAAATCTCATCTATCGTGTGACAAACAACGGATTTTGCCGACTCTCCCCCAACTTTTTCCACGATCCCACGAAAGAGTTCGCGGTTCTCTCCGCGTTGAATCGCCGCAACATCTGCACCGATTAAACGAACCCCATACTTTGCCAATGTACCGCGATCATGTAAAGCGATTGCGGCGTTAAGCGCGGTCTGGCCACCTAAAGTTGCTAGAACTGCATCGGGTTTTTCGTGAGCGATTATTTTTTCAATGACCTCTGGAGTAATAGGCTCAATATAAGTCGCATCGGCAAACTCGGGGTCGGTCATAATCGTTGCTGGATTAGAGTTTACTAAAATCACACGTATGCCCTCCTCGCGCAGAACGCGGCAGGCTTGGGTTCCAGAGTAATCAAATTCGCAGGCCTGTCCGATAACGATTGGTCCGCTACCGATAACTAGGACTGATTTGATGGAAGTATCTAGCGGCATTATTGGGGTACTTTCTTACTCATTAAATCTACGAATTCATCAAAGAGATAAGCCGCATCATGAGGTCCAGATGCAGCCTCGGGATGATATTGAACGGAAAATGCGGGGCGATCGATTAATCGTAAGCCCTCGATTACGCCATCGTTGAGGGATACATGAGTCACCTCTCCTTGGCCATAAACAGTTGAAAATACGCCATCGGTGGGCGCCTTGAGAGCGAAGCCATGGTTATGCGAAGTGATCTCCACTTTCCCCGTCCGCTTATCGATAACGGGTTGATTGATACCACGATGGCCGAAAGAGAGCTTGAATGTTTCAAATCCAAGGGCTCGACCCAAGATTTGATGACCGAAGCAGATTCCAAATATCGGAATCCCTCTGAGCAAAAGCTCGCGCACGAGATCGATAGTTGAAACCATTGTAGATGGATCTCCAGGACCATTCGATAGAAAAACTCCATCTGGACTAAATTCAAGAATCTGATCAAGCGTGGAATCAAATGGCATGACGTGCACTTCTACTCCACGAAGTGCAAGAGCTCGCGGTGTTGCAGATTTGATCCCCAAATCTAAAGCGGCGACTTTAAACTTCGTTAAACCAATAGCGGGAACAACATACTTCACTGGAGTTGAGACATCAGCGACTAGAAAGGCGCCTGACATCGCCGCAGTTCTGCGGACCTCAACGACCATCTCTTCGCGAGAAAGTTCAAGGCCAGAAAAAATACCAACTCGCATCGAACCTCTATCGCGCAGATGTCGCGTGATCGCGCGAGTATCTACTCCTTGAACTCCAACGATACTCTGCGATATCAACTCGGCCTCTAAATCATTCTCGCTTCGCCAGTTAGAGCTCACCGTGGATGGATTACGAACAACGAACCCTGCAACCCAGATCTTTGACGACTCATTATCTACTGCGTTCACTCCGGTATTACCGATGTGCGGTGCGGTCATCACGACCACTTGCTTGTGATAGGAAGGATCGGTAAGAACCTCTTGATAGCCGCTCATTCCAGTTTGAAATACGGCTTCACCAAAGCTCTTACCAGTTGCGCCCCAACTCCTGCCCTCGAAGATTCGACCATCATCTAAGACGAAAAAAGCAGTACTCATTCTGGACTCACACTATTGAGCAGATGGCCGGCGAGTAAAGTTGGACGTCCATTAAAGAAGGTGTGAGTGACTACGCCAGGTAGTTCGTAGCCATGAAAGGGGGTATTGCGACTCTTCGACTGACCTAAATCTCGATCTACCATCCAAGTTGTATCGGGATTAATCACCATAAGATTGGCGTTTGAGCCAACGGCGAGGTTTTTACCCTGTCCACTGTATCTTCCGATACGTGCAGGTGCAGTAGAAAGCCGATCTGCAACCCCACTCCAGTCCATCAACTTGGTTTCAATCATTGTTTTCACAACGATTGAGAGTGCCGTTTCAAGACCCAACATTCCAAAACTGGCCTGCGCCCATTCACACTCTTTGGACTCCATCGTATGTGGAGCATGATCGGTAGCGACGATATCAATCGTTCCATCGGCTAGGCCTTCACGCAGAGCGTTGACATCGTGTTCAGTGCGCAACGGTGGATTGACTTTAAATATCGGATCATAGGATCTAGCAAGCTCATCGGTTAAGAGCAAGTGATGCGGAGTGACCTCAGCGGTAACATCGATGCCTCGAGCCTTTGCCCAGCGGATAATTTCAACGCCCCCAGCAGTAGTCACATGACAAATGTGGAGCCGAGATTTGACGTGAGCTGCGAGTAAAACATCGCGTGCAATAATCGCCTCCTCCGCAACGGCCGGCCATCCGCGAAGTCCTAGAATCGCCGATACATCGCCCTCATTCATCTGAGCATCGATGGTTAACCGAGGATCTTGTGCATGTTGAGCGATCACTCCATCAAACTTCTTGATGTATTCCAAGGCTCGCCGCATAATCAAGGGATCATGAACACAGTTACCGTCATCACTAAAGACACGTACTCTCGCCTTTGAATCTGCCATCGCACCGATTTCAGATAGTGACTCACCCTTTAACCCCATTGTGACCGCGCCAATCGGAAAGACATCGAGATATCCAGCCTCCTGCCCAAGTCGATAGACCTGCTCAACGACACCAGCATTGTCGGCAACTGGTGATGAGTTAGCCATTGCCGAGAGAGCGGTGAAACCACCTTTGGCACCGGCTCTTGAGGCCGAAAGAACCGTTTCGGCATCTTCTAAGCCAGGCTGTCGAAGATGAGTATGTAGATCAACTAGGCCGGGAAGAATGACTGAGCCCGATAAATCTAAAACCTCTGCATCGGGATGTGAGATATTTTGAGCAACGCTGGCTATCACGCCATTGGAGATCAAGAGATCGGAGATCGCCCCATCGGGAAGCCGGCCGCCTTTAAGAAGATAGGTTGGTGAGGACATTACATAACACCTGCTTCCAAAGATTGACCTGCGAGCAACACATACAAAATCGCCATTCGAACACTCACGCCATTGGCCACCTGTTCAACAATGACTGATCGAGCACTATCTGCAACTTCTGCCGCGATTTCTAACCCACGATTCATAGGACCTGGGTGCATGATAATTGCATGGGGCGCCATTAATTTCATTCGATCACCGTTTAAACCAAAGTAACGTGAGTATTCACGGGTGTTAGGCAGGAATAGCTCACTCATTCGCTCTTGCTGTAGCCGTAACATCATGACTACATCGGCCGATTCAATAACTGAATCAAAATCATATGAAACCTTTACCGGCCAACTTTCAACACCGACAGGTAAAAGAGTGGGTGGTGCGACCAAGGTGACGCTCGCTCCAAGAAGGGATAATAAAAGTACGTTTGATCGAGCGACTCGAGAGTGCAGAACATCGCCCACTATTACAACGCGAAGACCAGCTAAATCCGGTGATCCTTTACCTAAATGTTTTCTAATCGTGAATGCATCGAGTAAGGCTTGGCTCGGATGCTCATGAGTGCCATCACCAGCATTGATAACACTCCCCAGCATCCACTGTGAATTGGCTAAACGCGCAGGAGCCCCAGATGCGTTATGGCGAATTATTACCGCATCTGCCCCCATAGCTTGAAGAGTTAATGCGGTGTCCTTGAGCGACTCACCCTTACTTAAGCTCGAACCCTTGGCAGAAAAATTAATAACATCGGCCGATAAGCGTTTTGCCGCCGCTTCAAATGAGATTCGGGTACGCGTCGAGTCTTCAGCGAAGAGATTAACTATCGTTCGACCTCTAAGTGTTGGGAGTTTTTTTACCGCACCATCACTAACACGTGCAAGCTCGGTTGCAGTATCTAAGATAGAGATCGCCGCCTTGGCATCGAGATCTGAAATGGAGAGTAAGTGGCGCATCAGCTCTCCTCAATCAAAACTTCATCTAAGCCATCGATCTCGCTGAGATGAACTTTGACGGACTGCATCGTGGAGGTAGGAAGATTCTTACCAACAAAATCTGCTCGAATCGGAAGCGCGCGATGACCTCTATCAACTAAGACCGCCAACTGAACGGTGCGAGGACGACCTATCTCACCGATCGCATCAAGGGCTGCCCTGATTGTTCGACCTGAAAATAAAACATCATCGATAAGAACGAGGTCGCGCTCTTCGATTCCTCCCGTTGGAATCGAGGTCGGCATCAATGCGCGCGGAGGACGCATTCTTAAATCATCGCGGTGCATCGTGATATCCAGCATTCCTACTGGGATTAAATGGCCGGCGAGCTCACCCATTACTGCGGCGATGCGAATAGCTAAATGCGCCCCGCGAGTAGGTATGCCAAGAAGTGAGACCTGGCTGGAGTTTGGATTGGCCTCTAAGATCTCGTGGGAGATGCGAGTTATGGCCCGGGAGATATCCAGAGCGGACAGGACGATAGCCATTTAAATCTCCTTTCCCATCTCTCAGGATGGGTCGTTAAAGGATGCGTCGCGAACTATATCACCAGGAGCGTGCGCTGTGGATAAGATATCGAGTGGGGTGAAGGGCAAAGTTACCCTCTCCCCCATGATAACTATCGAATCTATCTCTGCCAGGTTGCGGGCAATACGTATCGCCAAGGGCTTATCGCTCAGCGATGTTGAACGTTTAAGTGGCGGTGCGATCCCCGCCGTCGTCCTTGGCTCCTATGAGCGCGGCGATCGCTCCTTGAGTGTTAAAAAAGCGATTTTGATCGCTAATTTTTATGAGCTGCCACTTACCTATCTTCTCGCACAACCATCGGCATCGAGTTCGGCTCCGTTAGCCTACGTAGTTGACTTACGCTCCTTGACACGCTTTGTGCGAGAAAAGGAGAGCAAGTTTGAAAACCTTGCGCTTCGAAGCGTCATTACATTTATCAGTGGCATCGTCAATCTGCGAAACGATTGGAATGGAGAGGTCTTATCTATTAGATCCACTGATCTCACAGCAATGGCGCTGGCGATCGGCAAGAGCCATGAGGATGTAGTGAGTATTTTGCACACAAACAACCTGCTAATAAAAGTTAAATAGATAAGCTCTCTTTTATTGAAGAGATTCGCCCCAGAACACCGTGAATAAACGCTGACGAGCCATCGGTAGAGAGCTCCTTTGCTAACGTTAAAGCCTCATCAATTGCAACGCTATCTGGAATAGTACTTGCCCATAAGATTTCGTAAATTCCAATTCTTAAAATATTACGATCGAGCGCAGGGAGGCGATCCATGTCCCAGCCTTTTGCATATGTTGCAATCAGCTCATCTATTTTGCGCGAGTTTTCGTATACACCGTGAATTAGTTCGCGCGTGTACTCACGGATCGGCCGCGCCGTAGGACCTTCTTCTATTACATCGCGCAAAACTAGGATATCAACGGCTTTAACGCCTCGAATATCGGCCTCAAAAAGCAGATCTAACGCCGCTTTCCTTGCCTTACTACGAGCCGACACTAGTTAGCGCGGCCCTGATATGAGCCATCGCGAGTATCGACCATAACTATTTCATCCTGCTTGATAAATAAAGGAACTTGAATCTCAATACCGGTTTCAACTGTCGCAGGCTTCGTTCCGCCGGAAGAGCGATCGCCCTGAATTCCCGGCTCGGTATAGGTGATTCTCAACGGGACGGCTGCGGCTAATTCGATATAGAGCGGATTTTCATCGTGAACGGCAACAACGGCATCGGTATTTTCCAACATGTAATTTGCCATCTCACCTACTGTCGCCATTGAGATCGTCATTTGATCAAAAGTTTTAGCGTCCATAAAGACGAAATCCTCGCCCTCTTTGTATAAGAACTGCATATCGCGCTTTTCCAGAATCTCGATATCGATCTTGACGCCAGAGTTAAAGGTACGGTCGATTACTTTTCCAGTAAGGACCGACTTCAATTTAGTTCGAACAAATGCCGGCCCCTTGCCGGGCTTGACATGTTGAAACTCGATTACGTTCCATAGCTGGCCCTCAATATCTAGGGTGATGCCATTTTTTAAATCCGCTGTTGTTGCCACAGTAAAACTCCACTCGTAAAACTTTCTACTATCCGTTGTGATAGCAAGAGGATAAGGATACCCGCTGCCCGGGAGTGCTCTGTTCGCTAATTAATTAAGCTCTTAAGCGCGATTAACGCCAAAATATAGGAATTTGGACCAAATCCAGCGATAGTCCCGGTTGCTACTCCAGAAATTACCGAAGTGTGGCGAAACTCTTCGCGTGCCAGAGGGTTAGATAAGTGCACCTCAATTAAGGGTGCGCTAACGAGTTCGGCGGCATCGCGTATGGCGTAAGAGTAATGTGTGAAGGCGGCGGGATTAATTATTACTGGCAATTTGTTATCGGCGGCCTCATGTAGCCAGCCGATTATGACCGCTTCATCATCACTTTGTCGTACATCGGCCTCAAAGCCATGAGTAGATCCCTGACGCTCTATCTCAGCTTTGAGTTCGCCGTAACTGAGGTCACCATAAATCGCTGAATCGCGAATATCTAAACGTGACAGATTCGGCCCGTTGATTACCAGTATCTTCATATGCTCACTCTCTCATAGGCTTCGGCGAGCTCGCGCTCTAATACATTTTCAATACGTAGTGTCTGCCCAATCGCCGAAATTCCTACAAACCTCATGGATTTGCCGCGGGCTTTTTTATCGAGCGCCATAGTCGCAAGCAGCTCCAACCAGGAACCACGTCGATACGAGATAGGTAGATTCAAGTTGCTTAATATCGAGCGGTGCATCTCTACGACATCTGAGGCAAGGTGGCCAGTAATCTGGGCCAATTCGGCGGCGTAGACCATTCCGATTGCTACCGCTTCACCATGGCGTAGCGAATATTTACTATGGATTTCAACTGCGTGTCCCAGGGTGTGTCCGTAGTTAAGAATCTCGCGAGCAAAGCCCTCTTTAAAATCTACGCCAACGACTTCTGCCTTTACCTTGACCGCTCTTTCGATCAGGGAGAGCGATGCCGGTGAATCATCTCGAATAGAGGACAACGATCTGCCCGCAACAATCTCCAATATCGCAGCATCTTTAATAAATCCACACTTAATAACTTCGGCCATACCAGCCGAGAAATCGCGGTCGGTTAAAGTTAAAAGCCACGATGTATCTACCAGTACTGCAATCGGTGAGTGAAAAGCGCCGATCAAATTCTTTCCGTACTCACTATTGATGCCCGTCTTACCTCCAACGGCGGCATCTACCATTCCAGCCAAGGTGGTCGGAATGGCGATCCAATCGATTCCTCGAAGCCAAGATGCCGCAGCAAAACCGGCCACATCGGTCACTGTCCCACCACCGATTCCAACGATTAAATCGGAGCGGGTGAACTGTGATGCAGCGAGCCAGTTCCACAGTGTAGATAGGCTCGCCAAACTCTTACCATCTTCGCCATCTGCAACGCCAAAGTAAAAAATCTCGGCATCGATATCACCCTCAAGGCGAACCAGAGGTGCCATTGCAGCGGAGTGAACTATCGCAATTCGTGTCCGATCCTTTGAAAGTGCAAGTAACCGCTCACGCCAATCACAGGCTATTTCAACCTCATAAGGATCAATGGCAGCTACTTGAATCTTTATCAACTAAATCGCCTCCTTGATATTCGCAACGATTTCATAGATATCCAACTTGTCAACTTTGATAGTAATCGTTGCGATGTTTTCATAAATGGGTCTTCGCGATTCATAGAGCGCCTGCCACTGTGCGCGCGGATTACCCAATAGAAGTGGACGATCTCGATTAAAACCCACTCGAGGTGCGGCAACAGATAAGGAGATGTCGAGAAATACTATCGGCGCATCAGAGGCGATTAATATTGATTGCGCACTCTCTGAAATTGGAGCACCGCCACCGAGTGAGAGAATCGAGTTTTCATCATTGAGGCAGTGCTTAAGTGCTTCGAACTCTAACTCCCTAAAGATTTCTTCACCCGAATCGATAAAAATATCGGATATTTTTTTCCCAGCTTTTTTCTCTACCACTCGGTCAGAGTCGATAAATCCAATATTCAAGGACTTAGCCAACGCCTTTCCTACTGTGGTCTTTCCACTTCCAGGAGGACCGATTAAAACTGCACGCGGCATATCCGATTTCCTACTTAAAGTTTAAATTCTGCATATAGCTTTCAAAGTTTCGCTTAGTCTCACTTACATTATCGCCGCCGAACTTTTCTAGAACCGCCTCCGCCAAAACAAGGGCCACCATCGCCTCTGCCACCACCCCTGCCGCGGGAACTGCGCAGACATCGGAGCGTTGATTAATAGCCTTTGCAGCTAAGCCAGTTGCTACATCGATGGTATCCAACGCTCTAGGAACAGTTGAGATAGGTTTCATCGCTGCACGCACGCGAAGAATCTCCCCGTTAGACATGCCACCCTCAGTGCCACCTGCTCGATCGGTACGGCGAATGATCTTGCCATCGGTCGATCTCTCAATCTCATCATGTGCAACACTGCCGCGACGAGTTGCGGTCTCAAATCCATCTCCGAGCTCAACGCCCTTTATCGCTTGAATCCCCATCAGCGCTCCCGCCAAGCGAGCATCCAGACGGCGGTCCCAATGAGCATGCGATCCCAACCCGGGAGGCGTATTGAAGGCGAGCACTTCGATGACGCCGCCTAAAGTATCGGCCTCGGAGTGCGCCTTCTCAATCTCTGCAATCATCAACGCGCTTGTTGGCGCATCGGCGCAACGCACTGGATCCTTATCTATTCGCTCCATATCGCCAGCTTCGGGCAGTTCGCTTCCAGTTGGAACTCGAACCGAACCAATAGACAAAACATGAGACAGGATAGTTATGCCAACGCTCTGCTCTAGAAAAGCACGAGCAACTGCGCCTAGCGCAACGCGCGATGCCGTCTCACGAGCACTTGCCCGTTCTAAAATCGGCCTGGCATCATCCAAACCGTATTTCTGCATGCCCACTAAATCGGCATGACCTGGACGGGGACGAGTCAGTGGTGCATTACGCGCTAAATCTTTTATCTCATCCAAGGGCACGGGATCTGCCGACATAATCTTTTCCCATTTTGGCCACTCTGAGTTGGCAATTTGAATTGAGATTGGACCGCCTTGAGTCAGACCTAAGCGGACTCCCCCAAGAATTGTGGTCTTATCGGCCTCAAAACTCTGCCGAGCACCGCGGCCGAAGCCCAATCGCCTTCGCTGTAAATGCAAGTCAATATCGGCCGTCGTTATTTCAATCGACGCGGGAAGGCCCTCAATCAGCGCGCTGAGCGCCTGTCCATGTGATTCACCAGCTGTTAACCAACGCATCTGCGTATTGTTGCAGAAATTGAGCCGAGTTCGCAGCCAAATAGAGCGCTGTGCCGATAAAAATCCCAACTGCCAAAGGAATACTCCTTGGGAGACTACCCACTAACAACACCATGAGAGTTATCTGAATGAGAGCGCCGACATAGAGGCAGATTGCAAACGTGAGTAATTCTCCATAGTTAGCTGGGTTCAGTGCTACGAGCTCAACGATTAGTAACTTTGCATCTCCCGCGCCCATCCGTGATAGGAGAGTGAGCAGAATTACTGCAAAGGAAGCCACTATAAGTACCTTTAGTGATGCCAGACCCGTAACGGTTCGAGTGAGAAAGAGCAGATAGCCCATGAAGATGAGATAGATGTTAGGTATTCGTCGATAGCACCAATCTGAGATTGCGATTGGAAGTGCGAAAAGGGCTACTACGAACATTCATCGATGGTAATTAAGAAATGAATTTAGAGTGAGCGCTATGTGGATGAGTGCAGCGCCTTGAGGGCCTGCCTGCGCATCAGCTCGGCCATCGGTTGACGCTCAAAAATGAGACCAGAGAAAATCGAGATCTGATCGATGGCTTGATGGATAAGTAGCTCCAAGCCATCGACTATCTGCCCACCTGCACGCTCCCAGGCCGCTAGAGCTGGCGTCGGCCATGGGTGATAGAGGACATCGAAGAAAACCCCAGCGGGCTTAGTTGGAAAGTTAACAATGAGGTGATCAGTTACTCCGGCCGGGGTAGTTGAGATAATCAGATCTGCCACTTCTAACAGTTGAAAATCCGACCAGGAGACAAAACCAATTTCAGTTTTGATTGCAGATTGTGTGATCGCCTCAACTCTAGCGAGTGAGCGATTCATAATGGTGATTCGATCTGCAACTCCATCGCAGGCGGCTATCGCAGAACGGGCGGTAGCACCCCCACCAATAATCAATACATGACCAGTAGCATCTATTCCGGCTGCGGCAAGTGCATGAGTGAGACCAGAGACATCGGTAGTGGTCGCCTTCCAATCTTTACCATCCCTGGTCAAAGTATTGGCACTATTGATCCGTTGTGAGAGATCGCTAACTTCGCAGGTAAAGTTTAAAACCTCCTCCTTCAACGGCATGGTGAGTGAGAATCCACTCCAACTCTCATCAAGATTTGAGAGAAAATCGATAAGTCCATCGGCCTTGATATCTATACGAGCGTACTCACCCTCTACTCCAAGCTCACCATAAGCCAGCGTGTGTAGTAATGGACTCAGTGAGTGTGAAATTGGTGAACCAAGCACGGCGGCTTTAATCATTTAAATAGCCCAGCTCTCCGATTTTTTTCATAGATAAGTTTCCAAGATAGAAACTGGTCATGCGAGCGAGTGAAGCGGGTATCTCCTGGCGCGAGGGTAATAAAGTAGAGCCAGTCGCCAGTGGCTGGGTGGAGAGCGGCAACCATGGCCAAAGTTCCGGGGTTACCAATCGGTGAGGGTGGAAGGCCATATCGCTGATATGTGTTGTAGGGAGATTTCAACAACGTCGATGTCGTGCTGAGAAATATCTGGCCCCGGACTTTCTTAATGTAATGCACGGTCGAATCCATCTGTAGCGGCATAAAGATCTTTAGTCGATTAAAGATAACGCGGGCGACTTTTGGGAAATCTTTAGTATCTGCCTCGGCTTGAACAATCGAAGCGATGGTAAGTATCTCTTCGGGAGGGTATGCCCCCTTGTAATTCAATATCTCTTTTGCATTCGGATCGATTTGAAAACGGCCAATCATCTCTGCAACCACTTGAGTTGCAGAGGCGCCTTTTGCAAAACTATATTGAGCAGGAAATAGAAGTCCCTCCACTTGAGTGAAGCCCGTTGGTAAAGTGACGTGATCAAAGGCTGCGCTCACCTGTAACTTACTAAAGCCGTAACGCTCAAGGGCTGCAGTGATATCACTCTTCCATGCACCTTCAGTAATCTTTATCAGATTGGGGATTCGAGCAGGATCTAAAAGTTGATCAAGAGCCAATGTCACAGGAATCTTTAGTGTCAACCGATGGGAACCCGGAGCCACCTTTTCCGAACGCTTATCACTCACCGCTAATTGAAAATAGGCCGTTGAGGATTTCACTACTTGTGCGTTAAATAGTAGTTTTCCAATCGCTAAACCAGTTGCACCTGATGGGATATCAACCGTTATCTCTTTATCGGTAGTGAGAACTGCGCGTTTGGGAAAATCCAAGGCAGGTGAATAACGTATATGAAGCGCTCTAGCTGTGAAAGTAAAAAGAAGAATGAATAGGAGAGCTGGTATCATTATGCGTACTCTCACGGTCGATTCCTTTCTATCGCCAAAGCAAACTCCAAAATAGCCATCGCTGCACCTTGATCTATTTTGGACTTGGCAGATTTTGCATTAACACCTGAATCACGCAGGTTTCGAGCGGCGCTCACGCTCGATAACCTCTCGTCGATGAGTTGGATTGGGGTATCGGTGAGTGTTGCGAGCAGAGTTGAAAATGCTATGGCTTTTTGCGTCGAGAGCCCGTTACTACCATCCATATTTGATGGCTTTCCAACGAAAATCTGAATTGGTTCATGCTCCGTTAAAATCGATGTGATCTGAACACTCAATCGCTTATCGCGAGTAGACAAAGTTGTAAGGGGGGCGGCAACAATAGAATCCGGATCAGAGAGCGCCACTCCAATCCGAACATCGCCATAATCAAAGGCAATCCGACGACCGCGTTGCATCTGGCCGATTAACCTTTTAGTGAAGCCGTTATCGCGTTCAAGGCATCGATAATCTTTGACGCATCGCTGCCACCGCCTTGAGCAAAGTCATCTTTACCGCCACCGCCACCGCCAAGAACAACGGATCCAACCTTGACCAGTCCACCAGCTTTAATCCCTTGCTCACGAGCCAAATCACTGACGGCTACGACGAGCACCGGCTTGGCATCCACGACGCTGATAAGTGCGATCACGGAGTTAGAGTTTTTCGCACGAAGCTCTAACGCTATTTCGCGCAGATCCTGTGCCAGGATTCCATCACTCAACTGATTTGCAATAACACTGACTCCATTGATTTCAACGGCACTGTTCACTATTTGATCGACTTGGGCAAATGCGGCAGCTGAACGAATGACCGCTAACTCCTTTTCAATATCCTTTATCTTATTCAGTAGATCGCTCACCCGTTCGGGTAGCTCATCTACTCTGGCACCCTTAAGGATCGATGTTAGTGAGTTCAGTAAAATATGTTCACGATTTAAAAAATTGTAGGCATCGACTCCAACCAAGGCTTCAACGCGTCGCACACCGGCACCAATGGAAGACTCACCCAATAACTTAATAACTCCCAGCTGCCCAGAACGCGTGACGTGAGTTCCTCCACAAAGTTCACGAGCCCAATCCCCCACACTTACGACGCGGACTTCATCTCCATATTTTTCTCCAAAGAGAGCCATAGCTCCTATCTCTTTAGCGGCGGCTTGAGACATCGTTTGAGAGACTACCTCTAAGTTTTCAATCAAGAGAGTGTTAACTCGAGACTCAACGTCATTAATTACACTCTCAGGAACCGCCCCCGTTGAAGGAAAATCAAATCGAAAGCGACCTGGAGAGTTTTCTGATCCTGCTTGAGTTGCAGTCTCTCCTAGAATTTCACGAAAGGCCTTATGCACCATGTGCGTCGCAGTGTGTGCTCGAGAGATAGCGTCTCGACGTTGCGTATCAATTGCAGCTAAAGCCTGACTATGCAGTTCAACTTCACCACTAAGAACCCGACCACGGTGAACAAAGAGCCCGGGCACAGGCGTCTGTACATCATCGATCTCAATGATGGCTCCATTAGCCAAAGTGATTCTCCCACCATCGGCTAACTGTCCACCGCCCTCGGCATAGAAAGGGGTGCGATCAAGGATAATCTCGACCTCATCGCCATCCTTGGCGTTGGCAACAGCGACTGAATCGATTAAAATTCCTGTGACTCTAGCTTCGCTCACCGTTTGCGTATAGCCGCAAAACTCGCTTCGCCCTTCACGATCGGCGATAGCGCGATACTCACTCACATCGGTGTGGCCGCTCTTCTTTGCCCGTGAATCGGCTTTGGCCCGATCTCGCTGCTCCTTCATCAATCTTCGAAAACCAACTTCATCGACCTCAAGTCCCTCTTCGCGTGCCATCTCAAGGGTTAAATCAAATGGAAATCCATATGTGTCATGGAGTTTGAATGCATCGGCGCCATCGAGTATTCGACTACTACTTTTTTTAAGCGACGCACTTGCAGTATCGAAAATCGTCGTACCGCTCTTAAGGGTCTGAAGAAAAGACTCTTCCTCTGAAACACTCACGGCGAGGATGCGTGCACGCGCTAAATCAAGCTCAGGATATTGCGGAGCCATCGCCGAGATTGCCGCCACCGTTAACTCCGAGATTATCGGCTCGTTCGAACCGAGAAGTCGCATATTTCGAATCGTTCGACGCATCATCCGTCGAAGCACGTATCCTCTGCCTTCATTTCCGGGCGTTACTCCATCGCCAATGAGCATCGCCGATGTTCGAGCATGGTCGGCGATGACGCGCAGCGAGATATCCGAACTCAAACTCTGACCATAGGCCACACCGGTCAACTCAGATGCCTTCAGTAAAATCTGCACTGTTGTATCTATCTCATAGATATTCTCAACGCCCTGTAACAGCGCCGCCATCCGCTCTAAGCCCATGCCCGTATCGATGCTCTTGGCAGGCAGCTCGCCAAGAATTGGAAAGTCATCCTTACCACTTCCTGCGCCGCGTTCATTCTGCATAAAGACTAGGTTCCAGACCTCCATGTAGCGGTTCTCATCGGCGATTGGTCCACCATCTTGGCCATACTCGGGGCCACGATCGTAATAAATCTCAGAGCACGGTCCGCAGGGGCCTGGTACACCCATCGACCAAAAATTATCTGCCATCCCCATGCGTTGAATTCGCTCCTTCGGAAGGCCGATCTCTCTATGCCAAATATCGGCCGCCTCATCGTCATCGAGAAAGACGGTGACCCACAAGCGATCCTGCGCTAACCCAAAGCCGCCATCATTGATTGGTCGAGTTAAAAGCTCCCACGCTAAAGCGATCGCTTCGGACTTGAAATAACCACCAAATGAAAAGTTTCCACACATCTGGAAAAACGATGCGTGGCGAGTGGTCTTGCCTACCTCATCGATATCTAACGTTCGAACACATTTTTGCACCGATGTCGCCCGCTCATAAGGGGGCACGACCTCGCCTAAAAAATAGGGCTTAAAGGGAACCATTCCAGCATTTACAAGAAGGAGATTTGGATCATCGGCGATAAGCGATGACGATGGGACAACGGTGTGCTTTAGGCCTTGGCGATTATCTGATTCAAAGAAGCGCAGCCAGCGCGCACGGATTTCGGCGGATTCCACTTATTGATTTTACTCCGCTTTCTTCTTAGAGCGTGACTTACTCATCGAGGCGGCAGATAGAAGCGCACCGGCGAGCTTTACTGCCGATCCATTCTTATTAATAAAAGATGAGGTCGCGTTTGTAACTTTGTCGGAGATGTCTTCAGCATTTTTTGCCATCCGGTTGAAGCTTTTCAGAGGGCCATTCACGAGCGTTACAGTCGTGTGAACCTCCTCAATCAGCGGAGCGGTCTCATCGGTGAGGGATTTAAGCGATACTTTCGCCTCATCTATAAATCGGCCGACACGGATGACGACGTAACTCACCGCGATAGCGATAATAAAAAGCGCCGACGCTGCAATTATTGTCGCTATCCCACCAGGTCCCATTTTCCTAGCCTACCTGAGGGGCGCTCTTAGCTGCGCCATCGATGCCACTCTCTTTGCGTTGTGCCGCAGTGATAGTCGTGGGAGCGCCGGTCAGTGGATCTCCCCCACTGGCCGTCTTGGGAAATGCGATGACTTCGCGAATTGAATCAGAGCCGGTCAACAACGCACATACGCGATCTAACCCGATAGCTATTCCACCATGCGGAGGTGGACCGTAGTTGAAAGCTTCGAGCAAGAAGCCAAACTGTGAGGCCGCCTCTTCATCACTTAAACCGATAGTTCGAAATACATCGCGTTGTATCGCCTGATCGTGAATACGAATCGATCCACCGCCTAGCTCCGTTCCATTTAAAACAATGTCATAAGCGTAAGCAAGGGCAGAGGCAGGATCTGATGCGAAGCTGGCCGCGAACTCTGGCTTAGGTCCAGTAAAGGGATGATGAACCGCAGTCCAGCCACCCTTATCGGTGGCTTCAAACATAGGAGCATCGAGAACCCATACAAACTCCCAACTCGCCTCATTAATTAATCCACATCGTTTTCCAATCTCAAGGCGCACTGCGCCGAGTAAGTTCATAGCGGCCATCCGCTCCCCTGCTGCAAAGAAGATTGCATCTCCAGGCTGTGCTCCGGTGGACTCGGCAATACCTGCAGCCTCAACCTCACTTAAGTTCTTAGCGACCGGACCTGAGAGTGTGCCATCGGAGTTAATGAGAATGTATGCCAAGCCCTTAGCACCGCGCGCCTTAGCCCAATCCTGCCAAGCATCGAGCTCGCGACGGGGTGAGGATGCACCTGAAGGCATAACTACTGCACCTACATATGGAGCTTGAAAGACTCTAAAGGCGGTCTGTGCAAAGAAAAGCGTCTGCTCGCTTAACTCATTTGCAAAACGAAGATCGGGTTTATCCGAGCCAAAGCGGGACATGGCATCGGCATAGGTCATTCGCGGTATTGGTAGCGAGATGGTGTAACCGATCGCCTCGTGCCAGATTCTTGCGATTATTTTCTCAGCGAGGGCCAAGATATCCTCTTGATCGATAAAGGACATCTCAATATCTAACTGTGTGAACTCAGGTTGTCTATCGGCGCGAAAATCCTCATCGCGAAAACAGCGTGCAATCTGATAATACTTTTCCATGCCAGCGACCATCAATAACTGTTTGAACAACTGTGGCGACTGCGGTAGGGCGTACCAACTTCCCGGCTGTAGTCGTACCGGTACAAGAAAGTCGCGTGCGCCCTCTGGCGTTGAACGTGTTAAATACGGTGTCTCAATTTCAAGGAAGGCCTCCTCTTCCATAGTTCGGCGGATCGTTGATGTCACCTTAGAGCGCAGGCGAAGATTCGCTGCCGGTTTTTCACGGCGAAGATCCAGATAGCGATATTTCAAGCGAACTTCTTCACTAATCTCTGAGTCATTTCCACTATCTATTGGGAAGGGCAGTGGTGCAGATTCGCTCAGTACGGTAATGGCATCTGCCATTACTTCTATCTCCCCCGTTGGAATATTAGTATTTTCATTTCCAGCTGGTCGCTCTAAAACTTCGCCGGTTATTAGGAGGCACCACTCGGCACGCAGAGCTCCGGCAAGCTTCTCATCTCGAATCACAACCTGAACCGAGCCCGAGGCATCGCGAAGATCGATGAAGGCAACACCGCCATGATCACGACGACGCGAGACCCACCCGGCGAGAGTTACCGTTGTACTGGTATCGGATTTACGTAAAGTACCTGCGTTATGGCTTCGTAACATGAGTGATGAGTCTTCGCTTTCTAAAGTGCGGTGATTAACTTGTCAATCTTAACTGAAAGGGCGGCCCCGGTAGCCATATTTTTTAGCTCTACGTTGGCACTTGCTAACTCTTCATCTCCGAGAACTATTACGTAGCGCGCACCGCTTTTATCGGCGGCCTTCATCGCAGACTTTAGGGCACGCTCACCAAAGGCGACCTCGACTGTTTTCCCACCCAGGCGAAGCGATGCGGCAAGCGTCAACGCGTGTGTCATTAGCTCCTCTCCAAGTGGAATGATGAATAAATCCGAAACCAGCATCTCGTTGGATAAAACCGACTCGGCCTCGGCGGCAAGTAGCGCCCGATCAACTCCGAGTCCAAAGCCTATTCCGGAGAGGGCTTGGCCGCCGAGTTCGGCCATGAGTCCGTCATATCTACCTCCTCCGCCTATCCCCGATTGAGCACCAAGAAGATCGTGCACGAACTCAAAAGTTGTTCCGGTGTAGTAATCCAAGCCACGCACCATTCGAGGATTGAGTTGATAGTTAACTCCCAAGGCTTCCAAATAGTTTTTTACAGAAGCAAAGTGGGTGAGTGAGGCCTGATTCAGATAATCGATAAGTAGCGGCGCATCGAACATCATCGCCTTCATATCTTCACGTTTATCATCGAATAAACGCAGCGGATTAATCATTGCCCGCGCCGATGTCGACTCATCTAAGTCAAGAGTCTCAATAAACTTTAAAAGATCAACACGGTGAGCCGCACGCGAGATCGAATCACCGAGTGATGTGAGCTCTAGCCGATATTTTTTCAATCCAATAGCTTTGAAGCCGGCATCGGCGATAGCTATGACTTCAGCATCGATCGCTGGAGCATTCAAACCAATCGCTTCGATTCCAACTTGATAAAACTGGCGATAACGACCGGCTTGGGGACGCTCGGCGCGAAAGAACGCTCCTGAGTACCAGAGCTTTACCGGTAACTGACCACGATCCAATCCATGTTCAATGACTGCACGCATCGCACCGGCAGTTCCCTCGGGGCGAAGAGTGATGGAGCGATCTCCGCGATCGGTAAATGTGTACATCTCCTTTGATACGACATCGGTGGATGCACCAACTCCGCGAGTGAAGAGTTCGGTATCTTCAAAGACTGGAAGCTCCATCAACGAATATCCCGCTAGCCGAGCTGGTGCTATTAAGCATTCGCGCACAAACTCAAAGCTTTTAGATCTTGGGGCGACATACTCGCTGACACCCTTAGGAGCTTGTATTTTTTGACCAGCCATTAATAGCGACCTTTAATCGAATTTAAATATGGATTATTTTTTCGCTCTCTTGCCATCGTTGTCTCTGGCCCATGACCAGGTAAAACTCGCAGATGATCAGCTAGGGGCAAAACTTTATGACGAAGCGTCTCAGCCATCGCCTGAGATGATCCCGTTGGCTGATCGGTACGGCCAATCGAGCCGGCAAAGAGAACATCCCCGCTAATGAGGAGTTCATCGGAGACTTCGAACATCAATGAGCCCGCGGTATGACCTGGTGCGTGGATCGCGGTAAAACGAAGACCAACAAGATCGAGGGTTTCACCATTTCGTAATTCTCTAACATCACTTGGCTCTGCAAACTCCATATCGGAGAGTGTCGAAGCAAATTCTGGTGAAAGGAGTCTTCCGGGATCTTTTAATGCCGATCGATCTTGGCTATGGATATAGGCCGGTATGGAGTAGCCCTTTGCAATCGGAGCGATAGAAAAAGTATGGTCGAGATGACCATGGGTAGCGATAATTGCGACCGGCTTGAGTTTGAACTCATCCAAAATCGCATCGAGTTGGGCGCTCACATCGGGCATCCCTGGATCGATCACGACGCACTCGGCCCCGGCCGCGCTGGCAATCACCCAACAGTTTGTAGCAAACATCGGGGCGGCAAATGAGGCTACAAGCACGTGGTTACTCCCTTACTTTTCAACTCTTTGTGCCCAAAGCAGGATTCACGCAATAGGGCGTGCACAGGGTACCTTTTACCCTACCCAAACGCTCAATGCACGCGCCTTTAACCAGATCTAGTGGCGCACATGACAAACATAGCGAAGTTCCCGTGAACAACGCGCTGAAAGGATCACCACCATGACCGATTTCAATCCACTTCTTAACGCTTCAGCAGCTAGTGCGCTGATAGGAGATCCTGCAGCATTCGGGCGTGTGGCCGATGATGGCACCGTCTATGTTCGCACAAGCGATGGCGAAAAAGCCGTTGGCTCCTACCCGGGCAAAACGCCCGAAGAAGCGCTCACTTACTTCGTTCGAAAATTTGAAATGCTCGCCTCCGAAGTTGCCCTCCTTGCCGCACGCATAAAGAGCGGTGCACTGGTTCCATCGGATGCATACGCGGCGGTAAAAAAACTACGCGAACAGGTCAAGGATTTAAATGCAGTCGGAAACCTCGAAGCGCTTTCGGCATCGGTTGAACAGATAGAGCCACTCATTGAAGGCCATCGAGAGGCCTATGAAAGTAAAAAAGCGGCCGAGGCCGAGGCTAAAAAAGCACGCTTAGATCAAATCTTAATTGAGAAAGAGAAGATCGTCGCAGAGGCCGAATCACTCGCTCAATCCGAATCTTGGAAAACTACTGGCGATCGGTTGAAAATTCTTCTCGATGAGTGGAAATCTGCACCCCGTCTAGAAAAATCGGCCGACGCCGAGCTTTGGAAGCGTTTTTCATCATCGCGAAATAAGTTTGATAAGCGACGACGAACTCACTTTGCCGCACTAGAAGCCGTTCATACCATCGTCTCGGATGCGAAGAAAGCAATCATCACCGAGGCCGAGAGCTTGGCTACATCCACCCAATGGGTGCCTACTGCAAAGCGCTTCAAAGCGTTAATGGATGCGTGGAAGATTTCTGGGCGAGGCAAGCCCAGCGATGATGCAAAAATGTGGGCACGTTTTAAAGCCGCTCAAGATCAGTTCTTCGCCGCAAAATCCGCTGATTTAGAGAAGCGAGATACAACGATGGCTACTAATTTAATTAAACGCGACGAGTTAGTCCTTTTAATTGAGGCGCTCGTACCAGTTCAAAATCTAGATGAAGCGAAGAAATCCCTACGTGAGTACATGAACTCATGGAGCAAGATAGGCATGACTCATCGCGATAAACGCGCCTCTTTGGATGCTCGAGTGCAAGCGGTAGAAACCACCATTAAAGAGGCGGAGGCGGCTAACTGGCGCCGAAGTGATCCTGCGGCAAAGGCTCGCGCACAAGAGGTCGTTAAGCAGTTGAGTGATTCAATCGCCAACTATGAAAAAATCGCGCTTAAATCCGATGCCGCAGGAAATGTTAAAAAGGCAACTGAGTCGCGTGAATCGGCGCAGGCGAGAAAGCTCTGGCTCTCCGAGGCGGAAAAAGCCCTGGGCGAGTTCAGCTAATTTAATTATTGGTTGTTCGATAGACGTCATAGACGCCTTCGATATTTCTAACTGCGCCTAATACCGCATCTAAATGCGTGGCATCTGCCATCTCGAAAGTGAATCGAGAAAAGGCGGTGCGATCTTTGGATGTGCTGACCGATGCGCTCAAAATATTAACATGTTGATCCGATAACGTTCGCGTTACATCGGCCAGTAATGATGCTCGATCTAACGCTTCGACTTGAATATTGACTAAGAATATTGAGCCGGCGCCTAATCTCCATTTTACTTGGACTATTCGATCGGATTGATTAAGAACAAGATCATCGGCGTTTAGACAATCACTTCGGTGAATCGATACTCCACTTCCCTTAGTAATAAAGCCCATGATGTGATCACCAGGCACAGGCGTGCAACATCGAGCAAGCTTCACCAACACATCATTTGTGCCCTCTACATCAACGGCATTACTGGAGCGTCGGGTGGAAGGTGCCCGCGTTGGAAAAACCTCCATGGTTGGCTCAGGGTGTGAATCATCCCCGCCCAGTGCGATAACTAACTTATCTATAATCGAAGCGGCAGAGACGTGACCATCCCCCACTGCGCAGTACAGCCCCTCAATATCTAGATAGCGCAGCTCGTGTGCCAACTCTAAAAGCGCGTGGCCAGAAAAAATCTTTTGTAAGGGCAGACCAGCTTTGCGCATCTGCCGAGCTATCGATTCTCGGCCCGCATCGATCGCCTCTTCCCGCCGCTCCTTACTAAACCACGCCTTGATCTTCGACCGAGCCCTAGGGCTTTGAACAAAGTTAAGCCAATCACGACTGGGTCCGGCATGCTCACCTTTATTTAAAACAATCTCGACAACATCACCGTTATTTAATCGCGATTCAAGGGGAACGAGCCTGCCATTAACCTTTGCGCCAGCACATCGAATGCCGACGTCGGTATGGACTGAAAAGGCGAAGTCCACCGGCGTTGAACCGCCAGGCAGTGCCACGACGCTGCCCTTTGGTGTAAATACGAAGACCTCTGGCGAGCCTAAATCAAAGCGCAACGCCTCTAGAAACTCCGACGGATCGGCGGTCTCTTTCTGCCACTCGTGTAACTGCTGTAGCCAAAGCAATTCTGGTGATTTTTCATCGCCCGCTCCGCCTTGTTTGTACTTCCAGTGTGCGGCTATACCGAACTCGGCACGAGAGTGCATATCGAAAGTACGGATCTGAATCTCAAAGGCCTTCCCCGAAGGACTGATCACCGTTGTGTGAAGTGATTGATAAAGATTGAACTTTGGCATCGCTATGTAATCTTTAAATCGGCCAGGGACTGGACTCCATCGTGCATGAATCGATCCCAAAACTGCGTAACAGTCACGAACATCATCTACTAATACTCGGATACCAACCAGATCATAAATATCATTGAACTCGCGACCACGAACTATCATCTTTTGATAGACCGAGAAGAAGTGTTTTTGACGGCCCGTGACCGTTGCCCGAATTTGATCCTTCTCTAAATCGGCCCGTACAATTGCAATTACCTGTTCGGTTAATGAATCCCGCGAAGGAGAGCGCTCGGCGACTAATCGAGAGATCTCTTCAAACTTTTTCGGCTCAAGGACTTCAAAAGAGAGATCCTCTAACTCCCACTTGATTGCATTCATGCCCAATCGATGGGCCAGCGGCGCATAAATATCTAGAGTTTCGCGGGCTTTTCGCTCAGCGCTCTCGGGCGAGACGAAGCCCCAAGTTCGCGCATTGTGAAGTCGATCGGCGAGTTTTATCACTAAGACGCGAATATCGCGAGACATCGCAACAATCATTTTTCGAACTGTCTCGGCCTCAGCCGTAGGACCATATGTCAGACGGTCTAACTTCGTAACACCATCAACTAAGTTAGCTATCTCATCACCAAAGTCGTTTCTAAGCTCCTTCAGGCTATAATGCGTATCCTCCACCGTGTCATGTAAAAGCGCGGCGATTACCGTCTCCGTATTTAAACCTAACTCGGCCAAGATTTGTGCAACGGCGACTGGATGAGTTATATATCGCTCGCCCGATTTTCGGAACTGACCTTCATGCGCTTTTTCGGCGATAAGAAAGGCACGCTCAACATCGCCAGAGTTACTTGTGGCATGGTTTTCTTTGAGCGCACTAACTACAGGTGCAATCAAATCCATCACAAATGCCTGCTACTTGCGGCCTTTACGCTTTGGCTGATTACGCGGACCACGAGCAGCGGTGATAACTTCCGTAGCCGATGCGCTGCTACCTACTGCAACAGGTACAGCTCCTCGTCCATTAACGCGCTTTGCTAACGCGATCATCGCTGGCTCTTTCTCACGGAGTTGAGCCAGCACCGGCGGTGCAATAAAGACCGAAGAGTAGGTTCCAACGGCAAGACCAATGAACAGGGCCAGGGAGAGATCCTTTAGTGTTCCAGCACCCAATAGTCCAGCACCAACGAAGAGGATCGATGCGACGGGCAAGAGTGCGATTAGTGAAGTATTGAAAGAGCGAACCAGCGTTTGATTAACGGCTAAGTTCACGGCCTGTGAATAGCTACTCTTAGAGCTTGCAGTAATGGTTCGAGTATTTTCGCGTATCTTATCGAAGACAACTACCGTGTCATAAAGTGAGTATCCAAGAATCGTTAGAAATCCGATTACGGTGGCAGGTGTAACATCAAAACCAACCAGTGCATAGATACCGACGGTTATAAATACGTCGTGAATAACCGCGACGATAGCAGCTACCGCCATCTTAGGTTCAAATGCCATAGCTAGATAGAGCATGACGCAGATTAAAAATCCAATCAGACCGTAGAGAGCTTTGCGAGTGATCTCTTTGCCCCAAGAAGGTCCGACGATTTGTGTGTCAATTGAGTCGGTTGTTACTGAAAACTTTTTGGCTAAGGCATCTTGCACAGCATTATTTTCAACTGTGCTCAACGCTATGGTCTGAACCCGTAGTTTATTACTGCCGATATTTTGAACGATAATCTCCCCTGGCACGCCAGTTGCGGCAATTGCTGCGCGCGCATCGGCGATCGAAGCGTTGCTCTTATTAACGGTGAAAGATGAACCACCCTTAAATTCGATACCCAGATGCAGACCCTGAAGTGAGAGCGCGGCGAGAGATAGGAGAATAAATAACGCTGAAATCGAATACCAACGACGGCGCTTGCCGATAAAATCCATTGAGGTCTCACCACGATAGAGACGCCCACCAATACCTGAGAGCTTTGACATAACCTTACGCCTCCTTAATTACTGGCAAAATCCCCGTGCTTTTGGCTGAGAAGCCAGAGAATCGGTGACCTGATGAGAAGAAATTCATTCGAGCTAGGAAGGTGACAAGTGGCTTGGTAAAGAAGAAGACCACCACTAAATCGATCAGAGTCGTAAGGCCAAGTGTGAATGCGAAGCCACGAACCCCGCCTACGGCGAAGAAGTAGAGAAGTGCAGCGGCAATAATCGATACGAAGTCGGCGACCAAGATCGTGTGTCGCGCGCGTACCCAACCGGTTTCAACGGCTGTACGAAGAGATCTTCCTTCTCGAAGCTCATCGCGCACCCTTTCAAAGTAGACGATAAACGAGTCGGCAGTAACACCGATCGCGACGATTGCACCGGCGATACCCGCTAACGTGAGAGTAAAGCCAATCCACTTTCCAAGAAGTAGGAAGAGGAGATATACAAACGAGCCGGCGACTAATAATGAGCCGACCGTCACCAGGCCGAGCCCGCGATAGTAAAGAAGTGAGTAGAGAAATACCAGAAGTAATCCAAGTCCGCCGGCAATCAAACCTGCGTTGAGCTGGTCGGCGCCTAAAGTCGGTGAGATCTGTTGAACTTCTCCGCGGTCAAATGCCAACGGGAGCGCGCCGTACTTTAAAACATTTGCAAGATCCTGAGCTTGGAGTTGAGTGAAGCTGCCAGTGATCTGAGCATTTCCAGATGGAATAGCCTCCGTAATTCTCGGCGAAGAGACAACAAGTCCATCGAGAACGATGGCAACTTGGTTAGTTGGCTCGGGAAGTTTGGTAACGCGGCCAGTTAATGCACCAAAAGCTTTAGTGCCTTCACCGTTAAAAGTAAGACTGACGTACCAAGCGTTTCCACCCTGAGTATCGATTCCAGCAGCGGCCTTTGATATCTGACGACCAAGAACTTCAGCGGGAGCTAAAATATATTTTGTGGCACCGGTGCGCGCACATACTGCGATCGTATCTGTCGGTAAATCCGTTCCAGTTCCTTGAAGATTTGTTAACTTAGTGCAGTCAAGTGCGGCGAACTTTGCATTTACATCTGCGCTCACACCGGCAGTTGGAAGAGTTTTAGGATTAATCCCACCAGCTGCACTTGTAAGTACTTGACGAAAACGCAGCTCTGCGGTCTGACCAACTAAATCAACGACCCGCCGTCCAGTGTCTCCCGGTACTGAGATTACGATCTGGCGATTTGTGCCACTTCCCTGCGCCGCAACTTCAGACTCGGCGACACCGAGGGAGTTAACGCGCTGGCGAATAATGGAGACGGCCTGATCGATCGCTTCATTGGTGACCTTTCCACTATCGCCCTGGGCGATGCGTGGCTGAAGTGTGACCGAAGTACCTCCGCGAAGATCTAGACCTAATCGCACGGCGGTAGCGCTCTGGAAAAAGACCAGCGCTAGCATGGCGGCGAGCACCAGGGCCAGGATTACTAAGGAGCGAAGGGGGCGATGCGCCGTCTTTAAAGCTTGAGTTGATGTAGACATAGGTGCAGAGTCTAGGCATCAATGGCGGGCGTGTCGAAAAGCGAGGCGAACTGCGCTGGCGGTGTTCGCCCAATGTGAGCAAATCCAAGGGCCGTTGCCACTCGCCCACGTGGCGTTCTAGCCATAAATCCATTTCTTACTAAAAAGGGCTCTGCGACCGATTCGACCGTCTCACTCTCTTCTCCTACGGCGATCGCAAGCGTGGAGAGTCCAACCGGGCCTCCATTAAATCGCTCAACGAGAGCGGTAAGTACTCCACGATCAAGGCGATCTAGGCCTGCTGAATCGACTTCATAGATCTCAAGGGCGATACGCGCATCGGTGAGTGAGATAAGCGAGCTACCTTGCACTTGGCCGTAGTCTCGAACGCGGCGAAGCAGGCGATTGGCGATTCGGGGGGTTCCGCGTGAGCGACCGGAGATCTCAACGATCGCCTCGGGTGCAATTTTAATCTCGAGTAAGGCAGCACTTCGAGTAATCACCTGCGCCAACTCGCCATCACTATAAAAATCTAAGTGCGCGGTGAATCCAAATCGATCTCGAAGTGGGCTAGTAAGCAGCCCGCTTCGTGTCGTTGCTCCGACCAGGGTGAAGTGCGGAAGCTGAAGTGGGATCGCAACCGCACCTGGCCCTTTTCCAACAATGACATCGACGCGAAAATCCTCCATCGCTAAATATAAAAGCTCCTCAGCCGGGCGTGGCAGACGGTGAATCTCATCAAGAAAGAGGATCTCTCCTTCTACAAGTGATGAGAGTATCGCCGCCAAATCCCCTGCATGGGTGATGGCCGGTCCACTTGTGATTCGAATAGGGGCCGACATCTCACTGGCAAGTATCAAAGCCAAAGTTGTCTTTCCTAAACCAGGTGGACCCGATAATAAAATATGATCGGCCGGAGTTTTGCGATGACGAGCTGCCGTTAATAAAACATCGATCTGTTCGCGCACTCGATGCTGACCAATAAACTCACTTAAACTTGTGGGCCTTAACGCATGTTCTAAAGCCGACTCTTCACCCTTTATCGCAGAGTTCACGATCGAATCTTCAGCCACGTTGAGACCTCGAGTTTGCTAATGCATCTTTTAGTAGCTCGCTCAGTGAGATATCTTTCGGATCTCGCCCTTGATTCATAAGCAGTGAAACTAACTCAGAGATAGCCAAATCAGCCTCTTTGGGTGCAAAACCAAGTGAGATAAGTGCAGCGATGAGATTCTCACGCCACATCGGTATATGTCCGCGAAAGGGCGCCGAAGTCGAAAAATGAGTTAGCTTACCTTTGAGTTCAAGAATCATCCGTTGCGCCCCTTTATGGCCGATTCCAGGTACTCGCTCAATCGCAGCGACATCATCGCTAGATATCGCGCGTCCAAGATCTTCCGGTGAAAGTGCATTGAGAATAGAGAGTGCGACCTTCGGGCCGATTCCAGAAACAGTCTGAACCAGTTCAAAGAGTGAGCGCTCTTCATCGGTTAAAAAACCAAAAAGCGTTAGCGAATCCTCTCTCACAACTAAGGATGTAAAGAGTAAGACCTGCGCGCCCATACTCATCGAAGCGCTAGTCGAGGCGTTAACTAAAACACTTAAGCCAACTCCCCCAACTTCAACAACGATACGATCGTTACCGATTGATCGCAGAGTTCCATTAATAGTTGAGATCATTTAAGCACGAAGCTTTCTTAACCGAGATTTTTCTGCAGCCAATGCCGTTGCAATCTTTGCGTTAGCCCCACCGCGCCACACGTGACAGATGGCCAGTGCAAGCGCATCGGTTGCATCGACTGGCTTTGGAGCCTGTGTTAAGTTTAAAATTTTAACGACCATCGCAGCAACCTGAATTTTATCTGCTCGGCCCGATCCCGTTACCGCCGCCTTTACCTCACTGGGTGTATGCATCGTGACCGGTATTCCAGATTTAGCTGCTACGAGTAGCGCGACACCGGCCGCCTGTGCCGTTCCCATCACGGTCCGAAGATTGTGCTGGGCAAAGACACGTTCAACTGCAATCACATCAGGGCTCCAAACATCGATCCACTCATTGAGAGCACGATCTAGCTCGAGCAGACGCAGTTCAAGGGCGTGCTCTGAGGGAGTAAGAATTACCCCAACGGCGGCCAATGTTAACTTAGCTCCAATCTCGCCATCAACGACCCCAATACCGCAGCGCGTTAGGCCTGGGTCGATTCCAAGAACCCGCATCACACCACCCAATCACTTCGCCGAAAAGTTAAAGCCTAGGCTTAAAAAGAGCGTGATTAGCCCAGGCTCGCCATAACCTCATCGGTTACATCAAAGTTACTATATACATTCTGAACATCATCTAACTCTTCGATCGCATCGATTAGCTCAAATACTTTTTTGGCCGCCTCGGCATCGAGCTCGATAAGCATTGAGGGCAGGAATAAAGAGTCGGCAGATTCATAGTCGATTCCAGCTCCTTGCAAGGCAGAGCGAACCGGAACCAGATCGCTCGACTCGCTGACCACTTCAAAGGCCTCACCTAAATCATTTACCTCCTGTGCACCGACTTCCAAAACAGCTTCTAAAATCGAGTCCTCAGTTAATCCTTGAATTTTCTTAACTATGACCACACCCTTGCGGTTAAATAGATAAGCAACCGATCCGGGATCGGCCATCGAACCACCGTTGCGAGTTACGGCGACTCGAACCTCGGAAGAGGAGCGATTTCGATTATCGGTTAAGCACTCGATCATGATTGCAACGCCATTTGGGCCGTAACCTTCATACATAATTGTTTGATAATCGGCCGCGCCAAGCTCAAGGCCAGCACCTCGCTTCACCGCTCGCTCAATGTTATCGGCGGGCATAGATGATTTCTTTGCTTTAGTTATGGCATCAAAAAGTGTGGGATTACCCTCTAAATCCGCCCCGCCATTGCGAGCTGCCACTTCAATTGCCCGAATCTGTTTTGCAAAAACCTTTGCACGCCGACTATCGATTATCGCTTTCTTATGCTTGGTCGTCGCCCACTTGGAATGGCCAGACATCTCTTGCCCCTTTACATCTTTAGAAATACTTCGTTCTACTGTACCTGTTCCAGTGCAGCTCGTGCTACTTCCTCAATAAAATAACGGTGAATACGATGATCGGCCGTCAACTCAGGATGAAAAGATGTTGCAACAATGCTCTTAGAGCGCACTGCAACTGGATGCGAATCTACCTCGGCCAGGACCCAAACTCCTGGGCCCACCCGCTCCACCCAAGGTGCACGGATGAAGACGGCGCGGATACTCTCACTCATTCCATCGGCAAAGGCGATATTGGATTCAAAAGAATCGACTTGCCGACCAAATGCATTGCGACGAACTGTGATGTCGAGACCGCCGAAACTCTCCTGTCCATCCTTAGCATCGAGAATCTGCTCGGCCAGTAAAATCATCCCGGCACACGAACCATAAACCGGCATGCCTGCGGCGATTCTGCTGCGTATGGGATCAAATAAATCGAAGATCTTTGCAAGGTGTGCGATCGTTGTGGATTCACCACCTGGAATAACTAGCGCATCAACGAGCGCTAACTCACTGGGGCGGCGAATAAGAGTTGGAGAAATGCCACAGGCGATAATCGCACTAACATGCTCACGCACATCACCCTGTAAAGCTAAGACTCCAACTCTCATTGTGCGTACTTAACTACCAGCCACGCTCTGAAAGTCGATGTGGCGCTGGAAGATCTGCAACGTTAATTCCTACCATGGCTTCACCAAGTCCGCGAGAGGCATCGGCGACGACCTTTGGATCATCCCAGAACGTTGTCGCCCGAACACAGGCGGCAGCACGTTGGGCTGGATCTCCAGATTTAAATATTCCAGATCCGATAAAGACGCCATCGGCGCCCATGCTCATCATCAACGCTGCATCTGCAGGAGTTGCGATTCCACCGGCGGTGAAAAGGACCACTGGAAGCTTGCCGGTTTGCGCAACCTCTTTGACGAGATCGTAAGGGGCTTGTAACTCCTTGGCTGCAACATAAAGCTCATCCTCGCGCAGCGATGATAGTCGGCGAATCTCACCATTGATCTCGCGCATGTGCTGCATCGCATTTGAAACATCGCCGGTACCGGCCTCGCCCTTGGAGCGAATCATCGCTGCACCTTCGCTAATACGACGAAGCGCCTCTCCTAGATTTGTAGCACCACATACAAATGGAATCGTAAAACTCCACTTGTCGATATGGTTTTTATAATCTGCCGGAGTAAGTACTTCGGACTCATCGATGTAGTCAACGCCTAATGACTGCAAAACCTGCGCCTCAACAAAGTGTCCGATACGGGCCTTTGCCATAACTGGAATCGAAACGGCTGCTTGGATTTTCTCAATCATGTCGGGATCGGACATACGTGCAACTCCGCCCTGTGCACGGATATCGGCAGGAACGCGCTCAAGAGCCATCACAGCAACGGCGCCGGCATCTTCGGCGATCTTCGCCTGCTCGACGTTTACGACATCCATGATGACGCCGCCCTTTAGCATCTCTGCCATGCCACGCTTGACCCGACCAGTTCCTGTTTCTTGCGACATCACCATTCTCCAATTTTTCTATTTAATTAACACTTAATGGGGCATCCTACTTTAATGGCGAGGCTTTCGCGCTCGCAGTAATTAACGTGAAATCAGGCTCGCTGTTAGTCAGGGCGATCCATACCTGACCAGGAGCAAAGGTGATCTCACTGCCATCTAAGGCTTTCCAAGTTGTGCCCACCTCGGCCGATAGACGGCTCCATGTGGCGGTGTAACTCTTGCCATCACGAAGTACGTAACCCGTTCCCGTTCCAATACTGCGCGACAACGGCGTATTCCCACCAAACTTATCGCCATATATCGAGGGGGTTATGGATGTAAGTTGAATCACTAAAGTCGTTGGACCTAGCACCTTGCCGGCCTCTGAGAGATCGGACATATTGTTGAACTGCAACAGCCAACGCTTTTCGGCGGCAGACCACACTGCACCATAAGTTGCAGCTGGCCAGTGCATTCTTACCTGTGAAATCGGCGCACCACCAGTGAGCGTTGAAGAAAATCGCCAACCAACTGATTTAGCTTTTTCAATGGCATAGGCCTTATCGATAATGTGTTGCATCATTAAGTCGGCACGTAAAATCATTGCATGCGGTATCGATCGCGCAGGATCTTCGGTGTAAATGCTGCGTGACTGTGATTGGGCTCCAAGGTTTTCAAGATTGGCCGCCGCGATGACGGGGAATAGTTTTCGTTGTGCGCCACTGTAGGCAAAGGCTACGTGCCCATATTGACTTAGAATTTCAATGTCAGAGATTCTTGCACTACGAACCGGTCCGATGCGCTCTGGAATAATGGAAGAGAAGAGCGCCGCCAATCGCGTTAATCCACCCTCAACCTGCTCGATGTATACGACGTCGGCATCCGCCAAACCCACTTGCGGATGGGCATTGACCGTATCATCGATCTTGACTACGAGTATGGGGCCATTACCACCCACGCGTCCACTCAAAAGATTTTTTTCTATCGGCTTAACGGTGACATGTTGTGCCACCGGATTTAAATTGCCACAACCGCTAACCATGATCGCTAGCCCTATGAGAAGTGCGAAGTTTCTTGATCTAGATCGCATCGAACTCAAACTCATAAGTGACCGGCAACGGCGCAGTGCCGGCGAGATGGAAGAGTCGAATCGCCCATTTTTTTCGCACCATCTGCGTCGATGAAACGGAGTCGGTGTGAATTGCAATTGCTACAGCAATCTTTGCATTCAAAGCCGTTAACTCATCTAAGAGAGCGGCCTCACCTGGATTGGCCAGCTCAAAACCATCTCCTAGTAACATTCCTAACGCTCCTGTTAATGCCATTTCCGCACTTGAACGTAGCTGAACCGTCGCTTCGCGTGCTTGATATGCCGCCGAAGTTAAGAGCAGCGATGATGCCGGATCGATGAAATCGCTACGGGAGATTTCGAGAGCGATAGCCGCTCGTCGCTGAAGTAGTCCATCTAGATTTGCCCAACTTGTCTCCACTCGATGATGTAGACGATCTAGGCGATTTGCAACGAATGAAAGATACCAGAGCGTGATTAAGAAAATAAGGACTACGAGGAGTGTGTTTTTCAAGCTTTGACATCCCCTCGCTTGAGTAATCGGTTCCATGACCGGTTATCAGATGTGAGGCCTATCTTCTCACGTCCCACCATCGACATTTCATAGATTGAAAAAATCTCTTCCGCAACTAAATCCCAGTCAAAATCAGCTGCATGTTTTTTTCCTTTGGTAGCAAACTCATTTCGAAGCGTTTTATCAGCAAATAAATTTATTATAACCCGCGCAAGATCCTTTGGATCTTCCGATTCAAACAAGGTACCAAACTCCCCGGCTCCAAGAAGTGAGTCAAAGGCTGGGATATCGCTGGCCACAACGCAAGCTCCACCGGCTAACGCCTCCGCGAGAATGATTCCAAATGACTCTCCCCCAGTATTCGGCGCAACGTATATTGCAACTGATGACATAAAATCCGCCTTATCACTCTCACTTATTCGTCCCAAGAATTCAAAGCGGTCGCGTAGCACCGGATTGATTGACTTCTCAAACTCTTGCGAGTTGCCTGGTCCAGCCACGAAGACTCGAACTTGAGGTGCCGCGCGCGTAATAATCGGTAGCGCATCGATAAGAACTTGAAGTCCTTTGCGAGGCTCTTCGAAACGACCAATAAAACCGATTGAATCCCCCGACCACTTTTCTTGAGGAGTTCCAGCGCTATATCGTTTGGAGTAGATACCGTTAGGAATGACTACCGCATCGGTATCCAAGTGATTTGTGAGAGTTAATCGCGCCGCTTCCGATACTGCGATACGTGCTGAAAGCTTTTCAATTGCAGGTTCAAGGATTGGACCGATTGCATAGATTATTTTCTGGTGTTTTGCCGCGGCATGAAATGTTCCAACCATTGGACCTTGCGCGGCCCAACAGGCAAGGAGTGATATCGATGGAATCGCAGGCTCATGCAGATGCAAGATATCGAAATCTCCGGCCCCAATCCATTGGCGGACGCGGGCAAAGGCCATTGGCCCAAATAGCACTCGAGCAACAGCCCCGTTATATGGAATCGAAATAGGTTTTCCAGCGCTCACTACATAATCGGGAAGAATGGTCTCATCGATTACCGGAGCCAACACCGAGACTTTATGGCCGGCTTGAATCAAAAACTCAGCTAAATCTCGTACGTGGTTTTGTACGCCACCCGGGACGTCCCAGCCATATGGACAGACGATTCCGATAGTTAATACCCTCTTAATCATGAGCTAGTTTCAATGAAATCGCCGTCGGTCCAAATTCGCTGCATCATGTGCCAGTCCTGCGGATGGCGTGCAATCCCCTTTGCGAAGAGGTCGGCGCTACTTTGAACGATCTGCGCCACCCTCTCACTCTCACTTCCAGTCGTAGGAATTGGGAGCATTTCAAAATCAATGTGGATGCCAGTTTCGGTATAGGAGATCATTGCACCGATAAGAGGCGCTCCGGTTTTAAGCGCCAATACCGCAGGACCTGCGGGCATCCGTGCTGGGCCGCCAAAGAAAATCACATCGATGCCTGAATTGGAAAGATCTCTATCGGCGGCTAAGGCAACGACACATCCGCTTCGTAGGCGCAGTGTCAAAGTAGGAATAACTCGACTATCGAGCGGTAATGACTCCATGCCAAAGGCCTGGCGATAAGACATGAACTTTTTAAATAAAGCTTCGGGTTTTAAATGCTCCGCAACCGTTACCAGTCTTGCTCCTTTGCCACAAAAATATGCGGCGGCGTGATCGTAGTTTCCAACATGAGGCAGTGTGACGATTGCTCCAGATCCGGCAGCGATCGCATCCAAAAGAAGGTGTTCATTAGTACTCGTTACAGTATTTTGAATTCGCGCCTTCGACCAATCGGGAAAGCGAAAGACGTCACACCAGTAACGCATCGACGAACGCATAGCTTTGTAAATCAATAGATCTAGATCTAAGTTTGAAATCGTGGGAACTGTGCGCGATAGATTGGCACGCAGACGTTTAACCCCGACACCATTTCTTTGCGTGATTCGGTCAGAGATTTTATAGGCCGTTGAGTAAACAAAACCCTCAGGAAGCGCCCGCAAAATACGCCAAGCCGCAAAATATCCCCAAGCCGTTAATCGCTCACGCATTACTTTATCGCCCGCTTAACAATTAACATCCGCGAAGTGACGGTTACTACCCCCATCAACGCCAGTAACCAAATACCCATAGTCAGGGCGTAAGGGATTCCTAGGCCTTGAGCTGCGATAGCGAGCATGGCAACTGCTAGTCGCTCTGTCCGCTCCCCGATACCACCGGAGCACGCGATCCCGAAGCTCTCGGCCTTAGCTCGGATATAAGGAATTAATAGACCCGTAAGGATGCAGAGCAAAACTAAGCCTGCTAATGGGTCGCTAGAATCGATCAAATAGATAGCTAGCGCCACCAAAATTGCGCTATCGGTAATGCGATCAATGGTTGAATCTAGAAAACCACCCCATCTGCTTGGACCTTGCTGGGAGATGCGAGCCATTGCGCCATCAAAGAGATCACTCAATGAGAAAAGGAATACCACGAGCGTGCCCGTAAAGAGATCTCCATGCGGATAAAAATAGAGCGAAGCGACTACGACGCCAATGGCACCAAACCATGTGACTGCATTAGGCACTATCCCAATGCGAAGGGCAAAACGGGCCACGGGTGTTATTAATCTCGTGACCGCAGGTTTAAAAATGCTACTAATCATCACCTCCCATCGTAGGCTGAGCAGGTGAATTCCACATCATCGCCACTTTCTATCGCCGTCTATGGCCATGAGAGCGCAGATCCCCAACGCATCGCGGCGACCTTCGGTGGCCGAACCTGCACCCTTGCAGATCCAAGCGCCGATTGCGCCATATTTGTCGTCAATCCATCGATGGGGATCGATCAAGTGACTATTGATTTATGGAGCGCAATCGATGATCTGCAAACCCCGCGCATGCTCCTGGTTACACAACTTGAAAACCTTGATGCAGATTTTGATGATGCGATCATGTTAGCTAATCGAGTCTTTGACCATATGGCAACACCATTTTTAGTTCTACATGATGAAGCCGGACTGCCATGCGCGTTAATCTCACTAGCGACGATGCGAATACTCGATTACTCAACTAATCCTCCGCAAGATATAGCCTGCGAACCCGAACATGAAACTTTGGTGCAAGAGTTTCGCGATGAATATCTCGAACTCACATCGGCTATGGGCAGCGAGGCTTTCGCAGCTGGACTTTTGTTCCCTGCTATTCCCCTCTGGATAGAAAAGGGAATCGGCGTAGACATTGTTAATGGGTATTTAAAAGAGCTCAAACCTTAATTACCAGGCGGCAACTATCTCAGCTCGCGTCACCGTCAGAAGCTGCGGCAAAATCTTCGTTCGCCCAATAATCGGCATAAAGTTTGCATCCCCACTCCAGCGCGGAACCAAGTGTTGATGGATGTGATCGGCAACGCCAGCTCCTGAAACGGCGCCTTGATTCATTCCTAAATTAAAACCCTCAGGGGCCGAAATCTTGCGGATCACCTGCATTGAATGTGCGGTTAGTGCGCTGATCTCATTACGTTCTGGTTCGGTCAATTGTGTTAAATCGGCAACGTGTCGATAAGTACAGATAAGAAGATGACCTGGGTTGTACGGATATAGGTTCATGACGACGAATGCATTGAGCCCTCGATGAACTATTAATCCCTCTTCGTCCCTTAACTGGGGAATTCGACAGAATGGACACTCGATTTCATTACTTTCCAGGGGCCGGTTCTCTCCCCGAATGTAATCTAAACGATGTGGTGCCCAGAGCCGCGACCATCCATCTGGAATTCCTAAACCGTCGATACTCATATTTAAACCTGCGTGCGCTCGAGAATTATCTTCTGTATCTCTGCTATCGCATCGGCGACCGGGATTGCATTTCGTTGCTCACCATTTCGGTAGCGGAAAGAGACGGCGCCGGCGGCTTGATCCTCCTCCCCCGCGATTACCATGAAGGGAATCTTTTGAAGCTGCGCGTTTCGAAGTTTCTTCTGCATTCGATCATCCGAGCTATCGAGTTGAGTTCGAATTCCGGCAGCACGCATCTGGTTCATAACGCCTGCTAAGTAATCAGTGAAGACATCGGCCACTGGAATTCCAATTGCTTGAACCGGAGCTAACCAAGGTGGAAACGCACCTGCATAGTGCTCGGTCAATACGCCAAAGAATCGCTCGATCGAACCAAAGAGGGCGCGATGAATCATCACAGGACGCTGGCGAGAGCCATCGGATGCGGCGTACTCGAGCTCAAAGCGTTGTGGGAGTTGGAAATCGACCTGGATAGTCGACATCTGCCACGTGCGACCGATCGCATCTTTGGCCTGAACTGAGATCTTCGGGCCGTAAAAGGCCGCCCCACCCTCATCTAAAACCAGTTCCAGGCTCTGTGCATCTGCTGCTTCGCGTAATGCCGCCGTTGCTTGAATCCAATCTCCATCTTCACCGACAGATTTCTCTGGATTGCGCGTAGAGAGTTCGAGATAAAAATCATTGAGGCCATAATCACGCAAGAGATTAAGTACAAATGTTAAGAGCGAATCAAGTTCGCCCACCATTTGATCTTTCGTGCAGTAAATATGCGCATCGTCTTGAGTAAATCCGCGGGCACGGGTTATTCCATGCAGCACACCTGATTTTTCATACCGATAGACCGTACCAAACTCAAATAAGCGCAGCGGCAGCTCACGATATGAGCGCCCACGGGAGCGATAAATTAAATTATGAAAAGGGCAGTTCATGGGCTTCATGTAGTACTGCTGGCCCGCACGCTTAACGGTTCCATCTTCGTGAAACTCTTCATCTAAAATCATGGGTGGATACATACCTTCGGCATACCACTGCAGATGGCCCGAGGTTTCAAAGAGCGCCGCTTTCGTTAAATGCGGAGAGTATACAAACTCATATCCCTCTTCTTCATGTCGCTTGCGCGAGTAATCCTCCATCGCACGGCGAACGATTCCACCCTTTGGATGAAAGACGGCCAAACCTGAGCCAATCTCCTCTGGGAAAGAGAAGAGATCTAAATCAGTTCCAAGTCTGCGGTGATCGCGTTTTTCCGCCTCGGCTAAAAGTTCAAGATATCCGTTGAGCTCATCTTGTGAGGGCCAGGCCGTGCCGTAGATGCGCTGCAACATCGGATTTTTCTCAGAGCCCCGCCAATAAGCCGCCGCAGTTCGCATCAGTTTAAAGGCTGGAATATTTTTAGTCGATGGCAGGTGTGGGCCTCGACATAGATCGCTCCATACCGGGGCACCATCGCGACCCAGATTGTCGTACATCGTTAACTCACCGCCGCCTACTTCAACGCTGGCTTCATCGCCGGCCGGTCCCTTGATACCAATGAGTTCGCACTTATACGGCTCATGTGCCAGTTCGGTGAGCGCATCGGCTTCACTAATTACGCGCCGCCTAAAACGCTGACCCTCCTTGATTATCTTGCGCATCGCGCTTTCAATCTTTACTAAATCATCTGGATTAAAGCTCTCGCTCGGATCGAAATCGTAGTAAAAACCATCTTTTATTGGGGGTCCAATACCAAGTCGAGTATTGGCAAAGATCTCTTGCACTGCCTGCGCCATAACATGCGCAGTGGAGTGTCGAAGAACGGCTAACCCATCGGGAGAAGAGATGGAAACTCCTTCGACGACGTCTGCCTCAGAGAGTGGGCTCCATAAGTCGGTAAGGGCACCATTGACTCGCGCGACCACAATATTGGTATCAGCGGCGAAGATATGCGTTGGACGTTGATCGGCTTCGATCGAACGTGCCAAGCCATCTACCGTGATATTTATCGTGGACATGTGCCTAGCCTAGCCAATCAAGACGGGCTAAATCTCGAATTTTATCGCACATCACACGTGATGGATTTATTTCACGGCCATCGATCCTCGATATCTGCTGAGCAATTCGTAGGCTGCTCAGTAGTATCCCTTCATCTACTTCGACGAGCCTTGCTAACGGCACTGAGGCTATCTCCACGCCAAGTTTCTCGATGACGAACTCTCGCATTATTCCCGGCAACAGACCGTCACTAGTAGGTGGCGTAACCCATCTGCCATCGATTTTAAAGAGGAGATTACACACTGCGCTCTCGCAGATGTTGCCCGCTTTATTGTGGGTGATCATGTCGTCGAATCCGAGGCGTTTTGCACTCTCGAGTATCGCCAGCCGATGCTCATATGGGTAACTCTTTATCGACTCCCCTTCATGGCTTTGTGCACCCTGATGAATGCCCACTTTGGCCGAATTTTCTAGTGGCTTATATGGCAGATGGATGATCGACCAGTGCGAACTACTATCGAAAGAGATCCGAAGCATTCCATTAGGAAAAACATCTGCGGCGATTAAAGATTCAATCGCTCGTTCAATCTGTTCGATATTTGGAAGGCTGATTTTCTGACTTTCTGCGCTGTTTTCGGCACGGCGCATATGTCGAGAAAATCTATATGTTCTCCCCTGTTCGGTTCGTAACGTTTCGAATATTCCACTACCAATTAACCAACCGGTAAGTGTCATTGGAGCGCTCTCGATATCCATCAATTCACCATCAAAGATTATCTTCATTAAAGGGAGCCACCGGCGATAGAGATAAGCCTTCGCGCCTTCAACTCTGTCTCTTCCCATTCAGCCGCAGCATCACTGCCCCATGTGATTCCAGCTCCCGTACCAAATCGCAGATTACCATCGAGAAAAAATACGCGGATCGCAACCGATAATTCACATCTATCCCCCTGCACCCAGCCAAGTACTCCGCAGTATGGGCCACGTGCGCCTTCATTCTCTTCAATCGCTGCGACGGCCGAAGACTTAGGCGCACCACTAATGGATCCAGCCGGTAAGAGTGATGTAAATATTTCACCCCATGAAATATTCTCGCGTAGATCGCCTTCAACATCAGAAACTAAGTGCACCAGACCTGGATGGGCCTGTGAAGTTAAAAGATGCGGAACGCTCACGCTCCCATTTTCACAGATTGCTCCTAAATCATTGCGCATGAGGTCAACGATCATAATATTCTCAGCGATATCTTTTGCGCCAAAACTACTCTCTCCAGATTTTTGGGTTCCCTTAATCGGCGATGTCTTTATGTGATTGCCTCTTCGCTCAAGAAATAACTCTGGGGATGCCGACGCGATATTTAATCCAGGTATTTCAAAGTAGCAAGCCCACGGTGCTGGATTTTTTTCCAAGATTGAAGAAAAAAGTCCACGTAAATTTCCCTCATTGGGCAAGGGGATAGAAAGTTCACGGCAGGCATTAACCTGATAGACCCAACCTTCGGCGATCATCGACTGAATCCGTTTCACATAACCCATGTACTCGTCCTGAGATTTCGAACTGCTCCAAAGGCCGGTGAGCTGCTGCCACTGGTTTTGAGGAAAATCCATTTCGACAACGGACTCAAAGCGGGCGGCAGTAAAAGCGCCCTCAAATGTTGTCGATATCGCCCAAAATCGGCCATCATCGACAACCGATGGGTCGTGTGAAATCTCAACAAGCCCCGAAGCAAATCGGCCATTCATCCAAAATATCGATTCACTCTTCTCCACGGTCAAACGCTATCTTTCTAAAGCTCATTTTGGCGCTTAAGCCCTACCTACGATAGATTTCCTCATCTCGCGGACGTAGCGCAGTTGGTAGCGCGGAACCTTGCCAAGGTTCAGGTCGCCGGTTCGAACCCGGTCGTCCGCTCTGATACATCGCTACGTCGATGTTTATATGGTCGGGTGGCCGAGAGGCGAGGCAAGGGACTGCAAATCCCTCTACACGGGTTCAAATCCCGTCCCGACCTCCAATATTGAGTACACAGCTAAGAGAGGCGCGGACCATGAGTGAGTCAACGCGACCTTGGGGCAGATACGAAGTCCTGCAAGAGAGTGATAGCCATAAAGTTAAGTGCATCTGGGTCAGCCCCGGCAAGCGCCTGTCCTATCAGCTCCATCAAAGGCGGGCCGAGCACTGGTTCATTCTCTCCGGATCGGCCCTAGTTACTCTCAATGGTGTCGAAGGTAGGTTTTCTGCCGGGCAAACCCTAGATATCAATATCGGAGATTTACACCGTATCGAAAATGTAGGTAGCGAGGATGTAATCTTCATCGAGATTCAAACTGGTACTTATTTTGGTGAAGATGACATCGAACGAATCGAAGATGACTTCGGACGCTAATCTCTACAAAGTTCGTAAGGTATGATTTCCCAGCACGGATCGTTGGCTCAGCGGTAGAGCACCACATTGACATTGTGGGGGTCACTGGTTCGATCCCAGTACGGTCCAC
>JBBAMX010000015.1:0-38368 GCA_040402335.1 Candidatus Planktophila sp.
GTTGGAGTAGGCGTTGGAGTAGGCGTTGGAGTAGGCGTTGGAGTAGGCGTTGGCATGGCCGAAGGTGACGCTGTTTCCGAGGGCGATGGCGTTGGTGTTGCTTTCGTAACTGGAACTATCGCACCCTTTTTCCAGATCAACGCACCTCTGTATTTGATGCAGCTATAAGAGTATCCGCGAAAAATAATCTTCTGCCCAACGCGCGTGCATTTTAAAGTAGGTCCAACGGCGGCAACGGCAGTTCCGCCAAAGAGTGCAATAGTTGAACCAAGAAAACTATAGAGAATACTTCGGCGATTAAGCGGATTGGACATTTATCGTATGCCAGCCTTCTGCTCCATTTGGTTCTACGGGACGTTCGACTTTAGATTGAAGCTGCCCATCACCATCGGTTGCTCGAACCGAGATTTGATGATCTCCCCTTTTTGGGTTCCAATCAATCCACCACTGTCTCCACGTTGTCTTAGCTAACTCGGGTCCAAGGGTTGCCACCCTCCAAGGCTCTTGACCAACCCGGACCTCGACCATTGAAACTCCGCGGCTTGGCGCCCAAGCAACACCTGCGATTGCGAGCTTACCTTTTACAATTTGGCTACCGTTTTTTGGTGTATCGATTCGCGACTGGGTCTTAATCGGTGCCAGCGCCGACCATCCACGCGGAATCCAATATCCCTGCTTTTTATCAAAGCGGGTCAACTCAATACTGGTAAGCCATTTAGTGGCAGAGACATATCCATATAAGCCAGGAACGATTATCCGCGCTGGAAAACCATGTGCAAGCGGCAAAACTTCGCCGTTCATACCAATAGCGATCATCGCATCCCGACCATCCAGGGCCGCCAGTGGAAAGCCAGCACTAAAACCATCTTGCGAATATCCCATCACTTGATCGGCACCGGCAAGTGGGGCCGCTTCACGAATTAAATCATCTAGTCGAATCCCAAGCCATCTGGCGTTGCCGACTAAATCGCCACCAACCTCATTAGAGACACAGGAGATGGTGTCATCGAGTTCAAAGGTGGGCCGCTCGGATAACTGCGCATATGTATAGGTGATTGGCTTTGCAACCATTCCTAGAATCTCTAACTTCCAATCAGCGATTGAAATATTTGGAATAGTTAATGCAGTATCGATTCGATAGAAATCTTTATTCGGAGTAAAAAGTGGCGACAGACCCGGAGTGGTTAGTGCAGGATCTACGGGTGGATTGGCTAAAAACTTTAAGGGTTTAGGCAGAGCGATTTTAATGCGCTCTACTTGAACGCTAGCTTTTTCCGCTAACAAACGGGCTAATCCCGTTGCAGAGATAGTTACTGCGGCGACGATACCAACGGCTTTAAACATCTGCCTTCTAGTCAAAAGTGATTCTGCGCTCTCAGATGTTTTCGCTCTTGAGCTCAACCAGCTAAGCAGAAAGATTGTTGTCGCCCCTGCGGCTAAGGTCGGTATGATCGAAAATATATTTGCACCGGCATCTAATAACGCCGAACCAGCGGCTGCGATCAACATCAGAGTAACGATTACAACAGCCAACTTGATTCGCCCGGACATAAAGGCAGTTCCAACAAAGACCGATACCCCGAGGACCACTACAAAAATCGTTGCTATAAGAAAAGATTTATCGTTAACACCAAATGTTTGAATGACCAGCGTCTTAACTGGCGATGGGACATGATCGATGATGCGATTGCCCAACGAGACGATCGGATTGTTCCAACCAGTGTTAAGTGATGCGACAAAGTAGCCGATAGAAAGTCCAGCCATCGTGGCAAGGGGGCCAAATATTCGTCCCTGTTCTCTCTTGTTCAATCATCTCTCCCTGCACTTGTGCTGCTCATCCTGGTTCTCGCGCTCTTCGCCTCACCGTAGCCCCAAATTACTCAGGACGCTGGCTGAACTCCTGGGAAAAGGCTGATAATCCAGCCCCTACCCACCGATGGCAGACATCGGGCGGGTGGGTTGAATAAAACTTGGATCGTTGATTCCATGCCCCGGCAACTTCGCTTTAATCGTTGAGTGAAAGGCCGCCACCAGCGCGGCATCCTTTTCCTCTTGGCTGAGAGCAAGGTTACGAAGAATTGCGCGCACATCGGTCTCGGTCATAGAAAACAGGCAGGCTCGAATCTGACCATCAGAGGTCAATCGAACACGATCACAGGATGCACAAAATGGCCGAGTCACACTTGCGATAATTCCAACGACTGCTGTTCCACCATCGATGAAAAAATCCTCAGCAGGTGATGATCCGCGCCCATCAACTGCCGCTAATGAAAACTCTTGACTAAGTTGGGCAAAGATTTCATCCGATGTGACCATATCTTTGCGCGACCAGGCTCCCTGGGCATCTAGTGGCATCTGTTCGATAAAGCGCAGGTTTAATCCCTTGCCTATCGCCCAGCGTAACAGCGCAACCGCCTCATCATCATTGACCCCACGCATCAGGACCGAGTTGATCTTTAACGGTTTTAATCCAGCCGCCTGCGCCGCATCGATTCCGGCAAAGACATCATCAATACGATCTCTGAAAGTTAGCCTCTTAAAACGCTCGCGATCCAAAGTATCTAAGCTGATATTTATCCGGCTTAGGCCCGCATCAACTAACGGCCGAGCAAGCTTTGCAAGTGCCAATCCATTAGTTGTCATGGAAAGCTTTGGCGGATTAGTGATTGCGTTGATTCGCGAGACGATCTCAACGATATCCGGCCGCAACAATGGCTCGCCCCCAGTGAGTCGAATCTCATCGATGCCCTGGGAGACCGCGGCTTCAATCACCGCGATTAGCTCATCGGTCGTTAATAGATCCTGATTGGGCAGCCAGGCGGCAAAATCATGGGGCATACAGTACGCACAGCGCAGTGAGCATCGATCGGTCAAAGAGACGCGAAGATCGCGATGGGTGCGACCATAACTATCTATTAAGCTACTCATCGGTGGTACCTCATGCGGTGCATTTACGTGATTCTACTATGGCCGGCAGCAACTGGTTTTTAAAGCGCTAGATCGCAGGAGTTTCACGCAAAACTAACCACCCATTCACCTGTGATTACCGATCTCTTAACCTGAGCCCAGCACTATACGGCTGTGCAAATATCACACATACAGCTTTACTTTCACACACACCGCCAGCACGTCGATGAGTACACCAAGTTAGAGCTCGATCAACACGCCCGCATTAGTCGCATCCGTCGCGATACCCAAGCATTTGATGAAGAACTCTCCCGCCAGGCCGCCATTATCGATCAGAGTAGAAGTATCGCTTAAGAAGAAGGGTGCTAATAACTAAGCACGATTTGTGAGAGTGCAGGGTTGAGGTCAATAAACACCTCAACCCTGCTTCACTCCCTCGAATGAAACACCCATCCCGATGCATTGCGCATCTTTGATCACCTGGGTTAAGAGAGGTGAAATCCTTTATAAACAATGGGTAAAAATTAAGTGAAGGTTTCTTGTGAAAAAGAGCTGAGGAAAAAGCTAGCCGTCACGCCGAAATCGCCGCTTTCCAGATCTTGTAAAGCGGCTTGGCTGCTGCTTGGGTTGCGCATAGAAATCCACCCTTTTCTGGAAATAGATCGTTCTCGCCATCTTCGTTCAGGACAACACCGCCCGCTTCGCTAACGATTAAAACGGCGGCTAAATGATCGATGGGACTAAAGGTTGAAATGACCGATCCAACCGCGTAATTTGCCGCAACTCCGGTAACGGCAAGAGTGCCCGAGCCCATGATGCGTGTGGTTGAAAAATTGGCTGCCAAGCCTTCAATAAAAGTAAGCATTCCATCCCAAGGTTGGCATCCATCCAGTTCTGTAGAGACGATACGGCTGCTCAATGGGTTTTCAGTACTCTCCGAAACCAGGCTCATAGTGACTCCATTGCAGCGCGCTCCTTTGCCACGTTGGGCATCGAATAATCTTTTGAGTGATGGCTGAGTTACAACACCGATTAAAGGTATCCGATTGTGAGCTAGCGCCAATGAGAAAGAGCTCCATGGCATTGAGTTAGCAAAGTTAGTGGTGCCATCGATGGGATCTAAATACCAAGTAGGAGTATCGGCGATAAAATCCCCGCCCAATAATGACTCCAATATACTCAACCTCTAATCCCTGACACGTATGAATACATCCAACCTCATCAACAGATTTAGGGCTGATAATCCACTCACTTCCATCGGATGTCAGATTCCATGTGGCTTTGTACCCAAACTCATCAATCGTTATGTCCGACAAATTCGGTTTCTTCCGGCTTATCCAATCCCAGCAATAGCCGGCAACGACCCTTGATTTATTGTTAATTCTGTTCTTCTCTTTTATAACATTGTGAAGCTCGACAGGGCTATCAAAGATCTGAAAATCAAACTTGTCCCGTGAAAAATAGTTCGCTGTATCGGCCGCACCAATTGAGACTTAATAGCCATCGCGTTCTCCTCACTAGGAGCCGAGAAGGCATCATCGTGTTTATTCCACCTAAACCAGAGTTTGATCCCACGGAACATGCATTCCTAGCCGCTGGTGCACGTATTCTAGAGTGCGGTATTCCACTTTCTGATATTTCCTAATTATTCAATCAGCACTAACTCATTAACTCGAATTTTCTTACACGTACCTCGGACCGGTGCTCTTGGCCGTCAACCAGCTATGGTTTTTTGAATTTCTAGCATATTGGATTGCACCAACATCCCATTGGGAAACCTTTAGCGGGCGAGTGTTCTGGAAGAGATCAAGGCCAAGTGGATTATTAGGTGCTAATCCATCGTAGATTGCAGGGATAACAAAACCAACCACCGAAGCGCTACGGGTGGACGATGTAACCGTTGGACGATAATAATCATCTAACTTATGGGTCAACCGCGGTGATCCCGCCTTTAATCCTAAAGTCGCGGGTATACCGAGTAAGCCCTGATGGATGTTTCCAAGCCACTGTGTCCCCTGGTTTGGCTTTGAGAAGATTGTCCCAGTTGGCTTCACGAATAAGTTGTTGGCCCAGCGATTTAAAACCGGCCCAACGCCACCAAGGATGATTGCTCCGCAGTTGATAAATGTATTGGATATAAAGTTAATGTTATTGAGATTGTTATCTACGTACTCAAGAGTGATGGCATTGGATCGACCACTTGTACCAGAGTTTTCAAAGTAGTTATCAAAACAGAAGATATTATTCGCCTCTTTAATGCGTATGCCGCCGGCGTTTATGAAGCTATTTCCATAGGCCATATTATTAATGCCGTTACGAAAGACCAGTGCACCGTCTTGATTATCTTTGAAGGTGCAGTACCGAACTATGTTTTCACGGCATTTGATCGATATATTTTCAGAGTCACCCGCCCCAGTATTTTCCCAGTAGCAGTACTCCACAATGGTGCGTGAGATATAGGTAGATACTGCGCCATCTCCTAGGCGAATTGGTTCATTTCCATTATCTCCACCGGCGCCAGGGTTGTTCTTAAAGGAGCAGAAGCGAATCCGGTGATAACCCGGGAGCTGCGGATCAGGGATTACCCCCACTAAATTGCCCATCGGAGCGCTCACTGGCTTATTTTCGAAGTTGCAGTACGAGATCTCATTGCGTTGGCTGCCCGCTTCTAGATTAATATATTTCTTGGCGCAATAGCCAAAGAAATTAAGATCTTCGATTCGGTTATCACTTCCAAAGACTCGGATAACTATTCCGGGGTACTCACCGTTTAGAAATTGGAAGCCACCAAAGAGCGTGTTATTACCCTTTATCAGAACATGGCTAGAGCCATTGAAAATTACCTTACCTGCAAGCTCGGCTCGAATCGTTATGCCGTTTGTGGCAATGGTTATCGCGGCATCGCTATAAGTGCCGGCGGCTAAGAGAAGGACGTCGCCGACAGTTGCGATATCAATGGCCGCCTGAAGCTCTGCCACCGAGGTGAATTTCTTTGAACTACTTGCCGCTGCCTGAGCAAGCGGTGATGGCAGTAGATAACTGCCGGTGATGATGCCAGCACCGAGCAGTAGATTTCTTCTGGTCAGATCCATGTCCTGTTTCACTTATCTACTAAGGGTGGTGAGCGATTGGTTGATCGGCGGTCGGGGAGTTCAGGAAATGGGGCTTCACTTATTGCATTTGAATTCTTGCATAACTTTAACAAATGAAGTTTGTGTTTTTCCGGTGAGAGTTACATATCAGCGGTCACTCCAGCTCAAATTTAGTATGAGCCAACGCTCTTTTAACGATGAAACTTCGTGATTGTGATCGTTTTTTAAAATACCCTGACCTGATTTAGGGCCTAACAACTAAGCGGACGATATCTTCTGGCAGCGCGATATCGGTGAGCTCGCTGCTGACATTTGTTGCGACCCCGTTGATCTGAGCGGCCGTTAAAAATGCGAACTGAGCGGCGATATCACCCATCCAATACAGAGAGCCAGGGCCAGCTCGATCGATAATGCGTTGGGCCTGGGCAAGGCGGGCATCGGAGAACTTCTCGCTCCCATTTCTCTCATCTGCGATTAGATCCAATAGAAAGTTTTTAATCTCAAGGCCTACTCCGGTGGCGTAGTTCGAACTTTCGATGAGCTCTTTAAGTTCGGAATCCAAGTTGTGTGGCTTACTTGGTTGTTTGGTGGGCTGCGTGCTGCGCCGTTTGGTGCGGATAAGAAAGAGGAAGATCAGTACAGTAAAGAAGAGAGTTTCTAACATGTAATAAAGCTACTCTCAGTCACTGACATTCTCCTTGGGTCCGGGGAAATGGAAGTAGCCTCGCGAGAACAATTAGGGCTAATTTCATTAAGACAGCCGCCAATGGCTCAATTAAACTGTGGAGGTGCGGCGGTGGATTGCAGTATGCGTAATGGTAGTGATGCTCGCCGGTTGCGCTCAAAAGGCGGCATTTGAAACTTTAACCAATGGCAGTTGCAGCAAAGCACAATCTGAATTAATCGATAAACACATCTCAGGCCAGATTGATGCCTTAGCTAAGGACGATTGGAAGTCGGCCTATTCGTTTGCATCGCCAAAATTTAGAGCAAATGTTGAAATACATCAATTTATTTATATCATCGCAACTCAGTATTCAATGTTAGTGAAGCACCAGAGTTATCAGTTTGGTAAGTGCAGTATCGCCAGTGGCAAGATTATACAAGACGTGAACGTGACAAGTGCTGGGCAGATTTTTAACCTTACTTACGTGCTTTCAGTAATGGCATCAAAACTTGGTATTGATTCGGCCACGACGGCTAATTCTGATAATAAATTAAATGTCTAGCTAATTGGTGTGGATCACAAATAACCATGCTCCGATATTTTCTTAATTGTACAGTTTTATATTCTTTCCCCGAAGCTGTGCTCGTACTCCAACCCAACCACACAGGGTGCACTTAATCTCTGCCCCATTAATCTCAACGGAGCGGCTTATCAAGGTGTAAATCTGCGAGTTTTCCGGCGCCAGTGCCTCTCCTTGCATGATTATTTTTATACCTCCACCGTTTTCACAATCTGGGCAGCGCAGATATCTGCTGATATGAACTGGTCTTTTTAAAATTTGTTTATTAGTCGTTGAAAAAACCTCGTAATTAGCCTCTGCCAAGTCTCGAATAATATAGTCAACGGTCCGAGGGAGTCCGAATGAGGAGGCTCTATCCCACTTGAGAATCCGCTTACGGCGAGATGGGAAAAAATATCGCGCGCCTCTTTTATTGAGGCTTAATAGAAGTTTTTCTTGAAAATAAATATCGAATACTCGTCCAGCCTGGCTTTCTTCAATCTTGAGCGTGGCAAGAGGAAATCTTGGAAGAATCGATCGTGCGACAAACTCCTGCCTAGATAGTTTTTGGAGATCAAGCTCAGTTTCTTCATCACTCATAGCTTCTCATTTTTTCGTTGCAGCGCTGGACCTAGGCAGATCTTCTTTTTTTAACATAGTCACTAATTACATAATCTCCCAGGTTCGCAGGGTCGGTTGCAAGAACCTTTCCCCCATTTCGCCTTGCCATATTGTCGAGAAATCTCGCTAACTGCGGATCATCACCCAACCGAAACCAGGTTATTTCGACCTTGCGGCGAGTCATCTCATCTATGGCCTGGACTGTTAATTCAATAGTTTCTCTTTCTGGAGGCCAGTTAAACCACCAATTATTATTGCCGACCAAGTGTGCGGTTGGCTCGCCATCGGTTACCACCATAACTATTCGGGAAGAGCCGGGATGCTTATCTAAAAATCTTCCACCAAGCATTAATGCATGTTGAAGATTTGTGCCTGGTGTCTGACTCGCCTCAAGATCTGGAATTTCCATCGGATTTACAACACGGGCAAGGTTTGAAAAACTAATAACCTGCAGTGCATCCAGTGGATATTTTGTTGAAGAGAGAGAGTGAAGGGCGAGTGCCATAGTTTTAGCTGCGCCCCATGTGTCATTCATTAACATCGAATACGACTGATCGACCAACAATACAACTGCGGCCTTTGTGAGGTTCTCAGTCTCGGCTATATCGAAGTCATCTGGGTGTAAGAAGGTGCTATCTCCACCGGCTAATCGTCTTCGCATTGCATTCTGTGTCGTTCGAGCTACATCAATTGCACCATCATCACCAAAACTCCATTGTCGATGGGTACCTGTTGCCTCTCCGGATTTACCGGCGCGCTGCATCTGGTGATCACCGCGAGCAGTGCTCTCCAGATGTTTAAAGACTTCCGCTAGGGCCGACTGACCAATGCGGCGAACTGCTTTTGCCGAAAGGCGCATGGAGTTATCGCTTTTCACAAGAAATCCCTGATCTTCTAAATCTTTTTGGAGCTGCGCCATCGCCTCCAGTTCACCACGGAGTGAACGACCCATCACGCGCTCTAAAAGATCTGGATCTATCTGCGTTGGATCCCCCATTTCGTCGGCTTCACCAATTTGATTCGCAAGATTTTCCAAATCTGCCATCTCGGCCAAAGCCTGCGTCGCCTGTGGTAAGCCTGATGGGGTATCACCATTAAGCGGTGTTCCGCGGCGACGAGAAAATTCGGGTCGAAGCGCCTTGAGATTGTCTTGGAGTTCGGCCATCTCATCCTGAAGACCAATGTCGGCTAGCCCTTGTTGCATCGCCTCTGAAAGTTCAGCGCGCTGCTCTGCGCTCATTGATGCAAGCATGCGATCCATTGCAGCTGATTGACGAGCTAAATCATCGATAAATTGCTCAAGATCTGCCGGTGCATCTGGGAAAAAGCCCTTATGTTTTTTGATGAACTCTTGGTACTGATCCTGCGTAGAAATACCGGCGCGATGATCACTGAGCAGTTGATTCAGATCCTGCATCATGGCAGCCATGGCAGCCTTATTTTCAGGTGTTGCCATCTCTTTCATCGATTGACTCATCCCTGCAAACTGCTGATCGATTACATCACGACGCAAACGATCTTTCATCTCTTCAAATAACTGTTGTGCAAGTGGGGAGCGCCACTGGAAATTATCAAGCTCCTTCATTGCATTGGGAACATCTTCGGGCAGGTTATCAAGTATGGCCTCTGCGAAGCGGGCATCATCACTGGGATCTGGAAATAGCGCGCCACGCTCTACTTCAATAGCCTGCGTGAGCATCTCTTTTAATTCATCTAGTAAGCCGTTCATTGAAGCAGATTCACGAACCTGGTTGTAGCGCTCACGAATTTGGCGATACATCTGATCTAAGCCTTTGCGGCCCTTACTGCCAGAGCGCATCAGATCTCTTAGCGCATCTTGAACCGACTGGCCTTGAAGAATGCGCTCACCGATTTCATCAATACCAGCACCTGAATCCACCAGAGGTGCAAGCGGATCTGGTCCTCCAGTAAAGGAGCCGTAGATATATGGCTTACGCGGCTTCATTAACTCTGCGTACCGGTCTCTTTGCCACCATAGGTATATGTTCCATTGTGGGCGTTCTTATCAATGCGCCTGGTCAGCCACAGCCCCTCGATTGCAAACTCGATACAGGAGGCGACAAGTCCGACAGACTCTGCCATTCCCGTCTCAGATGCCGTAACCAAGGATCCAAGACCCTCCATCGGACCAATCGCATCTAAAATCGCATTGCTGCTCATCAAATCTGAGGTTGCGAAAGTATTTCCAGAATCAAACCACTCAACGAGGTTTGAGAGAAAACTCCGAGTCAATTGTCCACCCAACAACGAGCGCCACGATGCCGCAGTTGCTTGCCGGGCTAGCAAAATTAACGTCTCAACTTCTGAGCCCTCTTGCGCTAGTTCGAATTCAACTTTTCCTCGCAGCGAAGCAACTACATCAACTAGATCACTAATACGGACAACTGGCTCGTCTTCACCATTGATCGCTGCCCGACGAAGCGCAGCACCGGAGAGCTCTTCAACACATGCAATCGAAAAACGTGCCGAGACTCCGCTGCGTTGATCGACGCTATCTGATTCGCGAACAGCGCTCGTAAATCTAGCAACGATTTCAAGCATATGATGAGGAACAACTGCCTGTATGGCGGCCTCTTGGCGTAAAAGTTCGATTTCATGTTGAAGATTTAAAGGATAGTGAGTTCGGATTTCGGCACCAAAGCGATCCTTCAGTGGGGTGATGATTCGACCACGGTTTGTGTAATCTTCAGGATTTGCACTCGCTACGACCAACATATCCAGCGGCAACCTCACGCTATATCCGCGTACTTGAATATCTCTCTCCTCTAATACATTCAGGAGTGCAACTTGAATTCTTTCCGCGAGATCAGGTAGTTCATTAATTGCAAAGATGCCACGATTAGTTCGTGGGATTAATCCATAGTGAATTGTCTCAGGGTCTCCTAGTGATCGCCCCTCTGCTACTTTGATTGGATCAACGTCTCCAATTAGATCACCTACCGAGGTGTCCGGGGTTGCAAGTTTCTCACCATAACGCGAACTTCGATGACGCCATGCGATCGGTAACTTATCTTTAAGCTCGCCAGCCAGGGCGATGCATCGCACACAAATCGGCGCAGTAGGCTCATCGTTTATCTCGCAACCCGCAATGTGTGGACTCCACTCATCTAATAAATTCACAAGGCTACGGATCAAACGTGTCTTTCCTTGACCCCGCTCACCAAGTAAAACAAAGTCATGACCGGCTAGCAGGGCTCTTTCTACTGCCGGTCCAACTGTCTCCTCAAATCCCACAATTCCAGGAAGACTAACCTCTCCCTCGCGCAATTTAATCAAGAGATTTTCCTGAAGCTCACGCTTTACTGTTCGCGCACGATAGCCACTGGCAATGAGTGCACCGAGCTGTGTTGGAAGTTCGGCTGGGATCTTAGGAGTTCGATTCATAATAATTGCACGTTAGATGAGCCGGAGAGTTCCTGCAACCGCTAGTTAATGTCAGGTTGATCTAAATAGAACTTTCAAAATATGTATTCAAATGTTGCAGCACTCAGGTAACCGTGGTGGACTTAAGCCTTAATAGTTGGATTTAGAGAAAGTTGGAGCTTCGTGGCACGTGATCTAATTGGAAAGCACATTGTCATTGTTGGAGCATCAGGGGCACTTGGTAGCAGACTTGCCGCTCAGTTGAGCCAGGGTGGGGCGCAGGTGAGTGCAATTGTGCGTGATGCTGGGCGTATAGATCCAACAAGTGTTTCAAAGTTCGCCGTTGCCGATGTAACCGATAGCGCGGCTGTGCGTGCAGCCTTTACCCAACTCGCACCTTTTGATGGCGTGATAAATGCCGCTGGAGTAGTTGCATTTGGAAACTTAGTCGATATCGATGATGACACCCTCACACAGTTATTTGCAATCAACGCTATTGCACCAATGGTGATGTTGCGTGAGAGTGCGCCACACATCGCGCCCGGTGGCTTCTTTCTCAATATCTCTGCCGTTGTTGCACAACAACCAATGGCGGGAATGGCGGCATATAGTGCGTCAAAGGCGGCCGTTTGGGGTGCGATGATCGCAGCAACCCGAGAAATGCGGCGTTCGCAGATCGATGTTATCGATGTGCGACCTCCTCATACCGAGACGGGTCTGGCCACACGCCCACTTGCCGGTGCTGCACCGAAGTTGCCTACTGGTCTTGATCCAAATGCGGTTGCGGCGCGAATTATTACTGCCATAAAAACCGGTGAGCAGGATCTGCCAGTAGATTCATTTTCTGCTTTATAGACTCAATAGTGAGTTGAAGTATCGTAAGAGGGGGAATTAGTGAATCCATTACTTAAAAATATAGGCACCTTCGATGCTTGGCTGATTAATTGGCTCAATCGCTCATCGTTAACGCTTCTGCGTTTTAGTTTGGCAATTATATTTATCTGGTTTGGGGCTCTGAAACCATTTGGGCAAAGTCCGGCGATATCCCTGATAACAAAGACCATCTACTGGTTTGATCCTAAGATATTTATTCCAATATTGGGTGTATGGGAGATGCTGATTGGGATCTGCCTGATCTTTCCACCCCTTATCCGCGTGGGTCTCTTCCTTTTAGCTTTGCAGATGCCAGGGACGTTTTTACCTCTAGTTTTGCTTCCTGAAGTTTGCTTTGCCCACTTTCCTTTTGATTTAACTCTTGAGGGCCAATATATTATTAAGAATTTGGTGCTGATCGGGGCGGCGCTGGTCGTGGGTAGTAGGTTGATTCCTCTCAAAGATCAAAAGCGAAGCGATTGACGATGAGATATGGGCTTTGCTACAGTCACGAAATAGGAGTACTTACTTTCTAATCATGGGCTGAGAGGTGGCGCATTGAACCCACCAGAGATCAAATTAAGAGAGCTCATTTCACTCGATGACCAGATGGCGGCGAGATGGATATTCGATACGGTCTGGCCGAAAAAAGAGGCCGGGAGTGAAATTACACCCAACCTGCTCCAGGCCATGGTTCACAACGGTGCTTATCTAGCTGGCGCATTTTCAGGCGATCAGATAGTTGCGGCAAGCTTTGGCTTCGCCTCAATTCATGGCGAGAAACATTTACACTCTCATATGACCGGTGCCGTTGAGGGATTTAGAGGCTCAGGCGTTGGCAATGCGTTAAAGCAGCATCAATGGCTATGGGCAAAAGAGCGTGGATATTCCAGTATTACATGGAGCTTTGATCCATTGGTAAGTAGAAATGCCCGCTTTAATATAAACAAATTAGGTGTGGAGATAGTTAGTTACCATGAGAATTTCTATGGAAGTTTTATGGCCGATGCCCTTAACGCCGGCGATGAATCTGATCGCTTACTTGCCCGATGGGATCTATCCCCGGCCGCTCCTGCCTCAAGAGAGCCAAGAGTGGCGCAGCCATCCTCAACTGTTATTCAAGTGCCCATTGATATCGTCGCAATCCGTAGCAGTGATCCGATTAAATCTAAGGAGTGGCGATTAAAGGTGCGAGCAGAGTTTGTGCGGGCACTGGCAGACGGGAAAAAAACCGTGGGTTTTTCTAGCGATTGTGAATATATTTTAGAATGAGAATCCAAGATATCGATTTAATTACAATTCATCTGCCACTAGTGCGGCCATTTAGAACCTCATTCGGGACACAAACATCCCGAGAGGTTTTGCTCGTTAAGATAGTTAGCGATACGGGAGCAGTTGGCTGGGCCGAATGTGTAGCGATGTCGCAGCCACTGTATTCACCAGAGTACGTAGCGGGTTGTCTCTATCAGATTGAAAATTTCTTTATTCCGAAGCTTTTCGCAGCATCTGATTTCGCTGCCGAAGATGTTGCCGATATTTTGGCGCCTTACCTCGGCTCTCCGATGGCAAAGGCGTGTATTGAGACGGCAGTCTTAGATGCTCAGTTGAGGCACAACAATGAAAGCCTTGCCGACTATCTAGGTGCTACCGCACAAAAAGTAGCGTGCGGAGTATCGGTTGGAATTGCAGATTCAATTGATCGCCTTGTTGAAGAGGTGGATTTATATATCAAGGCCGGGTATCGACGGATTAAATTAAAGATTGAGCCGGGCTGGGATATTGAACCGGTAAAAGAGATTCGTCGATTATGGCCAGATACTCCACTTCAAGTCGATGCAAACCAGGCCTATTCGCGCAGCGATGCCGAGCACCTAGCCAAATTAGATCCATTTAATTTATTACTCATTGAGCAGCCCCTCGATGAACATGACATTCTCGGCCACGCAGATTTGGCTCAGGTCGTTAGCACGCCAATCTGTTTAGATGAATCGATTACCTCACTTCGCGCCGCGCAAGATGCATTAAAGCTCAAGGCCACAACTATTATTAATATCAAACCGGGACGAGTTGGTGGCTATATCGAGTCGGTAAAGATTCATGACTTGTGTGTTAGCGAGGGTATCCCGGTCTGGTGTGGGGGGATGTTAGAGACTGGGATTGGGCGCGCGGCAAACTTAGCGCTGGCCGCCCTGCCTGGATTTACATTACCAGGCGATACATCGGCATCGTCACGATATTTCCACCAGGACATCACTACACCTTTTGAAATGCAAGATGGATATTTAGCTGTTCCCGATTCAGTGGGAATCGGTGTCGTACCGATTAGCGAGGTATTAGAAAAGTTCACCGTTTCGGTAAAAACCCACCGCAATTAACACCGGCCATACTCGTTTCTTCAACCCAACACATAGTAGCGCTTCTCACTCTTTGTCCCCAATTTACGCCTGCGTGGAAAGTTCATCAAAACTACGGCAAACGTTCATTTCAAAGAAGCGTGGCAAGAGATTTCGAGTTGCCACCTTCATACCCTGGACTTAATATTCATGAAAATCGAAGCAATCTAAGGGAGATATTTATGAAGGCCTCACGTCGCGGCTTATTTGCCGCCATTGCAGTAGCAACAGCGTTGACATTGTCAGCCTGTGGGAGCAGTGCTAAAAGCGTAAGTAAAGAGACCACTAAGCCAGTGAGCATTGGAACAATAGTTGATGTAGCAGTCGCCGCTGGTGATTTTAAAACATTAGTTGCAGCAGTTACTGCGGCAGATTTGGTGGCAACGTTGAACGGCCCCGGTCCATTTACAGTGTTCGCACCAACCGATAAGGCTTTTGCCGCTTTGCCAGCAGGAGTCCTGGATGCCCTTCTCCTGCCAAAGAACAAGGCAACACTGGCTAAAATTCTTACCTACCATGTCGTTTCAGGAAAAGTCATGGCAGCCGATGTAAAAGATGGTGATGTAGCAACGGTTGAGGGTCAGACGGTAAAGCTATCTACAATGGGCGGAGTCACCGTCAATGGCGCAAAAGTTGTAATGGCAGATGTAATGGCAAGCAATGGCGTGATCCATGCAATTGATTCCGTAATCTTGCCACCAGGGGTGGATGTAAAAGTACTATTAAAGAAATAAATCGTTGTCAAAAGGCCACTTTCCATCTGGAAGGTGGCCTTTTGAATTTAAGATTTGAAGTTTCTGTGGCTATTACACGAAATGCAGATTTTATTACTTGTAACGGCCTCAAAGATCTCTGCATTCATCGAAATACTTAGAATTTCACCGGGAAGAATTGTGACTTTTCCCTGAAGTCAGATATTACTCAGGTTTTTCCTGAATCACTAGACGCAATTAGTCCAATATGGTTAGGAAGTTTTGATTGTTTGCCTGGATGACCAGACATATGGCCAAGACAAATAAATTTAACTCCATTATCGGAGTCTTAGCCCAGTGCCTTGTCAACTTTTGAACGTAGTTTTTCAAGTTCAATTCTCATTTCAATCGGTAGTTTCTGACCGATACTCGCAAACCAGGTATCGATTAAAGGCAGTTCGATGGACCACTCGGTGGCATCGACTCTAACTGCGGCTGCGATATCTGCTGGACTGATATTTAAGCCTTCGACATCGATTGCACCCGGGGCTGGTGCAAAGCCCAATGGCGTCTCAACCGCATTTGTGCTGCCTTCGATCCGCTCTATCGCCCATTTAAGAACTCGACTGTTTTCACCATAGCCAGGCCATAGGAACTTGCCGCCTTCACCTCGACGAAACCAGTTCACATAAAAAATTTTAGGAAGTTTATCTGGTGTGCTTTTATTTCCCATCTCAACCCAATGATTGAGATAGTCGCCGACGTGGTAGCCAATAAAGGGAAGCATCGCAAATGGATCACGTCGCACTAAGCCGACCGTACCTGTTGCCGCCGCCGTTGTTTCAGATGAAAGCGTTGCGCCCATAAAAACGCCGTGGTTCCAATCATGTGACTGGATTACTAACGGGATCGTAGTTTTACGACGGCCGCCAAAGAATATTGCCGAGATTGGAACCCCCTCTGGGCTCTCCCACTCAGGTGCGATAACTGGGCACTGGGCCGCTGGTGTGCAAAAACGTGAGTTCGCATGTGATGATGGCTCATCACTAGCTGGCGTCCAACTTCTTCCCTTCCAATCAGTTAAGTGAGCGGGTGCGATATCGGTCATTCCCTCCCACCAGATGTCTCCGTCATCGGTTAAGGCCACATTGGTAAAGATCGAGTTTCCTTTTTCGATCGTACGCATGGCGTTGGCATTGGTATCCCAGCCAGTACCAGGGGCTACGCCAAAGAAGCCAAACTCCGGATTAGTTGCATAGAGCCGGCCATCATCGCCAAAGCGCATCCAGGCGATGTCATCACCGATTGTTTCAACTTTCCAATCCTTAATTGTTGGATCCAACATGGCGAGGTTGGTTTTGCCACAGGCCGATGGAAATGCTGCGGCAACGTAATGAATATTTCCATTAGGAGGAGTTAATTTTAGGATCAGCATGTGCTCGGCCAACCAGCCTTCGTCTCGTCCCATGACCGATGCGATCCGAAGTGAGTAACATTTTTTACCTAAGAGCGCGTTTCCGCCATACCCAGAGCCGAAGGACCAGATGGTGCGCTCTTCTGGAAATTGAACAATATATTTAACCTTATTACATGGCCAAGGAACATCTTGTTGATCGATAGCCAGGGGTGCACCCACTGAGTGCAACGCCTTAACGAACTTGTTATCGGTGCCCATTGCATTAAGGGCTGGAAGACCCATACGGGCCATAATCGACATTGATGCGACAACGTATGGGCTATCGGTGATCTGCACTCCAAACATTGGCCGCTGTGCATTCAAAGGCCCCATGCAAAATGGGATGACATACATAGTGCGGCCCGCCATCGATCCTCGGTACAGATCAAGCATGATCGATTTCATCTGGGTTGGTGCCATCCAGTTATTTGTTGGACCTGCATCTGATTCACTGAGTGAACAAATGAAGGTTCGCTCTTCTACTCGAGCAACATCGCTAGGGTCGGAAGCACACCAGAAGGAGTTAGGTTTCTTCTTTAGCCGCTTTAATGTTCCAGCTCGAACGAGCCCATCGGTGATGTGAACCCACTCGGCTGGGGAGCCATCACAGAGATAAATATCTGCAGGCCCGGTGAGCTCGGCTACTTCTTTAATCCACGCAGCTAGCTGCGCGTGCTTAACATCCTGGATCTCCATTGACCCCTCCAACTTCAGTTAACAATAGGTTAAGTCGCTACGCGCCAGTAAGCCAGCCCTTGTCCTATCTCATACGTCACATTCTCACCCGCTAAGGCTTCATTCAAGCGGTGGGAATATTTTGAATGGGTTAGGATTTCGTTATGAGTTTTATTATGTATTCGACGCCATGGTGTGGTTATTGCAAACGCTTAAAGAGCCAGTTAGCCGAGTTAGAGATTACCTTTGAAGAGATTAATATCGAAGAGTTTCCTGATGGTGCAGCTTTGATTGAAAAAATCAACAACGGTAATCAAGTTGTTCCTACCCTGGTCTTTACCGATGGAACATCGATGACTAATCCATCGGCAAAAGCGGTAGCGGAAAAATTAGCGAGCCTTTAATTAAGCCCATCTATTTACTTTCACTCTTCAAGCGTGTTGGGTAGTTTGTGAAAGAGTTAGATATTTCATTACCGTTGGAGCAGTTACTCGAGAATTATTTCTCGGGGCTACACTCTGGTGGTGGAATTAGCTCGATAACAGGTGGCCAGAGTGCGGCTAACGCCGCTCTGTCGGACCTAAATATTTCGGGGTATGCCAAAAATCGCTCCCAGGTTTTACCGATCCGGGATCGCGGTGCAACTGTGCTCTCGCCGTATATTCGCCATAATATTTTAAGCCTGCAACAGGTCTGGGAGCATGTCGGTAAAGCACCATCAGCCGATAGGGATAAGTATCGTGATGAGCTTTTATGGAACGAATACTCACGCCATTTATATGCGCGCCTTGGCCGGCGATTATTTGAAAATCTCCGGTTTGAACAGCACTGGGATGAAACCGGTGATGGTTGGCCACAAGGAATGGCCTGTGTTGATTTTGCCGTAGACGAGTTAGAGCGCGATGGCTGGTTAGTTAATCAAACGCGAATGTGGCTGGCCTCGCAGTGGAGCGTTAGAAATAAGGCTGGCTGGCTGCATGGCCAAGAACGTATGTTTGTTGAATTAATCGATGGCTCACGAGCTGCAAATTTATTGGGATGGCAGTGGACCGTGGGAAGTGGAAGCGGCAAGGCCTATGGTTTTGCGCGCTGGCAGGTACAAAAGCGTGCCCCTGAACTCTGCGGTGGCTGTGTGCTCAAGCGAAAATGTCCGATCGAATCATTTCCAGATGAGTATCAATTGGCCGATCTGCCATTTGAACCCTTGTTGCTGTCAGATCCTGATCTAGAAAGCACTGCCGGCCCGATTTTTGTTATCGAAAAAGCTAAACCTCAGGTGGTTCTTCTTACAATCGAATCTCTAGGTGATGCCGATCCTGCCTTGAGTGCAAATCTCGATCTACCCGTGGCATTTGTTTTTAATGAAGCGGCGCTTAAGAAACTTCAACTCTCTTCAAAACGAATCTACTTTTATTTAGAGGTGCTGCGCGATCTCGCCCTTCGACGTGATGTCAAAGTTTATCTCGGAGATCCAGTTGAATTCGCCCGCCAAAACGCGGTAGCCATCACTTACGCCCCGGTACCAAGCTTTGCCAAGTTCGGTGATTTAGCACAGCTTCACCCTTATCCATGGCTGCGAAAACCACATGCAAACTCAATCAGATCTTTTACGGCATGGCGTGCAAAGTTAGCGTGATTCACGTATTTCTTGATCAAAGTTAGCTCAAAATAACAGTTTGGCCCGATGTAAGTTCTTGCGTAGGTAATCCCTTTAAAATGTGGAGTTTTCCAACGCCTTCCACTCTCCAGATCTCTTCCCCGCCTCTTTTCACAACTGCCGTTAAATCATCGATGCCGATTAAAATCGAACTATCGGGAACGTGCATCAGTATTTTTGCCGCACTATCTGGAATCCATTTAAAGAACTTATTAAAATGGGGAATGACCCGCAGATTGGGAATCACATCTAAGCCTTTAGTGGGTTCGCTCTTACTCAATCTAAAGTTTGGAATCTGAGAGCTCAACACCATTGCTCCCGCACTGCATCCCATAAGAGAGGCCCCGCTCTGCCAGTTCGCTAAAATCGCGGCCCAGACCGGGGTCCCTATTAAGGATGTTGCTAAGTAATGTGGATCCCCACCTGAGAGATAGACCATTGCACTATCGTGAATTAGATCTACATACTCTTGCCGCCCGGCATCTTCGCGATCAAAGATTGGGAGTGAAATCGATTCAATGCCGAGTAAATCGGCCTGTGCCCGTCCCAAATCGGCCCAGTACTGCAGGCGCTGGGGACTCTCACGCCCGGCAGCCGTTGGGATCTGAATATAGATTGCTTTCTTACCGTTTTTTACGCCATCATCGAATAGAGATTTCTCTAACTGCGCCATCGCTGGCAGGTACTCTCCAGAGCCGACAAGTGCGAGTGAGCCCTTCATGGCTTAATTTTCTTAACGCTTTTGGCTATCGATGCGGCCCAATAAAAAAGACCGAACTGTAACGGCAGCCGCGCGAATGCGATTAAGGGAGCGGGCATGGTGCGATCGCTCCAATCTATCGCCATCTTTATATTCGCGGGATAGACGGCGAGAAATAAAAGAAACGCCGACTGTGCAGCGATCAAGCGCACCCTAATACCGCCTACTTTCATATCAATCGGGGCTAATAATCCAACTGCCACAGCAAACTCTGCGACGCCACTGATGTTCGTCCAGAGACGTGCATCCCCGGGGAGAAAATTTGGGACGATTGCATCGAGGCTTTTAGGAAAGAGAAAGTGTGCCGAGCCGGTGAGTAATAACATGATCCCCATCGCACGACCTGTTCGCTCTTTCATGGCGTTACGATACTCACCTTTAACCTGCTTCATCGTTTTTTACTTGATCGCTTAGAGCGATTGGCATAACGCAACCATCTGCTCAACAATCCAACTAGGAGCGAGGATCGGTGGGTCGCCACCCATGCATATCCAACATGTGCAAGTCGGCCAGATTTGCGAATGACTGCAGCTGCAATCGTGTTGCCTCGTTTTTTTAATAGAAAGTGAACGGCATCGGCTCCCGATAAGCTTTGATCGCCAGCGATTACAAAGACTGATTTAGAGCATTGATCAAGGCTTAAACCATACTGGGATAAATCGGTGCTTTGAAATGGGATGGCGTGGAGTTCTACTCGGCTTTCCACCCAGGTTAGGCTTTCACGGCAAAATTGACACTGCCCATCAAAGATTACGATTATCTGTTGCACGCGTAGGTTAAACGATTGGCCGACATGGGCCGATAATACAGCGCCGTCATTGCGGGCGCCTAGAGAGATTACGCCATCTTGCCCGCGCGGACTGAGAATTGCCATTGTAACCTTGGGGTATGCGAGAAAAAGATAGCCAGGAGCGGCTCGAAACCTCGATTCTGCCGCTGAAATATGTCGATCTGATTGAAGATATCTTCCATGCCCTATTGGCGTTGGCCTTATTTGCAATCGCAGTGGGGGCATTTATTTTTAGTCTGCGCAGACTTATTGAGACCTCACCATTTTTCCCAAATGGAATGATTCAAGGCGTCAACGATATTTTATTCATCGTCATTATCTTGGAGATTCTGCGTACCGTCATCTCTCGATTTACCGATGGCGTCTACCAACTAGATAAGTTTTTAATTATTGGTGTCATCGCAGCCGTTCGTCACATTCTAACTGTTGGTGCATCCCTAACGCTTGAATCAGGTAAGTCAGAGGTGGCATTTAAAAGAGCGATCTACGAAATGGGGCTTAACTCATTCATCGTCGTAGCTCTGGTATTTGCAATTTTCTTATCAAAGTCGGCGCACCGTAATAAATAAGTGATTCTTGCTTCGGCTTTAATGAAGAATATTGACCGCCCGAGCCACAACTAGTCCGACAACGACTAATGAGGTCGTTGACTGCAACAACATAAGCATCTTGGCCCAGCGCGACAAAGGCATCACATCGGTGGGACTAAAGGCGCTGGCGTTAGTAAAGGACATGTAGAGGTAGTCAAAGAACTTAGGGTGCCAGTTACTTGGAGCATATGTTGGATCGCTCATCTGTGGGAAGAGAAAATCGGGCCAGTCTTTCTTCGCCTCAGCCCTAGAGCCAGGTCCTCCGCGATCTAAATCCCAGAACCAGAGTGAGAAGATCACAACATTGGTTAGCCAGATTGAGCCTCCCGATGCTAATAACTGCGTAGCCGATCCCACTCCCCCCGATACCAGACCAGAGATTAATTTAACGGCCGATGCCGTATTTGATACGGTCATTACACCGGTCAGTAAAAAACCGATCCGTCGAGTAGGCAGGTGGTGTTTCATAACGCGCTTAGGAGTCAGGGCGTAGAGACTTAATAAAATTACAAACTCTAAAAGGCAGATATATTTTTGAAAACTCAGTGAGAGGTTACCTGGAAGGCTGAACTGCAGGCCAATCACGATAAGAACTACCAGTGAGACTGGAAAGCGATGCTCACCCAGATGTGGCCTCTGCCAATGCGCCGTTGGCAGATTCATCATCAACTTTTAGGCTCTTTAAATGCTTGAGATATCGCAGCGGCCGCCGCCGATAGCTCGGCCGGGATAATCCAAATCTTGCTCGCGGTGCCATTTGCGATCGCTGGCAACTGCTCAAGATATTTATATGCCAATACCTTTTCATCGGGATTAGCAGCGTGAATAGCATTAAATACTCGGGTGATGGCGGTCGCCTCACCTTCGGCGCGAATAACCGCGGCCTGTGCCTCACCTTCGGCGCGCAAAATATCGGCCTGGCGTGCACCCTCGGCATTTAAGATCTGGCTCGCTTTGTCGCCTTCGGCGGTGAGGATTGCGGCGCGCTTATCTCGATCGGCGCGCATCTGCTTCTCCATCGACTCTTGAACACTTGGTGGTGGTTCAATCGCTTTAATTTCAACACGATTGACCCGCACTCCCCACTTACTAGTCGCCTCATCTAGAACACCTCGTAAGACGGCGTTGATATGATCACGAGATGTCAGCGCCTTCTCTAAATCTAATCCTCCTACTGAGTTTCGAAGAGTGGTAACAACTAACTGTTCGATTCCTTGAATATAGTTTTCAATCTCATAGGTAGCAGACTTTGCATTGGTCACTTGAAAATAAATTACTGTATCGATATTGACTACCAGGTTGTCTTCAGTGATGACTGGCTGGGGTGGAAATGAGACTACCTTTTCCCGTAGATCTACCAATGGGCGCAGTTTATCTACGCCGGGAAAGATAATGCTCAGTCCAGGTGAGAGCGTGCGATGGTACTTACCTAAGCGCTCAACCAAACCGGCATTTGCCTGCGGAATAATTTTAATTGCGAGTACGACAATTACAATTGCGATTAATACTACGATTCCAAAAACACTTGATACCAACATTTCAAGCCCCTCTTACTTAATTTTTCTTACCTCGAAGCGGCCACCATGGCCACCGCGCCTTCGATTCTAAGAACGGTTACATTGGCTCCTGATTCGATGCTTCCTGATTCGCAGTGCGCCGTCCAAACTTCTCCACTTAATCGAATCCTTCCACCCTCTGGCGTAATCTGCTCCAAAGTGATCGCATTTTTGCCGATCAGCGCCACAACCCCCGTATCGTTCTGGGGGGTCTTCTTAAATATGAACTTAGTTGCAATTGGGCGAAGCACAGTCAGTGAAAGTATCGCCGTCGCTGCCAATACGATCCACTGCGCATAACTATCGCCGAGTAAGTAGTTCGTGATGCCGGCGGCAAGTGCGGCAAGGGCAAATGAGGCAAAGAGCAACGCGGTCGTTAGAATCTCAGTGAGTAAACAGAGGCCGGCTACTGCAAACCACATCCAGGCAACCATGAAGATCCAATCTCTTGAGCCTCACCGTAGCACCGTTTAGCTTCCAAGTCCTTCTTAAATAGCTCGTGAGTTTTCTACAGACTTTCTGGGTAGATAGAGGCAGACTGTCGCCATGGGATTTTGGGAGGCAAGAAAAGCTGCTCGAGCATTGAAAATCGCCACTAACGAGTATGAGATTGAGCATGCAGACTGGGCTGCCGATGTTGAGATATTCAAGAAAATTAAGGTTGCCTTTGACAGTGCGATAAAGGGTGAAGATGCCGTCGCAAACTTAACAGTGCAGAAATCTGGCGAGATAGTCCTCTGGAGCGGTCGAGGTCAATTTCACGAGGCTGGACGCTCACCGGGGCAATATGTTGGAAGTAGCTCTGGAATAAGTATCCCGTTAGTTGCCGGTATGCGATATCGCGTTGGTGCGATGCGAGGAAGTTTCGTCGCAGGAGATGCAATTCAGGTCTACAAAGAGATCGGTGACGTAGTGCTGAGCACTAATCGAGTAATGTTTAATGGAATTTATAATACAAAAGAGTGGGCTTTTGCCAAGTGGAATGGCGCAGGGACATCTGATGATGAGAGCGATTATATTTTTCACGTTAGTAATAGGCAGAAGACTTCAGGAATCTTATTCAATCTCCAGACGGGGCGTGAGTTCAACCGATTTCTTGCTCAGGCAATAAATGCGGCAGAGGATGGATTGCAAGAGATTCCAAATCAGGTACAAAAGATCTTAAACGGTTTAGAGCTAGATGAGCCTAAGATGGAAACCACTTAAATAAATTTACTTTTCAGGGAAGTGACAGGCGACTTGGCGATTACCAATTGTCAGTAAATCTGGACTCTTACTCCGACAAATCTCCTGCACCTTAGGACAGCGGGGATTAAAGGCACAGCCATCGGGTCGATTAATTGGGTTAGGTATATCGCCTTTGAGAATAATTCTCTCCCGCTTTTCTTCGCCATCGAGCTGCGGATTCGCCGACAGCAAAGCCTTTGTATAAGGGTGTGCCGGTGATTCATACAGCTCTTGGGCAGGTGCCAATTCAACGATTTTTCCTAAGTACATCACTGCGATTCGATCAGAGACATATCGAACAACACCAAGATCATGCGCGATAAATATGTAGGTCAGATTGCGCTCGGCCTGTAAGTCTTTGAAGAGATTTAATACTTGAGCTTGGATTGAGACGTCTAAGGCAGAGACTGGCTCATCGGCGACTATCAAGCGGGGCTGGAGTGTGAGAGCTCGCGCTATGACCACCCGCTGGCGTTGTCCCCCAGAGAACTCATGTGGGTATTTTTCATAGGCATCGCCATCTAAGCCCACACGAGTGAGCAGATCTCGGGCGATCGATTCGCGTTCAACCTTGCCTATACCGTGAATCCGAAGCGGCTCTTCGACGATTTTTCCAATTTGTCGACGGGGATTGAGTGAGGCATAGGGATCTTGAAAAATCATTTGAAAACGCTTGCGAAGTAAGCGAAGTTTGCCCCCCTTATGGCGCAATAAATCTGCACCTTCGAACTCAATATCGCCCGAGGTGGGCTTTTCGAGTCGAACGATCATTCGTCCCAGAGTCGATTTACCACAGCCTGATTCGCCAACGATGCCCAAAGTTTCACCCTCAAAGACATCGATATCGATATTTTCAACGGCGTGGACAATATCTCGTCCCTTAGAAAAGGCAGAGCCTAATTCATAGTTCTTGGTAAGTCCTTTGACCGAAAGAATAATATTTTTTGAAATCATTATCTATCCCCGACTAAATGACATGCAGCGCCATGTCCAGATCCATCAAGGATTAACTCCGGACGCACGTTGCACGCCCCATGAAATTTACTGCAGCGATTGGAAAAGGCGCAGCCGACCGGTAAGTTAAGCAGTGATGCGGGCTGGCCTGGGATTGCAATGAGTCGATTTGTTGAGGAGTGAGTTAGTCGGGGCACGGAGTTTAAAAGTCCTTGCGTGTACGGGTGCTGCGGATGCGCAAATAGATCTCGCTTCATCGCATGTTCCACGGGTCGTCCGGCATACATGACCAAAACTTCATCGGCGATTTCAGATACAACTCCCATGTCGTGCGTAATAATAATAATCGAAGAGTCGTGTTGTTTCTGAAGGCGCTTAAGGAGATCTAATATCTGTGCTTGAATCGTGACATCTAATGCCGTTGTCGGTTCATCGGCGATGAGCAGCGATGGATTAAGCGCAAGTGCCATTGCGATGATTGCTCGCTGGCGCATACCACCTGAAAACTCATGCGGGTATTGATCTATACGCCGTTTAGGATCTGGAATACCAACATCATCGAGAATTTCGATAGCAAGGTTACGGGCCGCGGCCTTATTCAAATCGCTATGAAGCTGTATCTGCTCGATGATATGCCAGCCCACGGTATACACGGGCGTCAAGGCGGTCATGGGATCCTGAAAAACCATAGCGATATCTTTCCCACGGATCTTGCGCATTAGGGAATCATCTTTTTTCAGTAAATCCTCACCATTAAAGAGGACCTCACCTGAAATCTCTACGTTAGAGGCTCGAAGTAGCCCCATCACCGCGTTCATTGAGACCGATTTTCCAGAGCCTGATTCGCCGACAACTCCTAAAGTCTGTCCTTTTTTCACGCTCAGCGATAAGTCGTTAACAGCATGGACTAGGCCACGTGGGGTTTGAAAAACAACGTTGAGCTTTTTTACTTCAAGGAGAAATTCAGACACGTCGCACCCTCGGATCCAAAACTGCATAGAGGACATCGACTATGGCGTTCATAAAGACTACAAAAAATGATGCATACATTACTGTGGCCATGATTACTGGAAGGTCAAAGTTTTGTAGCGAATCAAAGGTCAACTTGCCCACCCCTTGAATACCGAAGACCACTTCGGTTAATAATGCATAACCCCCAACCAGTGCGCCAAAATCAAGGCCAAAGAGTGAGACCAGAGTAATCAAACTCATGCGCGTTGCATGTTTATATAAAATTCTCTTTTCACTGGCGCCTTTGGCGCGTTCGGTCTTTATATAGTCCTCGCCCATCACAACTCGGATTTCATTGCGCAAAACTCGAACGTAAATTCCTGCATATAAAACCGCCAAGGTGAGCCAAGGAAAGAGTAAGTGAAGAAACCACTGGAACGGGTTATCGGTAATTCCAACGTAGCCAAGAGGAGGAACCCATTTAAAAACCGAACTATGAAGTTTCGACTGGGTTATTAGGTTCACGACCTCGCCGAGCCAGTAAACCGGAAGTGAGATTCCAATAATTCCTATGAAGCCGATCGTTGGGTCGATCCACTTCTTAGTTGAACTAGCGGCCTTAATCCCAAAAAATATGCCCATTGCTAGCCAGATAATGGCGGCACCAATGACAAGAGAGAGGGTGGCCGGAATCGCCTGCGTTAACTGCGGGATGACCTTTGCGCCACGATTTACATAGGATGTTAAATCCTGAGAAATAAATAGATGGCGCATCATGGAGAAGAAGCGGAATGGAAGGGGTTTATCGAGCTCAAATGAGTGACGGACTTGGGCTAATACCTCTTGATCGGCGTTGCGTCCAGCGATTCTCGCCGCAGGATCAACGCCAGGGGTTGCAAAAAATATGAGGAAGACGAGTATTGAGATAGAAGTTAAGACGAAGAGCATGGCACTAATGCGGCGAAGGATAAAGCCAAGCATCAATCGCCCCGAGTTCGTGATTTAGGATCAAGAGCATCACGAACGGCGTCACCATATAAATTAAGTGCAGCCGCAGTCAGCGCGATCAGTAACCCGGGTGCGATTCCAACCATCGGCCGCGTGTACAGCAGGCCAAGACCATCATTGATGATCGTGCCCCACGATGCCGCCGGTGGTTGGACGCCGATGGAGAGGAATGAGAGCGCGGATTCGGTCAACATAGAGAGTGCGACAATGATCGGGACGAAGACCATCATGCTGGGAAGTATGTTAGGCAGTATCTCTCGGAAAATAATAGTCGAGCTACGTGCGCCGGTCCCCACCGCAGCCCTGACGAAATCACTCTCACGCAACGCTAAAACCTGGGCACGGATTGGGCGTGCGACATAGGGGATATAAACGATTCCAATAATAAATATTGGTAGAGCGAAAGATCCAGGGCCAATATGGATAACGCCGATTTTTAGCCCTGACGTTAAGAGTACAACGGAGAGGCTAATTGCTAAGAGGTAGACCGGAAATGCCCAGATAATGTCGAGTACTCTCGAGAGAATCGCATCGATCCAGCCACGGTGATATCCAGAGATGACACCGATTAACAGCGATAATAAGAGGCAGAGCAGTCCGGCGCTAATACCAATCAAAAGCGTGCTGCGGCCTCCATAAAACAGCCGGGCTAGCACATCCCGACCCTGGCTATCGGCGCCGATGAAGTAGCCCGTGATATTCCATGTGGGTCCGATGGGTGTGATGCCAAGGCCCAACCCGGTGGTTGATGGTTCTAAGACGGGCTTTGCGATGCCGTTGACTGAAACGGTTGCATCTAGCGTCGATACAAATGGGTTGGTGTGTGCGATGTAATGTGAATAAATCGGTGCTGAGAATGATAAAAATATAATCACACCCAAGATTGCGAGTGAGATTTTTGAGCGCTTATCTTTTCTTAGAGAGCGTAAAGCGATCTTCCCCGGTGATTCGGAGAAGATCGCTTTACTGCTTTCCTTAAAGGAGGACATGTAAGTAGATTAACTTACTAATTCCCGATCGCTTACTTCACGATTAACTGCGAGACGAACATCTTGTACTGGAGTGAGAACAGATAGTTCTTAGTTCCAGCTGAGATGAAGTCAAGCTGCTTTGGTGTGAATGCAACCGCTACTGGAGCATCGGCCATAACCTCTTGATCGATCTCGCCCCATAGTTTATTTGCAGCAACTGGATCGGTAACACCTAGCGCCTTTGCCTTCGACATTTTCGCATCGAGCGCCTTATTGCAGTAACCAGCCATGTTGATGGATGAGTCTGAGTTTGGCGTGAATGATGCGCAACCTAGAAGAACATCAAGGAAGTCTGAGGCCGCTGGGTAATCCTGGTACCAAGGAGTTACAGATATCTGTACTTTATTCTTGGTATTTTGGATATATGTGAATTGAATATTTCCTGAGATTGGTTTTACCGTCGCCTTATAACCGATTGAGGTCAAGACAGACTGTAAGTAAACCCCTAACTGCTTATTAACATCATCATCTGAGACGACAATGCCGACGGCCTGACCTGCAGTTCCTGACTCTTTTACTAACTTCTTAGCTAGCTCTAGATCAGGGGCAGCCCATGCCTTTGCCGGCTTAGCAGGTGTAGCGCCCTTGGTATATCCGCAGTAATCGACATGACCAGGGAAGTTAGGTGGAAGGAATGAACAGACCGGAGTCGCTAGCTGGCTTCCACCAAATATCTTGACCATATTGGCGCGATCGATCGCGTAGCTAACGGCCTGCCTTGCCTTTAGATTATTAAAAGGCGCCAAGTTAACGTTCATTGGCAGGTAATACATTGCAGTTAATGGATTAATGTGAACTTGATTTGGAAACTTAGTTCCAATTTCATTTAAACGATCTGCAGGAATGGGATCAAATGCCCAGTTTGCTTGGTTATTTTCAACGGCAGTAACTTGAGCCGTTGGGGTGATGCCAAACTTATAGAGAATCTGATCGGCATATGCCTGTGGCTGTGCATCGTGATTCCACTCCTTGAAATATGGGTTGCGAACCATGACGAGAGATTTATTTGGGTCATATGACTTAAACATATAGGCACCCGTTGTAGGAATAATCGTGGTTCCTGCATCCTTTGATGGAGCAGAGGCTGGATTGATTACGGCATGTGGAACTGCAAGCTTGGAGAGAATTGAATCATCGGGTGCAATGATATTTATGATAACCGTATTGGTTGCAGCATCAACGACTACACCTTTATCTAACTTACATGTTGCTGGGGTTTTTAGGCATACATCTGCACCAACGATTCCATTGTAGAAAGAGCCAGCTGTCGGTGATGAGACTTTGAAAATCCGCTCAAAGGATGCTTTAACATCGGCAACGGTTACTGGCTTGCCATCAGAGAATTTAATGCCTTTACGGAGTTTGAAGGTAAGAGTTTTTCCACCATTGGTGACCGTTGGTAAAGCTTGAGCAAGATCTGGAACAACATTAAATGTTGTTGCACCAGAGCCGTAGCTAAATGTTAATAGGCCGTCATAGCTTGCTTGGTAGAGCTGCCAGAACTCGGCGGTGTAATTGACTTTAGGATCCAACGTTCCAGCTGCAGCTTGTGCAACAAGAGTCAGTGTTCCGCCGGCTTTTTTAGCGTCATAGGGTGCAAGAGCTGCTGAGCCCGCTGCCGATGATGCTGAAGATCCGGCAAGTGCTAAGACAAGCAACGCCGCTGTAGCTAACGCTGATTTAATTATGAATGGACGATGGTGCACGTGTGAGACCTCCAGAATGATCGCGAGTATTTTAGTTATTCCCTTTCCGGAATAATCCACCATAATACGCTAAACGGTTGATTATCAAAGCGATAAGAAAGGCTGGTCATGGTTTTAAACTCGCAAACTCCTAGCTTTCAAGAGGCTTCACACTTTCTCTCACGTGATCATCACACTTTTTCGTTTTCCTCAACTCATATACCTGCACTGACCGTCTCACCTAACGAATTGATACATATTCAGACATGGGATTGTTACAAAGGCGTAATAACAAATCATGAGAATGCCCTCCTTCCGATTCCAGATGGAGAGATAAATCCCGCGACCGGGCCTATTTACATCCGAGGCGCCGAACCCGGTGATACTTTGTCGGTAACAATTCACGATATAAAACCTGGGGCTCGTGGTGTTGCTCGGACTTATCCTGGAAGCGGGCAGCTTCATCATTTAATTGAAAAGCCTTATGCACGATTCTTTGATGTGATCGATGGTGTGGTGAGCATGAATGAAAACATCTCTTTCCCCGCCTCCCCCATGCTTGGCGTCATCGGGGTTGCACCCCAAGTGGGTGAAATATCTACTATGCCGGCTGGAAAACACGGGGGAAACCTCGATAATAATCTCAATGGGATCGGGGCAACTATCCATCTACCCGTCAACCACCCTGGTGCACTCCTTGGAATCGGTGACATGCATGCCTCAATGGGTGATGGTGAAATCTGTGGCACGGGAATCGAAATCGCTGGCGATGTTTTAATCTCGATCGCACTCATCAAGGGTGTAGCAAGTCAATACCCAGTAACGGAGAATGCAACTTCCTGGGCAACCCATGGCGTAGCTATTGAAGATCTGCCAGCTGCACTTACCATTGCTTGTGAAGAGGCGGCAAAGCTTTTAGTAGAACAGTGGGGTTTTACTATTGAGGATGCCTTTATCTTTTTATCGGTGCAGGGAAATCTTGGCCTTGCTCAGGCGGTACACCCAAGCTCTGGAACGGTCATTGCAAAGATGGTGGTACCTAAAATCTCTGCATGTCCAGCACCATTTAAACTTCACTAACTAATTACTCTCCAATTAAGGAGTACGGATGTCTGAGCTAACAATTGCTGATACGAGAATGAAGTGGCAGCACGGTGAAACCTGGTATCGCATAGTTGGCGATATTAACAACGGTAAAACTCCCGTTATTTTGGCACATGGTGGACCTGGGGCTGGCCACAATTATTTGATCGCCATCGCCGACATCATCGCCCAGTCTGGACGCACCGCTATTCTCTACGACCAGATTGGCTGCGGAAACTCCACACATCTTCAAGAAAAACCTAAAGAGTTTTGGTGCCCAGAGTTATTTATGGAAGAGCTCTCACTCTTAGTTAAACACTTAGGAATCGATAGAGATTACGCCCTTCTTGGACAGTCCTGGGGTGGAATGCTAGGTATGGAGTATGCGACCCATCGCCCAACTGGATTAAAGGCGCTAGTGATCTGTGATTCACCGGCGGGAATGGGGTTATGGGTTAGTGAGGCCGACAAACTTCGCCAACAACTTGCACCAGAAGTCCAAGCAACGCTCGTACTACATGAGGCCCAAGGCACGACCGAGTCGGCGGAGTATGTCGAGGCAGTGAACATTTACTACGGTCGACACTTATGTCGTGTGCCGATGCCACCCGATGTCACCGCTTCATTTGATCAGATGGCTTTAGATCCAACTGTTTATCACACTATGAATGGTCCATCGGAGTTTCATGTCGTTGGCTCACTCAAAAACTGGGATATCCACGAGGAGCTTCACAAGATCGACGTTCCAACGCTGATTATTAGTGGTGCCTACGATGAAGCTACTCCGGCGATGGTGCAAGAGATCCACCGACGAATCCCAGGTGCAGTATGGGAGCTCTTTCCAGAGTCATCACACATGCCCCATATTGAAGAGCCTGCGCGATTTAAACGGATCGTCAACGCCTTTCTCGGAGCTCAACTCAATAATTAAAGCAGCGGCGCTTTAAGACAGATTATTTAATAAGTGTCGGTCGCAAGATGCCGAGATCGAGTGCGCGCTCAATCTGTGCCAGGGCGCTCACCAAACGAATCTCATCATTGGCTCTGGCCACAACACCAATGCCGACAGGTAACCCATCGACCAATCCCATCGGAACCGTTGCGATGGGGGCTCCAGATATCGCCGGCGCCATGGTTATCCAGCTTGTCGGACCGAAGCTATCGCCGGCTCCCAAGGTGCTAATCCATGCTGGAGAATAAGTAGCACCGATTAATACATCTACGCCGGCCAGCGCTTTCGAAAGAGTTCGCTGCGCCCAGGCTAAGTTACGCACTCGTTTGCCTTGATAAGCGCTATTGCGTCCGCCGAGTTTAATCGCCTGATCAAATAACTCTTGTCCAAAGTATTTCATCTCACTCTCACGATGTGAGTAATTAAATGCTATGACATCGGCTAAAGATTTTAGTGATGTGTCGGCGCGGACCATTAAGTAATCGCCCAGATGATCAAAGAGTTCATGTAGTAAAATCTCATGCTCATCGTTGCCGACTTGTTCATCGGGTTCGTTAACTTTAACTTCAATTAAAACCGCACCAGCCTTGGATAGTTTCTCCAAACTCTCTTCAAAGATCGCATCAGTCCCGGCATGGCCAGTGAGCCAAGAACGAACGACGCCGAATCGTAAATTTCGAAGATCACTTGTAGCAGCGACCAACCCGGTCGTCGCACTCATGACCTCTAACAAGAGCGCAGCATCAATTACCGAACGCGCCATTGGCCCGGGTGAGTCTTGATGTTGACTTATTGGAACCACTCCTTGCGTTGGTACCCGGCCAACCGTTGGCTTTATTCCAACACAACCATTTAGTGATGCGGGGCAGATTATTGAGCCATCGGTCTCGGTGCCAACGGCCAAAGTAACTAGTCCGGCAGCGATCGCTGCGCCGGCACCCGAAGATGAGCCCCCAGCACTGTGTTTATGAATCCATGGATTAGCCGTTAACCCGCCAACGGCCGACCAACCACTTGTCGATGAACTCGATCGAATATTTGCCCACTCCGAAAGATTTGTCGATGCGATGATATGCGCACCCGCTGCTCGTAATCTCTTCGTAAGTAGGCTGTCGGTGATAACTGGATGATCCAACAAAGCAATAGAACCGGCAGTTCCTGGAAGGCCAATAGCTTCGATATTATCTTTTATCACGATAGGAAGACCCGCAAGTGGTGAGTCCACATCAAATCCTTCACCGACATGCTTTGGTGCAAGGGCTAGAATTGAGTTGAGTTCGTAGCCCGTGGTATCGATTTTTTCAATTCGCTCGAGAGCATCGCCAGAGAGTGTCATCCAATCCACTCTTTTAGCCCGTAAATCACTAATAATTTCAACGGCCGAGCGATCAAAATTCATGGTCAGAGGATAACGGCTTTATCAGACCCGTTCTACTTTCTAAAAATCCTTCTCACCGCAGATTCAACTCTTCGAACTGCTCGTCCAAGTTGGGTTCGTACTGAAATTCTTAAAACCTTTGCCGTACTCGGCTCATCGGGGGTAATAACCTCCCTTAAGGCCGGTGAGTTTTGATCCAATGAATCGGCGATTCGATCAATATTTGCCGCCATCGAAAGGCCACGCACAATCTGCTCTTGATCGGCATCTGGTGAATGATCTATAAGGGAGCCGGCCAACGCCGAACTCGCCTCGCGTGCATCGGTCGTTGCACTTTGATGAGAGTCATCAAAGCTTGGACCATCGGCTTCAAACTTAGCGGAAATGGCATAACTGGCTGCAGAGAGTGCAACGGCGACAGCTTTTTGCGTAGAGTCGGCGATGCCACCACTTACGGCCGAATCGAAGAGTGTTCGCGCGATTGTACGAACCTGTACGACGGTATGTTCAAGTGCGATTCCTTGAATATAAATCTCTTCCGTCTCATCCCGCCTCGAAGTTGCAAACCAGCGAGCATGGCCTCGTGCCTCAACCGACTGCGCACGGATCGCTGGAATCTCTTCAATTAGTAATCGCGCTTTAGCTAACCAGTTACCCGCATCCTTTTGGGTATATCCCGTTGCAACACCTTCAGACATCAAAGCCAGCAACCCGGCCGCCTTTATGCTCACCGCTTTAATCTGATCTATTGAGCGACCAATCGGTGTTTTTGGATGTGAAAAATAGGAGAAGACAATTGCAATCGCTGCACCGATAAGAGTCTCACTCAAGCGTTTAAAGGCCGTGCTCTCGGAGAGCCCAGGACCAATAACGATAAGAGCTGTTACTGGAACGTTTACCGATGCGACCTCACCTAAATGCAACGCACGTGCTACGACTGCACACATAATAATTGTAATTCCGACGGAGATAAATCCGAAGTTAAAAAGCGTTACCGCTAAGAGTGCAACGCTGGCACCAATCGCGGTGCCCACAATCTGACCAAAGCCTTCGCGCAGTGATTTATGCAGAGAGATTCGAATACTCAAGGTGCAGACAATTGCCGCTACGACGCCACCGTGTTTCACCAGCAAATCCCCAGCCGCCCATGCAGTGGCACCGGCTAAGCCAGTGACAACGATCTGTCTCACCCATGTTTGTCGCTCAGTAAATAGAGCTATCAGTCGTTTTTTTAACTTTCCGGGGTTGTTCATTTGATTCAAGTCTACAGAGTCAAACTCGTTAGATATAATTTAGCTATGAGAAAATTTTTCGCAACTCTCCTCGCCGCGCTCATACTCCTGCCGGCATCGGCCATAGCAATGGGTTCAGGGGATAAGTTCTCAGATGCCCAAACCGGCCTGACATACACGGTTTATAAGCCTGCTAATACTTTGGGGTTGGCGCAGGCTAACTTTAAATTGATTTCATGTGGCGATGGAAATGAACAGTGGCTCTATGCAAAGTATGGTGGAGGTAAAAAATATTTAGAGATTATGGAGACCATGGGTGGGGTTAAATGCTCCAATCCTGGATTAGCGAAAGAGTTAAAAAGTACTGCGATCAACGGTGTGATGGCGAAAACCTTTGTCTACTGCGATCCAACCAAACCTTCCACATCTGCCAAATGTAGTTACTCCGATATTCCTCGCGTTGGTGGATATCTGATCTTTACGGCAGCTGGTGATAAAAACTTAAAAGCGACCGAGATTCAAGTACAGGTGAGTGCGGGGATGAGTTACTCCCAACTTATTACAGCGGCAAAGTCGCTCAAAGCTCTTAAGGGCGTGGCTAAACCTGGAGCGACAACTCAACCATCACCCGAGAGCTCTAATCTGATACTTACAACCCCGGCCTACTTACCAAAACCACCTGCGGGAGGTAGCGATGAGTATCGCTGCTTCTTACTTGATCCAGCTTTTACCGCTGAGACATATCTGCAATCGGTAACTATTACACCGGATAATCTGAAAACCTCACACCATGGAATTCTCTATCGAGTACCGGCGGCAAGCGTCGGTGCAACGCTAAGTCTTGATAACAAAGATGGTAAAAAGGGTTGGCCATGCTTCGGGGATACCGGAATTCCCGGAGCAAGTGCATTCACTCCCGCTTCACCCTCTAGTTGGATCTCCTTCTGGGCACCAGGCGGCGATTTCAAGTCCTATCCCGCCGGCACTGGCATGCAAATGAATCCGGGCGATCAATTTGTTTTACAGTCACACTTTCATCTCGTTGCAAATAACAGTGACACTCAAAATACTGCGACGATGAAAGTCTCACTCGTGCTGGCAAAAACACCGGTTACGAAGTTGCAGACCTTATTAATCGCCGCCCCTATCGAAGTCGCCTGTGGGCCAAAAGAGTCTGGTCCCCTTTGCTCACGTGCGGCTGCAGTTGCCGATCTTGCGCGAAGAACCTCCGATAAAGCGGCTTTACAAGAGACGGGATTACTCTTTATCTGCGGTAAAGATCCACTAAATCCAGTTGCAAGCTCGGTCTCAGAGTGCAGTTCGATGGTTCGCTCTCCCATGAAAATCTATGGAGCAACGGGCCATATGCATCAACTTGGTAAGTCAATATCAATCTCATACTTTAACGCGTTAACGGGTGTAACAACGGTTCTTTCCTCACGCCGTCAGTGGGATTTTGACAATCAAAACACTGATTGGCAAAGCGTTCCTATTACTGCCATGCCGGGAGATTCGCTCAAAGTCACATGCACGTATGACGTAACGCTAAGAGCCTTGTTGCCGGAGTTTAAAAATATCTCTCCTAACTACATTATTTGGGGTGAGGGAACTCGGGATGAGATGTGCTTGGCGATTATTAACTATACGAGTCAGTAAATAAGTCTTAATCAAAAAGCTCTGCGTTTAAAATCAGTTAAATCCTTTAGAACTGGGTTTTTAATCACAATAGCGATGACAACCATCAGCAAGATAATCATGATTACAGTTGAGGCAGTTTTTCCTACGCGCTGAGGAAGTCCTTTGATCTCACTCTCGACGTCCTGAGTTAAATCTTTCAGCACGTTAGCGAAGTGAAAAGCAACGCCGAGTAATCCGCCAACGCTCAATACCCAGGAAGGTGGCAGGTGATATGCCGATAAGAATATGCAAGCTGGCAGCGCTGCACAGGCGATTGCATATGGAAGTGGTGAAAGTGGCGAGAATTTAAAATAAAAGTTATATGCAATACCGCAGCCAACGCCAAGTAAGTAGAGCAGCCCACCCATTCGCCCTAGCGGGCCGCTAAAAATAGCCACTACGGCGATTGGAAGTAGTATGAACGTAGCTCTGCGAAGTTGTAGAACGGTGATACTTCCAAGCACCAGTGGTTTATTCACTCGCCTATGCTTTGAATCATCCTGATAATCGAAGAGATCATTGCTCCAACCGATTAAAAGTTGGCCTAACAAGATTGTGAAAGCGGTAAGAAGGGCTGCCCAGAATTGCCAAAGCTGATTAGCTAAGAGAAATGAGATTGAGGTGATGAGCATGGTCGGCCCAAAGTGCGCCGCCTTGGCATAGGCCTTAAGCGTATTCAATGACAGTTTGTCTCACTCGTATCTGAGGCTGCCACATCCATCGCTGGGCTGCGTCTAAAAAAACCACTTGGCTTCAAATGAAAGCCAGTTCGCTCAACCGGCATGACCGGCCAATCTTCGGTGCGAGGGATGTGGTTTGTACCAAATACATACCAGAGCACGATGTCGGTGTTAACAGTTGGGCGATCGGATTTTGTCCATTCAGGTAAGCCCGCTCCACCTACATGCTGAAATGGATACTCCCCTGCTGGATAACGCTCGTCGTGATTGTTGGGTGTTACCCAGAGATGTTTATACATAAATCCCGCACGCTTACCTAAAATAGAGGCTTCGAGGGCGAGTGGAAAAGTAGTGTGACCTGGAATTAACTTATAACCAATCTCTTTCCCGACATGGTTTCGTTTATTTGGATTTATAATCTTCCAAAAACGTCCAACCATCGGATCTATTAGTCGTTGGGCCGCATTCTCGCTGACTAATATTTTCTCACGGGTTTCATAGGCTCCCCCATATGGGTTTTTCTCGCCTAAGGGATGAGCAAATGATTCAACTTCAACAACACTGTTTTCAGCTCCGTCAATATCTAAATCCAACCGAGCACATAAAATATGTTGATGGTACGGAGCCCATAGACCCGGCTCTAACTCAGTCGCCGATGGATGATCACTGCCTGGTTCATCGGCGATCGTTAAGACTATTCCAGTTAACTTCGCCTCAAATTCGATAGAGCCATCTTGATAGAAGTACCAGAAATAGCCGTACTCGTAGTTGTTTACGGTGACAATCGATGAGACAACGAAGCGCCGGCCCCTGCGCACTTCGGTGTGGCCATCAACGTCGACATGCTTCCATAAAATCCCATGATCTTCTTCATGCATGCAGATGGCGTTTTGGATAGTGCGCACGGTCCCATCGCCTTCGGTAACGCTGACATCTAAATAAGTTATCTCTCCCAGACAGTCACATCCAAGCACGAGCGAGTTAGTAAAGTTGCCTAAACCAAACTCCCCCGTATCAAATGCATTCTTTCGATACGCCCCTTGACTAGGGTCACCGTATGGAATGACCAACTCTGCGATCGATAAGCGATGGGCAATACTGCGCTCATTACCACCATCATTAAATCGCACATCGTGAATCAGCAGACCCTCGCGCTGATCAAAGCCAACCCGTAAACTCCAACGCTCCCAATTTATTTTCCAGCCCTCTACCGTGAACGATGCACCCTCGGGCTGGTGAATCATTAGCTCTTTGAGTTTGACGCTACCACCAGTTTGGGACTGGCGATACGGTGCAGGAGTTTGGGGAATTTGTATGTGATCATCATCTTCGACTTCTACAACACATTCACCATCGATATCGACTATGGCATGCAGTCCATGAATTGGATGGGCATAGAAATTCGAATCAGGAGTTGGTTGATGCCACATGGGCGTCCAAATCAATCGGCGCCCATCATCTAAATGTTTAGGAATTTGCGCACCGATAGGCCAGGTCTCCATATGGACAGTTGTGAGATCGGTGATTCCCCGCTTCGCCAAGGCCTTAATGACCCTGGAATCTCTTCGTGCAACATCGATTGCAATCGCCGACTCAATGGCAAGAACAGGAGATTTAGCACCGGCAATCTCACTCCAGGTTTTTACAACTCCGCTCGTCGTTATTACTCCTTCGCAGACAATGGCACGCACTCGATCCCAAATCGTGACCCGCGCAGAGCGCTCAAAAAAACCACCACTATTAAATCCCTTGAGCTCCCCTTTTGAGGGCTCCTCTAACTGAACCATCGCAAATAGATGTTGATCGCTCAAACTCCATGCTCTCTTTGCATGCCCAAC
>JBBAMX010000016.1:0-34413 GCA_040402335.1 Candidatus Planktophila sp.
GTACGCCGCGGAATCAAATATGAAACAGGTCGCCCTAGAGCTCGGTGGCAAAAGTGCACAAGTTGTTTTAAAAGACTGTGGCGATTTAAAGGCCGCGGCATCGGCGATCGCCTGGGCTATCTATTACAACGCTGGTCAGACATGTAGTGCCGGCTCACGCATCATCGTTGAAAAGGAGATAAAAGAGGAGTTATTTTCTCACCTGGTAGAGTTCTTAAAGAGTTTCATCGTGGGAGATCAATTTAATCCTGAGGTACAAATGGCGGGGTTGGTCTCAAAAATACAGCGAGATCGAGTTAACTCTTACTTAGATCTCATTGGTGTTGATGACGAGAAGATTGTATTCGGTGGGCAAAAGAGCAGTGGCAATGATCTATTAATTCTGCCTACTTTAATCGACAACGTGAAGCCCAACTCTCGCTTGGCTCAAGAAGAGATCTTTGGCCCGGTATTAGTAGCAATCGATGCCAGAGATGCCGATGACGCGATAGCGATTGCAAATGCGACCGATTACAGCCTGGCCGCCTCTATCTGGACCAGCAATATCGCTAAGGCGCATACCCTTGCACGAAGATTACGTGCCGGAACGGTCTGGGTGAATACTTTCGATATGGTCGATGTAATTACCCCTATTGGTGGCTTTGGTTTATCGGGCAGTGGCCGTGATAAGTCACTACATGCGTTAGATACTTATAGTGCATTAAAAACTACATGGATAGATCTCAACTAATTAATTTCAAACTATCAAAGGAGCGCAAAAGTGAAGATTAAGGCGGCAGTACTAGATAGCGTCGGCGCTAAATTTGAAATTCGAGAGTTGGATTTAGACAAACCAAAATCTGGCGAACTACTTGTAAAAATCGCCGCTAGCGGGCTATGTGCAAGTGATTTAAACGCGATCGATGGAAAGCGTAAACTTGTTCCTTTCCCAGCCGTCATCGGACATGAAGCTGCCGGCGTAGTCGTAGAGGTTGGAGCTCAGACGCAGGGGTTTGCCGCCGGCGATCATGTCATTATGTCGATTGTGCCTAGTTGCAAAACATGCGATTACTGTCTTTCTGGGCGGCCAAACTACTGTGCAACGGCCGGCCGTGCGATGTCGGTCGGAGGATTATTTGATGAAACAAGTCGTTTGAGTCTGAACGGTGAAAAGATAAATCATTTTTTAACCGTCGCATCATTTGCCGAATATGTTGTTGTTCCAGCCTCTGGCGCTGTAGTCATTCCCAAAGAGATGCCGCTTGATCGAGCTGCGTTGATTAGTTGCGCAGTTTTGACTGGATACGGCGCAGTTATGAACACGGCAAAAGTCAGGGCGGGTTCGCGGGTGGCAGTGTTTGGTTGCGGCGGAGTCGGATTAAATATCGTCCAAGGTGCGCGTATTGCAGGTGCCAAAACAATCATCGCAATTGACGTCACCAATGAAAAATTAGAGTTAGCGCGTAAAGTTGGTGCTACTCACACAATCAATGCGACGACTACAGATCCGGTCCTAGCGGTTAAGAAGCTGTGCGGAGGCGTTGACTACGCGTTCGAGGCGCTAGGGCGCGAATCAACTATCCAACAGGCATGGAACACGGTCGATGTTGATGGTGGATTAATCTTGGTTGGGCTCTTGGCTAACGGTGCGACTCTGACTCTAGATGCCGGCCCATTTGTCAATGAGCAGTGGATTAAAGGCTGCTATTTCGGCTCGGCCAACTTAAAACTCGACGTAGAAGCGTTAGTAAAGCGTTATCTAAATGGTGAACTTCTCCTAGACGAACTGATATCCGAACGGATAGGTTTAGAGGGCCTTAATCTCGCTTTTGATCGTTTAAGAGCTGGCGAAGGGGCGCGAAACGTCTTGGTCTTCGACTAACACGTTTTACGTAAGTACAAAACTCCACTTTACTTGCAGTCAACACGTGTACGGCAAGTGAGATGGATGTATGAGATAAATACATACCACTTACAACTAGGAGGAACGCATTGAAGCTTTCAAAAATCACTCGCGGATCCCTTGCAGTAGCTCTTATAACTGCACTTGCGATTCCGGTAATTAATTCTTCATCAGCATCGGCTGCAACGGATTATTCAAAGATCACAAACGCCTCACAAGGCGGAGGTCTTGCTGCACTTGCCGCAGCTTGTAAGAAAGAGGGACAGCTCAACGTCATCGCACTGCCGCTTTACTGGGCAAACTACGGCGACATGATTAATGGCTTTAAAGCTACATATGGCGTCAAAATCGATGAAGCCAACCCAGAGGGCTCATCACAGGAAGAGATAGATGCCGCCGTTACTAATAAGGGTACGTCTCGCTCACCCGATGTCTTTGACGTCGGCCTAGCAGTTGCCGTTAAGTACCTGAACACTGCAACTTTTTCTCCATATAAGGTAAAAAACTGGAACTACTTGCAGTTCGCTGCAACTGTGGATCCAACTGCACAGGTCACACCTAACTACACAGGTACTTTGACTATTGGATATAGCGGAACACTAGGAACGATTACCAAGCTAGATGATCTTCTTGATCCAAAATTCAAAGGAAAGATCGCGCTTAACGGTGATCCACTGGGCTCATCGGCTGCAATGAATGGAATCTTCATGATTAACAAGGCACTCGGTGGAACATTTGACGATGTTACAAAGGGAGTTGCATTCTTTGCTAAGTTGAAGGCTGCCGGTAACTTTATTAACGTCAACCCAACTGAGGCCACGATTGCATCTGGTCAAACACCGGTTGTCATCGATAATGGTTATGTCCAAGCTGGAGTCATTAAGACCATGGCCGCTGCCGGTAAAGTCTGGAAGATGTACACACCAGCTGCCGTTGGTTCAACATATAACAGCGCAGTCTCTGCCTGGGCGCCACACCCAGCGTGTGCCCGTCTATGGATGGAGTACACATTGAGCGAAACCGGAGCTGAGATTTGGGCAAAGGGTGGAGCTACTCCAACACTTTGGATTCAAATGCTCAAGACTCATCGCGCCTCAGGGGCTGGTAAAGCCTCGATTGGCGTCAGCAAAGCGGTAGCAGAGAAAGCTACATCTGATCAAACGGCAAAGGCTCGCCTGTACTTAAAGACTGCCTGGCCTGCAGCCGTTGGAACTAACTAAAAAGAGATCAAGTAATTGGATCAACTTCAATACAAGGGAACCGGTTCTGCCTCTGGCAGGACCGGTTCTCGGTATTGGCGGGGCAAAGCGGCATATCTTGGGGTCTTGCCATTTTTACTCTTAAGTGGCCTCTTCCTCTTATATCCAACATGGAATGTAGTCTCCGGTGCATTTAAAGATAACAAGAGCCGATTTAGTACCACCGTTTTAAAGGAGGTCTACCGTTCCAAAGTAGCCCGGCATGCATTTGCTAACTCGCTTGAAATTTCAGCTAAGACGGCGATTGTCGGCGCAGTCCTTGGCGCACTCTTCGCCTGGGCGATCGTTACCGGAAAGCCAGGAGGGCCGCTATATAAAGTATCGGTCGCACTGAGCAGTGTGTTAGCACAGTTTGGCGGCGTAATGCTTACCTTTGCCTTTCTGGCGACTTTTGGCTTCAACGGGCTCGTCTCAACTCTTGCTATAAAGATCTTGCCACATACTTTTCTCGCCGATTCGACCTGGCTCTATGGAAAGACTGGATTGACTGTTCTCTATACGTTTTTTCAGATTCCGCTCATGGTTTTAGTCTTTCTGCCAACCCTGGAAAACTTAAAACCTCAGTGGCGGGAGGCATCTGATGCATTAGGTGGACGCGCCCATGAGTACTGGCTACGAGTTGGAATCCCAATTCTCACACCCTCCTTCGCCGGAGCCGCTCTCTTACTCTTTGTAAACTCTTTTTCAGCCTATGCCACGGCAAATACTCTTATTAATCTATCCGACTTCTTGACGCCACTAGAGATTGCAACGGCGCTCACGAGCGAGACCGGTGGCTCTAACCCGGCTGAAGCGAAATCCCTCTCCCTCTTTATGGTCATCGTCGTGGTTATTGTGATGGGGCTTTATGCGCTACTGCGGCGGCGAGTAAGTAAGTGGGAGCCGAGACGATGAAGCGCTCATTGGCCGTTCAAATCTGGCGATGGAGCATCATCCTAACCGTGGCTCTCTACCTCTTGGTCCCCCTGTACGCCATGCTTGATTTCTCTACCAAGCCATTCGGCTTTGCCGATAAAGGGCGAACATGGCGCGCATGGAAGATGATTGCTACACAACCTGATTTATCGGCGGCGATCACTCGTTCTTTAATTACCGCGCTCATTGTGATGGCGCTAATTCTATTTCTGATAGTCCCAACTGCAATTTGGGTACATCTAAAACTACCGGCACTTCGACGTCCATTTGAATTACTCTGCCTTTTGCCGTTAGCGATTCCAGCTATCGTGATTGTCGTAGGTATCGCACCTTTATACCGCTGGATCTCCATAAATTTAAGTGAGTCTCCGATAACGCTAGCCGGCGTTTATTCGATGTTAATTCTGCCATACACATATCGCTCGTTATCTGCAGCCCTTGACGCAGTAGATATTCACACTTTGGCAGAGGCGGCAACGACATTGGGAGCCTCAATCTCGCGCGTAATTTTTGGAATTATTATGCCGACCATAAAGACGGGTATCGTCAACGGATCTTTTATCGCAATCGCATTAGTCCTTGGTGAATATACAATCTCAAATATCCTTAACTTCAAAACTTTCCAAGTAGTCATCGCACAGATTGGGCGGACAAATGGAAATGTGGCGGTAGCCGTCTCCCTAGCCTCGCTACTCTTCGTACTATTTTTACTTCTTCTAGTTCCAACCAAGAAACGCCAAGGCGCCGTCCTTGACGTTGACATCGCCTAATAGATAAGGACCCATACGTTGAGCTCATCAGCATATGTACAGTTAGTTGATCTTGCAAAGTACTTCGGCAAGGTTAAAGCCCTAGATGGCTTGAGCCTTGAGATTGCCGAAGGTGAGCTCGTGGCACTTCTAGGTCCATCGGGATGTGGAAAGACAACTGCGCTGCGCGCACTAGCGGGATTACAAGAGTTAGATCGTGGGCAAATGCTGGTAGATGGTAAAGATGTCACTTTCCAAAACGCGAATAAGCGCGATATGGGAATGGTCTTTCAGGCTTACTCACTCTTTCCTCACATGAGTGCACGGGAAAACGTCGAGTATGGCTTGAAACTTCGTGCACATAGAACATCTAGTGAAAAGAGAAAGGCTCGCTCAGCTGAGCTATTAGATTTGGTTGGACTCTCCACCCATGCCAATCACTATCCACACCAACTATCTGGTGGACAACAACAGCGCGTCGCACTTGCCAGAGCTCTGGCGATTTCGCCAAAGGTCTTACTGTTAGATGAACCACTCTCGGCGCTCGATGCAAAGGTGCGGACCCAGTTACGCGAAGAGATTCGCCGAATTCAAGTAGAGCTGGGCACAACGACTTTATTTGTCACTCACGATCAAGAGGAGGCTTTAAGTATCGCTGATCGAGTTGGAGTTATGCGTAACGGTCAGCTTGAACAAATTGCAGCCCCGGCCGAACTCTATGACCGGCCAAGCACGGCTTTTGTTGCCGAGTTTGTTGGATTAACCAATCCAATCCAAGGAGTAGTACAGGCAGGTAGCATTGAAATTCTAGGTGGCGTTGTAAAGACGCTTCCTGGTTCGATTACATCGGGCTTAGGTGTGGCCTTGGTTCGTCCTGAGAGCATCGATGTTATAGCCAGTAAATCTGGAAGCGCCACCGTATTTTCAGCTAGCTTCCTTGGTGCATCATGTCGATTGAGTATTTCACTCGCCGATGGAATGCGAATAACCGCTCAACTATCCAGCCCTGATGCCCTGGGGCTTGGGGCGGGAACAAAGGTGGCGCTATCACTTTTGGATCTACCGGTATTTGTAAAGGCCGTGGGATGATCTTTGGAGAGATCACAAAGCTTGAAACCTTTACCGATGAGTTTGTTGCCTTTGTAAAGGTCACGACATCGGATGGACACTTCGGTTGGGGTCAAACATCTACGTATCACGCCGATATAACCGCCCAGATTTTTCATCGACAGATCGCTCCGTGGGTGTTGGGAAAGGATGCCTCAGATATCGGCGCATTAATTACGCTCGTCGAAGCCCGTGAACACAAATTCCCTGGAAGTTATCGCTGCCGGGCAAACGCAGGTTTAGATACCGCACTTTGGGATCTACGGGGACGCGCAGAGGGAAAGCCGGTGGTGGAGTTATTGGGTGGGCGGCCAAAGAAGCTTCGAACATATGCATCCTCAATGAAGAGAGATATCACGCCAAAAGACGAGGCGGCTAGATTTATACAGCTTCGTGATCAGTTCGGCTTTGACGCATTTAAATGGCGCGTTGGCGCCGAGTGTGGCGCCGATATCGATGAGTGGCCAGGGCGCACCGAAGAGGTCGTGCCAGTAGTTTCGCAAGCCCTTGGTGATCAAGTCGCAAAGTTAGTCGATGGCAATAGTGGCTTTTCACCAAAGCGCGCAATCGAAGTTGGTGGATTATTAGAGTCTGAGGGTATTTCACACTTTGAAGAGCCTTGCAAATACTGGGAGCTTGATGAGACCAAGCAGGTCACAGATGCACTCGCACTCGATGTTACCGGCGGGGAGCAGGATTGGGATCTATCAACGTGGTCGCGCATGATCGATATGCGGGCCGTTGATATCGCTCAGCCAGACATAATGTACTTAGGTGGACTCTGGCGAACTTTAAAGGTTGTAGAGATGGCTAATAAGGCTGGAATTCCAATAACACCACATAGTGCCAACCTCTCACTAGTCACAATCGCAACCATGCATCTGCTCGGTGGGATCCCTAACCCTGGAAAATATTTAGAGTTTTCTATCGAGGGTGATGACTATTACCCATGGCAAAGGGATTTATTTTTAGGCGATCCCTTTGCAATTGAGAGTGGAGAGATTCAAATTCCATCTGGGCCTGGGTGGGGCGTAGAGATAAATCCGAAGTGGCTTGAGAAGGCAACAAGACAAGTAACTAGCCTTTAATATAGCAAGCTCGGCCCAAATTAGGGTTTTTCTTAGCTTTCGCATAGATTCACATCCATGACAAAGGAGTCAGCTTTTCAAACTGCGCGCGCGCAACTGCGCAAAGCGGTAGATCAATTAGGCCTTTCAGAAAATGATTGGCAGACACTTTCAACACCCCGGCGAATTTTAGAAGTAGCCGTTCCCCTGCGACGAGATAACGATGTAGTCGAGATGTACAAGGGATACCGAGTCCAATACTCAACAACGCGTGGACCTTCCAAAGGTGGAGTTCGCTTCCACCCACAGATTGACCTGGAAGAGACGATTGCCCTGGCCATGTTAATGACATGGAAGTGCGCTTTAACTAACCTGCCATTTGGTGGAGCTAAAGGCGGTATCGCAGTCGATGTCGCGACGCTCTCCGATCGCGAGAATGAGCGATTAACTCGCCGATATACCTCTGAGATCCTGCCGATTATCGGACCAGAGCGCGATATTCCAGCCCCCGATGTTGGTACCGATGAACGAAACATGGCGTGGATGATGGATACATACTCGGTGAATGCAGGCTTTTCAGTGCCTGGTGTGGTTACCGGTAAACCGATTGTTCTCGGTGGCTCCTTAGGGCGAAGTTCGGCGACCGGTGATGGAGTTGCAATCTCTACGCGTGAGGCGCTGCGGATGCGAGGTATCGATCCGATCGGTGCCACGGTAGCGATTCAAGGCTTTGGAAAAGTCGGCTACTGGGCAGCGGTTGCATTAGAGGCGATGGGGTTGAAGATAGTTGCCGTGAGCGATGTAAACGGCGCGGTAACTGGCTTTAAAAACGTCGCCGAACTTTGGTCACACTTCTTAGCTGAAAAGAATTTAGATGCGCCAGGTACTGATCGTTTAAGTAATGAAGAGTTACTCCACCTTGATGTCGATGTGCTCATTCCGGCCGCACTTTCAGATTCGATTACCGGTCAGTCGGCCGTTGGCATCAAAGCTAAAATAGTCGTTGAAGGCGCTAATGCGCCAACTTCACCACAAGGCGATGCGATACTTAATGAGAAAGGGATTCTCGTCGTACCCGATATTTTAGCCAACTCGGGTGGTGTCATCGTCTCTTACTTTGAGTGGGTTCAAGACAAACAGAACTACGCCTGGGATAGCGATGAAGTCAAGACAAACCTCAACCGTATTTTAATGAAGGCATTTAGTGAAGTTGAGGAGATGGCTACGCGCCATAAATCTACGTGGCGCGAAGCTGCGCACATGCTAGGTGTGGCACGTGTTGCCGAGGCACATAAACTGCGAGGTTTATATCCTTAAAATTAAATAAAAAACTCAGGCCGCGAGATTTAACTCTCGCGGCCTGAGTTTTTTTTAAATAGTTAATTGATTAAGCAACTGCCTTCTTAAGCTTGGTTCCAGCGCTTACCTTTACGCCAGTGCGGGCGGGAATCTGCAGGACTGCACCGGTCTGGGGGTTGCGACCTGAGCGGGCTGCGCGAGCAACGGCCTCGATTGAGATAAATCCTGGGATTACAAGTTTTTCCTTGCTCTGCAACATTGAGATAGCAAGGGCCTCTAGCGCCTCAATAACAGCTGAAACTGCGCTCTCGCTCTGCTTTGAATCTGCAGCTAACTTTGCAACGATTTCCTTTTTATTCATTGTGCACTCTCCAGTACTTGGTTGGTATTGATAGACGTAATCCTGCCAGCAAATCCACTAAAAACAGGCTCAACCACGCGAATGAACCGGAGAATTCGCGGTAATCAGGCAGATTTTCAACTTTTTGACGTTGAAAACTCATTCGCTGCAGCCTGGTTGGCACCCTCTAGTACTGGGCAATAAGGTGTGGACGTGAATAAGACCTTAAATGTAAAAAATACAGTTGATGCAGATTTCTTAGCCCTTCCATTATCGGCCGTTTCACAAGCCGCAATTAGTGCAGCCCAGGCCGGTGGTGCCTCCCATGTTGATGTACGCATTGAGCGCACTCGCACCGGCTTACTCTCGCTTCGAGATGCAAAGCCTGAGGTTCAAAGCGATGAGACGCTTGCAGGTCTCGGGGTGAGGGTCATAGTTAACGGTGCCTGGGGCTTTGCATCATCGCCAGAGATAAGTGAAAAAACGGCGCAGAGATTGGCGCTCATAGCAGTTGAGATGGCGAAGACTTCCAAGCCACTTTCAACCGAGCTAGTGCAACTAGTATCCGAACCGGTTTATACCGATAAACAGTGGTGCTCTGATTATGAGATCGATCCATTTTCAATCTCAGATTCGGAAAAGAAGGATCGACTTGCTGATTTAAGTAACGAGTTACTAAAAAGCTCCTTTGTAAATCACACCTCTGCCCAAGCGATGTATGTAAAAGAACAGAAACATTACGCCGACTCATATGGCACGAGTATAACCCAACAGCGTGTTCGAATCCAGAGTCAGATTGAAGCGATTTCAGTTGGAGTCAATGGTTTTGAATCGATACGCACTCTTGCCCAGCCCGCCGGCTTTGGTTGGGAGTGGATGGGTAACTCACATTGGAATTGGGATGCTGAAATCGCAGAACTTCCAACCCTCTTAGGCGAGAAAACCCTTGCACCATCGGTTGAACCGGGTCGCTATGACTTACTTATCCACCCTTCAAATCTCTGGCTTACGATCCATGAATCTATTGGCCATGCAACCGAACTTGATCGGGCGATTGGATATGAAGCAAACTATGCGGGAACATCTTTTGCAACTCCCGATAAGTTAAATAAACTCCAGTATGGATCGGCGCTAATGAATGTTACGGGTGATCGCAACACTGCCCATGGTTTGAGTACCGTTGGCTACGATGATGAGGGTGTCGCTGCTCAGCAATGGGACATCATTAAAGATGGCCTCTTAGTTGGATATCAACTCGACCGAAGAATTGCCGCCCGTGTAAATCGCGATCGTAGTAATGGCTGCGCATTTGCCGACTCCCCTGCTCATGTGCCGATTCAACGAATGCCTAACGTCTCGTTGGCTGCTAATCCCACTGGGCCAACTTATGATGAGATGGTTGCATCGATGGAGGATGGAATTATCATCAAGGGCGATAAGTCGTGGTCAATCGATATGCAGCGCTACAACTTTCAATTTACTGGCCAACAGTTTCACCGAGTTAAAAATGGAAAAATCATTGGAGCGTTAAAAGACGTGGCCTATCAGGCAACAACAACTGATTTCTGGGGCTCGATGAAGGTAGTCGGTGGCCCTTCGACCTATGTATTAGGCGGCGCCTTCAACTGTGGAAAGGCACAGCCCGGCCAAGTTGCAGCCGTTAGCCATGGCTGCCCCGCAGCGATCTTCGATAAAGTGAATATTCTTAATACGGTTGCGGAGGCTGGAAAATGATCGCGGCACAAGAGCTGATTGAGAAAATCACATCGATCGCTTCTTGCGATGAGTGCATAGTAGTTATCAAGGATAAGAGCCAAGCAAATTTGCGATGGGCCGGGAGCACGCTTACAACAAATGGCGTAATTGCCGAGCGTAGTGTCACCGTTATCGCCTTTGTTGCTATGGATGGCGGAATGGCATCGGGCGGCATCACACGCACAGATGTGACCCTGGCCGAAGCTCCACAGTTACTAGCCGATGCAATATCTGCGGCCAGGGCAGCCGGGCGGGCGCAGGATTTTGCGCCGATTGCCACCCATATCGAAATCGGTGATTGGTCGGGCGAACATGTTCCAACTGGACCTGCAGTATTTTCTAACTTTGCACCCGCACTTGGTGACATGTTTTCTCGCTCGGTGGCCGATGCAATCGAACTATTTGGATACGCCGAACATACTCACGAGACCACGTGGATTGGATCAAAGGGTGGCTTGCGGCTGCGAAAAGACTCGCCCGTTGGTCGAGTAGAAATGACGGGTAAATCCCACGATCGCTCCCGTTCGACATGGAACGGCGTTGAAACCCATGACTTCAAGGATGTATCCGTAGCAGCTATCGATGCCCAGATACGACAACGCTTAACTTGGCAGGGGAACAAGATCGATTTGCCGCCCGGTCGCTATGACACGCTCCTGCCCTCGGGCTCGGTCGCTGATTTATTTACATACATGATGTGGGTCTCGGGGGCGCGTGATGCGCATGAAGGTCAATCTGTTTTCTCTAAAAAGGGTGGTGGAACCCGCGTAGGTGAAAAGCTATCGAATGTAGGTTATCAATTCTTTAGCGACCCACAGTACAAGCAACTACCTGCGGCAAATTTCGTTGCAACGGCCATTAGCTCTCCTTTCTCATCGGTCTTTGATAATGGCCAGCCGATTAACCGTGTCGACTGGTTTAAAGATGGCGTACTGCAATCTTTAATTCAGACTCGTGCTACCGCTGCACTAACAGAGTTAGATTTTACCCCCATAGGTGAAAACGCCATCATGAGCGTCGATGGCGGGGTTGGGGATCTAGATGATCTAGTAAAAAAACTTGATAATGGTTTACTGCTAACTACTTTTTGGTATATCCGAATGGTTGATCCAAACTCTTTGCTGCTTACAGGTCTAACTCGCGACGGTGTTTATCACGTGAAGGGTGGTGAAGTAATAGGTGCTACCAATAACTTCCGCTGGAATGACTCACCTGTTTCAGCGCTTAATCGCATTCTGCACGCCGGTGCAACACAGTGGACTCAACCCAGAGAATGGGCTGGGGACATGAGTAATATGGCGGCGCCACCGCTGGTGATAAAAGATTTCAATATGTCAACGGTGAGCCCGGGGAGTTAAATTACGCTTTCGTCAAGAGAGATCTTGTCGGGCTTGCCCGCAAAATAACCGACACTCGCCAGAGCGATTGCGAGAACAACCGGTGCGATTAGGGCGGTGCCCCAATTTGACGTGATATCAAAGATCGCGCCGACAATTCCAGGTGCAAAAGCGGCCATGAGGTATCCAATGGATTGCGCCATAATTGAGAGCGAGCGAGTTTCACCTGCCTCAGTACTTCGAGTGACCGTTAAAAGGAGTGAGAGCGGGAAGGTTATAGATAGACCAATATTTAAGATGAGTAACCAGATAATTAAATGCCAACCATGATCAAAGATAATGGCGATAAAACAGAGCGCGATAACGGCGCTCACTCCAGCTAAAAGTAAGCGAAGATCGCGCAGTTTCGATGAGTAATGAGGAGCGGCAACCCCAATAAGTGAGCCAATCAGCCCGGTTATTGAGACTGCAAAGCCGGCATCACTTAAAGTAAATCCCTTTGAAACCAAGATTGTGGGAAACCAAGTTGCGGTGCCATAAAAGATCATGGACTGCAGCCCAAAGAAGAGTGCGATGCTCCAGGCACCTGAACTGCGTAAAAGTTGTGGGTGAAATGAAGTGGGAAGTTGAACTGCAGCGGCCTCCGAGCGCCTTGTTATTTTAAGGAGCCACCATGCCGATGAGATCAGGCCGATAACCATCCAGGGAATCATGGCTAGACGCCAGCCCCATGATGTCGCACCAGCTAAAGGCACGGCCACGGCCACTGAAATCGAGGCAAAGACACCCATGATGGTGACGTAGATTCCGGTGATTAAACCGGAGTGGCCCGGGGTATTTTCTTTCACCCACACAGGAAGCGAGAAGTTTAATACCGCTATCGCTATTCCTATGGTGAGCGATGAAATAAAGAGCATCGGTAAGTTTCCAATGGCTCTGATAAAAATAGCGATCGTCAAGGTTACGAGAGAAAGCGCGATAACGCGGTTAGTACCGCCAATTTTGCCGATGATAGGCATCAGAAAAGCGCTTCCAGCGAAGCAAAGAACTGAGAGAGAGGTCAGAAAGGAGAGGAGAAATGAACTCAAATGGTACTGCTCTTTAAGGATTGGAATCAGTGGACTCATGATTGTTAAGCCCGCCCGCATATTTACTGCGGCTATGAAGATAGGTAAGCCTTTTCCAACCGCAACTCGATTAGTGATAGCTGATTGAGGCACTAGGTCAGAGTAGTCCTTTAAGCAACTTTAGCTTGCAACTGTGAGTTGAGCGGTATGTGCCACCAGATGATTGCTGGCCTTACCGATCAAAGCTGAAATGGTTATATCTCCGAGCTCTGGATGTATTGAGCTCCGCTCCCACTGCTCGTTTGAAATAGGGGCGAGAACGATTTGAATCATGCTGCCAAGTGATTTAATTAAAGTGAGTGAGGTTTCCCAACTCCGCTCTTTATAGTTTAGAAGTTCTGGATAGATATCTTCATCAAATCGAATGAGTGCAGGTTTTTCAATAGTTAGGGCGTTAAAATATCGAATCACAAAGTGCAGCTGGGTATCGGCAACGTGATGTAAGACAGATGCAGGTGACCACTCCCCTTCGGAAATGGCTATCTCCATGCTTTTCGTATCCAACTTCTCTACCTGAGCAATAAAACCCTGTAAGTTTTCACCGTGTTCAACTAACTTCTCGTGTGTCATGGCCTCAGCGTACTTGTCTTAACCAATTCTGAACACTGTATGATCCTTAAATGAAGCTTGAGAGCGGGCGCCGTGAGGCATACTTTCCAGCTATAGAAAAGAAGCACCACGAGCCAGTAACTTTTTGGCTCACAGTATTATCTGAGATGGCTAGTGATAAATATCCAGATCAGATTGCAAATCTTCGGGAGAACTATGGATTTTCTCAGGCACATGCCAACGCTTTGGTGATGTTTTCTCGAGGCTCCGAGTCGTCAAAAAGCTTTGATACTCCAGATGATTATTTTAAGGCGCTGGGTAAGGTACAGGCTAAAACGGTTAAGGCGATTTTTGCAGTTATCCGAGGAAAATATCCCGAATTAGAGTTAGTTATCGCTTGGAATCAGCCCATGTTAAAAAGTAATGGTAAGTATGTCTTGGGAGTTTGTGCCGTCTCCGATCACATCTTGATCGCTCCATGGAGCAAAGCCGTCCTTGAAAAATTTGCCGGAAAAATGAAAGAGCTTGATGTTAAGAAAAAGACGATTGGAGTTCCCAATGACTGGCAACTCGATGAAAAACTTTTACTATCGATTACAAAGGCTCGATTAATTGAGCTAGAACCCACCCCTACTAGCTGATGGCTTTAATTGATGGCCGCTGAGACCGTAAGTTTCTGAATTAATGGGGCTCTCTCAGGGTTCATTAAAATCTCAACAATCACTTCGCAATCTCGTCCCTGCAATCGCCACTTGGCATGAGAGGGCGCCGATGAAATCAGTGAACCTTCGATCGCTGTAAATGGTCCAGATCGATCTGCAAGGCCTGCGATCTGCGAGCGTCGCTGCGCACGTGGGTAGTCAAGATCCATGTTCATACTAAAGTGCGAGTCGGCCAACTCTTCACTCCATGATTGGAGCAGCGATGTAACGACCTCCATCGCTAACTTAGTGGCAGCATGAATTTCAGGAGAGATAATCGATCTGTTTTTATAGAAATTCGCAATGAAGTTCATAACCTTGGCCGAGCTGGCGCTCATTGGCGCATACGTGAGATTACCTAACGCCACAATTGCCCAACCAGACTCGCGGTGCCAGCGCATGTGTGAGCCAAAGCCGGGATATCCGCCGGAGTGAGAAGTGAAACGCCCTAGTTCGGCATCGTCTTCAATGAATAGCCCAAATCCATAGTGGCTCGTGAGAAGCCTTGCCGGAATTAAATCGTGGGCTGGAGCCAACTCGCTACGTACGAACCTTCTGGGCACTTGTGCCTGCGGCTTACCTGATTGAAATTCGGCGACCCACTTGGTTAACTCATTAACTGAGCTGTGTAATCCGCCCATTGGAGTAAAAGCACCGTTTTTCGTCGTCGGCTCCAAAGTTAACTCTGAGTCGAAGAGGGCATAGCCCGATACGCGTAAATCTTTAGGAACATCTTCGGTGAAATAAGTGCTTGCTGTGAGCCCACATCGATCGAGAATCTCGCGCTTCATGAATCCTTCGAACTCTTCGCCAGTGATAACACTAATCAAACGTCCGAGTAGCGCGTAGCCTAAGTTTGAATACTCAAATCCAGTATCAGGAAGCCGATTAAAAGTAATTCCATCGGCTACTAATGAATCAAAGTCTGTGAGCGGCATATCCTCTTGTCGATCTCCCCACGGATCATCGGTTGGGAATCCCCCGCCCATCGTCAATAAATCTTTAATGGTGAGTGTCTGAGAGATTTGAGCGTTGCCCATCGTTGAACACCACGGCAAATATTGACAGACTAAGTCTTCGAGTCGTAATTCTCCTCGATCGCGCAGAAGTAAAATCGCATCGGCAGTAAAACTCTTAGTCATCGATGCGATTCGAAATATCGAGTCGGCCGTGGGTAAAGTTGAATTACCTAACTCTGTCTCCCCGACCCCGGCGCAAAAGCGAAGCTGGCCATTGAAAATTAGCCCAAAGGCGATACCTGGAACTCTCTTTTCGCGAGCCACCGTTGCAAACTCCGCAGTTGCAAAATCGATTATCTCTTGATCAATCTCACCGATACTCATTGCCCCTGCCTCACTCTCTTTTAATTTTCCCATATCCCTGTAATCCCCTTCAATGATAGGTTAGTAAAATGAAATATAAAAACCTTGGCCGCTCCGGACTCTCAGTCAGTCGTCTATGTCTTGGCACGATGAACTTTGGCCCCGAAACCGATGAAGCGAATTCGCACGCCATCATGGACTCTGCTCTTGCCAGCGGTGTTAACTTTTTTGATACCGCTAATCGCTATGGAGGGGCCGGTAGTTGGGGGGCCACCGAGTCGATTCTTGGTCGCTGGTTTAATCAAGGTGGCGGTCGGCGAGAGAAAACCGTCCTTGCGACCAAACTCTTCGGCGAGATGGAGCCCTGGCCAAATAACCGAGGTCTATCAGCACTACATATTCGCCGTGCTTGTGACGCTAGTTTGAAACGTTTGCAAACGGATTACATCGATCTTTACCAGATGCACCACATTGACCGCTTAACACCATGGGAAGAGGTGTGGCAGGCGATGGAGATTCTTACCGCTCAAGGAAAGATTCTCTATGTTGGAAGCAGTAACTTTGGGGGCTGGCACCTGGCGCAGGCACAGGCCGGTGCGTCTCAACGTAATTTCATGGGATTAATATCCGAGCAGTCTATTTATAACCTTGTGGTGCGAGATATTGAGCGCGAAGTTATTCCCGCCGCACAACACTATGGAATCGGAATCCTGCCTTGGTCCCCACTCAATGGTGGAGTGCTTGGTGGTGTTTTACAGAAAGAGCGAGATGGAAAACGGCGATTAGTGGGCCGTTCAAAGGATGCAGTGGATTCAATGCGGCCACAAATAGCGGCCTATGAAGCGTTTTGCAGCGAGATTAACCATGAACCGGGGGATGTCGCACTTGCCTGGTTACTTGCACAACCTGCCGTGACCGCTCCCATCGTTGGCCCTCGCACACAGGAGCAGTTGGATAGCGCCTTGCGCGCACTTGAGATTGAGTTGAGTGAAGAAAATCTGATGGAGCTCGATAAAATCTTCCCTGGCTACAAGAGTTCGCCGGAAGATTATGCCTGGTAATAATCTTTAATACGATGCGCGCACTACTCTTTGATGGCTTCGGCCAACTCCCATACATCGGTGAGATTTCAATCCCCGAGCCCGTTAGTCCAGATCAATGCGTAATTAAAGTAGAGGCTACGGGGCTATGTCGCAGTGATTGGCATGCCTGGATGGGTCATGACCCAGATATTAATATCTTTCCCCACACGCCTGGACATGAGTTCTCGGGAACGATTCACTCAGTCGGAACGGGTGTCCGCAAATATAAATCCGGTGATCGAGTAACCGTTCCCTTTGTTTGTGGTTGTGGCCACTGCAACGAGTGCAGATCAAATAATGCGCAAGTCTGTCCGAATCAATGGCAGCCTGGATTTTCAGGTCCAGGATCATTTGCCGAATATGTTGCGATCCCGAACGCTGATTTTAATCTCGTAAAAATCCCTGACTTAATTCCATTTGATTTAGCGGCCTCACTCGGATGCCGATTTGCAACCTCTTACCGCGCCCTCGCCTTGATTCATCCACCACAGCCACGCGAATTTGTCGCCGTTTTTGGCTGTGGTGGAATCGGCCTGGCAGCTATCATGATTGCAAAATCACGTGGCGCACAGGTCATCGCCGTGGATATATCGATGGCAGCCCTTGAATTCGCCCGACAATCCGGCGCCGACTACTGCATCAACTCAAATGAAGTCGACCCAGTTGTAGAGATTAAATCTCTCACCAACTTCGGAGCAGATATCACGGTTGACGCCCTTGGCAGTATCGGCACCGCCCAAGCATGTGTTCAATCTCTACGTCCGCGTGGACATCACTTGCAGATCGGGCTCCTGCCGCCCCTTGTTATTAAAGATCGTGCCAGCGTGGGGATGCACACCGTCATTGCAAAAGAGCTCCATATGCATGGCGTCCATGGAATGTCGGCGGCAGAGTATCCAGGCATGTTGGCCGATATTGAATCTAGTCTGCTTCAGCCTGAGAAGTTAATCTCTGGCCGCATTACACTGGAGCAAGCTCCAGCGGCGCTCATAGCGATGGATAGTGATCGCAGCCCTGGTATGACAATCATTAAGCCTTGAAATCGCATTTCAAGTGCAAAGGATGAGAAAGTAAGTAAGGTTCGCGTATGCCAATTCGCAGAACAGTTCTCATTACAGGTGCATCAAGGGGTATTGGAGCAGAGATTGCCCGAGAGTTTGCAGCTCATGGTGATCGCGTCGCACTTCATTACAGCAGTGCCACATCACTAGCGCAGCAGGTTGCCGACTCACTTCCGGGAGCTGATCACATTATCGCGCAGGCCGATCTTCTTGATCCAAATAGGATTAAGCAAATGGTTGATGAGGTCGCGCAGTCATTTGGTCATATCGATATTTTGATTAACAATGCTGGGGTTTTCTTCGATCATGCAATTGAATCCTCAACCTATGAACAGTGGCAAGAGGCTTGGGCCGATACGTTAGGTGTCAATCTCATCGGTGCCGCCAACGTGACATGGTGTGCACTGCAGTTCATGCCTCGGGCTTCAAATTCGAGGATTGTTAATATCGGTTCGCGCGGTGCCTTTCGCGGTGAGCCTAAGAGTCCAGCTTATGGAGCCAGTAAGGCTGGGATCGTGGCATTTGCTCAGTCAATCGCTAAAGCGCTTGCACCATTTAAAATCTCAGTAACTACGCTTGCGCCAGGCTTTGTAGATACGGATATGGCCGCTGAACTATTAAATGGAGAGTCCGGTGATGAGATTCGCGCCCAAAGTCCATTTAATCGTGTTGCTACACCGCAGGAGCTAGCCCAAGCGGTTTATTTCCTCGCCTCTCCTGCTGCGGAGTGGGCAAGTGGCGCGGTCTTAGATTTTAACGGCGCCTCTTATCTTCGAATGTAACTATCGATTACTCGAGCATCCAACACTTAACTTCGCATTTTTCTCTAAATATTGCATACTACGTGCATGACATATGAACTCCGCAATCTCAAAGACTCTGTAGTTGTTATCACTGGTGCCACGGCAGGTATGGGAGCCGCGGCTGCGCGTGAGCTCGTTGAACTCGGGGCAAAAGTAGTGTTAAACGCTCGTAATGAGGCGCGCCTCATAGAGATGGTAAATGAGCTTGGTTCAGATAACGCCGCTTACGTTGCCGGGGATTGCTCAGAGCCAGATATTTCACGTGCAATTGCTAAAAAAGCCGTTGATACATTCGGCACAATCGATGCCGTAGTTGCAAACGCTGGAATCGGAATGTACGGATCGATCCTAGAAAATAGTGATGCTGAAGTAATCCGTATGATGCGTACTAACTATGAGGGCACGGTTCATGTTATTAGAGCTACCCTCCCAACCATGATTGCGAAGGGTGTTGGTGATGTCATCATCGTCTCATCGGTGGCAGGTTTTCGTGGTGGAGGCGATGAGGCAATTTACGCAGGTACCAAGCATGCTCAAGTTGGTTTTGCTGGAGGCCTAGATCGCGAACTACGTTCACAGGGAGTACGTGTGGCCCTGGTATGTCCTGCTGGTACCGAGACCGAGTTTGCAATCGGAGCTGGCCGAACCGCAGGTGAGCCACAAATGGCTAATTATCTACGCTCTGAAGATATTGCCTTCCAGATTGTTCAAATCTTGCGCCAGCCTTTATCGGTGCGCACCCATATTTGGACACTTTGGTCTATGCAGCAACAGTCATAATCCACTAAATACTCCAGTTATAGGCATAGTTCAACTAAACGCCTTGCTCGCTTTCGCAAGTAGCGCTCTTTCAGCGCACCATGTAGCCTGAAGCCACACGGGAGTTCGGTTACACCGGACTGAGAGGAAGACTCCGTAGTCTTCGACCGTCGAACCTGATCTGGATAATGCCAGCGCAGGGAGACCACTCTTAACCGTGCCTCTTCTTTTCATGATTGGGCATATAAAAAATGAAACTCTCACGTAGGGCTCTCGTCTCACTCACTGTGGCCCTGACCGTAGGCATACTCCTTTTGGCCATTAATTTAACCGGTAGTGGCAAAACTAAAGACGTTGTTCTCGTTACTCATGACTCATTTGTGATGAGTAAAGAATTCATCGCAGATTTTAATAAAAGCTCTGGCTTTAATCTTAAACTATTAAAAGCCGGTGATGTTGGCGCACTCACAAACCGTTTAATTCTGACAAAGGCGGCACCAATAGGTGACGCGGTCTTTGGAATCGATAATACATTTCAAGCCGCTGCACTTAGTGGCAAGATAATTGATGGCCGGCTAACGCCTACTGATTTTGGTGATGTCTGCTTTAACTACGACAAAATCTGGTTTGAAAAACGGAACATCACTCCCCCAACTTCGATTAAAGAGCTAACGCTTTTACAGTACAAGGGGTTGACGGTCGTAGAAAATCCAAATCTATCTTCGACCGGACTCTCCTTTCTTGCCGCCTCAATCGATAAGTTTGGAGCAACGGGATGGGAGCCATATTGGCGCTCACTAAAAAATAATGGAGTCAAAGTGGTAAATGGCTGGGAGGCCGCTTATTACACGGAGTTCTCAGGCTCCAGCGGTAAAGGCGCTTATCCAATCGTCTTGAGTTATGCCTCATCGCCAGCGAGTGAAGTACGGGCCAATGGTAAATCTCAAACTGCTAATATTTTAGATGGCTGTTTTAGGCAGACCGAGTTTGTTGGGCTCCTAAAAAACGCTAAAAACTCTGCCGGTGGCGCGGCGATCGTGAAATACTTGCTTACTCCTAAGTTTCAAGCCTCATTTCCAGAAGCCATGTACATGTATCCCATAACCCCAGGAACTCCTATTCCACCAGCGTGGAGCAAATTTACGCAGATCGCTCCACATACTTATGGAGATACTCTCAACTTCGATGCAAACCGTAAGAGTTGGCTTGCGAAGTGGTCGGCTATCTTTGGTTAAAACTCCGAACCAAGCGGCCAAATGGGTGCTTCCACTTATCTTCTTTGGAGCTCTATTTTATTGGCCGCTTGGTCGAATTTTATCCATGGGATTTGCCTCAATTGGATTTAATTCATTTCTTACCCCAAGGGTGTTATCTCTTGCCTGGTTTACGATCTGGCAGGCGGCAGTGTCATCGATCCTAGCTCTACTCTTTGGAATCCCTGGCGCGTACGTTCTCTATCACCGCTCCTTTATGGGGCAGAGATTCCTGCGAGCTCTCATCACCGTTCCCTTCATGTTGCCATCCATAGTTGTAGCTATTGGTTTCACAGCCTTTCGAGCGCTACCCCTTTTTTCTCAGATTTTTAATGGCCACTCAAGTATCCCTATAATCATTTGTGCAAATCTATTTATGAACTACTCGCTGGCCGTCCGCATAATCGGCGCACTCTGGAGTGTTTTAGATATCTCGACCGAGGATGCCGCAGCCCTTGATGGAGCGGGAAGATTACGAATTTTTATAAGTATTACTCTGCCGCAACTTGCAAAGTCAGTCACATCTGCTGGAGCTTTAATTTTCCTTTACTGTGCGGCCAATTTTGGATTAGTTTTGGTTCTCGGTGATGTAACTACCCGAACATTAGAGACCGAGATATATATGATCGCAAATGAGAATTTAGACCTAACTAAGATCTCTGGCCTTGTGCTTATCCAGAGTGTTATCACCATCGCTGCCTTTACGGTTGTGCAGCGTTTTTCGAAGGGTCAGCTCAGTTTTAACGGCTTAACCTCTCTCACCCCAAAACCGCGAATAGATCGGCGCGATTTATCAGTCATCGCAATCACCCTCATCTTTATAACTGGATTAATTGGCCTACCCTTGTTAACGGTAATGATTCGATCCTTCCAAGTTGGCGATAGGTTCGGCCTTTCCAACTTTTATAATCTAGCCAGTCACGGTGCCCGCGACTTACTCCCAATATCAGTTGGCCGGGGTGCAGTTAATACGTTCAGGAACGCTGGATTAACCACGTTTATTAGCTTGGTCATCGCTCTGACTATCAGTTTCTTAATTTCACGAACATCTGAAAGTAATTCGCAACGTCGCTTCTTTCGTGTAATGGACATACTCTTTCAGATGCCCCTTGGAATCTCTACTCTCGTTATCGGGATCGGATATCTCCTATGTTTTAGTGGCGGAATATTGCCATTGAGATCTAGTTGGCTCGTGGTTCCATTAGCTCAATCCCTATTAACGATCCCACTCATTATTCGATTGGTATATCCTGCCTTCGTGAGTATTGATAATGAACTACTCGAAAGCGCACAGACCGATTCAGCTAACGTTAGCCAGATTTGGTGGCTAATTGAACTACCAATCATTCGAGATGTCCTACTTATCGCCACTGGCTATGCGATTATCGTCTCAATCGGTGAGTTTGGTGCAGCGAGTTTTCTAGCCTATGGCGACCAAGCGACATTACCCACTATTTTATATCAACTTATCTCGCGCCCCGGTGTTCAGAACTACGGAATGGCTATGGCGACAAGCTCCATACTAATTGTGTTCGCTTTTTTAGTAATTTATTTGGTGAACAGTTTTGATCGAGGGGGCTTAGAGATCCATTTGCGAGCCAAGCGTGATTACACGACTCTCAGGTAATCCAAAATAGGTGGAAGCGGTAGCGGAGTTACGGTGTAGAAAAGCAAATGTTTTTTCGGTTAAGCCGCTCAATGAGCCACCGCTTGATTCGATAAATTTTCTATCGGCTAAATAATAAGTGCATTTCAACTCTTCGGCCTCACTCATGACAAACTCTGTAATAGTCTTTTGAATGTTTACACTTTGCTTAAAGCCGACCCAGACATAGAGCTGGCGCACACGGGCGTTAACCTCTTTAAGCATCGGGTTAGCGGTCACAATAGGTACATCACCCTGAATCACGGTGATAATTAATATATTTTCGGGGCAGGAGTGAAGGTTTTTTAACTGAGCGGCTAATGCTTGTGGGACCTTCTTCGCTGATGTCGAAAGGTAGATTCCAGTGTCTGGAATGATCGCGATTGTCCCCGTAGAAATCGTAGTTTCTACCTCATCCCAAGTGATTATCTGCTCACGAACCGCCAGTTCAAGGGCTTTCTGACCTTTACGCCAAACCCACATAATGTAGGTGATTAGAAGTCCAATTAAGAGGGGAACCCAAGCGCCTTTAAGAATCTTGGTCACAGTAGCTAAAAAGAAAGCGATGTCAATAACGAGTAGTAGCGGTATGACAATATAAAGAGATTTCCTATTCCAATTTAATTTATCTACAGCAATGTACCCAAAGGCTAATGTCGTCATGAGCATCGTTGCCGAGATCGCAAATGAGTATGCGTTAGCTAAAGCATCAGATGTCTTAAAATTCACTACTAAAAATATCGAGCCCATTCCAACGATTAAGTTGACTGCCGGGACGTAAATCTGTCCTACAACTTCACTACTCGTATGAACAATTTTCATCCTAGGAAGTAATCCAAGGCGAATTGCTTGTCGTGAAAGTGATGCCACACCTGTGATCAACGCTTGTGAGGCGATAATTGTTGCCAATGTCGCTAAGACAACTAAAAAGACCTTCATCGATTTACCCGTAGCCAGCTCAAAAAATAGGTTGGATTTTATTCCTGGCTTTTCAAGGGCGACAGCGGCTTGACCAAGATAATTAAGCACGAGGGCGGGAGCGACAATTGCAAACCAGCTTAAGCGAATTGGTCGCTTTCCAAAGTGGCCAAGATCGGCATAAAGTGCTTCAGCACCCGTAACGGCAAGGATTACTGAGGATAAGATTATAAAAGTATGCAGTCCGTGATGCCCGACATATCCAATGGCATAGTTTGGCAATAATGCTTTAATGACCTCAGGGCGAACTTGTATCTGCAGAAAGCCTAAATATCCGAGGGTAACAAACCAAATAAATATTATTGGTCCAAAGACTTTTCCGATTGCGTTACTACCCTTGTACTGAAAAGCGAAGAGAATAACTAAGATCAAAACTGTAATTGGGACGGAAAAATGAGCTAAACCGGGATCAATAGCGCCTATACCTTCAATGGCCGATAAAACTGAGATAGCTGGTGTAAGCATTCCATCTGCGACTAAAAGTGAAGTGCCGAGTAGTAGAAAGATAATGAAAACATAACGTGCGCCCTTTGTCGCATTTTTGATTTTATTGGGTAAAAGTGCAAATAAAGAGAGAATTCCGCCTTCACCGTTATTATCTGCCCGCAGAACAAAGGCTAAATATTTTAAAGAGACAACCAGCATAAGTGACCAGAAGATAAGTGAGACCACACCAAAAATATCGTAGGCACTGGTCCCTGATGTATCCAAAGATTGGCGGAAGGCGTAAATCGGACTAGTTCCAATATCCCCAAAAACCACTCCGAGTGCCCCGAGTGTCAAAATCCCTACTGAACTACGCTTGGCCGAGCTTTGCATTGATTCCTCTCGGCACAAATCCCCGAAGGGAAATTGAGCCAGATATTTTCACCTGTTATTTGAAAGGTAATGTCTTTAATCTACAGTAAAAAGCTCAATCCGCCTTATTGAGGGCTCAGACTCCCTCCGACTTTGATGGACAGGTTGATTCAGAGTAACTACAAAAAACGCAGCACTCTCCCGGAGCTGGTTTTAAGACCTCGTGGCAGTTTGAGCACGTGTAGAAAAATTGACAGGCATCCACGGGCATCACTTCAACTTTAGAGAATTTGCACAGAGGACAAGTAATCGTTGCAGATTCAATCACGCTGCGATGATACAAGAAGATTCATCAAGGAAACAAAGCTTTTAAGTTAGGCTAGCCATATGGATAGAACAACTACACACCGCGGAATCGTTTATGCAAAAAGAGGCGGGGCGGCGGCCTCTCAACCACTTGCGGTGTCAGCGGCCCTCAAGATTCTTGAAGCCGGCGGTTCATTTATTGATGCGGGTATAGCACTCTCAGCGGTGATTTCAGTCGTAGAGCCAGGAGCATCAGGGCTCGGTGGAGATGTCTTTCTCGTGACTCATCACGCAAAATCCCAGGAGAACCTGGCATTCAATGGCTCGGGTGAAGCACCACATGCTGCAGACCGCGATGCATTCGGTGAAGAGATCCCTCTACATGGTTATAAAGCTGCGACTGTTCCTGGGCTCGTCTCAGGTTGGTTCGCAGCACACGGCCGTTATGGAAAATTATCAATGTCAGAGATTCTCGCTCCAGCAATTGCCTACGCGGAAGAGGGATTCCCAGCAAATGAGGGATTCATAGGTCGTATGAAATGGCATCTACAACAATTTCCTGAGACAAAGCTCTTTGACGAGCTAGGTATCTCCCCCGAGCTAAAACTCGGTGAGCTGGTCACTAACGAAAATATGGGCTGGGTCTTGCGCGAAATTATAAAAGGTGGACGTGAGGCTTTTTATAGCGGCACTATCGCGACAAAAATAATTGATGGCACTGAGGGATGGTTCAATGTAAATGATTTAAAGGCTCACTCCACTCGCGTATCGCCACCCTTGTCGATCAAATATCGCAACTACTTTGTGCATGGTAACCCTCCTCCTACACAGGGCATGATTTTGATGGAACAGTTATTGATTGCGAATACTTTCAACAAATCAACCATGAGCCAAGCCGACTGGCTCCATATGCAGGTAGAGGCGAAGAAGATTGCCTTCACTGATCGTAATTCGATTATCGCTGATCCTGAAGTAATACCTGTCGATGTTCAAGCTATTCTAAATCCTACTCATATCGCACAAAAAGCAGCTGGCATCAATATGGAACAGGCAGATAATCAACATGAAAATCCACCCGAGGGAAGTGATACGACTTACTTTTTAGTCGCTGACGGAGATGGAAATGCCGTCTCATGGATTCAATCTGTATTCCATGGATTTGGTGCTTCCTGGGTTGTGCCTGGAACCGGAATGATTCTTAACAATCGGCTCACTGGATTCAATCTCGATCCATCCTCTCCCAATTACATCGCTGCCGGTAAACGCCCGGCGCATACGCTTCAAGCATTTACCGTGACTAACCTGGATGGCTCATTAAAGTATGTCGGTGGGACTCCGGGTGCCAATGTTCAAGTACAGACAAATTTTCAATTAGTCACTGGCCTAATTGATGAAGGCATATCGGTACAGGAAGTCGCAGAGGCGCCACGTTGGATGCATCTTTCAGATCCTTCGACATCTGCCGTAAATGAAGAAATAAAGGGTGTTCTCTCACTTGAATCTAGATTTGGTGAAGATGTAATCGCAGATCTTAAAGCCCGTGGCCATGAGGTTGTGATTCTTCCGGAGTACGGTCATGCATCCTCGGTTCAACTGCTCGAAGTGTTGCCAAGCGGTTCTTTTGCAATTGGCTCCGATCCTCGTTCAGAAGGCCACGCAGCTGGTATTTAATGAGAGATAAGTGCTCCACTCATAAATTTTTCTTCCGTGAGTAAAGTCGTCACGATTTAGCGTATATCCCGTCAAAATAGAGGAGTCAGGATACTTTTTTGAACGACTTGCCAGCATTGTTAGACTTGAATATATTCGAGCCGACTGTAACCAGTATGCACTCGTCATTTGCGCTCAATATTCCTACCTCACCGTTGAACGTACTAATCTTCGTCCAAGACTTGCCAGTGTCTATTGATTTGAATAGCGAACTGCCACTCAATCCATAGAGTCCAGAGTTAATCCACTCAATTTGAGAGAATTTCTCTGAATTATTGAGTTTGGAGATAGATTTGAAGGCATTTTTGGTGAAAAGTAAATCGGTACCTTTAAGCGCAATCGCCATCCCAGATTTATCCGATGAAACCGCAATATCTGCAAAGGTATTAGAGCCTAAGCTCTTCCAAATTTTACCTGAATCAGTTGAGTGCAGCAGATCACTATTTTGAGAGTCAGTGCCGTATACATCTGTCCCCGCGGCTTCGACAGAGTGGAAGTCAACTTTTCCCGCAAGTGAAATTACTTTCCAGTTAATTCCTCCATCCTTGGATTCGATGAGTCCCACTGGCGACTTTAGTTTAGATCCAATCGTAGGGTGGCCACTAGCCAATATTGAATCACCCAGTATCGCTAATCCCATTATGTCAAATTTCTCCTTACTAATTCTTATCATATTATTTACTCCTGCTAAGCGAAATAATCCCTCATGCGTGCCAATTAAAACTTGATTTTTAAAAACCTTTAGTTGATGAATATGTGAGACAGCATTTAGTGTTTCAGCATTTGCAATATTTCCGAACCCAAAAGTAAACACTAGAATTCCAATAAAAATTCTTGACTTGAAGCCGTGATGTTGTATTTTTAACACTCTTTTACTCGATTCATTTCGTAGTTGATTATTTTTAAATTCTTCCTGCAAAAGGCATCATTCCAGGAACGGCATAAATATTTGAAAATTTTAGGCCAGTGGCGGTAGACCTTGCCTCCCACATCATTTCGTTACCAGCATAGATACTCATGTGGTGGATTGTGTTCTGAGTCCCTTTATATGAGTAGAAAATGAGATCACCGGGTTGCATCTGCGAAATTGGAATCTGCTTCGTGTAGGTGTAATACAGGGCGGCATTCAAGCGATCCCAACTTGGCCACCCGAGGCCGGCCGATTTATAAGCAGCATAAACCAGTCCAGAGCAGTCAAATGAGTTCGGGCCTTCACTCCCCCAAACATAGGGTTTCTTTGCTAATACTTGGCGCTTAGCAAATTCAACGGCCTTAAATCTTTGTTCAGGAGTAGCTCGTGTTGATGATGCACCCGTTGGCCCACCCACTTTCCAGATTTTTGCCTGATTAGGGGCCTTGGTTGCTTGATTGGCTCGCAGTTCTTCCAGGAGCGCCAACTGCCTTCTTTGTTCGAGTGTGACTCGCACTTTCCCTGCCGAAGCCAACTCCTTCTGCAGCCGATCTTGAACCGCTTGGAGTTTGTCGACTTCATTTTGTTGGGCATCCCGAACGCTAACCGCCTCTCTCTTTGAAATAGCTACTTTTTCGGTAAATATTGCTTGACGATTTCTTGCACTTTGCGCTTCAATTCCAGCTCTCCTTGCGATAGCTTCGGCCACCTTAAATCTAGCCAGCGCAACTTTATTTTTTGATCCCAGATTCCCAAGCATAGAAATGGTATCTATCACGTCTTGTGGACCATTGGCGCTCAAGAGGGTTTCCAGGCTGCCAATATTGGTACCCGATGTGTAAGCAGCTATAGCTAACTTTCCAATATCACGATGCATTTCAGAGACCTGAGCACCGGCTAATTGGAAAACTTGGATGGCAGAGTTAAGTTCGTTAGTCGCAATACGTAGTTCATTCGTTGCAATATTGTATTTTTTATCGGCCTCTGCGGCCAAAACAGCTAATTTTTTCAAACTTCCCTTTGCCGCCGAGAGCTTGGCTTCTGCACTCACGGCATTTTTCTTCTTTTCAAGTTCAAGTTTTTTAGCTAATTCAATTTGGGCTAGCGTTGGCTTATGGTTTGTAGCAAAGGCTTGCGGGGAAACTGTGCTTATCAGCGAAAATATTGCGACAGCAGCCATTTTTTCTTTGAGATTTAACATAATCACAATCTCTGCGCGCCCACGAATGGCTTGCTACCAAACATTTTGACGAGCTGTACCACCTCGACCTTCTTCCCAGGCCTCGGGGCTTGAACCATTTTCCCTCCACCAACATAGATAGAAACATGACTAATGGGCCTACCGAAGAAGAGCAGATCGCCAGGCTTCAAGGAGGAATAAGAAATAGATTTACCGAATTTAATCTGTATTGCAGCCGAATGAGGCAGCGATACACCAGCGGCCTGATAAGCCCTCATTGTAAGTCCCGAACAATCCCAACGGGTAGGACCTGCCGCTGCCCATACATAGATATCACCAATTTGCTTCAGTGCAAATTTGAGAGCAATAGATCCCCGCGAACTATCTCCAACATAACTCGCCGCATACTTTTGTGAACTCTGTAATATCTTATTTTCTCTTGCCGCTTCATCAATTAGTAACCGTTTCCGGTTTTCCTTCGTCAAAGAGTTGAGTACCCTGGTTGCTTTTGCCAGGGCAGCTTTAGCAGCTGCAACTTCCTCATTTAGTTTGGACTTTTGTATCCTGAGTAGCGCCATCCGGTCTGCAATAACTAATTGAGAGGATTGAACCTTTTGCTTAATAATCGCATATTTACGCATCTCGGTTGTGAGCCTATTTCCAACCATCTTAATCGTCGAAGCATCGGAGAGGTATCTAGACGGATCACTACTCATCAACAATTCAAGACCTGCTCCAAATCCAGTGCCTTGGTAATTTTGAACAGCAATTCGCCCAAGGACTTTATTTGTAACTTCCAGATTAGATCTGATAGACGATTCCCTCTGTCTTAAAACCTTTGTGTCCTGCTCAAGTGCTGCAATTTTTATGGTGGCTTCGTTTGCTGCCTCAAATTTATCTGCAGCCGAAGTCCGTAATCTATCTATCTCTTTCTGAACGGTGGCAACTGTTGGAGCTGCCACCGCCATAGAGGGCTGAAACAAGAATATTGATGCTAGTAAAATTGCCAAGATACGCTTCATGCTAGGTCTCCGTAATAATTCCTATTTCGAAATTTTCGCTATGAGCATCTTCATTGTGGCAATTTCGCTAGTTTGTGAGGTTTTGACTGCCATACCTAGTTGCCTCACTTCAGAGTTCTTTGAACTCATGACCGATGGCACCATGCCGATTGCACCCTTATGGTGACCAATCATGGCGCTCAGAAAAGCAAGATCAAATTTTGTGCCAGTCAACTTCTTCAAGGCAGTGAGCTGAGTATCGGAAAGCATCCCTTCCATACCCATTTCATGACCCATTGAAACCGGAGCATTGTTTGTAGTCAGCCAGTATTTCATCTGCTTGATTTCTTTTCTTTGCGCAGAAATAATCTCTGATGCAAGACGCTTTACTTCGGAGTTCTTGGAGTTTTTCAACGCCAAAGTGGAAATATTTATTGCCTGTTGGTGGTGTGGAATCATGCCCTGGGCAAACATTATGTCGTTCATGCTCAGGTTCTTTAGGCTATCTGCGTGGGAACTAGCTGATGCTGGTTGACCCAAAATTGGAACACTAACAATTGCAAGCAGTAATACGATTTTTTTGAACATTTAGATTCCTTTGCTCGAGTTGAAAACAGGGTAGTTTTTTTCGAGGGAGGATTAGATGCGAATGACTCCTAATTGAAGCAAAGAGGGAGTAAGTCGCTGAGCTTGTGGGCGATATTCCGAAAAGATTTCAGGTCGCCATGAAATGTACCCCTTGAAACAATTAACAATGCCTCTATTAAGAAGCTGCTTTCTGCCCAGCAAAAGAACCACAATAAAAAGTGCAACGCATCCGCTATCTATCAACTTTCCAGCGCTATCAGAATTTGCTGATGGTACCTTTGGTATTGATGCGATGGGGAGATGCGAGTTAGCCTGATGATAGGTTTGGGTTACTTGTGAAGCGATTGGCGCCGCGTGGCATAAGTGGGAGATTAATACTCCCGATGAAACGAGAGCAAAAAATAGCGTGTAAAGAACCGCTATCCGCTTATTACCTCTGAATGCCCTGCTCACAATGAAAACTTACCATAAGCGATTTCTGGCTTTGTGTTTAAAAGTAATTTTGCCTTTTATTAAGTGACTTGAAACACATTTCAGCCCTCCAGTACAGCCAATTCGTTCCTGGAGTGAATCTTAAAATGCAAAACAGATTTTCTAAATAGACGTACAAGCCAAACCCGGAGCTACCTCACCAGGGTTATCTCACCAAGTGCAGTTTTTTTACATATAAGAAGAAGGGAATTGGAAGCAATACTCCAAGAGCCATAGTCAGAACCCATAACTGCTCAAGGTGCGCGCCGATCATTACTCCGGCCAATGCTGGTCCAATGATTCCAGAAAATCCCCACTGCAAACTTATGAGTGCACTTGCTCGCCCACGAATATGTTCAGGCGTTAACTCCTGTATCAACGCAGGGCTAGTTGGTGCATAAACCATCTCACCGAATGCAAATACTAATTGGCTCACGCAGAGCGCGATTCCTCCAACAAAAATCGGCACATATGGCGATACCCCAACCACGAGCCAAGAGATTGCCCAAATAACTCCTACGGAGATGAGCGCCGTAAATTTTGAATATCGCCCAATGGCTTTGAGAACCAAAGGCTGAAATATGACAATTGATAGCGTATTGACCCCAAAGATCACACCCAACCATTTTGGCGATAGCTCCAGATATTGTGTTGCATAGATAGGAATTCCAGATTGCAACGGGCCATATCCAAAAGTTAAAAGGATGATGCCAGCCAAGGTGAGCACAGTGAGATCTTTACGGGCAAACAGCTCACGATAGCTTCCCGCCCGGAGTTCATGCTCATTCGCAATGTATTTACCCGCGTGTGGAGTATTAAGTCCAAGAACGATTAAAAGATAAAGGAGATAGGTAGCACAATCTACCCAGTACATAATTTGAAACGAGAGAAGTGAGTTTTCTCGGATAATCAAAGAGGAGATAACTGCACCAGTACCTAGGCCTAGGTTAAGTAACATAAAGTTGAATCCAAATATTTTGGAGCGATCCACTTCTGGTGTTACACGCGTCAAAATCACCATCTGGGCCGGCCAAATGCATTGACCTCCTATAGAGAAGAGCGTCATTGCCATCACTGCATGGGTATGGTTTGTCACAAGTGAAAATGAGAAGGCTGAAAGGGATGTGATAACTAGTCCAGGGACGATAACTTTCTTCGGGCCAATGCGGTCGACTAAAGCGCCAGTCGGTCCAGCACCCAAAATTGCGACAAAGGCGCCCCAAGCCATGAGCAAACCGCTAAAGGTTGTTGTAAATCCCCGAATTGAGTGAAGATAAACCATCAGGAGCGACAGGGTCATTCCCCCTCCAATAGCATTTAAGGAAATCCCTGTGACAATGCGCCGCGAATGCGGATTGAGGATAGTTGTGAACTCTTTAAAGGGGGCGAACTTAGAAAGCATTAGCGAAGTCTACTCTCCATATTTTCCAATTATTCTGATCATTGCCACATTGAGAACCAGAGATTTAGTAACAAACTTAATTAATCTCGAACGATACTTTAAGCGAGAATCTCCATTAGTAATTCCTCTACCCGCACCTTGATGTCATCACGGACTCTGCGAATAAAATCGATATCTTGCCCAGCAGGATCTTCAAGAACCCAATCCTCATATCGTTTGCCAGGGTAGAAAGGGCAGGCATCCCCACAGCCCATTGTGATAACGACATCAGACTCCAGTACGGCTTCGGTAGTCAGCGTTTTTGGCTGCTGGTTTGCAATATCAATGCCGACTTCGGCCATTGCTTCTATTGCAATTGGGTTGATTGTGCCTTTTGGGGCCGATCCTGCTGATAGAACTGCAACTCTATCTCCACCGAGTTCACGCATAAAGCCTGCTGCCATTTGAGAGCGGCCAGCATTATGTACACAGACAAATAAAACTGTAGGTTTCGCAGACATTAAATTACCTTTAACTCAGTGAGCAGAGTTCGAATACGAGCTTCAATGTCATTACGAACTGACTTAACGCCATCGGCATCCAGCCCGGAAGGATCTTCCAAATCCCAATCCTCATATCGCTTTCCAGGATAGATTGGGCAAGCATCTCCGCAGCCCATTGTGATCACGACATCGGCTGCACGAACAACCTCATCCGTTAGTGGCTTTGGAAAGGCTTCAGCCAAATTCAAACCAATTTCATCCATGGCTGCATGAACCGCCTCTGGAATTGAGTCAGCGGGTGCCGAACCTGCCGAGCGGACAGAAACTGCGCCTTGTGATATTTGCATTGCAAGTGCTGCAGCCATTTGTGAGCGCCCCGCATTATGGACACACACAAAGAGTATCTCCAGTTTATTTTTAACGATCTTATCTTCAGATTGAGCAAGAGCCATCAAGCGATCCCTTGCGAAGCGTTCCGTGAGAGGTGGAAGATAAATATTAACTCTTGCCTTCTCGGCTAGGAGTGCATAACTTTCTTTAACGTAACGTTCAATGGTCTCTGTGGAAAAGACTCCTTTAAACTTGTCATCAAGGCGTTCGGCAATACGAGTCAATACCCCATCTAGGTCATCAAATTCATAAAAGCCCTTGTTAGTCATTTACATTCTCCATTTGTGAGTGATTGAAATATTTTCCAAGAATGAAACCAAGCAATGCTCCAACCATTTGAGCCACCATAAACATAGCGACGGAGCCTAGGGAAATACCCGAAAAAGTATCAGTAAAGCTTCGGGCCAACGTGACTGCAGGATTAGCAAAAGATGTCGAAGAGGTGAAGAAGTAAGCACTACCGATCCAAGAAGCAATTACAACAGGCGCCAGAGACTCCTTGTCCTGTCCCCTAAGTACTTGAATGAGAAAGAGAAGGCCAGCCGTGGCAACAATCTCACCCATCCATAAGTTTGCTCCGCTACGTACATGTTGAGATGGGAAGTAGGCGGGATTTTTAAACATGAGGTTTGCGAGCATGGCGCCAGCGATCCCACCTGCAAATTGAGCAGTGAGATAACCCAAAAGAAGTGTCAATGAGAGTCGCTTTTGAGCCCATTCACTCAGGGAAACAGCTGGGTTGAAATGTGCGCCGCTCAAAGAGGCAAATACAAGAATAAGAATCCCAAGAGCAAAGACTGTTGAAATTGTGTTGATGAGAAGATCAACTCCTCGGTCTGCACTCATATTGGTTGCCATTGTGCCTGAGCCCACAACAACTGTTACAAGAGTGCAGGTTCCAAGGAATTCCGCTAAATACCTACGAAGCATCTATTAGCAGCAAGGTTGTTGGCAGCAAGATTCTGTGCAGCAGCAAGGATCGCATTTACATACCTCGCAACATGTGCCAGAGGTCGTGTTTGAGCTCATTCTTTCCTCCTATCGAAGTTTGTCGATGTAAGAGTAACATGTCATATCGATAAATATCAATGGGTCAGGTGTACCCTAAGAGCGTGTCTCAGACAATCATGCTCACCAAGTCGCCCAAGCAAGTCAGTCTGCTTGCTGAGCAGTTTAAGGCTTTGGGTGATCCAACCAGGCTTCAACTTATGATGGCCGTAGCCGCTGGAGAGAATGCAGAGGCTTGTGTCTGCGACTTAACACCAGATACAGGTTTGGCCCAGAGCACTGTGAGTCACCACTTAAAGCTCCTAGTAGATGCTGGCCTTCTAGAAAGATCACAAAGAGGCAAGTGGGCTTACTATTCACTTACGTCGGGCGCGAAGAAGCTCTTGAAATAAAAGCCCGATTACTTCATGCCTGACATGAAAGAAAAAAGAAGAACCGCCCTATAAGCCCGACCAATGTTCGATAATGGGTGGAGTTGTAAAGAATTCACCGATAATTGCTCTCCACTGAACAAATAAATCGCTCTTTCGAAATCCTACGGTGTGATCCTCAAGAGTCTCCCAATTGATATGAAAGGTATACGTGTTTACTTGCTCGATTCCCTTGTGCATTTGAAAGTCAATAAAACCATTAGCTTTAGATAGCACTTCTGCAACGGCCCTAGTTACGGCCGACTCAAATCTAGAGTGATTTTCAGGGGAAACTTCGATAAATGCCATTTCAAGAATCATTCCCAGATTATAGGCGGCAATCACCTTTACGCTTAAAAATACCCTCCCAAATTTTTGCCTACAAATATTCGCAATTTCTTTTCAAGTTATGTATCAACTCAAATTAGAGAAGTGGGGAACTTTTCGCAGAAAAAGGCGACAAATCAGTGATTAAATAGCGAGCTGCCCTATAAACCTAAACGAATCTGTGCGGCGTGTTCTGAAGGATGTTTTATGTACGTTTCAAGCCAGGTTTTTAGGGTGTAATCCCCTGATTCATTATGTATTCCGGAGTTTTCCAATTGGTTTACGGTGATCCGTCTCAAGATTTCCAATGAAGAAGCCCGAACGGCTCGAAAAACAAGTAGTGAATTCTCAATTGGTAGTACTTCATAACCCAAAGTTTGATTTTCTCCCCAGGCAGCCTCGTCATATCCCTGGATTTGGGTATTGGGTTCAGCTATGAG
>JBBAMX010000017.1:0-32968 GCA_040402335.1 Candidatus Planktophila sp.
GGCATTGAAAATGTTGTTTTTGCTGGATCCGGTACGCAGCCTGGTGTTGGCCTACCGATGGTCTTAATCTCGGGCCGCCTTGCCGCCGAACGGATCGTTGGCCCAGTCGCCTAAAGACCAGTCGCCTAAAGAACTAGAGCAAGACCGAGATTGATACCTTGGCGCCACTGCTCAGGTATTTTTCTCTGCCACCTAGTCCATCGATTTCAATTAGTACTGCGACGCTATCAATTACCCCTCCGCACTTTTCAATAAGAGCAGATGCCGCACTTAATGTCCCTCCAGTTGCCAGGACATCATCGATCAGAAGTATCCGCTCACCCGGAAAGAGCGCATCCTTATGGATCTGAAGCGTTGCTTCGCCATATTCAAGTTGATAACTCACGGTATGGGAGGCACCAGGGAGTTTCCCACTCTTGCGAATGGGGATGAACCCCTTGCCAGTGAGTTGAGCAACAGCACTTGCAAAGATGAAGCCACGGGCCTCAACGCCCGCGACGAATTGATAGGTATTACTGACTGCCGCAAATGCGGCAACTGCACTCTGAAAAGCTGCACCGTCGTGGAGTAGTGGCGTTATATCTTTAAAGAGAATGCCCTCTGACGGGAAGTTGGGGATATCACGGATCAGGCCCCGAAGGAGATCCTTCGGGGCCTGACCAGGAATAGGAGAGGTAATGACTACTTACCGGTCCATACGTTAATCGGAGATTGTAAGAAGTAGATCACAAAAAGCCCGGCAACGATATACAGCAAAGCGTGAATCTCTTTAGCGCGACCTTGAACAACACGGACGAGCACATGTGATACAAATCCAGCGCCAATGCCGACCGAGATGCTGTAAGTAAAAGGCATCAAGATAATGGTGAGAAATGCTGGAATCCCAATACCTAAATCTGCCCAATCCAGATTCTTAATTTGAGTCATCATCATAAAGCCGACGATGATGAGAGCAGGAGTAGCGGCCTCATATGGAATAACTGCAACAAGAGGCGCCAAGAAGGTGGTGAGTAAGAAGAGTAAGCCAGTCACTACCGAGGCAAGTCCGGTTCGAGCACCTTCGCCCACACCCGATGCAGACTCGATATAACTAGTGTTGGAGGAGACATTTCCTAGTCCACCAGCGACAGCGGCAATTCCATCGACAAGAAGAATTCGATCGATATTTGGAACGTTACCATCGCTATCTACAAGTCCACCCTCAGCAGCTATCGCCGTGACAGTTCCGACGTTATCGAAGAAATCAGAGAGTAGGAGTGAGAAAATCAATAGGATGGCAGAGATGACCGTTACCCGGTTAAAAGCGCCGGTTAAATTGACATGGCCAAACATACTGAAATCTGGCGTTGCGAAGATCTTCGATGGCACAGATGGAACATTTAGCCCCCAGCCCTTGAGATTTACTTTTCCGGTAGCGCCATCAAAGTTAGGTCCAATTTTAAAAGCCTTCTCTACGATGATTGCGAGAACTGTGGTGGTCACGATGCCGATGAGAAGCGCACCTTTGACCTTGCGAACGACCAATGCGATCATCAAGAAGAGACCAAAGGCGAAGACCACAATTGGCCAACCGACGAGGTTACCGTTATCGCCCAGCTGAACCGGAACTGGACCAGCGGAGGTGCGGCGAACAAAACCTGAATCAACGAGTCCGATAAGTGTTATAAAGAGTCCAATGCCCACGGCAATCGCAATTTTTAATTGAGCTGGAACGGCACGAAAGACCGCAGCCCGAATACCAGTAAGAACGAGAATGACAATAATCACTCCTTCAATAATGACCAAGCCCATCGCATCTGCCCATGTCATCTTCGATGCGATGCCGACGGCTACAAAGGTATTGAGTCCAAGCCCGGTAGCAAGGGCCAATGGGAAGTTAGCGACAGCTCCCATAAGAATCGTAAGCAGCCCGGCAATTAGCGCGGTCATCGCCGCTACCATCGCGAGATTTGGATGATCACCACTTCCACCGAGATATTTTCCATCGCCATCTTTAGCCAGACCGATGATGAGCGGATTCAGTGCAACGATGTAAGCCATAGTGAAGAATGTGACGAAACCGCCACGAATTTCACGGCCGAGCGTTGACCCGCGCTCAGTAATTTTGAAGAACGTATCAAGCATGAGGGACCTCTCTAATTTTTTTACGAGGGTGTTTGCGACCTCGAGTGAAGTGACGGCTCACAAACCGCTATATCGGGATATCGGGATATCGAGATAACGGTAGTAGCACACTGCATGTTTTTGCGGTAGCCCACTCTTGATTACTAGTTGAGAGTTGAGCGTAGTTAGCCTCTTGATATCGCTAGACTTCGGAGAATGAGAGAGTTAGTAGCTGCCGGAATCGAAGGTTCAGAGTTGCGCAACTCCTATACCGAGTGCAAAAGACTCAACGCCCTTCACGGTAAAACCTATTTTCTCGCCACTCTCCTGCTTCCAAAGGCTAAACGCCCCTTTGTTCACGCCCTTTATGGCTTTGCTCGCTACGCCGATGAGATTGTCGATGATCTGGCATCAACCCTGACCGAGAGTGAAAAGGCCGACGCTTTGAAGCTCTGGGGTGATGGGGTGCTTGCAGATTTAAACTCCGGGACAAGTACTGATGCCATCGGTCGGGCACTCATCGATACGGTCGGTCGGCATCAGATTCCACATGAGTATTTCGTTGCCTTCATGCGATCGATGGCGATGGATTTAACCGTGAAGGAGTATTTAACGTATGAGGATCTAATGGAGTATGTCTATGGTTCGGCGGCCGTGATTGGACTTGAGATGGTCCCCATACTTGGTTACTCCGATATCGCCGCCTTTGAATCGGCCGAAAAACTCGGCGTAGCATTTCAACTCGCAAACTTCATCCGTGACATCGATGAAGACTTAGATCGTGGCCGAATTTACCTACCCATTGATGAGTTAACTCAATTTGGCGTGAGCCGTGAAATGCTGCAAGCCAGAAAATTAACTCCAGAGATCATCTCTGCTCTCCAATTTCAAATTGCAAGAGTTAGGCGCCTACAATCTGAGGCTGCTCCCGGTATCGCACTCCTTGAAGCCACAAGTCGTCCATGTATTGAAGCGGCAAGTGAGCTTTACTGTGGAATCGTTGATGAGGTTGAAAAGATCGGATATGACGTCTTTAGCAAGCGCGCAAAAGTGTCAAACGCTAAACGAATCAAAGTTGCTGGCGCGGCCTTCTTGAAGCTTCGATTCGTATCCAATTAGCCAAAACTCCTAGTACTAACGAAAATCCAAAAAACAGATCTTCGATTGGGGCAGACGCGACTCTCACTCCGATTATTTTATCGGAGTTATAAATAACGATATTGCGAGAGGTAAGCCACCAGTTAGTAATGAGTTGAAAAATGAAGATGATTAAGTAACTTGTCCAAAAAACCTTACGTTTAACAAGATAGGTTTTAGCTATCAAAAAATCAAAAATAACCGCGCAGACAACCGCTGAGATTGCCAGCTGTGTGTAAGTCATGGTTATACCGGCCAACCATTCTTGACCTTTCGAACCGCTTCAATTGTCATGATTGCGGCAAGTGGGACGACGATAAAAAAGAGATACTCCTCGAGCGGAATATTGAAGGCTCCGTGGACTCCAATTATCTGGTTTTTATCAAATCGCCAATGGCCGTTTCTAATTGCATAGGCATCCCAGACGATAAATAGAAAAGCTACGGGGAGGATAGCCCGCACTGCCGCTTTCAAACGTGCCAAAACGCGAACCTTCAAAAAAAGCTCGAGCCAAAAAGAGCCGATGACGGTGAAAATAATCATTGCCAGATACGAAAGCTTTAACACACGAGTAAGGTTACTCTAAGGATTCGCCCAGCCCGTTAACGCTCTGGTAATTGGCTTTGGAAATTAGCTCTGAGATTCAGAATGGATGCAATCGAGTGAGAGTCATAGCCATTGATGGACCGGCCGGGGCTGGGAAAACTACATTAGCCGCCAAGTTCTTAGCCGACTACCAAACCACACAATCAGTATCGATCATTCATATGGATGATTTATATGCAGGCTGGGAGAACGCACTTGATCAGCGACTCACCGCAAAACTTTCAGAGATAGTAACGGCATTCAAATCAGGCAGTTCAATCACCATTGATATTTATAACTGGGCGAAATCGTCATTTGACGCAGTTGAAACTATTTCGCCGAGTGATATTTTAATTATAGAGGGCGTTGGGGCGGGGCAAAAAGTAGTTCGGGAGGCTGGCGCAACGCTGTACTGGCTCGATATAGAGCCGGCGATAGGACTTGCACGCGTCCTTGCTCGTGATGGCCACGAGATCGAAGCCCAGATGCACCAATGGCAACAACAACAGGCACAGCATTTTTTAAGTGATTTAACTCGAAATCACGCCGATTACATTCTCACTTCATAGCTAAATTGGGCGCGCCCCAACCTCTTCTTTAAGGAGTAATCAATAAAATCCTCGTTATGTCGGATCTATCTGGAGAGCTCATTGATAGCCGATATCAATTAATCCGCCAGATCGCTAATGGTGGAATGGCTTCTATCTATGAGGCTCTCGATACGCGTTTAGATCGCCGGGTCGCTGTAAAAATCATGCATCCTCATTTAGCCCAAGATGAGGCCTTTGTGGGTCGATTCATCCGAGAGGCCAAGGCTGCAGCCGCTCTCTCTCATCCCAATATCGTGGCCGTGCAAGATCAAGGCTGGAATCAAAGCGGAGTTCCTGCCGTCTTTTTAGTGATGGAATTAATCGAGGGCTCAACGCTTCGAGAGTACCTCAATGAGCGGGGCCGATTTGAAATAAAGGATGCCATAAATTATTTGACCCCGATATTAGCCGCCCTAGGTGCGGCCCATGCCATTGGAATTACTCATCGAGATGTAAAGCCGGAAAATATCTTGATATCAAAAGAGGGTCGAATCAAGATTGCCGACTTTGGCTTAGCCCGCGGGGAGATAATTGGATCGACAATGACGGCCGAATCCAGTGTCATATTGGGCTCAGTCTCCTACCTCTCCCCTGAACAGGTCCAACGGGGCGTAGCCGATGCTCGTAGTGATGTCTATGCCGTCGCAATAATCGCCTATGAGATGTTGACCGGAGAAAAGCCCTTCACTGCCGACTCGCCAATTCAGATCGCCTACATGCATGTCAATCAAGATATTCCATCACTCAAATCAAAGCGAAGTGATATCCCAACCCCACTTGATGAATTAATAAGTAGAGCTAGCGATCGAGACCCTGATAAACGTCCGCGAAATGCCGGTGAGTTTCTCGCCGAACTAGAAAATATTGAGTTCGAAATGAATCCAAAAAAGAGTCAGATGAAATTAAGCCTCGACTTACCCGTAGAGCCAGTCCGAGAACAGCGCCCCAAAAAAATGAAAACGGCGATTACTCCAGAGCCATCGGCGCAACTTCACGAGAGTACAAAAGAGATCACTCGACGTGAGAAGAAAAAGGCAAGAATCAGTCGACGAGTAAAGCGCAACCGTAAAATCGCACTACTTCTTGCAATAGGACTGGGTGTTGGTGGGTGGTACGCCCTGGTTGGACCGGGCTCACGCATTGTCGTGCCCTCTACCGTTGGCGGCTCATACAGCGATGCACTCTCAGCACTCTCTCCGCTCGGACTCACGAATATCATTGTGGAAAAGCGATTCGATGAGCTAATCCCCGATGGCACTGTTATCGAATCCTCACCACCGGGTGGTGGTCGTGTTAACTCCACCGATAAAGTGCGACTTGTCATTTCAAAGGGCGTAGAACGATATACATTTGTATCTCTTATTGGCTTAAGCCCAAAGGCGGCCACCGCAGCGATCACAAAGAGCCCAATCAAGTTGGGAAATATCACTGAAATATATAGCAGCAGTATTCCTAAGGGCTTCGTCGTCAACTCTGATCCAGTAGCCGGAACAAAGGTTAAACGAGATTCGCAAGTAAATCTAAATGTCAGCAAGGGCGTTGAAAATATTTCGCTGCCGTCTTACGTCGGTAAGAGTGGTGAACAAGCACTCAATGAACTCACCGATGCCGGGTTTAACGTCCAAAGCACATATGCCTTCGATGAATCAATTTTAGTTGGCGCCGTTATTTCACAAAGCCCACCCGGAAATGTTGACACAGCCAAGGGTGCAACAGTTTCCCTGATAGTCTCAAAAGGATCTGAATTTGTTTATATACCAAATATTTTCTCTATCGAAACTACCAAGGCAGTTAACGAGCTCAAAAATCTCGAACTAAAAGTTATTGTTAAAAAAATAGGCTCAAAGAAGTTAAAAAGGCTCACAAATATCTCGCCAAAAACTGGAAGTAAAGTCAAACGTGGCAGCGTGGTCACAATTACCGTAGGGTAGCGCGATGCCCGTAGCAAAGCCCCGCATAGGTGCGCACACTCCAACGACAGGTGGGATGGCTAAGCGCTCGATCGAATATGCCAAAACTACAGGGGCCGAAGTTATCCAAGTATTCGCCTCTAGTCCTCGGATGTGGGCGATGCCGGCAGCTAAACCCGATCTGGATGAAGCCTTTAAATTAAAGGCTGCCGAGTTAGATATCCATACGTACGTACATGCGCCATTTTTAATAAATCTAGGCTCGCCCACCGAAGCGACCTACTTAAACTCACTCGCATCGACTGCTTACTCACTTCAACGCGGCGCCGATATCGGAGCCCTTGGTGTTGTAATCCACACCGGTTCAGCCGTTGATGTTACCTACGTTGACCAGGCTTGGAAACAGATTCATGAAGGCATGATGCCGATTTTAAATGCATTAAGTGATGATGCACCTTTTCTTCTCCTTGAACCGACTGCCGGCCAAGGTCAATCACTCGTGAAAAAATTAGATGATCTGGAAAAATATCTCACAGCTTTGGAGTACCACCCCAAAGTTGGAATCTGCTTAGATACATGTCATGTATTTGCAGCTGGACATGACATTTCAGTCGAAGGTGGGATGACGGCAACGATCGACCTGCTAATTGAGATCGCTGGGGTTGAGAGATTTAAACTCGTTCATGCCAATGATTCGATGGATATTTGTGGAGCATTAAAAGATCGTCATCAAAATATTGGGGATGGGCACATAGGAGTAAAAGCATTTGCCGAACTTCTGGCCCATCCCGCTATTGCAAATGTGCCTCTAGTTCTTGAAACCCCAGGTATGGAAGAAAAACACACCATCGAAGTTGCACTTCTAAAAAAGATACGTGATGGCGAATGAGTGGCCCAAAACATACTCTAAAATTACAGTTGGCACCTTGGGCTCTTCTTACAGTAGCCATGGCTTGGGGTCTTTCTTTCGTTATTATGAAAGATGCCATCTCCCGCCAGAGTGTCAATAACTTCCTTTTCACGCGCTTTACTCTGGCAGTCATCGTGATGCTGGCCATTCGCCCACAAGTGATTAAGTTAATGAATCGTGATCTCTTACTGCGGGCCAGTACCGCAGGTTTATTTTTAGGCAGTGGATACATCTTCCAGACTCTGGGGCTCGCGCGGACAGGTGCAGCAGTTACCGGCTTTGTAACTGGACTCTATATCGTTTTAACGCCCCTATTTGCCTCGATTATTCTTCGGCAAAGGGTTAATCGCTTCACATGGGGCTGTATTTTTATCGCAACCCTTGGGCTTGCTCTGCTATCGATTCACGGCTGGTCAGTTGGAATAGGCGAACTTTTAACTTTTGTGAGCGCCATTTTATTTGCACTCCACATTATCGCCTTGAGTAAATGGAGCTCAGGACGCGATACGTATGCAATGACCGTTGTCCAGTTGGCCGTCTGTGCACTTCTTGCCGGCATAACATCTATCCCTGGTGGGTACTCTCCCCCACCAGATTTAGGTGTGTGGGCGGTCGTGGCTTTCACCGCAGTCTTTGCAACGGCTATCGCCTTTATAATTCAGACCTGGTCACAGGCGCATATGAGTGCTACTAAGGTCGCCGTTATTTTAACGATGGAGGTGGTCTTTGCAGCGCTCTTCGCAGTTCTCTTCGGTGGCGAGAGTCTGACTGTAAAGGTTTCGATCGGTGGGACCATGGTAGTTACGGCAATGTATTTGATTGTTATGAAAGAAGAGAAGTAGGCTTTAACAATGGTAATTGATCTTCGCTCTGACACTGTAACTAAACCCTCTGAGGCGATGCGAGAGGCTATCGCTGCCGCCCCTGTCGGCGATGATGTTTACGGAGATGACCCAACCGTTAACTCTCTCGAAGAGCGAGTAGCGGCACTTTTTGGAAAAGAGGCAGGGCTTTTCACCCCAACTGGTTCGCTCGCAAATCAATTAGCAATTCGCACTCTCGTTGCACCCGGACAAGAGTTAATTGCTGAGACAAACTCGCATATTGTCCGGGCCGAGCTTGGCGCCGCCGCTGTTTTTAGTGGCATCACAACTCGCACATGGCCGGCAATAAATGGCGTACTGAAAGCATCCGATGCCCTTGCGATAGCTCGCCCAGATTCGGGGCCTTATCTCGTCTCCACCACGGCAATCGCGGTAGAAAATACCCATAACTTCGGCGGCGGTACGGTGCAGTCAATTGCTCAGATCGCCGAACTTCGACGAGGTGCAGATGAGATGGGCCTGGCACTTCACTTAGATGGGGCGCGTATTTGGAACGCTCACATCGCTAGTGGCCACTCTTTTAGTGAATATGGAAAGTACTTTGACACGATCAGTGTCTGTCTATCCAAGGGCTTAGGGGCACCTATCGGTTCGCTTATGCTCTCAACCCGTGAGCGAGTCCTTGGCGCACGTATATGGCGTAAGCGCTACGGTGCTGGAATGCGCCAAGTGGGTCTCTTGGCCGCGGCCGGTCACTTCGCACTTGATAATAATGTAGAGCGCTTAGTAGAGGATCATCGGCGCGCGCAAACATTAGCCCTTGCAATCGCCGCAATTAATCCCACGCTCATAGATCCGCAGAGTGTGGAAACAAATATAGTTGGATTAGATTTATTGGATATGCCATTTACTGCCGCCGAACTTGCACAGCGTTGCCGCGATGGCGGATTATGGATTAGCGCGTTAGGTCCAAAATATGCGCGCTTAGTTACGCATATGGATTTTGATGATGATCAGTGCGCCCAAGCAGTTGAGATTTTAAAGGTAGCCCTCGTGGCGTAGTAGCCACTCTTTCTTATCTAGGCCGTAGGCATAATTTCCTAAAGCCCCGCCCGTCTTTACGATTCGATGGCAAGGCACAACAATCATGATCGCATTTTTTGCACAGGCACTTCCAGCTGCCCGAACCGCTGACACCGATCCAGCTTTTTCGGCTAAATCTGAGTAAGAGATAGTTTTGCCTGCCCTAACTTTTCGCATCGATCGCCATGCCGCTTGTGAAAAGGCTGCACCATTTTGTCGAACTTTAATTGCATTAATCGCCGAAAAATCTCCATCAAAATAATCATTAATTAAATCCGATATTACTGGGATAGATTTGACCGTACGCAGTTCACCCTCAATATTAAAAGCAGAGATCGATGAAAGATTAGCACCGATGAGAAATTGGTCATCGGCTAAAAGGTTAAGCAGGCCAATGGGGCTCTTGATTGTCGTAACAACTAAAGACATGTAACTAAATTAACGGTCCCGCAACATTTCAGCAACTAAAAATGCAAGTTCAAGGGATTGTGCGTGGTTTAGACGAGGATCACATGCGCTCTCATATCGCGTCGCCAAATCCTCGTGGGATATCTTCTCTCCCCCGCCGACGCACTCCGTTACATCATCACCCGTTAGTTCGATGTGCACCCCACCCGGGTGAGTACCCAACGACTTATGCACCTCAAAGAAGCCTTTAACCTCATCCATAACATCGTCAAAGCTCCGCGTCTTATAGCCGCTTGGTGCTTCATAAGTATTTCCATGCATAGGATCACAGACCCACAAAACCTGTGCCCCAGATTTACTCACTCCATCGACAAGGGCGGGTAAGGCTTCACGGATTTTGCCCGCTCCCATTCGCGTAATAAAAGTGAGGCGACCGGGTTGGCGATCTGGATCTAACTTATCAATGAGGGCTAAAGCATCATCCACCTTCGTCTTCGGGCCGAGCTTTACGCCGATGGGGTTATGAACTTTCGATGCAAAATCTATATGCGCCCCATCTAAAGCTCGGGTCCGCTCGCCGATCCAGAGGAAGTGGCCCGATACATCATATGGATTTCCGGTACGTGAATCGATCCGCGTGAGCGCCTTTTCATACTCCAGAATCAGAGCTTCATGGCTTGCAAAAAAGTCGACGGATTTAAATGACTGTGGATCAACCCCAGCCGATTTCATAAAGGCTAAAGCACGGCCAATCTCATTTGCCATCTCTTCGTAGCGAACTCCCACTGATGAGTCGCGAATAAAGCCCTTGTTCCATTCATGTACTTGGCGTAAATCAGCGAATCCACCCTGTGTAAATGCGCGAACTAAGTTAAGCGTTGCAGCCGAAGTGTTATAGACGCGGACTAAGCGGTGCGGATCTGGTGTCCGTGATTTCTCATTGAACTCTAAGTCATTGACCGCATCACCTCGATAAGCGGGAAGCGTTACTTCGCCTCTAGTCTCCATGTCATTTGACCGAGGCTTGGCAAACTGTCCAGCCATGCGCCCAACTTTTATCACTGGAAGTGAGGAGTAGTACTGTAAAACTGCGGCCATCTGCAAAATAGTCTTTATCCGGTTACGGATTGAATCGGCAGTTGCTGCAGCAAAGGTCTCGGCACAGTCTCCGCCTTGTAGCCAGAAAGCCTGACCTTGGGCAGCTAAGGCGATCCGTGACTTTAAATCATCGCACTCACCGGCAAATACCAAGGGCGGAAATGATTTCAACTCAGCTACGGCGGCCTTTATTGGCGCACCGTCGGCTCCACCCGGCCAGTTTGGTTGTTGGGCGGCGATTAAACCAGAGTCGAATAAGGAGTCAAGTGATGTGCTCATAGGCATAAGAGTAGAGAGTCCGTGGGGCATCGCGTGCTGCAATTACCCAAAGAAGATCTCGGCCTCCGTATATCGATCTAGTGGAACCAGCTTAAGCTTTTCAGTTGCCGAAACTAATGGAACTCGCACGATGTCGGTTCCATGTAGCGCGACCATCTTTCCCCAATCACCTTCATGGGCTGCGGTGATTGCTTGTAGACCAAAGCGTGTAGCAAGGACGCGATCAAATGCCGTTGGTGATCCACCCCGTTGAATATGGCCCAAGACCGATGTGCGCGCCTCTTTGCCCGTCTTGGCCTCGATCTCACTGGCAAGCCAGTCGCCAATTCCTGCCAACTTAACATGCCCAAAGGCATCCAGGCTCTGATCTTTGACTGCCATATCACCATCTTGTGGGATAGCGCCTTCGGCGATAACAATAATGGGGGCGTAGTGAGATTTAAATCGAGACTCAACCCATTCACATACTTTGGCAACGGAAAACTTCTGCTCTGGAATGAGAATACATGCGGCCCCACCAGCGAGTCCGGCGTGAAGTGCGATCCAACCGGCATGACGTCCCATAACTTCAACAATCAGGGCACGGTGATGGGACTCTGCCGTTGTATGTAAGCGATCAATAGCCTCCACGGCGATATTGACGGCGGTATCAAAACCAAATGTGTAGTCGGTGTTATTGAGATCATTATCGATCGTCTTGGGAACGCCAATTACTTTAACGCCCAATGTATCTAACTTCGTTGCCACACCAAGAGTGTCTTCGCCGCCAATGGCGATCAAAGCATCGATACCGGCTTTAGCTAAATTCTCCTTAATCTTTTCCACGCCACCATCGATCTTGAAAGGGTTGGTACGTGATGAGCCCAAAATAGTTCCACCGCGAGGCAAAATTCCCCGCGTAGTTTCCAGCGTTAAGGGCATGGTTAAACCCTCAAGCGGTCCCTTCCACCCATCGCGAAAGCCAACAAACTCGTGTCCATACTCTTTGACACCTTTACGGACAATGGCTCGAATTACCGCGTTTAATCCTGGGCAGTCTCCGCCGCCAGTGAGTACACCAATGCGCATTATTTACTCCACTATGAAATATTCATTGAAGTAGGGCTCGAAATCGCACAACTGCCCTACATATGGTCAACGCTGACCGAGACAGTCTAGCCTTGCACAATGGATAATCGAAAACTGGTCGCAGGCGTGGACTCTTCAACTCAATCGGTAAAAGTGGTAATCCGCGACGCTGCTACCGGGGTCTTAGTACGCGAAGGACGTGCCTCACACCCAGACGGGCGCGAAATCGATCCCGAACTATGGAGGGTCGCCCTTGATGAAGCGTGTAATAAAGCCGGAGGGCTTTCCGATGTCTCTGCGATCTCTATCGCAGGTCAACAGCATGGCATGGTGGCATTAGATAGTGATGGCAAAGTTATTCGCCCCGCGATTTTATGGAATGACACGAGATCGGCCCAGGCCGCAGTTGATTTAAATCGCGAAGCTGGAGGTGACGCCGAAATCGCTCGTAAAACCGGCTCCGTGCTCGTAGCATCTTTTACCGCAACTAAACTGCGCTGGCTGGCCGACAACGAGCCTGTAAACGCCGCCCGCGTTGCATCAATCGCCTTACCTCATGACTGGCTCTCGTGGCAGTTGCAAGGTGGAAAAGATTTTGAGAGATTATTTACCGATCGATCGGATGCATCGGGCACGGGATATTTCGATCCAACAACTTCGCATTACCGCGAAGATATTCTGCGCCTGGCACTTCGACATGATTTCGAACTTAAACTTCCGACAATAATTAAAGCTAATGAATTTGGTGGCACGACCACTTCGGGCATTCCAATCGCCGCCGGTGCCGGGGATAACGCAGGTGCTGCACTCGGCTTACAAGCTCAACCCGGAGATGTTGTCATCTCCCTCGGCACCAGTGGCACGGCTTTCGCAGTCTCAGATACGTCAACCCACGATGCATCGGGTGCAGTTGCAGGCTTTGCCGATGCAACGGGGCGTTACCTGCCACTTGTCTGCACACTCAATGCCGCGCGCATCTTAGATGCAGCGGCTTCAATATTAGGAAAGAGCCATGATGAAGTTGGTGCCCTAGCTTTAAACTCTTCACCCGGTGCTAACGGTCTGACACTCCTGCCCTATTTTCAGGGAGAGCGAACGCCAAATCGCCCAACTGCAACGGGTATTTTTTCTGGAATGAATTTAAAGAATTCAAATCCACAGGATATCGCCCGTGCCATGATCGAAGGCATGTTGTGCGGATTAACCGATGCACTTGACGCTTTGATCGCACTTGGCGTCAAGGTAAATCGAGTTTTAATTATTGGTGGAGCGGCGAAGAATCCTGCCATCCCTATTATTGCAAGCGCGCTTTTTGGTCGCGAAGTCCTAGTACCGCCAGCGGGTGAGTATGTTGCCGATGGTGCTGCAAAGCAGGCGGCTTGGGCGCTTTTAGGTGATATGCCTACTTGGAATCTCGGAGAGATTTCCCATCACTCATCCGATTCAACGCCAGAGGTAATGGATCGATACCGCATACTTCGCGATAGAACTCAGGATTGGAGTGAGTAACTAAGGGCTTACTCGAACGCCCTTTCCTACGACAATGATTCCAGCTGGCGAAATCGTAAAACGCTCGCGATCTCGCTCCAGATCTAAACCAATGTGAGCACCAGGCTCTACAAAAACATTTTTATCTAAGATTGCATTTTTAATAATCGCCTTATTACCAACATGCACCGAAGGCATAAGGACCGAGCCTTCGATCAGTGAGCCCAAACCGATTGAGACGTCATAAGAGACCACCGATCTATTCAAAATTCCACCTGAGATTATTGTGCCCGCGCCAACGATAGAATCATGGGCTGCACCTCCCTCGCTAAATTTTGCTGGAGGAAGTGATGGTGGATTAGTGAGTAGTGGCCACTCTCGGTTGTAAAGATTAAAGATTGGATGGATCGATACTAAATCCATATGTGCGTCGTAATAGGCATCGATTGAGCCAACATCGCGCCAATATCCCTTATCTCGATCGGTCTCACCAGGAACAACGTTGTCGGCAAAGTCATAAACCTTTGCTACTCCATTATTAGTTAAAAATGGAATTATATTCGCACCTAGATCATGACGAGATTCAATGTCTTGGGCATCGATCATCAACGCCTCTTCCATTACATCACGCTTAAAAATGTAGTTTCCCATGGAGACTAAACACATATCTGGATGGCCTGGCATCGCTGGTGGATCAGACGGCTTTTCGTGAAATGTCTTGATTGTGATGCCATCACTTGCTAACTCAATAACGCCAAATTCATGTGCTTCAGAGCGTGGCATACGGATAGCGGCAACGGTAACTCCGGCACCAGATTCAACGTGTCGTTCAAACATTTGACTTGGATCCATACGATAAACGTGGTCGGCACCAAAAACTAAAATATGTTTTGGATCCTCGTCATTGATTAAATTAAAGTTTTGTAAAATTGCATCTGCGCTTCCCGTATACCAGCGGGGCCCTAAACGTTGCTGAGCCGGAACAGGGGTGATGTAGTTTCCAAGAAGCGCCGACATTCGCCAAGTAGTTGTAATGTGCCGATCGAGTGAGTGAGATTTGTACTGTGTCAAAACCGCGATTTTAAGCATATTTGCATTTACTAAATTTGAGAGCACGAAATCTATGAGGCGATACGAGCCGCCGAAGGGAACGGCCGGCTTAGCTCTATCGGCCGTGAGGGGCATTAATCGCTTACCCTCGCCACCAGCTAGGACAATGCCTAGTGGGAGTTTAAGTTTTGCCATGGCCTAACGATAGCCTGTCCCTCTAAAGCGGGGTAGGGGAAATTTATGAGCGATTTGAAAATCGGCATAGTCACTAAAGAGTGGCCCCCATTTATATATGGCGGTGCGGGTGTTCATGTACAGCAGTTAACGCAGGCCCTTCGATCTATTGCGGCAATCTCAGTTGATGTTCACTGCTTTGATGGTCTACGAGATGATGCATTTGGGTATTCAACACCTGAGCAGTTTCGCGAAAGTAATCCTGCAATTACCGCGTTAGTTACTGATCTTGAAATTGCTTCGCATCTGCAAGATCTTCACATTGTGCATTCGCACACATGGTATGCAAATATGGCGGGCCACTTTGCTTGGATGCAGTATCGGATCCCCCATATTATTACCGCTCACTCCCTTGAGCCGCTGCGCCCTTGGAAGGCCGAACAGTTAGGTGGCGGATATGAAATCTCTTCGTGGGCTGAAAAAACCGCATTTGAATCCGCCGCGGCGATAATCGCAGTAAGCGATGCCATGCGCGAAGATTTACTGGATGCCTATCCAAATATTAACCCTGATGATGTAGTGGTTATTCGCAATGGAGTAGATAGCTCAGAATTTATACCTAACCACGACCCCTCGGCGGCGATCGCATATGGAGTGAGTGCGCCCTATGCCATCTTCGTTGGACGTATTACCCGCCAGAAAGGTTTGGCCCACTTACTGCGCGCTTGGGCCGATGTGCCGGCGCAGTACGGCCTGGTTATTGCCGCAGGTAATGCCGATGAGGAGGGAGTCGCATCCGAGGTCGCAGATTTAATAGCGGAGCTACAAAAAATCCGTGGAAATATCTGGTGGATTGCCGAAAAACTAGCGCGTTCCGAGTTAACGGCGCTGCTTACTGGCGCCGAACTCTTCATCTGTCCATCTATCTATGAGCCACTAGGAATAGTGAATCTGGAGGCGATGGCCTGTGAAACTGCCGTCCTAGCATCCAGAGTTGGGGGAATTCCCGAGGTCGTCCTGGAGGGTCAAACGGGAGAACTGGTTGATTACGACGCAGATTCACATATCTTTGAGGAGGCTTTGGCCATTGCAATCACTCGACTTATCTCCCAACCCGAGTTACTTAAAGCCTATGGGCGGGCTGGGCGTTTGCGCGCGCAGGAAGAGTTTAGTTGGGAATCAGTTGCCCATCAAACGATCGAGTTGTATCGCAAGGTGCTGGCATAAATGAGTCGTAGATCCTGGATTTACTTTGCCATCGTTGGATTCCTTTGGGGTATTCCCTACTTGTTAATAAAGATTGCCGTCCTAGATATTCCACCGGCGTTAATTGTTGCGGGCCGTACTTTAATCGGAGCGTTAATTTTAATTCCAATTGCCATTCATAAAAAAAGCTTTCTCGATGCTATCCGAGGCATTAAATATGTCCTCCCATATGCTTTTCTAGAAATGGTTGGTCCTTGGATCCTAATTACAAACGCTGAAACAAAGCTCAACTCTGGTTTAGCCGGACTTCTCGTTGCCACTGTTCCAATCTTTGCAACGATTTTTACCTCTATGCGTGGTGATCACTCGGTCTGGCAAGCTAAACGGATATTCGGTTTAATTATCGGTTTTATAGGAATCATCGCCCTCGTTGGAATTGAAACTATTACAGGACGTAGCAACCCCACGGCAATTGGGATGGTGATTCTGGCCGCCATTCTCTATGCCTATGCAGTATTGATGGTGGTGAGTAATCTGCCTGAAGTTGATGGCGTTGCTATCAATGGACTAGCTATGGCAATCACCTGTATTTTTTATATACCGATAGCCATCGCAACCTGGCCAGATCATCCAGTCTCAACTAAGTCGATTAGCGCGCTCATCGCGTTAGGAATTTTCTCTACCGCGATAGCTTTCATGCTCTTCTTCAGCGTCATAGTTGAAATCGGGGCTGCGCGCGGGTCATTAACAACTTATGTAAATACTGCTGTTGCTGTCGTATTGGGAATTATTATTTTAAATGAGCCATTAACTGTTGGAATTCTGGTCGGACTACCACTGGTCCTACTTGGCTCTTATTTAGCCAGCCGGAAAACTACATTAGTGGTTATTGCCGAAGCCTAACCGCTCTAATAACTTGGGATCTCGCTGCCACTCCTTCGATACTTTAATATGGAGTCCAAGAAAAATCTTTGCGACTAAGGCCCTTTCAATATCGGCCCTTGCTCGGATGCCGATCTCTTTAAGTCGAACACCTTGATGGCCAAGCAGGATTGCGCGTTGCGTGTCACGTTCGACATGGATGGTGGCGTGAACGTCGTAAAAGGGGCGGGAGCCTTTCTCTTCGCGCTCACCAAACTCATCGATAGTTACCATAATTGAGTGCGGTAGCTCCTCACGAACATCTTGCAAAGCTGCCTCGCGAATAAATTCGCAGATTAATACCTCGATCGCTTGATCACTCGTCGTGCCAGCTGGATAATAAGCCGGGCCCACTGGAAGATTCTTGGCGATTAGCTCATTTAGTAAATCAATTTGATTATGAACTGCCGCCGAAACAGGAATTATCTCATCCCAAACAAATCCCTCTGCCAGTGCCATGATTCCAGCTAGTCGAATTGCAAGTCTTTCTTTTGAAATCAAATCAGTCTTTGTAATTACGGCAAACTTCTTAGCGCGAGGATGCTTAGCTATCTCGGCTGCGATGAAAAGATCACCAGCTCCAGAGCTCTCATCGGCAGGAATACACATGAGTACTACATCGACCGAATCCATGCTCTGATCGACAATGGCGTTAAGGCGATGGCCCAGCAAGGTCTTTGGTTTATGGAGTCCTGGGGTATCAACTAGAACGGCTTGAAACTGCGCTCCGTGCACAATGCCACGAATGGCACTACGTGTTGTATTTGGGTGGTGGGAGGTAATGGCTATCTTGCTTCCGACTAGGGCGTTGATGAGCGTTGATTTACCTACGTTTGGGCGACCAACAATTGCAACGAAGCCCGAACGATGTTCACTCATAGCCTCTATTCTCTCATCGATTAGCTCCAATAAACTCCACGGCATCTGCGACCGAAGTAACTATCTCTGCAACGCGCTCACCTATTAATCGATGACATCCCTCACTTGTTGGTGAGTTGATCGGACCTGGAATTGCCATGACCGGGCGCAGGAGTTGGGCGGCATCTCGAGCCGTGCGCAGTGAGCCACTTCGAAAGGCCGCTTCAACAACCAACGTCGCCTGTGAAATCGCCGCTATCAGGCGGTTCCGAGTTAAAAAACGTGCTGGGAGCGCAGGATGTCCCGGCATTGTTTCACTCACAATCGCGCCGTTTTCGCAGATCTGCGCAAACAATCGATTATTTCCTGCGGGATAGTTGATATCGATCCCCGATGCAATGACTGCAACAGTTACGCCCTCAGCTATGAGGGCGCCTTTATGTGCGAAAGAGTCGATGCCATAAGCGCCTCCACTAATCACTGCCCACGCTCTATCGACGAAGCCCGCCGCAAAATCCCCCGCTATTCGTGCACCATAGTTGGTTGGATTTCTTGTACCCACGATCGCAAGTGATCGCTGCGAAAGTACTGGGAGATTTCCCTTAGCGATTAAAGCGATGGGTGGCGCCACTAAATCTTCGAGCGAACTCGGCCAGAGCAGATCTCCTGGATAGATGAAGGAGGCATCTGCGCGCGCTATCGACGTGAGAACCTCATCAGGGGATGTTGAACGTAACTTCGCAATCAATTTTTCACACTTACTATCTCCATATCCACCGTTAAGTAGCTTTTCATAGATAGTTAATGCACCATGGGTAAATATCTCTTGTGACCAGAATGGATGAGCGCCTTCAACTGCGCTAAAGAGGAGCGCCCTCGCCTCACCCTCATTCATATCTCAACTCCCCCACGCATCGCATGTGCCTTTTTAACATCGGCCAAGGTAGGTATTTCATGTGAGGCTAGATCGGCTAATGTCCACGCCACGCGAATAATTTTGTGAAGACCACGGGCCGTTATATGTTCGCGCTCTAACTCGTCGTGAAGAAAATTCATTGCTGCAGGCACTGGTCGAAAATCTCCGCGTAGGCCACGGGCAGGGATCTCTGAGTTGCGGCTAAATCCAAGGCCAGAAAATCTCATTTCAGCCACCGACCGAGCCGCAATTACGCGCTCTCGAATCGTTGCACTTGTCTCACCGAGTTCATTGCGTGCCATATCGATGCGTCCAACGGGATCGACATGAACTCGAAGGTCGATTCGATCCATTAATGGGCCAGAGAGTTTCCCCAGATATCGACGGACTTGTGCAGATGTGCAGGTACAGCTGCGACCACGACCGGAAAATTTGCCACACGGGCATGGGTTAGCTGCAAGTACTAAAAGAAAGCTCGCCGGAAAGGTTACATTTCCGATACTTCGCGCAATCGTTATTGTCCCCGCCTCTAACGGTTGACGAAGGGAGTCCAATACCCCCGAAGGACACTCAGGTGCTTCATCGATAAAGAGAACACCGTGATGGGCGAGTGAACACGCGCCAGGCCTTATCGCATGTGCACCGCCACCAACCATCGCTACGCGTGTAGTTGTGTGATGTGGTGAAATAATCGGTGCCAGGAGCGATGTTGGTGATCTACTTGTAAAACTTCCTGCCAATGAGTGAACGGCACTAACTTCAAGGGCTTCGGATTTTTTTAGAGCCGGCATAATCGTTGGGATTCGCTCGGCAATCATCGTCTTACCGGCACCGGGCGGACCGATCAGCAAGATGTGGTGTCCACCAGTTGCTGCAATCTCTGCAGCTAATCTAGCGTCGGGCTGCCCAGCGACATCGGCAAAATCCAACCCCGCATCTTGTGCGCTCCACTGATACTCAATCGTGGGGGCCTCTTCTCGCTCACCAGTGCGCAGCCAGTGCAGGACACTCTTTAAATGCGCCATCCCAACTATCTCCATGCCCTGCATTAACTGCGCCTCTGCAAGATTTTCAAATGGCACTACTGCAGTTGTGATTCCATTTTTTTGTGCCGCCATAAGCGCTGGGAGGAGGCCGCGCACCGAGCGAATTCGACCATCGAGTGAGAGCTCACCGAGAAAAACAAGATTTCGGATTCGAGCCGGCTCGATACTCTGGTGGGCCGAAAGGATGGCAATGCAGATCGCAAGATCAAAGCCCGAGCCGCTTTTTGGTAGCCATGCCGGTGAAAGCGAGACCGTCACCTTGCGATTTGGCCATATCTCGCAGCTATTTACCATCGCCGCCCGCACTCGATCTCGCGACTCAGAGAGTGCGGCATCGGGTAGGCCCAGAAGTGAGTACATGGGTAGGCCATCGGCGATATCGACCTCGACGTTAACAATGTGTCCTTCTAAACCAAACAGTGCAACGGAGCTAGTTTGAGCCAGGCTCATAATAGATTGGCTCGATACTCAATCGAGTGGGAGCCATCGGCAGCGAGCAGAACCGCAGCGACATCTATCTGGTACTCGCAGCCAAGGGCTCCGTGTGTGGCCAACCAGCCCAGCGCTAAACGCTGCATTCGATGCGCCTTTTGAGGGCTTATCGCCTCAAAGGGGTGACCAAATGCGATGGAGCTGCGTGTTTTCACCTCTACAAATGCAAAGCTGCCATTGGGATACAAAGCGACGATATCGATCTCGCCTTCACGGATGCGCCAGTTCCGCTCAATAATCTCGGCGTTCTTACCGGTTAAATATGCACTAACCACCTCTTCACCAAAGGCGCCGGTGCGTTGATTGTTTTTTGTATTCATGTGGGGAGAGTAAGTTCCCACCCCGACATCGAATGCAGTTAAGAAATTACTTGTGGATGAGAGAAGCAATATTTGAAAACGAGCGGCGGTGTTCTATGCAGGCTCCATTTCTTATTAAAGCCTGTGAGTGAGCCGCAGTGATATATCCCTTATGGCTAGCAAAGCCATACTGCGGAAACTCAATATCCAACGTGCGCATTATTCGATCTCTCGTAACTTTTGCAATAATCGATGCGGCACTTATTGAAACAACCACTTGATCACCTTTCCAAACCGCTAAGTTGGGCAGGCCTAAGCCTGCGATCGCATAGCCATCGGTTAAAACATAAGCGGGTGAAAGATTTAATCCATGTACTGCCCGTCGCATTCCATCTAGGTTTGCCGCATGAACGCCCCGGGCATCTACTTCAGCCGCTGGCACAATAATGACGCTTATCGATGCGGCAACTGCTTGGATAATTTCAAATAACTCTTCCCGGCGATTCTCAGAGAGCTCCTTTGAGTCGCGCAGAGTCGATAGCTCGGGGGCGGCTGGATCAGATAACACAACGGCTGCAATCACTAATGGGCCAGCACACGCACCACGCCCAGCTTCATCAACCCCTGCAATCGGAGTGATTCCCGCATTGGTTAATAACTGCTCAATTACCTTCAATTAAAACTACTTAACGACGTCAATCTGTGGCAAGTAAGTTATATTTTTAAACGGCCAGATAACGGCAAAAACACGGCCCGTTACTCGAGACAGTGGAACCATTCCCTTATTAATATCATCCTGGTGATATCGAGAGTCGGCACTGGCTCCTCGGTGATCTCCCATTACCCAAATCTTGCCCAGAGGGACCGTGACATCAAACTTCATATCACTAGGAACGTTACCGGCAAAGATATACGGCTCATTGATCGGCTTACTATTAACGGTTAATTTTCCATCTTTGGTACAACAAACTACGTGATCGCCGCCAACTCCGATTACTCGTTTGACCAAATACTGTTTTGCCGGATTGGGCAGAATACCGACGGCAACTAAGCCAACTTTAACTTTAGCAACATATTTATTTGACGATGTATCAACGGCCTCTGGAAGCCAGTTTGCTGGATCACGAAATACGACAACATCGCCCCGTTTTATATTTCGCGATATGAAGGGCAACTTATCAACGGCGACACGATCTTGAATCTGTAAAGTATTCTCCATTGAGCCCGATGGGATATAAAAAAACTGCACAAGAAACGTCTTAATAAAAAGTGAGACAAGAAGTGCAACGATAACCAGGACTGGGAACTCCCGTAATAGGGATCCCTTACTGCGCATTAGTTCTATTTATTCAGCGGGCGTTGTTGCGACAGGCTCGACGGGGCTTTGCACGGTCTCAACTGCAACGGCCTCTACTGCAACGGCCTCTACTGCAACGGCCTCTTCAACTACGACTGGTGCAATAACTGGAAGTGGGGTCGAGAGGATTCCATCGCCATAGCCTTCAATACCATCACGCTTTTCGCGAATCTTTGCAGCCTTGCCGCGAAGCTCACGCAAGTAATAAAGCTTGGCGCGACGTACATCGCCTTTTTTAACTAACTCAATTTTTTCGATTACTGGAGTGTGAACAGGGAATGTTCGCTCAACGCCGACACCGTAAGAGACTTTACGGACAGTAAATGTTTCGCGCACTCCATCGCCTTGGCGACGCATAACAATTCCTTGAAAGACCTGAAGGCGACTCTTGCTTCCCTCAATAACACGGACGTGGATCTTTAGCTCATCACCGGCGCGAAACTGTGGAATATCTTTACGCAGGGATACTGCATCAACGGCGTCAAGGATGTTCATCTACGTACCTATTTCTCTTTGCGATTAAAAGCACACGCTCTGGCGGTGCGAAGGGCTTATCCTGCCATATGAAGGGCCTTGAGCATAAATCGAGGCGGCACTACTCGGGAATCGCCGCACTTAGCTTCTCAAAGAGGTGAGGGCCGGCTGCAACCGTCAGATTCAGGCCATGCCATCGCTTGGTCACCACCGTGGCCCCTGCCTCTCGGGCAATGAGTTCGGCGGCGGCTAAATCCCACTCATAGAGGCCGGTCTCAAAGTAGCCATCGACTAGGCCCGTTGCCACGTGGCAGATATCTGCAGCGGCCGAGCCAATGCGCCGTAAGTCTCGAATCTTGGGAAGCAAGGCGTTAATAATCTTTAACTGTTCGCCCCTGATATTTACATCATAGGCAAAACCGGAAGAGAGTAAGGCCCGATTGAGCTCGATCGGATCGTTGCAACCGATTTCAACGTTGTTAAGAAATGCCCCACCACCACGTTGTGCGTGCCAAGTTGACTGAGTTGTTGGGGAGTGAACAACGCCAACTAACACTCCGTTTAGATCTTTCACTGCGATACTTATCGACCATCCTGGCAGTCCATAGAAATAATTTACGGTGCCATCAACTGGATCGATGACCCAGGTTAATCCACTCGTTCCTTCACGATTTGCGCCCTCTTCACCGATAATTGCATCGTGTGGACGCGCCGCTCTTATCGCATCGACGATTAGTTTTTCGCTGGCAAGATCCATCTGAGTCGCGATATCTATCGCCGTTGATTTCAGGGTCAAGTCCCAGGAGAGCGGCCGATTCATGAGCAGAACACCGGCATTATGGGCCATCGATAACGCCAAATCTAATATTTCATTTGAATCGACCATGTCTCCACTATAACCTTGTCGTAGACTCAACATCATGTTCTCAGCCTATGCAACACTCTTTCGAACTCCTGGGGCAGTTAAGTTTTCATTGGCTGGACTTATTGGCCGAATGCCGATCTCAATGGACTCACTTGCGCTGATCTTTATCGTTGTTGGAGCAACACGTTCGTATGCCTTAGCCGGTGCGCTCAGCGCCACCGCAGCGATTGTCATGTCAATTGCCATGCCTTACTGGGCGGGAGTATCGGATCGAATTGGTCAGCGCCAGCTCTTGCTTCGTGTGGTGCCATTAAAGATACTGGGACTCGCAATATTTATTCTGTTAGTGCGCAATCACGCTCCAGTCTGGAGTTGGTTTCTCTCCATCATCTTTGCCGAAGCTAGCTCAATAAATCTTGGCGGTCTAGTTCGTCGAAGGTGGCTACATGTATTGGCTCCAGAAAAGGGTGTATCGATACAGTCGCGCAGCGATCGACACGTCATCAACTCGGCATACTCATTGGAGGCGCTTAACGATGAGTTCGTTTTTATCGTTGGCCCTATCATCGCAACTGCCTGTGCCACGTCAATCGCCCCCGAGGCGGGATTAATTGCAGGAATGGTTTTTCTCGCAATTGGAATGCCCTTCTTTGCCAGCCTTCGGGCTACCGAGCCTCTCCCATCACCTCGCCTTGAGAAAGATCCTCATCCAGCCGTCATCAGAAATAAGACCTTGCAGGCCATAGTTGTGCCTACGATGTTTATCGGTGGCTTCTTTGGTGCAATCGCCATTGTTACCGTTGCATTTACTCAACAACTCGGACATAGGTCGCAGTCGGGTCTACTTCTTGCGATCTGGGCCGGGGGCAGTGCCATAGCTGCGATCGTCAATGGGGTTATTAAATGGCGACTCTCACATGCTGCGCGCTTTCTGCTCTTTCTAATCTCACTCACCGTTTTAGCAATTCCCCTGATCTTCGTTCACACCATCGTAGCTCTGGCAGTTGCGCTATTTTTTAATGGCTTTGCCATCGCACCTTTAATTGTTAACGCCTACGGGGTAGCCGAAGCTGCGCTCCCGCCTGAACAGATCACTCAAACCCTGAGTTGGGTAGTTGCCGGAATGCCACTTGGTGGGGCTATTTCAAGTGTGATTGCCGGCTGGTGCATCGATCACTACGGTGCGCAGGCGGCGTTCTTAACCCCGTTAGGTTTTTTAGTTGCAGCCCTGCTAGCCACGTTGCCCTATTTCACGACTTACAAGGCGCTCATCGGATATTCTTCCAACCATGAGTGATCTGCAATTCATCGGAAAGAACGATGAGGGCACCCATCTCTGCCTTGGCGATAGTGAGGGAAATGAATTCACCCTTCGAATTAGTGAGAGCTTGCGCGCAAGCGTTAATCAACCACGGTTAATCTCGGTGCCCGAGCAGATGAGTGAGTCGATTTCAATCAAGGAGATACAGCGTCGTTTACGTGCAGGTGGACTACCTGAAGTTCTGGCACACGAGAATAATATTTCATTAGAAAAGATTGAGCGCTTCTCCGGACCGATCTTGCAAGAACGAATTTACATTATTGACCAGGCGCAACAGATTCCAATTCGCAAAGAGGGTAGTCGCGAAGCCGTATCTTTACTGGGTGTAGTGCTCTCGCGCCTGGCTCCGCGTAATGTCGATTTATCAGAGCTCTCCTGGCTTACGTGGCGTCAAGAAGATGCAACATGGAGCGTGGAGCTTCACTATCCAAATGCAAATGGAACCGGTGTGGCGCAGTGGAGCTTTGATCCCGCTCGAAGAGTTATTACTTCGGTCGATGAAAATGCGCGCTGGATGATGGGAGACGAGCCGGCAACTCGCAGCGCCAATACCCCTGGTCTGGTCTACTCCGACTCAAACCACCCTTCACTGCGCGAAGAACAGGCCAGCGCCTATGAGCCTCCCCGCCTTGCAGTTATCCGCGAGGCGGCCGACGATGAAGCCACACGAGATGGAGTTGTTGCGCGGGCCAAAGTCCCAAGTTGGGATGAGATTATGTTTGGAATAAAGCCGCCTGAAGATAAGTAAGGCACTTACTCTTTAGTGGTTGTGAGTAAAGCAACTTGGGTTTCAATAATACTTTGCCCACCATGGTGACCCACCATGGCACTCTCCTTTTCAATACGGGTTGGATCGATTAAAACTATTCCACCTTTGGCAATAGCAATTACTTCGCCCATTCGATCAAAGGCATCCGTGCTCACCACATCACCAAAGAGATTTGTTTCTAACGCCTGTTCGCGGGTCAATACATCGGCTCGCTCGCCAAGAAAATCCTGCCAAACTCCCGCTACATCAATGCGCGATGCTGGAGTGTCATGACCTGGCGATAAGTAAAGGTGGCGCGCACGAGGCTCTCCCCCTAGAACTGCGACGTTTTCAAGTAATGGATTTTCCCGACCAATAACTATTTTCTCGGTCACATTTATCATTCCATGATCAGAGGTTAACCAGGTGCGGGTTCCTAGTGGGAGCTCATCCATAAGTTGTGCGAGCGTGTTGTCGATCATCGATAGCGCAGAACACCATTTCACACTTCCGACACCATCACTATGGCCAGCCACATCTAAGTCATTCATATAGAGGTAGACAAATGCTGGGCTATCGCGCAAGGCCGCTTTAGTCTCTGCAATTAAATCCACAACTACGTTGGCACCGCGGTAACGTGCGCCTCGAAATACTGCTCGAGTAAAGCCGGTATTTTCATAACGTTTTGCGGCGACATGTGAAACATTAATTCCCTCTGATACTGCGCGCTCAAATAACGTGGGTATCGGCTGCCAGTTATTAGGGTCAACACGTTCATCCCATTTCAAGGCATTTAATATCCGACCACCACTACGCGGGACTTGAACGGTGTAACCCAGCATTCCATGTACCCCAGGTAATGTGCCGGTAGTTAAAGTGGCAAGACTTGTTGCAGTCGTAGATGGAAATGCCGTTTTCACAACGCCTCGATTGTTTAAGCTTTGAATATTTGGCATAAGGCTGGCATACGTTTCCAAAGTATCTGAACCAAAACCATCGATAAGGAAAAGAATCTCGCGCCCCATGGGGCTTGGACCCAACTGCATCAAGTCGCTAGTGGTGGTGAGTCCAAGTGAAGAAAAAATAGATGGAGTTATCTGCGATAAATGCACGTGCGTATCTTCTCATCACATCCGCTAAGGTTGCACATATGAAGAGCGCGATAAAGTACTCGCCCAACGTTGAAGCTGCATTAAACGCCGGGCGGCCGATTGTGGCACTTGAATCAACGATTATTAGCCATGGTCTGCCCCGGCCCTCTAACCTTGAGGTAGCCGTTGAATGCGAAAAGATAGTTCTTGCTCATGGGGCAACACCCGCAACGATCGCCCTTTTAGATGGCGTTATTCATGTTGGTCTTACCCAGGCCGAACTCGAAGCCATCGCCAATCGCGACGATATCTCAAAGGCCTCTATGCGAGATTTAGCAGTCTTTATTGCTCAGGGTAAAAGCGCTGCAACAACCGTTGCCGCTACCGCCTACATCGCTGCAAAGGCAGGCATCAAAGTATTTGCAACGGGTGGATTAGGCGGTGTTCATCGAGGTGCACAGGAGTCCTTTGATGAGTCGGCCGATCTCACAGCCCTTGCCCAATTAGATATGACGATCGTGTGTGCTGGAGTTAAATCGATTCTAGATGTTCATGCCACACTCGAGCGGTTAGAGACGTTGGCAATCACACTTGTTGGTTATCAAACTAATCGATTTCCTGGCTTCTATCTCACCGACTCTGGATTTGATATCGAGCATCGTGTTGATAGCGCGCTCGAAGTCGCACAGATAATAAGTGCGCGCAGGTTAATTGGAGCCGAGTCCAAATCATTAATCGTCGCAAATCCGGTCAGGAAAGAGATGGCTAAAAACCTCCACGATGAAATTCTAGCTAGTGGCCTAGCTAAAGCAGCTCACGATGGAGTAGTTGGAAAAGCGGTCACGCCATTTCTCTTGGCCCATTTTCACACAGCATCCAACGGCGAATCTCTGGCCATTAATACTGAGATCATTAAAGCTAACTGTGCATTAGCTGCCGACATTGCAGTTGCATCGCTATGAAAAAAATCCTCTGCATCGGTGATTTAGCCCTTGATGTTATCGCGCAGTTAAAGGAGAGTATCAACTACGGAAATGACACTGCTAGCCGAATCTCCACTCACCCAGGTGGTCAGGCTGCAAATGTATCTACGTGGATAACGCGCACAAATACTAGGGCGCAGTTAGTTGCTCGCGTTGGTAATGATCCAGTCGGCTTTGCATTGGTATCAGATTTAGATAAATATGGTGTTGAACATATGAATTTAATGCGCTCCGGTCGGCCAACGGGAGTAGTCGTAATTCTGGTCGATGCCAATGGGGAGCGGACAATGTTCCCTGATAATGGTGCCAACGCAGATCTTGAGGTAGCCGATCTACCCGCACTCGATGATGTAGAGGCTGCTTATCTGAGTGGCTACGCTCTTCTTGATTTCCGTAGTCGAGATGCCGTGCTTGCAATGGTAAAAAAGATTAAATCTGTGGGTATTCCGATCTACTTTGATCCAACAACTACCGGAGCAATGAAGGTTGTTGCGCGTGAAGAGGTTTTATCCTGGGTAGATCTCATGGATGGGATACTCCTAAACGCTGAAGAGGCGATTTATTTAGGTGCATGTCCTGATATCGAATCGGCAGCTGCGAGTTTAAAAAAGCACACACCGCTTGTAGTCATTAAACTCGGTTCACGTGGAGCAATGGCCATCTTTAATGAGCAGTCGGTTCGAGTTCCAGCCGTCACCACAAACGTCGTTGACACAACTGGTGCTGGGGACTCCTTTGCCGCAGGATTTATTCCGCAGTGGTTAGAAACACATGACTTGGAGGCCGCACTTTCGGCTGGAACGAGCTTGGCCGCAAAGTGTGTTGCAACCGTTGGGGCGCGCCCTCCCTTAAATTAACCCATGTAGTTGGCACAATCTCCCCCATGGAAAAGACACCGGTAAAGAGCAAGGCTAAAAAACCCGTATTGCCAAAGCCGGGAGAGTATCCAGGAAAAATAGTTGATATCGATGTCTCCACCGAGGTCTCCGAATCATTTCTTGAGTATGCCTACTCAGTCATTTACTCACGGGCCCTGCCCGATGCACGAGATGGATTAAAGCCGGTCCATCGAAGAATCCTTCACCAGATGGCCGATATGGGTCTTCGCCCAGAGCGTGGACATGTAAAGAGTGCTCGTGTTGTCGGTGAGGTTATGGGTAAGTTGCACCCCCATGGCGATGGTGCAATCTACGACGCACTTGTTCGTATGGCCCAGTCTTTTTCAATGCGGCTGCCACTTATAGATGGACATGGAAACTTTGGCTCACTCGATGCCGGCCCGGCGGCGATGCGTTATACCGAGGCCCGTCTGGCAACGGCGGCTATGGCCATGGTCGCACAGGCCGATGAAGACACCGTTGACTTTGGCCCCAACTATGACGGGCAACTCTCCGAGCCGCTCGTTCTTCCAGCGGCATATCCAAACCTGCTAGTCAATGGTGGCTCTGGAATCGCAGTGGGAATGGCGACAAATATGGCTCCCCACAATCTCGGTGAAGTGATTGCGGCAACAAAGTTTTTAATCGAAAACCCAACGGCTAGCGTGAAGCAGTTAATGAAATATATCCCGGGACCTGATTTTCCAACCGGCGGTGAGTTAGTGGGTCTAGAAGGTGTGCGAGAGGCATATGCCACTGGTAAAGGATCATTCAAGGTGCGGGCAAGTGTAGAAATTGAGAAAGTCACCTCTCGCAAAATGGGAATCATAATTAAAGAGCTACCCTTCACAATCGGCCCTGAAAAAGTAGTGGAGCGGATAGCCGCACTTGTAAAGTCCAAGAAAATTCAAGGAATCAGCGACATCATCGACCTTACCGATGGACAAACTGGAACGAATGTTGTCATTGAGATTAAAAATGGTTTCGAGCCCGAGCAGGTTCTAGAACAACTCTATGCATTAACGCCGATGGAGGATGCTTTCTCAATTAACGCAGTTGCTCTCGTAAAGGGTCGCCCACAAACCTTAGGATTAAAAGAACTTCTTAAAGTATTTATCGAACATCGAATTGAGGTTATTCGCCGTCGTAGCGAGTTCCGTAAAGCAAAGGCTCAAGCACGCTTGACCCTAGTCGATGGGCTTCTAAAAGCGATTATAGATATCGATAAAGTTATTAAGATCATTCGTGGAAGTGATGATGCGGCAGCTGCAAAAGAAAAACTGATGAAGGATTTCAAATTAAATGACGAACAGGTCACATATATTTTGGATATGCCGCTTCGTCGATTGACAAAGATGAGTAAGTTGGAGCTAGAAGCCGAAGCGAAAGAACTCAAAACTGCGATTGCAGAGTTAATAAAACTCCTCAAAAACGATGAATCAATCAGAGCTCAGGTTTCACTTGAGCTAACTGCCGTCTCAAAGTCATTTGCTACGCCTCGTAAGACGAGAATTGGTGCGGCTTAAACTCGGCTAGAATACGGTGTGATTTCAACCCAAGCCCTAGAACTTCGCGCCGGTGCACGCCTGCTTGTTAAAGGTGTGACCGTGCGCATAAATAGCGGCGACCGCATCGGCTTTGTTGGCCGTAACGGTGCGGGAAAATCAACACTTGCCAAGGTTTTAGCCGGTGAGACGATGCCTGCGGGAGGCGCCGTAAACCGCACGGGAAAAATCGGATATCTCCCTCAAGATCCTCGCACGGGTGATGAGCCAGGCTCAGTCTTAGAGCGCATCTTGTCGGCCCGAAACTTAGATCAGATCTCACATCGCATGCGCCAAGTCGAAGAAGAGATGTCGAGTACCGAGGGCGAGGCTCTAGAAAAGGCGATGGATCGATACACCCGGGTTGAACATGAGTTCAGCGCCGCAGGAGGATACGCAGCTACCGCCGAGGCCGAAGCGATTGCGACCTCTTTAGGCGTTACCGAGGCTGTCTTTGCCCATGAGCTATCTACACTCTCTGGTGGCCAGCGGCGGCGTATTGAGTTAGCACGTATTTTATTTAGTGGCGCCGAAACTTTGCTGCTCGATGAGCCGACAAACCACTTAGATGCCGACTCAGTGATGTGGCTCCGTGATTTCCTGGCCAAGTACTCAGGTGGACTTGTCATCATCTCTCACGATGTGAATCTCATTGAAACGGTTGTTAATAAAGTCTTTTACTTAGATGCCAATCGCAACGTAATTGATGTTTACAACTTGGGCTGGAAGGCCTATTTGCTCCAGCGCGAACAGGACGAGCATCGCCGTAAGAAAGAGCGCGCAAATGCTGAAAAGCGTGCCGAGATTTTACAGAAGCAGGGCGAAAAGATGCGCGCTAAGGCATCAAAGGCAACGGCGGCCCAAGGCATGTTACGTCGTGCGGAAAAACTTCGCTCCGGCCTTGAAGATGTTCGCGTCAACGATAAAGTTGCCAGACTTCGCTTTCCTACACCTGCGCCATGTGGCAAGACTCCCCTATCCGGTGAAGAGCTCTCAAAATCATATGGCTCCTTGGAAATCTTTACCGATGTTTCATGTGTTATCGATAAAGGATCGCGCGTTGTCATTCTTGGTCTTAATGGAGCCGGTAAAACAACTTTACTTCGTATTTTGGCGGGAGAGCTTGAATCCGATACCGGAACCGTTGAGCATGGACATGGTTTAAAGATTGGTTACTACGCACAAGAGCACGAATCATTGGATTTTGAGCGAACTGTTCTTGAAAATATGATGTCGGCAACGCCGGATCTGCGCGAACCCGAGGCCCGAAATACTCTCGGATCCTTTCTCTTTGTTGGCGATGACGTTCATAAACCCGTCAAAGTCTTATCGGGAGGAGAGCGAACACGCCTTGCCCTTGCCGTCCTAGTTGTATCGGCTGCCAACGTATTACTTCTTGATGAGCCCACTAATAACTTAGACCCAGCATCGCGGGCCGAAATCCTTGGTGCCTTAAGTGAGTATCAAGGCGCGGTGATCATGGTCAGCCACGATGAAGGTGCGGTGCAATCGTTAAAGCCAGAGAGGGTTATTTTGTTACCTGATGGCGATGAAGATCTATGGAAAGATGAGTATTTCGACTTAGTCTCTATCGACTAACCCTTCGAAATTTTTACCGTATCACCAGATGCCGAGAGTTCGGTTACCGTGATTTTGACACCACCAACAGTTATTGAGTCCCCTGCATGAAGAGCTGCATCTTCAAAGTTGAGATCCGTGGAGCCAATTCGCTTTTGAATCTCATATCCGCCACCAAGTTGACCCTTCTTCATATCGACGGTGTAGACGAGCACACCCTGATTGAATGTTGCAATCCCAAAATCCAGGCTCTCACTCTTACGAGATTCAATTACTAAAATCTTTGAAGAAGTAATTGGAACCATAATAGTTTTTACTTCTTTGTCTTGGCGCACAATTGGCGAAATCTTTGTCGAAACACCATCATCAGTGAGTGAATTCAATTCTGTACAGTTAACTTTTGACTGTGGCAGCCAACCCTGTAGGTAGCGATCCCATGCGCCTAACTCAATTGCATGATTAGACCAACTCATGGCCATGATATTCCAGAAACCCAAGGATTGTGATGCATGATTTAAGTCTTCGTCGTAGAGACCAAAAGCATGACCAGTCTCATGCGCCATCCACTTCCATCGGCCGCCAACAGTTCCATTATTTTCGACGTAATACATATCGGCGCCACCAAGTGCTCCATTAAGAATCACCCCATTGCTTGTCCAATGTGGTGACGTTATAGCCGGGCCCCAACCCATATTGGCCATTGGCATCTCTTTAGGAACCAAGTAATAGACCGCGTCATAGCCGCTGTAATCGATAGCACCATCTGTAAGTGCAATAACCGCACTTAGATACCCAGCGACATCGCCGGCCCCTACCGATCCACCCATGCCATACTTTGTTGAAGAGAACGGTGCGTGAATCCAGCTTGAAACTATGTCAAAATCGAAAGCAACTGCACCATAGGATTGTTTGTAATAAAAATCTTGAACTCCAGTTGCAATCGTGGAGAAATACGAAACAGTATTGTCTTTACCTAGAATATCGGTGAAGTCGACTGGGACAATTAATGCTTTTATATGTCCAGCTGATGGCAATCTCTGGGCTACTTTCGGAAATCCTGCCGATAGATCAACATTAATCCCTCGATTTGGAGTTATTTGATCAGGCAGTTGGCAAGAAGAAACTTGCTTGAATGACGAGACTTGAATATTTCCGAGGGCCGCTATCTTTTTCTGCAAGTCATCCAACATTGGATTGGCCACTGGCTGCAAATCCAAAGTCACAGCGAACATTCCTGAAGAGTTAGAAGTTCTATTGGAAACTGTTACTCCAGAGTTTGCAACAGTAACTTGGTAGGCCTTGCGCTTAAAGACGGTTGACATTCCATTTGGTTCGGCAATATCAAATGTATATGAACCGTTATCGATCGTGGCATAAAAAGAGCCGTCACTATTTCCTGGATAATACTTCCAAGGATTACTCGGCGAACTGATCCAAACCCCTGCCCCTGAAAGTCCTTTCGTTGGAGTTCTTGGATCCGAGATCCATAACTTTACTTTTGTACCTGCTGGAGCTTCCTGAAGTAGCGATGGGGCTGAAATATTGGCCAATGAATCAGAAATGGGATTCAGTGTTTCCACATTCTTTGGGTAAGCCTTAGGTGCAACAAGAACTAAAGGTTCGATCAGCGTTGGTGTTGGTGTTGGTGTTGGTGTTGGTGTTGGTGTTGGTGTTGGTGTTGGTG
>JBBAMX010000018.1:0-32286 GCA_040402335.1 Candidatus Planktophila sp.
TTGAAATTATGAGGCTAATAGCTCAAGGTAATTCAAATATTGAAATCTCAAAAATTCGGGTCACCACCGTCAAGTCCACTGAGAATGCAATTGCTCGTTTAGCTAAGAAGATGGGAATACCAAACTCGACCAGTGCCAGTCAGAGAGTGTTGATCGCACGCAGGTACTCTGAGCTAACTGGCAAGATATGACTCACCCGCCTCATCACCTTCAACCCTCTCAATCTGAGTCATTGGAGATTGAGAGGGTCTTAAGCCCAAAGATATTCATGCGGCGATGGAAAATCAATCTTGATTTTTTCTTCGTCTTTGCAATCTGTGGAACTCTTCTAGGACTACTTATCGAACCAGGTCCTGGTGCTAACTTCAGAGAATACTTATTGTGGTTGACCGCAAGAGGCCTCAGCATGTCACTTGTCTATGCTTTTTGGCTTTGGATCGTAAAGCTGCTCGATAAGTTTCACTTGTCCCCCATGCCCCTTTCGTTGATCCTTTTAGTGGGGGCTACCGGTGGAGCAGTACAAAGCATCTTGATCGAAGTTTTCATTTGGCTTTTTCTTTTACCAGATAATTCAAGTACCTCATCAAAAATTCTTAGCGCCGCATTCTTTGCTGGTATCTGGCTACCCGCTCAGTCTGTAATCGTCATTAACTTCACAAAATACCGAAGAATTCGTGATTTGATTCAAGATCAAATGTTGCAATTAGAAACTGTCGATCAAGCTCGCAGACGTTTGCAAACCTTGGATGAAGAAATTCTCCGCAAAGAAATTGGGGTTCTGGTCAATAAATCCCAAATGGAAGCTAACTTAGTTTTGCAGAGAGCATTAAAGAGTAATTCAATTGAGACATTACCCGATATCACCCGTGCTTTAGCTTCTGAGCAACTTCGTCTTCTGGCTCACAACATTTCTGCGCTAGAGCTAAACACCGAAGTAAAGAGACATTGGTGGTTTAATGAACAAAAATTTAGAACCTCTATATCGGATGCCTTGTATAAGAGTATTCAGACCAGACCTCTCAATAAGAATTGGTTCTTACTAGTTTTGATTGCAACAGTTTCACTGCCACTATTTCGACAAAGAGAGTTGCCGGTGGCTTTATCTGTTCTCGGTGTTATCTCTATTGCCGCATATTCAATCCACTCACTAGGTTTCTTGCTCTACGCAAAATTCCATAAAGCCGCGTTTTCTATCACCATGATTGTGACCACCTTAACCATTGCAATTCCAATATCCCTCTTCAATTTCGTGCCAGGAAATACTCCAACTATAAGAAATAAAATTGCATATTTGATTTCGGTGATACTTGTGACCTGTTTTGGGCATCTTGCTCAAGCCGGGTTATTGCAGCAAAAAGAGTTATTAGAGATTGAAAGTTCTGCATTACAGAGAGCCAAGACTGAAAACGCCGAAATAAACTTTGAGTTAGCGCGAATCACTAAAAATTGGGCGCAACATATTCATGGCAATATTCAGTCGCGTTTGCATGCTTTCGCTCTGGTGCTAGAACAGGCACAGATTCGAGAGGACACTGAAGGTGTTGAAAGAGCTATTGAAGAAATATCGCGCACCATCAAAGAATTAGATCGCGAACAGTCTCAAACCGCTATTTTGCCTCTTGCTGACGAAATCACTGCAACTTGTGGCCTATGGAACGGAATCATTGAAATTTCAATTGACATCCAAAACGAAATTCGCGCCTTGAAACGACCAATTGTTTCAGAGATAAACCGATGCTTAATTGAAGCGATTACTAACTCTGTTCGTCATGGACACGCAGATGCGATGAAAGTCTCAATGATTAAAGTTGGCAAGACAATTAGAGTTGAAATTAGAGACAACGGAATTGGTTTTGGTCATGTTGCAAAAGGGTTAGGAAGCAAAACATTTGAAGTATCTACGAAAAACAACTGGGACTTGGTGCGAAATGTATCGGATTCCGAAACTACTCTGACTCTTAACTTTGAGCTAACTGTGCCCCGAGTGGGGGTCGAACCCACACTGGGAGGATTTTAAGTCCTCTGCCTCTGCCATTGGGCTATCGGGGCCACGTGAAAAGGTAAACCTACCCTGTTTTATTCGCCATTCGTTCCAGCGATAGATCTTGCGATTCCATCTAAAATATCGGACTCACAGGCTACGAACTCGGTAGCGCCTGTTGCCTTCATTACCTCTGATAACACCAAGGCACCGGCCGGAATTACATCTACCCGGCCAGTGTGCATATACCCGAGGGCCAAGCGCTGGTCGCGGGTTAAATTTATAAAGATAGCAGCAGTTTTTTCAGAGTCGTTGGTACTGATGCGAGATAAGTGAATCGCATAGCGATCGTATTCAGCTAAGCCAAGGACCGCGGCGGCGACGGTGGTTGCAGTACCTGCAACTGCGATCACTGTTCTTGCCTTAGTTATTGGAACGGTACGCGCTGCGATTGCAATAGCCTCTTGAATATCTTTACGTGCGTTTTCAATCTCTGCTGGCTCAGCGGGATCATGTAAAAAGTGGCGTTCGCTCATTCGGACGCAGCCGATATTGACACTCTTGGCGAACTCAACATGAGTTGTGCCAAAAACAAACTCGGTGGATCCACCACCAATATCCACCACGAGGAATGGTCCATCGGAAGGAGAGAGATCTTGGATCGCTCCTATGAATGAGAGTGCCGCCTCTTCCTCTCCGCTGATAACTTCGGGTTCGATACCAAGGCGGGCGCGAACACCATCCACAAATAAATGGCGGTTGGTGGCATCGCGGGTGGCACTTGTGGCACAGAAGCGAACTTTCTCCACTCCGCGTTTTACGATTTCTACCGCGAAATTATCTACTGCAGCTAACGTGCGTCTAATCGCATCGGGATGAAACTCTCCCGTTTTATCAACACCTTGACCCAGCCGCACAATCTCCATAGTGCGAAATACTTCACGGAAACTCCCGCCATCGATATCGGCGATTAATAAGCGAATCGAATTAGTTCCACAATCAATGGCAGCTACTCGCATGGTTGGCCGTCCCACCATTGAGGAAGTTGCGAGAGTGCCTCATCGCCGAGCGGGTTTACATCGGGACCGGCGGCAAGTGAGTGAGCGATTAATGAGTGCAGGCATTTAACACGCGTCGGCATTCCACCTGCAGAGACATCTTCAACTTCAGGGACATCGATTCCTAACGCAGAGCGGGCTGCGATGTAATCATCATGGGCTGCGTGATATGCCCCAGCTAATTCGGCGTCTATTGCAAGGCGATCATTCATTTGACCCATTAAGCCAGTTGTTTCCAAGGTTGATATCACCGCAGTTAATCGTGGACAGGTCGCATAGTAAAAAGTTGGAAAGGGTGTGCCATCACTTAATCGTGGTGGGGTTTCAACGACTGCAGGTTTTCCGCAGGGACATCGATAAGCAACTGCATGGACATCTCTTGGTGTTCGACCTAACTGGCTTTGAATACAATCTAGATCGCTCTGGCTTACCTCTCTCATTTATTACCAGATTCGCTAATCGATGAGATTAATCTGGTGTACCAAGGCTGTCCTTTAATTAAAGCGGTGGCAACTCGAGTAGTAGTCGAAACGGTATTTGTGGCGTTCGCATCGGTCACAATATATTGCCGCTCACCTGGGAGTACAAAGTGCAGACGCTCACGGGCCTGTGATTTTATATACTCTGGATCTTGCCAAAGCAGTAGCTCTTTACGCGCATCACTTAACGCTTTGTTGTCTGAGTTGAGTTGGGCGTTAAGTGCACTGATCTGTGCGCGTTGAATAAAGTAGTGCTTTATCGGAGGAGCAAGCGTCAGCGTAAGGGCAAAGAGAATTGCCCACAGGGCAAGTGCACGCCCCGATGAACGTCGACGCCTAAATGAAAGTTGTCGACGTGCCATCGGTAGCTCTACTTAAGCCTGAAAGCGGGGAAAAGCCGCACGGCCGGCGAAAGCTCCACCTGCGGCGAGCTCCTCTTCAATACGCAGCAACTGATTGTATTTAGCGACCCGCTCGGTGCGCGCTGGGGCTCCAGTCTTAATCTGTCCACAGTTAAGTGCGACCGCTAAATCGGCGATAGTTGTATCTTCAGTCTCACCTGAGCGATGGCTCATCATTGATCGATAGCTTGCACGGTGTGCCATCTCAACGGCGTCGATAGTTTCAGTCAGAGTTCCAATCTGGTTGACCTTTACTAAGAGTGCATTTGCTGTATTTTCGGCGATACCACGTGAAAGTCGCTCTGGGTTTGTCACAAATAAGTCATCGCCAACGATTTGGATACGTGAACCCAGAATCCCGGTCATATCCGTCCAGCCCGCCCAATCCTCTTCATTGAGTGGATCCTCAATCGAGACGATTGGATAAGAGTCTACGAGGGATGTGTAATAAGTGATCATCTCGGCAGATGTTTTAAGGGAGCCTTCGAACATATATTTTCCATCTTGATGGAACTCGGTGGCCGCAACATCCATTGCTAGTGCAATATCTTTACCTGGTTTGTATCCAGCTGATTCAATCGCCTCAAGAATAAGATCTAAGGCGGCGCGGTTACTCTCTAGATTTGGTGCAAAGCCACCCTCATCACCAACCGAAGTCGCAAGGCCACGTTTTTTCAATACTATTTTAAGTGAATGGTAAATCTCTGCGCCCCATCGTAAGGATTCGCGAAAAGTCGGCGCGCCGATCGGTGCGATCATGAACTCTTGAATATCTACATTTGTATCGGCGTGTGCGCCTCCATTTAATATATTCATCATCGGAACGGGAAGCAGGTGTGCGTTTGGTCCGCCTAGGTAACGAAAGAGTGATAAGTCGGCAGATTCGGCCGAGGCTTTTGCCACCGCTAATGAAGCGCCAAGAATTGCATTGGCACCCATCCGTGACTTATTTTTTGTACCATCGAGTTCGATCATTGCAGCATCGATTAATCGCTGGTCTTGCGCATCGAGACCGATGATTTCGGGTGCGATCTCACTATTAATAAAGGCGATCGCTTTTTCAACGCCCTTTCCAAGATAACGTGCTCCACCATCGCGAAGCTCGGCGGCTTCAAATGCCCCCGTTGATGCACCGCTTGGAACGGCGGCGCGTGCCTGAGTGCCATCTTCTAATTGGATTTCAACTTCAACCGTAGGGTTTCCACGGGAGTCGAGAATTTCACGGGCTCCAAGAGCTTGGATTAATGCCATAGCGTTTCTCCTTCATTATTTACAACCTTGTGCGGGTGAGACCTCAACGCTGAAATCGCACAATCCTTGATGTGCCCATCCTACCCTGCCTCAGTAGCTGCAATCTGTTGGCTCAAACGTATGGCCTCTTTTCGAAGCGCAGACTCGGCATCGATACCGTTGGCATGCGCCCATGCGATGAGCGTCAAAAAAGCCTGACCGACCGCGCTTTCATCTACTTCACCATCCATATTTATCAACTCTGGAACTACAACTTTTACACCATGTTTTGATGCACGGTATAAAAGTTTTTCAATTAACGGAAGTGCCGGCTGCGCCATTGCAACTCCATCCAGGGCTGAAGTACGCCCCTTCTCGGCTTTTTTAATCTCTTCCCAGTTCTGCACGACTTCGGCCGAATCAAGGCTTTGCACATCGGCAAAGACATGTGGATGGCGGCGAATTAACTTATCGGCGATAGCTTGTGCGACATCCTCAATTGAAAAAGGATCGATTGGATCCTCTTCGGCGATACGAGAGTGAAAGTAAACCTGTAATAAGACATCGCCAAGCTCTTCACGCATATCGATTCGGTTACCACTATTTACCGCATCGACAAACTCGTAAGACTCTTCTAATAAATACTTCAGAAGTGATTCGTGGCTCTGCTCGGCATCCCAAGGGCAGCCCCCGGGTGAACGAAGCCGGTCCATCACTTCACCTAAACGTTGAAGTTGTGTACCTTGCATCGCCAGGAAACTACTTAGTTGCTGGAGTTACTGCAGGGCTAGCCGAATCGACGGCAACAACATCTGCAATCGCTGGATCCCATTTTCCGTAACGGGGATTAACCGTCACACCCAACTCTTTTGCTTTCGCAACGACAAGCTTTTGAACCTCGGCTCCCAGGTTTGCGGCAGGCACACCACTTGCGGTGAGGGCCTGGCTAATCTTGTCTGAGATAGTAATTGCCTCGATGTAAGTATCTAAATCATTAGGGGCGATTCCAGCACCAACCAATGCCGATGGCAGAGCTTTCACTCCACCGACTTTATCGATGATACTTTGACGGCGCGTATCAATCTCCGCCTTTGAAACCGAAAGCTTTAACTGTGCGCCGGTTGCGCGTAAAAGTGCGGTTAGTAAATGAAAGCGCAACTGACCGCGATTAAGTGTCTCACCGGTTTGTAACTGCATCTTCGAAGTGTCAACACCGACGCGGGCGGCGATGATTGCATCGATACTCGATTGAACGCTCGCCTGAGTGATTTTGGTATTTCCCAAAGTTGCTGCAGCTCCGACTTGAGAACAGCCTGCTAACAAAATCGCGACGCTAAGGCTTATGGCGGCAAGAATCTTCTTCACTATGAACTCGCTTTCGTTGGTTCGCTCAATTGGTTGACGGCCTCAATGCACCAGGCCAGAAGAGAAGTATCCACTATGGCGGGACCGCTGTTTGACGGATTCCATGAGCTGCTCGGGGTGAGTGCCACTAAAACCGTACTAGATGCCGATTTATAGAGCGATCCCGGATATAGACGTGACAGGCGTAACTGCTTGGATTCGGGGAGGGTTAAGGGTGCCAAGCGCAAAAACTTTCCTTGGATGATGACCTCGGTCAGCTTTGCCGCCTTTGCCCTTGCTCGCAACGCCGCCACACCTAAGAGTGCCTGTGCCTCTTCCGGAAGCTCACCAAATCGATCGATGAGTTCGGCACGAATCGATTCAACATCATCATTACTCTTCACATCGGCGAGGCGGCGATAAAGATCTAACCGCAATCGCTCGCCCGGGACATACTCAATGGATAAATGAGCGTTAATCGGAAGCTCAACTTTACACTCGCTAACCTTCTCCTGCGTTTGAATTATTCCAGTTTTATAGTCATGAACTGCTTCACCGACCATACGCATATATAAATCGAAGCCGACGTCGGCGATATGGCCAGATTGCTCCCCGCCCAGCAGATTACCTGCGCCACGGATCTCAAGATCTTTTAGTGCAACGCGCATCCCTGAACCTAAATCGGTATTTGCTGCGATTGTGGTTAGACGTTCATGGGCTAACTCGGAGAGTGGTTGATCGGCGGGATAGAGAAAATATGCATAAGCGCGCTCACGTCCACGTCCAACGCGACCTCGTAACTGGTGAAGTTGAGATAGACCAAAGCGATCGGCCCGCTCAACAATCAAGGTATTTGCATTTGGAATATCGAGGCCGCTCTCAACTATCGTGGTACTCACAAGAACATCAAAATCACGATTCCAAAATCCAAGGATGACATCTTCAAGTGCGCCCTCACTCATTTGACCATGAGCAATTCGTATTCTCGCCTCGGGTACCAACTCCTGTAAACGAGCGGCGGCTCGGTCAATACTCTCCACCCGGTTATGTAAATAAAAAATCTGGCCATCGCGCAAGAGTTCGCGGTGAATTGCAGCCGTTATCTGTCCCTCTTCAGCTGGACCAACGTAAGTCAGAATTGGATGGCGCTCTTCGGGTGGAGTTGTGATCGTTGACATCTCCCGAATCCCAGTCACCGCCATCTCTAAGGTACGTGGGATTGGCGTTGCCGACATCGCTAGAACGTCGACCGTTGTGCGCATTTTTTTTAGCGCCTCTTTCTGTTCGACGCCAAATCGCTGCTCTTCATCGACAATAACTAGGCCTAAATCCTTAAAAACCACATCGTTTGAGAGGATTCGATGTGTACCAATGACTACATCAACACTTCCCTTTAATAATCCTTCGATAACATCCTTGCCCTCTTTCACCGTATTAAAGCGGGAAAGTCCAGCTGTTTTTATTGGAAAGCCGGCGTAGCGTTCAGTAAATGTCTTGGTGTGCTGCTGCACCAGCAGGGTTGTAGGAACCAGCACTGCAACTTGCTTACCATCTTGAACGGCTTTGAAGGCTGCACGAATTGCAATCTCAGTCTTTCCATATCCCACATCACCGCAGATAATGCGATCCATTGGATAGGCACGCTCCATATCGGCCTTTACATCATTGATAGTTGAGAGTTGATCCGGTGTTTCAATATATGAAAAAGAGTCTTCTAACTCGCGCTGCCATGGGGTATCAGGTGAGAATGCAAAGCCGGGTGAACTAGTACGTGCGGCGTATAAGCGAATTAATTCGCCCGCGATTTCGCGCACCGCTTTGCGGGCACGGCCTTTAGCTTTAGCCCACTCACCACTTCCGATTCGATGTACCGTCGGTGCTTCACCGCCGACATATTTACTTACTTGCTCAAGAACATCGGTTGGAACAAAAATTCGATCACCTGGTTGACCCCGCTTGGCCGATGCATACTCGATCACTAAATATTCACGGGTGACCTGGGCAACGGTGCGTTGTACTAACTCAATATATCTACCAATTCCATGCTGCTCATGAACTACAAAATCACCGGCACGAAGCTCAAGTGGATCGATCGCAGCCTTTCGCTTTGATGGCAAGCGCTGGCCATCTTTCACACTTCCTTTACTTCCAGTTAAATCTCGTTCAGTCATAAAAAAGATCTCGGCGCTCGTACTTTCAAAGCCATGGGCAATTACCGAGGTCGTCAAATGAATACTTCCCTTAGTCGGTATCGCATTTAGGGTTTCAACAATGTGCACCGGTAAATCTGCGTTGCGAAAGATTCCGGCATAGCGCTCCAACATTCCATGGCCATGGGTTGCAAAGACAACGGTGAAGTGCGCCTGCACCGCGCTACGTAAAGCCTCAATAGTGCGATCAATATCGCCCCGCATCGGGTCGATCGGTCGATAATCTAAAAACTCAGTCGCATCGGCAAGATCGCTACCAAAGGGATTTAGGCTGGCATGTGAAAGTTTGAGTGAGTCGATTTCACCGTATAGCTCGTCCCATGTCATATATGTGCCAGAGCCATTGTGAATTGGCGCAACGGCGCCATGAGCGGCATTTGACCAGGATGCATTGAGGAACTCATCATTCGTTGCAAGTAAATCACCGGCGCGTGAGCGAATTCTCTCTTGGTCAATGAATATCACTTGGGTATTTGTGGGCATTCGTGAAATCAAAACCTCGGTCTCTGCAATCAAGAGCGGAATCAGTGACTCCATGCCTTCAAAAGAGATTCCCTCACCGATTTTTTCCAAGAGCTCACTCGCTCCTACTAACTGCTCTTTGAGCTCTACCGCCTTTGCTCGTACTGCAGGTGTTAATAAGAGTTCGCGGCAGGGATAGATATCAATACTGCCGATAACGGGGCCGACTGTGCGTTGATCTGCGACCTCAAAATAACTTATATCCTCAATCTCATCACCAAAAAAATCGATACGGATTGGATGAGCACTTAGCGGTAAGAATAAATCGACGATTCCTCCACGAACGGCAAACTCTCCGCGGCGCTCCACTAGATCTGTTCGGGAGTAAGAGAGAGTGGTGAGGTGACGTGTTAATAGGTCAAGCGACTGCTCCTTTCCAATCTCTAACTTTAATAACTCCGCTTTTCCAAGATTACTAATGATTCGATGAATTGCACCGCGCACTGGAGTGACAACGATTGGAAAAGTACTCTGGGGTTTTTCAAGCTCGTATAACGTTGCAATTCGCCGCGCAACGGTATCGCTGCGGGGACTTAATCGCTCATGGGGCAGCGTCTCCCAAGCTGGAAACTCCATCACATGTGAGTGAAGCTCGCGCAGCTCACTCACTAAATCTTCGGCACTTCGACTAGAGCTTGTAATCACAAGTAGCGGTGATTCTTCGGCGCGTGCAGCTAATAAAAATGGATACATAGCCGCAGGTGCCACGATGTGAGATACATGGGTGGTAACGGGCAAGGCTCTAATTAATCCACGCACTGTTCACCCCTAAACGTCCATAGGCCCCGACTCCCAGAGGGAGGGGGCTTGTATGGGCATGAGTCTAATTTATTTTGAGCAGGAGCCCACACCTGAGAGTATTGCCCAATGACATCTCAGCCAGTTGCAGTTGCAGCCGATGAGGCAGAACTCCGGGCCGATGTTCGCCGATTAGGTGACTTGCTTGGGCAGACGCTTGTGCGCCAAGAGGGTCCAGCGATTTTAGAGCTCGTTGAAAAGGTTCGAAAGGCCGTGCGCGAAGGTGGTGATGCCGAACTCTTGGCATCGCTTTCAATTGAGGATTCGGTGCAGTTAGTGCGTGCATTTAGTACGTATTTTCATTTAGCAAACGTTGCCGAGCAGGTTCACCGATCGCGGGTTATCAAAGCCTCACGTGTCGATGGTGGCTCTTGGATCGCCCGTGCCGTCGATAAAATCGAAGCGGCGCTCGTTTCGCAATCACCTGGACATGAGTTAACCATCGAAGATATCTCTTCATGGGTTAGTCAGATGTCGGTCCGTCCTGTTTTTACAGCTCACCCAACCGAGGCCGCCCGCCGATCGATACTTAATAAGATGGGTCGCATTGCAGAGTTACTCGATAATCCCAACGCACCAGCCCACAATGAGCGCTTAGCTGAGACCATCGATTTACTGTGGCAGACCGATGAACTACGCCTTGATCGCCCAGAGCCACTCGATGAGGCGATCAACGCACTCTATTACCTCGATGATTTATTTCGCCAAACTATCCCAGAAATCCTCGATGAGTTTGCGCGCGAGATGAAACGTATCGGGGTTGAACTACCCGTAACTGCAAGGCCACTCTCCTTTGGTAGTTGGATCGGTGGAGACCGCGATGGAAACCCAAACGTCACCGCGCAGGTTACGACCGATTCGATAGTCCTGCAGGCAGGCCATGCGATCCGCGTCACGATAGCTGCGATGGATGAGTTACGGCAGTTGCTCTCCGTCTCTACTCGCATCGTTGGCGCATCACCAGAGCTCACCGCCTCGATTGAAAAAGATCTGGCCCACATTCCAGAGTTTGAGGCGCGTTTTAAACGGTTAAATAGCGAAGAGCCATATCGGCTCAAGGCAACAGCGATCGTGCACCGCCTTGCCCTGACGCGTGATCGTCACGCAAAGGCCGCACCCCATGTTCCTAATCGAGATTATCGAAATACTTCCGAACTATTAAGAGATTTAACACTGATGCGTGACTCTCTCTTTGCTAACAAAGGTGAGCTGATCGCCACTGGATTATTAGAGCGAACGATTCGAAGCATTGCCGCCTTTGGAATCACTCATGCGACTATGGATATCCGCGAACACTCCGATGCTCACCATTACTTATTAAGTCAGGTTATTGAAACTCCGAATTACCTACAAAAAACGCATGAGGAAAAGTTTGAGATCCTCACTAATCTTTTACACTCTCCAAAAAATTTAGATTTAAATGCACTCGATTCAGCCGGTGAAAAGACGCGAGATACTTTTCTGGCAATTGTAGATCTGATTGCACGCTTTGGCCCAGAGGCGATTGAGACGTATATCGTTTCAATGACTAAGGGCGCCGATGATTTAATCGCCGCGGTTGTAATTGCCCAGCAGGTCGGTCTCATTAATATCGCGCAAAAGCGTGCTGAGATTGGCTTTGCACCACTTCTTGAAACTGTGGCCGAACTTCGAGCAGCAGGTGATATCTTAGAAAAACTTCTGAGTGATCCGACATATCGCCAGATTGTTTCAATGCGTGGGGATCTGCAAGAGGTCATGCTTGGCTACTCAGATTCAAATAAGGATGCGGGTATTGCAACAAGCCAGTGGGAGATTCATCGAGCCCAGCGCTCATTGCGTGATGTTGCGATTAAGTTCGGCGTTAAGCTGCGTTTATTTCATGGCCGGGGTGGCTCTGTTGGCCGTGGTGGTGGGCCAACGTATGAAGCGCTCATCGCACTTCCTTGGGGCTGCGTAGATGGCCAGATTAAAATGACCGAACAGGGCGAAGTAATTAGTGATAAATATGCACTGCCATCACTGGCGCGTGAGCATGTCGAACTCACATTGGCTGCAACGCTGGAGGCGACGGTTTTAAACCGAGGTCCTCGTCAAAGCCCAGTCGCTCTAGCAATGTGGGGTGAGTGCATGCAGATAGTTAGCGATAGTTCATTTGCCACGTATCGTGCTTTGATCGACCACGCAGATCTCCCCGCCTATTTCTACGCCTCAACTCCAGTGGAGCAGTTAGGAAATTTATTTCTTGGCTCCAGGCCCTCTCGTCGTCCCGATGCTCACGGTGGGCTCGACTCATTACGCGCGATTCCATGGGTTTTTGGTTGGACTCAGTCACGCCAAATTGTTCCGGGATGGTACGGCGTTGGCTCTGGACTCAAAGCTGCACGTGAGGCCGGCAAATCAGAGCTACTCGCAACCATGCTTAAGGAGTGGCATTTCTTTACCGCCTTTGTAAGTAACGTTGAAATGACTTTAGCTAAAACCGATTTGGCGTTAGCTCGAGAGTATGTGCAGGCTCTTGTCCCACCGCAACTTCATCACTTCTTGGAGACGATAACCGCTGAGTTTGAATTAACGGTTGCTGAGATTCTCTTGTTAACTAAGAAGGATACGTTGTTGGGTAATCAGGTGATCTTGGCGCGAACTTTACAAGTACGTGATGCCTACCTATCACCCCTTCACTTACTGCAGATTAACTTACTCAAGCGTGTACGCGAGTCGGCTGGTGCTACTGATCCAGTTTTACAGAGGGCGTTACTTTTAACAATTAACGGCGTTGCCGCAGGGCTTCGAAATACGGGCTAGTTTTAACCGTTGAAACGGGTCTGAGTAATTTCAAGGCCGGAGAGAATTAAAGACTCAACAACATCACTGCCACGCGTTATAAACTCGGGCAGATCTTTTTGCTCAATCTTTGAAAAGGCTTTTAAGACAAAATCGGCTGGATCCTGCGCTCCAATTGGTCGACCAATTCCAAGACGAATTCGGTAATACTCCGGTGTTCCAAAGGCGGATGTCATCGATTTAAGCCCGTTATGACCGTTATCACCACCGGCAAACTTGCTTCGAATCGTTGAAAATCCGATATCGAGTTCGTCATGCAGAGCGATAATTTTATTTGTTTCAACTGAATAAAATTTGGCTAACGCCTTTATCGGTCCGCCGCTCTCATTCATGTAACTCTTAGACTTTGCGAGAATAATCGATTGCAGGTTTTCACCCACGCCTAATTTAAATGCAGCTATCTCGCTACGCGATTTGTGTGAGGAGAGTTTGATTTTATGTCGATCAATAAGATCGTCGATGACCATCTGACCTACGTTATGACGGGTAGGCGCATACTGCTCCCCTGGGTTGCCAAGGCCCACTACCAACCACGTCATAACGTTAAGCGTAAGGGGCAGAGGCTGCGTAGTAGGTAAGCGGCTCTACTAATCTGAACTAGCTGGTGCAGCCGGGGCAGCGGTTGTCTCGGCAGCAGGGGCGGCTTCTTCGGATGCAATTGAACGCTCAGATAAGTGAACAACGATCATCTTAGGATCTGATTCGAGTTCAACACCGGCTGGCAGCTTTACATCACCGGCATAGAGGGATGTGCCTGCCACGAGCTTTGAGATATCGAGCTCGATGAAGCTTGGGATTGCCGTTGCTTCAACGCGAACCTCAATAGTGTTATTGACGTGCTCAAGAATTCCATCGCGATCGTGCTCTCCGACTGCGTGAATTGGAACATCAACAACGACTTTTTCGCCACGGCGAACGAGAACTAAATCGATGTGCTCGAGAATCTGCTTGAGTGGGTGACGGACGATCGCCTTTGGAAGTGTGAGTTCGGTCTTTCCATCAATAACGATGTCGAGCAAAACATTTGACTGCTTGAGCGCAACGCCTAATTCGCGAGCTGGCAGTGTGATGTGCTGAGGCTTTTCCCCATGACCGTAGATAACGGCAGGTACTAAACCATCGCGGCGTGCACGACGTGAAGCGCCCTTACCGAATTCGGTACGTAGAACGCCGTTGATAGTAATCTCTGCCATTTTCTTTCCCCTTTAATAAATTAAACTGAGTTCTTCGGTCTTTACACAAAGTCCCAGCAGGAGAGATAACCCACGCCGTCGATTACGGAAGTACAAGTACACCCTCGCCGGAACAGAGCAAAGATTAGCCTGCAGGTACAAGGTTGCGCAAATTACGCTTAAGAAAGCCCGTCAAAGAGGCTCGTTACCGATCCATCTTCAAAGACTTCGCGTATTGCACGCGCAATTAATGGTGCAATCGAAAGGACAGTAAGCCCTTCAAACTTCTGCTCGTCGGCGATCGGAAGCGTGTTGGTGATGACGACTTCAGATGCTTTGCACTCCCGCAACCGCTCAACGGCCGGCCCGGAAAGAACTGCATGAGTTGCGGCCACAATGACATCTTTGGCCCCGGCTTCAAATAAAGCATCGACCGCCTTTGTAATCGTGCCAGCGGTATCGATCATGTCATCGATAACCACACACGTCTGACCATGAACATCGCCGACAACGCGTCCAGTAATCGACTCGTTGGGAATGCGCGGATCACGTGTCTTATGAATAAAGGCAATGGGACAACCACCGAGTAAATCCGACCAACGTTCGGCAACACGTACTCGGCCAGAGTCTGGCGAAACGATAGTTAAGCGGCTTCGATCTACTTTGCTGCCTACATAGTTAGCAAGCATTGGGAGTGCAAATAAGTGATCCACTGGGCCGTCAAAGAAGCCTTGAATCTGCGAAGTGTGAAGATCAACGACCATTAAGCGATCGGCGCCAGCGGTTTTAAAGAGATCGGCCATCAGTCGTGCCGATATCGGTTCGCGGCCACGATGCTTTTTATCTTGGCGCGCATAACCATAAAACGGTGCTACCACTGTGATTCGTTTAGCAGATGCACGTTTTAACGCATCGACCATGATGAGCTGCTCCATGATCTGCTTATTAACCGGTGCCGAGTGGCTCTGCAAAACAAATGCGTCGCAGCCACGGACCGACTCTTCAAAACGAACAAAGATTTCACCGTTTGCAAAGTCATAGGCCGACGTTGGAGTTAATTCAATGCCAAGCTCGGCGGCGACATCATCGGCTAATTCGGGATATCCGCGGCCGGAAAATAAACGTAACCGCTTTTCTGAGGATAACCGGATTTCACCCATGTTTAGCCTTTCTTCTCGCTTGCTTCGGCTGCCTGCGCAGATTTACTTCCGGCACGCTTTCGCATGACCCAACCTATTACATTTCTCTGCTGCGCTCTGCCAACACCGATCGCACCGGCTGGAACGTTCTGTGTAATCACCGAGCCCGCCGCGGTATAGGCACCATCTCCAACTGAGACTGGCGCAACAAGCATCGTGTCGCTTCCGATTCGTACATGATTTCCGATAGTGATGTGATGCTTTTCAACTCCGTCATAGTTCACAAAGATTGTTGCTGCACCGATATTTGTTCCCTCACCGATAACGGCATCACCAACGTAAGAAAGATGTGGGACTTTTGAGTCAGTACCGATCGTTGAGTTTTTTATTTCCACAAATGCCCCGGCCTTAGAGCCATCCCCAAGAACCGTTCCGGTTCGCAGGTAAGTAAACGGTCCGACCGTTGCCCCCACTCCGATTACAGCGTCGATAGCGACTGATTCAAGCACTGTTGCGCCCTCTAGGACTTGGCAATCTCTCAGTGTTGTTCGGGGGCCAATAACTGCACCTGTTGCTATCGTTGTAATACCTAAAATCGCACTACCTGGATGCAGAGTTACATCACGTGCAATCGTAGCCGTTGAATCGATCCACGTATTTGTGGGATCGATAATGCTCACACCTTCGCGCATCCAATACTCATTTATTCGATCGCGTAAAAGCGCACCACTCATCGCAAGTTGGACGCGGTCATTAACGCCTAAAATCTCCGTGAACTCTTCGATCATAACCGCCGCGATCGAAGCCCCTTCACTCTTTAAGACGGCTATAACATCGGTCAAGTAAAGCTCACCCTGCTTATTTGCGGTAGTAATTTTTCCAAGCGCCTTCAATAATTTGCCGCCGTCAAAGGCGTAGACACCCGAGTTAACCTCAAAGATAAGTCTTTCTTCCTCACTTGCATCGCGATCTTCCACAATAGCTACGAGTTCACCCTCTACGCCGCGAATAATTCGGCCATATCCAGTTGGATCGAAGTGTTCGGCGGTTAAGACCGATGCTGCAAAATTCCCAGCACGGTGCGCCTCTAAAAAAAGCGCAAGTGATTCACCGGTGAGCATTGGAGTATCTCCAGCAAGAACTAAGACCGTTCCGGTAATTGACCCATCTGCGAGCGCCAAAGCGGTAGCGTGTCCGGTACCACCGCGCTGCTCTTGAAAAATAGTCGAGGCCGTTGGTGCAATCTGATCGATATGCGCCTGAACATTTATTCGATCGGCGCCGATAACTATTCGAATATCTTCGACCTCTAAGTGATTAACTGCATTTAATACATGTCCTAGGAGTGAGCGACCTGCAACGCTATGTAAAACCTTAGCCTGCTCCGATTTCATCCGCGTGCCTTCGCCAGCTGCAAGGATGATCACGGTTTCAATGGCCACGTCCAAATCCTATCGGTGGTGTGCGCTTAGAACTTATCGCTCCGCCACCAGGTATCGATCCTGGACCCTGGGCTTCAAAGGCCCATGTGCTAGCCACTACACAATGGCGGAACCCGTATTCTCCCTCATAATATCGATGCCTGTGACCATCTAGGGCGCGGGGCATCAGGTGAGAATCTTCGCACCCGCCACCGGGCCATAAGCACGAGCAACACTTCCAACAACACCACTTGAGGTTAGGGCCACCGCCAAGTCAAGGCCCGCCTCTTCATCGGCGACAAGGAATGCAACGGTCGGTCCCGAGCCTGAGACCAGTGCACCAAGTGCTCCATACTCTTGCCCTACATCTAAAACTAAACGCAGCGCTGGGCGCAGCGAGCAGGCCGCGGCCTGTAAATCATTTACAAGATGTGCTCCAACTAACTTTGCATCTGCGGCAAGAAGCGCCTGCATCAAAATCTCATTTGTCTGCGGCTGTGCGATCTCTAACTCGCTGCGCATTCGATCACACTCGGTGTAGACCGATGGTGTAGATAATCCAACTGTGGAGAGCGCTAAGACCCAGTGATAAGTGCCGCGAGAGAGCGCAGCTGTTAACTGATCGCCATGTCCCGTTCCTATCGCCGTTCCACCACTTAACATAAAAGGGACATCGCTACCTAACTGTGCGGCGATCTCTGACATCTCTTCACGACTCATTCCAAGTGAGTATAAATAATCGATTGCAACTATCGCTGCGGCGGCATCGGCGCTTCCGCCAGCCATTCCACCGGCAACTGGAATTGATTTCTTAATCTCTATATGCGCATCGATCTCTAAGTCATACTCTCTGGCCATTAAGGCCACAGCTTTCATCGCTAAATTACTCTCATTCACGGGGACGCCATGGGTTTTATCGCCGGTGATTGAGATGCTCACACCGGTTTTAGGATGGCCAAAACTTACCGTTACATCGTCAAAGATTGAGATCGCTTGAAAGACGGTAACGAGATTATGAAAGCCATCGGCCTCACGTGGGCCAACTGAGAGCTGTAAGTTAATCTTCGCCGGCACTCTTACCGTCACACTCTTTACCGCCATGAATTCACCCTATTGCCTGCCTTATGAATTCTCTTGTGCAGTTTTTGCGATGGCACAAAAACTCAAGACCTCAAGGGCCTCTCCGCGTAGTGTTGGATCGATTCCAGCTTTTATTAATATCGCTTGTGCAGCCGCCGATGAGCCATAAAGGGCTGAGAGCGCCGATCTCAACATCTTGCGCCGCTGGGCAAAGGCGGAGTCGATAATCGCAAATGTCTCTTTTCGAAGCGCTTCATCTCCGGGAGTTGGGCGACGCGTGAAAGCTACGAGCTTTGAATCGACGTTTGGTGCTGGCCAAAAGACCGAGCGAGATATCGAGCCCGCGCCTTTAACCTGCGCCCACCAGGCGGCTTTGACCGATGGGCTTCCATACTCTTTTGTCCCAGGCCGGCCAGCTAAGCGATCGGCAACCTCGGCCTGCACCATCACTACACCGCTTCGAATAGATGGAAATCGCTCAAGGATATTTAGAAGAACAGGTACTGACACGTTGTAAGGAAGATTAGCAACTAAGACCGTTGGTTGAACCGGTAACTCATGCAGGCTTAAGGCATCGGCTCGAATCACAGTTAAGTTTTCAGGCCGTTCGAAATATTGTGTGATGGTGAGTGGGAGTTGCGTTGCTAAGCGGTGATCTATTTCAACGGCAACTACCGATGCCGCACTTTGCAAGAGTGCTAACGTCAAAGAGCCAAGACCTGGACCTATTTCAAGTGCAATGTCATCACTTGTAACTCCAGCTACTCGGACAATTTTAGTACAGACATTAGAGTCGATAACAAAGTTTTGTCCGAGAGATTTTGTTGGCTTAAAATCTAGCGACGCAGCTAGCTCGCGAATCTGTGCTGCACCTAAAAGCTTCATGGTGCGAAAGAGCCGAACAAACGCTCAGCATTATTGCTCAGTGCAAAGGCCAGTTCGCCAAGATCGTCTTGGCGCTCAATCGCCATGGCACGAACAATATTTGCAATCTGTGCCGGGGTATTTTCGAAGCCGCGATGGGGCATAGGTGATAAAAATGGTGAATCGGTTTCAACTAATAACTGATCTATTGGTGTTATTTTTACGGCCTCGCGCAGTTCAGGTGCGTTCTTAAAGGTTAGCGTGCCAGCAAAAGAGAGTATGTAGCCTCGGTCGATACAGATTTTTGCCATAGCGACATCGCCAGAGAAACAGTGAAATATTGTTTTCTCAGGGGCACCAACCTCTAAAAGAATCGAAAGAACATCATCATGTGAATCACGATCGTGGATGACGAGAGCTTTCTTTGTTCGCTTTGCAAGTTCGATATGCCATTTAAAGGACTCTTGTTGCCGGGGCCGCAGCTCGGGGGGCGTACGAAAATAATCTAAACCGGTCTCACCAATTGCACGCACCCGTGGATGTAGGGCTAAGCCTGCGATAATCGCCCAGTCGGCCTCTATATCCTCGACGACCGGCGCTTCGTTTGGGTGAAGGGCCACTGCGGCCAAGACCGATGTGTTCCATTTTTCGGCTGCCGCGACACACCACTGGGACTGCTCGGCCGAGTATCCCACTTGAACAATACGATCGACATTGACAGATTTCGCTTGAGCGATAATTTCGCCGACTTCAGCGCAATCTGCTGCAGTATTCGTAATGATCTCAATATGAGCATGTGCATCTACCGTAGCAACTGGAAGTGGCTCAGGCAGAGGTGCGCGCGGCCGATCCAGGTCGCGGTTGTGACGATCGGCCATATCTCTTAAGCGGTTGTCTCTAAGCGCGGAAATAAGACCGGACTCTTGGTCACTAGAGCGCCTTGAGGTAGCTGGCCCCAGGTAGCAACATCGCCGATTTTTTGCGCTGAGAGCTCTCCCAATTTCTCTTGTGCTCCCAAGCTCGCCCAGAGAATTTCACAGGTAGCAGGCATCACTGGATGTAATAAGACTGCCAGTGCGCGCAGTGATTCGGCGGTGTTATAAAGGATTGCCTCAAGAGCTAATTGATTTGCTGGATCCTTGGCAAGTATCCATGGCTCTTTTTCGGTAACGTAACCGTTGACCTTTTTACAAAAATCCATAATTGCAAGAATTCCACTTTGAAAATCTAGTTCACAGATCGCAGTATCGGCTTTTAACACGGCGTTGTTCAGTGCCGCCTCTAAAACTTCATCATGACTTACTTTCGGCAAAACTCCATTACAGTATTTTTCGATCATCGCCGCCGAGCGCGAAGCTAAGTTACCAAAGTCATTTGCAAGCTCAGAGGTATAACGGGCAGACATATCTTCCCATGAGAAAGAGCCATCGCTTCCAAATGGAATAGCCCGCAAGAAGTAGTATCGAAAGGCATCTACCCCGAAATAATCGGTAATATCTTTGGGTGCGATTCCCGTCAACTTACTCTTACTCATCTTTTCGCCCCCGACTAATAACCAGCCATGAGCAAATACTTTCTTTGGCACATCCAGACCTGCCGCCATTAACATCGCGGGCCAGATAACTGCATGAAAGCGTAGAATATCTTTTCCAACTAAATGCACATCAGCGGGCCAAGTGCTCGCAAACTTTTTGCCACCTTCGCTATCTGGTAAATCGGTTAACCCCACGGCCGTTGCATAGTTTAAAAGCGCATCAAACCAGACATAGACAACTTGATCGGTATCCCAAGGAACGGGAATTCCCCAGTCAAAGGTCGATCGCGAGATAGAGAGATCTAAAACTCCACCCTCTAAAAATGAGATTACTTCATTACGTGCACTCTCTGGCGCACAAGCATCTGGGTTGTTGCGATAGTGCTCGAGTAAGCGATCGGTAAAGGCGGAGAGCTTAAAGAACCAGTTATTTTCATTTACCAACTCGATCGGTTTGCTGTGTGTAGGACAGCATTTTTGCCCATCGATCTCAATGAGATCTCCCGGCAGTTTAAACTCTTCACAGCCTACGCAGTAAGGACCCTCGTATTTTCCTGCATAGATATGGCCTGAATCCTTGAGTGACTGTAAAAATCTCTGCACCCGAAGCGTGTGGCGTGATTCGGTGGTTCGAATAAAATCATCGTTAGCGATATTTAAACTCGCCCAGTTCGGCTTCCATGCCGACTCTACAAGTTGATCTACCCAAAGCTGTGGTGCAGTCTCGTTATCTTGTGCCGTGCGCATAACTTTTTGTCCATGCTCATCGGTTCCGGTCAGGAACCAGACCTGTTCCCCTTTTTGACGGTGCCAACGGGTTAATACATCACCGGCGACGGTCGTATAGGCATGGCCAATATGTGGGGCGTCGTTGACGTAATAAATCGGTGTCGTTAAGTAAAAGGATTTAGTCACGTGCTCATCTTATTCGCATCGACTACGGCGGCGTAAACAAGGCGCTTTGCGATAGCAAACTCTTGGGCAACCGTTGCTATCGCCGCTTTTCGCTCCATACCGGCCGCCTCAAACTCACGCACTCGTGAGACCATTTCATCGGCAGCAACGGCGGCAGAATCTAACGAGGCGCCTTGAATAACGAGTGTGATCTCACCTAAGACCTCATTTGTATCGGCCCACATGGAGAGTTCATTTAACGTGCCCCGAATTACCTCTTCGTATCGCTTGGTCATTTCGCGACAGATTGCACCTTGGCGTTCGCCGTTAAATACCGTAACGGCATCACCGAGTGAATCACCCAATCGATGCGGGGCTTCAAAGAAAACCATGGTGCGCTCTTCATGTCGAAGTTTTTCAAATGTTGCTAAACGAGCTCCAGCTGCACGGGGAGGAAAGCCTTCAAATGTAAAGCGATCCGTTGGAAGTCCTGAGAGCGCAACGGCCATCGTCACTGCACTGGGACCTGGAATAACACTTACTTCGATTCCACGCTTGATCGCCTCGCGCATCAAGCGAAAACCTGGATCGCTAATCGTCGGCATACCTGCATCTGAAAGAACTAAAACGTGGGCACCTGATTCAAGTTCGCCGATAAGTTCGTGGGTGCGATCCTCTTCATTACCTTCAAAGAAAGATAGAACACGGGCCGTAAAAACCGTTTCAAGATCCGAACATAGGCGATGGAATCTACGTGAATCTTCAGCGGCGATGATCGTTGCGTTTTCAATCGCCTGCTTCAATCGCGCGCTGGCATCACCCGGATTACCCAGTGGGGTCGCAGCTAAGATCAAAGGCATGGCCCCATCCTCTCAGTAATTATCGGTTATTTGCGCATACGATTACTCATGTGATCCTCGCTATCGCCCCGTATCTGATCGCTTTAGGATCCTTGATGCTTCGATTGCTCGATCTTTCAAGACCCAAAACTCTAGTCTTTGATGAGGTTTATTACGTTGGTGGGGCGAGAGAGTATTTAAAATTCGGAGTAGAGGTCGCAGGAAATAAGCCCGAGTTTATTGTCCATCCCCCAGTTGGAAAATGGCTCATTGCCTCCGGGATTAAACTCTTTGGCGATAATGCCTTTGGCTGGCGCTTTGCAACGGCGATTATCGGCACCCTGCTAATTCTTCTCTTTGCCGCCTTAGTCCACCGCCTCTTTGACTCACCACAACTGAGGGCAGTTGCGGCGGGATTGATGGCGATGGATGGGCTGGTCTTAGTTCATTCGCGAACCGCGCTTTTAGATTTATTTTTGACATTCTTTGTCCTACTCGCAATCTATCTATGGCATCAAGAGCGACACTGGTCTGCTGGAATTGCAATTGGTTTAGCGATGGGAACTAAATGGAGTGCGCTCTACTTTCTCATTCCCATTGCCGGCATTGCACTCTATAAAACCTTCACTTCTCACTCAGGCAGAGCGCTTGTGAAGCCGACGCTCATAAAACTTGCACAGTATGGGCTGCTTCCCGTGGCGGTGTACACCAGTACCTGGAGCGGTTGGTTCTTCAGTAAACGAGGGTGGGACCGTCAATGGTCGCCCAATGTTTTCGCTTCGTGGTGGCACTATCACATGGAGATGTTGAGTTTTCATATGGGCTTAACCGAAAAGCACTCCTATCAAGCCAATCCATGGAGCTGGCTGGTGATGGGAAGACCGACATCTTTTTTCTATGAGTCACCTCGGGGCTGCAGCTCCAAAAACTGTGCACAGGAAGTCTTAGCCATAGGCACACCGATTCTTTGGTGGATCGGAACCATTGCAGTTGTTGTTGTCTTTGGTTATTGGTTTCGCTCAATTTATCGACGCAGGAGTGAACCGGGATTAAATTTAGTAGTGCTTGGAATAAGCGCAGGATATTTTCCTTGGTTTTTCTTCCAACAACGGACAGTTTTTACTTTCTACGCCATAATATTTGAGCCCTTTGTGCTGCTAGCTATCGTTTACTGTGCCAAGTTGCTGCTCGATAGTGGGCTTAAAATAGCGCTTGCTCAAACAATTATCGCAACGCTTTTAATCGTTATTTTTCTTAACTTCATCTATTTTCTGCCCCTCTTTACAGGAGAGATAATGAACTACAGCGACTGGCTTAAACGGATGTGGCTAAACTCTTGGATCTAACTACTCGTTAGCTGCCCTTGATTGATTCAAGCGATCCACTGCCTCTTCGGCTAATTGATGATCGAAAATCTCATCCCGAGAAGGAGATGCCGCCGAGAGCGCTTCGCGGGCAAGGCGATCTTGGTCATCACTCCACGCGCCAGGATTGGTGAGATCGATAACTCTCTTCGAAGTAACCGCCTTAGGCGCGTTCACATACGTTGGAATCGGGGTTTCACTTGGTTTCCAGGTATTGCGTGGCATCGCACTTCCCGCAGGCAGAATCACAACGCCCTTGAGTTCACGCTCAGATAGTGGGATCCAATGCTCTTGGGATACTTTCGGAGTAATCACTTCAACGATATTGGTAGCTGAGACGCCAGAGGTACGGCGGTGCATCGCTTGAATACGTCTATGTTGAATACTCTGCATCAGGCTTACTCGGCGCACATGTGCAATATAAATAAAAATCCCACTCGCTGGAATTAATACGTAGAGAAGAGGCATCTTATTCATAGACCCACCCACAACCGTTGTAATTAAAGAGAAAGAAAGTAAAAGAAAAACTATCCGTCGGCGCAAAAGACTCTGTGCGATCTTGGCTTCACGATCTAAATCGATATGGAGAACTCCATCACGCTGTCCACTATTTGGTGAGGAGTTAGCCACGACCCGTAAGGCGGTTTTAAAATGCTCAACTGATTTGCCCGAGAATTCATTGCGATCGTGAATCCAGCGGGGTGCAAAATATGCGACCCACATGCCGATGATTGCAATATAGATAAGTCCGGAAGCCATGATGTACAAAGATAAAGGAAAGTTGATTACTTTTATGGGATTTACGCACTACTTATTTGAAGGATTTTCCTTAACGAAGGCGATATGGTCGCGCCAATCTCCATCGATATGTAGATAGCGGGGCCGCTCTCCCTCAAATATATAGCCAGCCTTTTGCGCGACCCGACGAGATGCGCCATTTTCAGGTCGAAGATTGATTTCAATTCGGTGCAGTAACAATCGAGAGAATGCGTACTCACTCAGAAGCTCCACTGCCGCCGTGGTATATCCCCGATTGGCATAGTTACGGTCGATCCAGTATCCGATATGACCGGCTCTCATTGCGCCGTAAATCACTCCACCAAGTGAGATCTGTCCAATTAGCCGCTCTTGGTGCCAAATAACGAAGGAGAATGAGCGTCCACTTCGAGCCTCGCTATTGAGGCTTCGAATCATTTGAAAGTATGAAGGGAGTCCACCGGGTTGAAGATCAGGTGCTTCTAATGAGTGTAGTGGTGGGGTGGTCGCCTCCCAGGGTGCAAGCCAGGCACGGTTATCGGCGCGAAGCCGATTCCAGACGCCACGATCACGCAATCTAAGTGGGCGTAAGGAGATATCTCTACCTTCAATTATGAGTGGCCACTGAACATTCATATCGGCCTAGATATATCGGCGTTCAAGAATCACAACAGTGACTTCATCTCCGGCCGATAGTTTAAGTTCAGATTCACCGATCGCTATAAATGCATTTGCATCAGAGAGCGTGGAAAACTCGCCTTGATCAGGCAGAGGCATGACTGATTGAAAACCTTCAGAAAGAACTCCTCGGATATAAGAGCGAATCCCTGGAGGTGACTCGATAGCCCGCTCAAGCTTTGCCTTAACCGATGGGCGGTGAATCGTTGCCGCCCCCAACATTGTCCGAATCATCGGGCGAACAAAGAGTTCAAAAGAGATGTAAGCAGCGATTGGATCACCTGGCAGAGTAACGACCGGGGTGCTATCGGGCCCGATTACACCAAAATTATGGCGGCCACTGAGTTGGATCGCCATATCAACGGTAGTTATCTCGCCCATTCGCGAAAGTGTGCGGGTTATCAGATCGAAAGAGTCATCATGTCGCTCACCACTAACTATTATTAAATCTGCTCGCACTAGTTGATCTTCAATGACACTCTGAAGCTCATCTTCATCCTCTGGAATCGAGTGCACCCGATAGGCCACCGCACCGACTTCTCGTACAGCGGTCGTTAACATCCAAGAGTTAGTTTCGTACTCCTCTCCATCTTTTAACGCCCGCCCGGGCTCCACCAAATCTGGACCCGCCGAAAGCACTACCACCCGTGGGTGCGGCCGAGTGGGCAAGTGATCGACGCCGATCGAGGCGGCCAGGCCGATCTGTGTCGATCTGATCCGACTCCCGGCCCGCATCACTAGGCGCTCCCCTGCATATATATCCTGCGAAAGCGTTGCACCATGAGCATCAAGGAGTGGCATGTCAAAGGAGTCTAAGGGCTTGCAGATTGCAAGAAGTGAGGTGAGAAACTCATCTACTCGTGCGTGCTCTGTCATAATCACACCATACTTGTTGGGCCGTACTTTCCTTGGGATGTAAGGCTGCAACTTACTGGGGGAAGTAGATGAAACAGAGCACACTTAAGGGCGAGCTGCGTCAGAGATTGCGACGTGAGCGTAGCCAAAAATTCCTTGCCGCCGATTTCAATATAATTTTAGATACGCCAGAGATTCTCAACGCATCAACAATCGCCTCTTATGTCTCATATGGTGTGGAGCCAAGCACGGTAGAAATTAATGAGGCCTTTCTCAAGGCAGGTAAGCGATTACTTTTACCCCGAGTAAATGGAGTGAGCCTTGATTGGATTCAGTGGAGCGGTGATAAATCTCAATTACGCGAGACAAAAAACCTCATGGAACCAGTTGGGGTGGCGATCGTAGATTTATCTGAAATCGATGTCATGGTCGTACCCGCTCTACATATCGACGACCATGGATATCGATTAGGCCAAGGTGGAGGTTTTTACGATCGTGCACTTGCATATTTACCGGGCTGGAAAATCGGTCTGGTCCACTCTGGTGAATTAACAAGTGAGATTTTGCCACGAGAGCCTCACGATATGCCACTCGATGCTGCGGCAACACCATCGGTGATTGTTCGCTTTCGGGTTTAGGAAACAGGAAGATTACGTGCCATGACGATGCGTTGAATCTGATTTGTACCTTCATAAATCTGAGTGAGCTTGGCATCGCGCATCATTCGTTCAACGGGATAATCAGAGACGTAGCCATAGCCACCTAGGACTTGAATTGCATCTTGGGTCACTTTCATCGCCATATCACTTGCAAAACACTTGCTGGCCGCTGAGAAAAAGCGCAGCTCTCTCTCATTGTTCTCACTTTTAACGGCCGCCGCATACGTTAACTGCCGGGCAGCTTCAATATTCATAGCCATATCTGCCAACATAAATTGAACACCTTGAAAATCAAAGATCTCTTTCCCGAACTGCTTGCGCTCATGCGAATACTTTGTTGCAACATCGAGTGCGCCTTGTGCAAGACCTAGTGCTTGCGCAGCAATTGTAATCCGGGTGTGGTCTAACGTATTCATCGCTAATAAAAAGCCAGCACCAATTTCGCTAATTCGACGATCATCACCAAGTTTTACATTATCAAAATAAACTTCGCGCGTCGGTGATCCTCGAAAGCCCATCTTTTTCTCTGGTGCACCAAAGGAGATACCCGGGTCGGATTTTTCAACAACAAATGCCGTGATTCCCTTCGAGCCAAGGGATGCATCTCCCTGTGCGATCACCGTATAAAACTCTGAAATACCTGCATTTGAGATCCACTTTTTACTTCCATTAAGAATCCAACCATCACCATCACGCTCAACCTTGGTGCGAAGCGCCGATGCATCAGAGCCCGCCTCTGATTCGGAGAGACAGTAAGAAAAACCTTTTCCCTGCACTAATTGGCTCAGCCAACGCTTTTTTTGTTCTTCATCTCCCCCCAAAATTAAGGGTAGTGATCCAAGTTTATTCACCGCAGGAATAAGTGATGAGGCGCCGCATACTCGGGCAACTTCTTCAATAATTATTACCGTTGCCAGCGCATCGGCGCCATCGCCCCCATATTCAATCGGAACATGCGCAGCGCTCAGGCCGGCTTTTTGTAGCGCGTCGGCCGCCTCTTGCGGATAACGATGCTCTTCATCGACAATCTTTGCAAAAGGCTCAATCTCCTTGTGCGAAAGCGCACGAACGCTTGCCCGTAGCTCTTGGTACTCACTCGGCAAGTCAAATAAAGGCTCCATCATGGCTTATTTCTATCGCCCCGATTGAGCTCCTGCAAGTAGAGATTGTATTTAGCTAACTCATCGGGCTGCCCCATAGCCGCCGCCCGCATAGCGTTTCGATCGATCCGATTTGCTTCGCGAGAATCATCCTTGACCCAGCTGATAAAAACCGCGATGAGCGCTAAAAGAATGGGGATTTCGCCCATGGCCCAGCCCAATGAACCACCTAACTGCTGGTCGGCTAAGGGATTAATTAGCCAAGGAGTTTTAAGGGATAGAAAATAACCGTGATCGATCAGCGTTGTCGATGACATAAGTGCAACCGAGAAAAATGCATGAATCGCCATTGCGGCAAAGACGATAACGATTCGGACTAAGTGCGGAGTTCTGCGAGGATTCGGATCTATTCCTACAATGACATGAAAGAAAAGAATTCCCGCGAGAATAAAGTGAATATTCATAAAGAAGTGGCCGGCATGGCTTTGCATTAAAGAGCCAAATATGCCGGTGAAGTAAAGAGCGAAGAGTGAACCATCAAATACGGCCAAAGCGACGATTGGATTAGTAAAAATACTTGCTAATTTAGAGTGCAACGCAACAAGCAATGTTCCGCGCACTCCGCGTTCATCTTGATTGCGGCCTTGCGGCAAGGTGCGTAGCGCTAAAGTGATAGGTGCACCAAGAACTATGCCAATCGGTGCGATCATGCCTAAAACCATATGCGCAATCATGTGATATGAAAAAGCAAAATGTGCATACAGTCCGAGTCCACCACTGGTTGCAAAATCTATGCCAGTGACTCCTAAACTAAATGCGACGGTACGTCCGACCGGCCACTTATCACCGCGGCGAGTCAGGACAAGTACTCCCTTAACATAAAGTGCAACTGCAGTGACTAATAAACCGATCATGAGTGCATCAGGTTCGTATGAAAAAAAGATATGTGACCAGTTGGGCGCTGGTGGAGTCTTTATGCCCACAACTGCAACTGCCGGGTCAAAGGCGGCTCGTGTTGGAGGTTGCGGAGGTTGGTTAGATGAAAGCCAAGCCCCCATCGCAACGGTAACGACCATAACGATCGCTTCGGCAAATATTAAGCGGCCAAATCCCAGCCAATCGATCGCTTCACGTTTAGCAAGGTTTTTACGGTGTAGATATCCCATTGAAATTAAGATGACCGTCAAAATAACCTTGCCAATGACTACATATGCATAGGTGGTATGCCACGCGCTCTTAAAGCCTAATCGGGTCCACGCATTTACCGTTCCGCTTGCGACAACGGCGATCGCCGCCCACAGCGCAAGCTCACTGAAGCGGGGTACCGCCGCTGCTCGATCACTTGGTTCCAATAGCGCTAAAGCAATGACTCCCCCCACCCAGAGCGATAGTGCAACGACGTGAATAATCAATGAGCCAATAACTAAGCCGTGTGAGCCGTTTGCCGCTGAATGGCTTTGAAAAACCGGTGCAACCAAACCCAAAAGTGAAAGCAGAAGCAGTAGAACAGTAGTGAGAATCCGCTTGAGCCGAAAAGCAAAGGCGGTCACGACCAAGGCAACGAGGGCTTCAAAGAGAAGATACTGGCCAAGGGTGGTCTGCGTAATAAATGAACGCAGGACAGTCGGATCCAAGGCGATTGTAATCGATTGATCTAATATTGCGGATAAGGTAAATGCAATTGTTCCAAAGCTTCCTATCGACCAGGTTAAGGCGCAGGCCCATAAGAGTCCCCTTAATCTCTGAGCTTGCGGTGAAAGCTTGCCATCGATGTCAAAGAGTAAAAAGCCCATCGAAAGTAGCGTTCCAATAGTTGCAAAACTTCCCAGTACCGATAAATATTTAAAGATAACTGTAAAAGCGATCATCGGTCCCTAAAGATTTTTCGTGCATAAAGTGAAAGTCCTACTAACACAAAAAATGCAACCACCAAGAGCGTGATAACAAAGAAGTTTGTTCCCCAGCTACTGCGTACCGGCATCTGCGATTTAGTCGGCGTGGGTATTGGTGTCACCGAGGCGAGAACTGTTGGTGCTGAAAAGTTAAATGTGAACGAGCCTTGTAGTGGAATTTGTCCCTCGGCATAAAGCGTATATGCGACCGAATATATTCCAGAGTCAGTCAGTGGCTTCAATCCAATAGTTGCATTCACGCCATTGACCATCAGGGTTCCATCGTCGACGCGCACTCCAGCTGGATTGGTCACAACTACCTCGTTGGCATCGGCAATGAGCGCTACCTGGGCGGTCAGTGTCACCGAAGTTGGCGCGGTTGTTACTGTGGATCCACTGATTGGTGAGGTTGTGATCAGAGCATTAGCGCTGGCGCTCGGGCTACCCAAGTAGGCAAGGCCGATAAGCAAGAGGGCCACGCCCCTGATTTTTAACATATCTGCCTCACTCTCTGATCTCGATTCGACCCTATCGTCCCACTTCTTTAGACTTAGCATCTACCCCAATTTGGGTCAAAATTTAAAATAGGAGCGGCCGTGCCAACGTATCAATATGCATGTAATACCTGCTCTCACGAGTTCGAAGCGATCCAATCCTTTTCCGATGACTCATTGACGCTATGCCCTGAATGCACCGGTGAACTCCGCAAGGTTTATTCAGCCGTTGGAGTGGTATTTAAAGGTTCGGGCTTTTATAAGACCGACTCGGTCAAGAAAAGCCCCGCCGCGCAAAGCCCTGCTCCGGCACCTGCTCCAGTCGCGCCTGCCGCGTCGGCAGATTAGCCTTCGTGATGCGGCGGTTTATCTAATTTAATTTCGGCGTCACGCTGTGCCGCTTCGGCGGCGGCTTCAGGATCGATCTCATCTGAAGTTACCTTAGGAAAGAGATCACTCATAGTTACAAGTGTAGATGGAGAAATGGGAGAGCGTCGTGTTTGAGAAGTTGGGAAGCTTTATTTTTAGGCGTCGTAAAGGCATTTTAGTGTTCTTTCTTTTAGCAACCGTTGTAACCGGGGCGATCGGCTCCTTAGCCTTTGGAAAACTCGACAGTGGCGGTTACTCCGACAAGAGCAGTGAATCGGCCGTTGCAACAGATTACATAATTAAAAAGTTCAAGGTGCAGGAGCCGATAGTCACGCTAGTGGTCGATTCAAGTACTGGAATCGATGATGCGCAGGTTGCTGCTAAGGGTGCGGCGCTGGAAAAAGAGATTCAATCCGTAAAGGGAGTTTCCAAGACTTACTCATTTTGGTCTACTGGTGGCGCAGCCTCAATGCGATCCACCGATGGAAAGGCCGCCTTCATCCTTGTCTACGCCAATTTAAAGGCCGATGACTGGAAAGGCTTTGGCGAGATTGGATCGATAATTCAAAAACGATTTGATGGTTCATACAAGGGATTAAAGGTCTATGCCGGGGGTGGTGCTGTAATCACGCACGCTATTAACCACCGAATCGAAAAAGATCTTCTTTTAGCCGAATCAATTGCGATCCCGTTAACATTTTTATTATTAATCTTTGTCTTTGGTGCCATGGTCGCATCGGCTATGCCACTTTTGGTAGGTGCAATCGCTATTTTAGGTTCATTTTTTCTTATCTATCTCTTGACCCATTTTACAAATGTCAGCGTCTTTGCCCTTAATCTCATTACCGGTCTTGGCCTTGGCCTTGGAATCGATTACGCCCTGTTGATGGTCAATCGCTTTCGAGAAGAGTTACATCATGGCAGCTCCATAGAAGAGGCCACCATTACAACGGTATCAACGGCTGGAAAAACCGTTTTTTACTCGGGGCTCACCGTTTTAGTCACCATGGCTTCGCTCTTATTCTTTCCACTTGATTTCTTAAAATCATTTGGTTACGCCGGAATCGCCGTCATCTCAATAGCAATTCTCGGTGCCGTAATCGCTCTCCCTGCAGTTCTTGCAGTGCTTGGCAACAAGGTAGATAAGGGTGTTGTCCGCCGAAGTGCGATCACCCCTAAAGAGGATGGTCGCTGGGCGCGCACTGCCCGCACCGTAATGCACCGTCCCATCCCAGTGGTTCTTGGCGCACTTACTATTTTGACCATTATGGCCCTACCGATGATGAGTATCAGCTTTGCTCAAGTCGATTCGCGAGTATTGCCCGCGTCCGATCGTGCCGCGCTCTCCACCCAGATTATTGAAACTCGATTTAGCGGATTAATCGGAAGTCCAATCGATGTTGTGGTACCTAATGGAGTTGGACGCGAAAGTGAAATCTCTGACTTTTTGAATCAAGTTAAGAAAGTCGATGGAATTGTCCGTATCGGCTCACTTGAAAACTTTGGACAAGATATTCGCGTGCAAGTAATCTCCTCATTCGCATCGCGTAGCACCGCATCGGAAAAGATTATTCATTCAATACGTGCTCTGCATAGACCCGCTGGCACTCTCATTGGTGGTGCCGCTGCCGACTTCACGGATTCACAAGATGGCATCGCCCGAAAACTTCCACTGGCCTTGGGTTGGATCGCACTTACTGTCTTGATATTAATCTTCATATTTACCGGCTCTATCATCTTGCCCATCAAAGCAATTCTGCTCAATGCACTCTCGCTCATGGCCACCCTGGGTGCAATTACCTGGATCTTTATCGATGGCCATCTTAAATGGTTGGTCGGCGACTTCACTGTGACCGGGACTTTAGACACAGGAACCGTAATCTTGGTAGCCGTAGTGGTCTTTGGGCTTTCGATGGACTACGAACTTTTCCTACTCTCGCGCATCCGCGAAGAACACCTCTCTGGAAAATCAAACGTCGAATCAGTAGCCGTCGGCTTGCAACGTTCGGCTCGGATCATTACAGCGGCGGCTTTATTGCTCGCCGTGGTCTTCGCCGCATTCATGACCAGTGGGGTTACGTCCATCAAGATGCTCGGCTTTGGTGTATCACTGGCAGTTCTACTCGATGCCACATTAGTGCGCGCACTATTGGTACCCGCGTTGATGCGTTTATTTGGCGAGCGAAACTGGTGGGCACCACATTGGATGCAGCGTTTTACTTTAAAACACTAATTTTCTAAGCGCCAGACCGTGGTGTCCCAGGCCGGAGGAAGCCCTCTCAGTCAATTTTCATGTTGATATGTGAGGCTACGGGTATGAAGGTTCTTTC
>JBBAMX010000019.1:0-28242 GCA_040402335.1 Candidatus Planktophila sp.
GGAAGGCGGGCGAGTTGCGAAAGTATCAAGCCGCCCAGCAGCGCCTAAGTGCAACAAAGTTAACGGTCAATGACAAGTTAGCTTTAGTTGTAGCCGCCCAGCGAAAATTCGCAGCTCAATCAGCTCTGGCACAGTCAAAGTTGAAAGAGGCCGAACGGCTTTTATCTGCATTAAAAAAGAGTGATCGTGATCGTTTAGCCAAACTTGCGGCGGCACAAGAAGATGCCGATCAAACATCATCGCGAGCAGCTGCAAAGCGAGCTGGGGGAGTATCAGGGCGAGCGGGCGTTGCTTTGACTTACGCACTTAAACACCTAGGCGATATCTACGTCTTTGGCGCCGCTGGTTTAATAAAATGGGATTGTTCAGGTCTTACGATGCGCGCATTTGAAGCCGCTGGAGTATCACTGCCACACTCAGCTGCCGCCCAAGCCAATTTGGGAAGATCGGTCCCATTGAACGCAATAAAGCCTGGAGATCTTTTATTTTTTGGGAATCCGATTTCACATGTCGGTATTTATCTAGGTGGGGGAAAGATGGTGCATGCACCGCGCTCTGGCTCACGTGTAAAAGTGAGTGCCGATTTAAATATGGGAAGCAAGAGACTTGTCAGGGCGCGTCGTTATTAAGCCGATTTTATTCGTCACTAATGACTTTGGTCCCCGAGCAGGCGGGATCGAGAGCTTCATTATTGGATTAATAACGCGAATGCCGAGGGGTTCGATAACGGTGTACACCTGCGCTCAAGGTGACACAAATGAGTATGACGCCGACTGGCTAAGTGATCACGGAGTAAAGGTCATACGTGACAAGGCGGAGATTCTTTTACCAACGCCGCGCGTGAAGCGAATTCTCTGCCGTTTAATTAAACAGAGTGGAGTAGAGGGCGTTGTATTTGGGGCCGCTGCTCCGTTAGCGCTCTTAGCGCCATCGCTTCGTGCGGCAGGTGCAAAGAAAGTGATTGCAATTACGCATGGCCATGAGGTTTGGTGGGCAAAGCTACTGCCATTCAAGCTATTAATTCGTAGAATCGGCTCAAGGACCGATGCCATGACCTATCTAGGTGAGTTCACTAGAACGGCGATTTCAAAGCCCTTAAGCTCCGAAGCGGCCTCTCGAATGGTGAAGATCGCTCCAGGGATAGATACCGATCACTTCAGACCAGTTGACTCCACCCAGTTGCGTAACTCACTTGGATTACAGGAGAAAAAAGTAGTCGTATCGGTTGGTCGCCTTGTTCATCGCAAGGGTCAAGATTATTTAATAAAAGCGATGCCGATGGTTCTCGCCAGAATTCCTAATGCGCATCTCCTCATTGTTGGAGAAGGCCCCTATCGCTCGCACTTGCAAACTCTGGTCGCTAAATATCAACTCGATGCCTCGGTGAGTTTCATTGGACGAATTCAATTTAACGATCTCCCTTACTACCTCTGTGCTGGTGATGTATTTGCGATGCCATCGCGCTCTCGATTCTTTGGTCTTGAAGTTGAGGGTCTAGGAATTGTCTATCTTGAAGCAAGCGCATGTGGGCTTCCAGTTATCGCTGGAGCATCTGGGGGCGCGCCCGATGCTCTCCTTGAAGGCGTTACCGGTGTTGTTGTAAATGGTCGAGATACCAGCGCAATTGCAGGAGCGGTGATTGCTCTTCTTAATGATTTAGGGAGTGCGCAGAAAATGGGCCGTGCAGGGCGGGAGTGGATAACCGAAAATTGGCGATGGTCGATTTGGTCGCAGCGATTTAATCGGATTTTAGAAGTATAAATTATCGGGCTAGCAGATTGTGTTTACGCGCAAGATCCACCGCCGCAGTGCGATTAGAGACGGCTAACTTTCTAAAAATCGAAGCTAAGTGAGTTTTAATCGTTGCTGGACTCAGAAATAGTTTTTCCGAAATCTCCTTCGTCGAAGCCCCACTTGGTAGGTAAGCCAAAATATCGAACTCTCGGGCAGTTAAGTTGAAGCCAGTCGCCTTTACGGTGAGCGCCTTCGCTATCCCTTTAGCGCTAAAACTTAGCGGTGACTTTATTGAGAACTCAATTGCGGCCAGAAGCTCGGTAATCGGTGCGCTCTTGAGAACGTAAGCACTCGCACCTGAGTGCATCGCCGCAAGTAGATACTCATCGCTCTCACTCAGAGTAAGAACCACTATTGCCAACTCTTGTGAGATTTTTCGCGCCCAAGTAATTAAATCAAAGCCGATACCATCTGGCAGGTTGAGATCAACCACTATGACCTCTGGATTCATGTGTGCAATTTGGGCGCGCCCCTCATCGATCGAAGCCGCTTCGGCAACCACCTGATAGCCGTGAATGGTTAGCGCTTCCCGAAGTCCAGCTCGGACGATCGCGTGATCATCGATAACAACTACCCGAGTCACCGAACTCTCCAAGGCACCGTGATGGAGATTTTGCTCCCCATTTCACTTGAATCTATCGCTATCTCACCCGATAAATCCCGAACTCGCTCACGTACTCCTTGAAGTCCGTGGTGACCAGGCTTTGCATCGATTCCTCCAACGCCATTGTCGTAAACTGTCATAACCATAGATGTGGCTTGGGAGTGCTGCGCGATATTTCGAAGAAGCTCGGCGAATATTCGCGAGAGTTCATAGTTGAGGGCGGGCTCTAGCGGAGATTTAGCGATGAAAACTTCGCTATTGGTTCGCAGGGTAAAGATCTCTGAACGCGTTTTTTCAATAAGTTCGCTGACTGTAAAACGAAGCGAGCGAAGCCCAGATCGAATATCAGGTGAAAGTTGAGCTGTCGCAATCAGTGCATCGATATGGTAGCCAACTCCAACCAGATCTTGGGCGATGCCATCATGTAACTCCTGCGCAAGTCTTACCCGCTCATCAGTGTCCATTTTTTAGTGAGTGAATAGCTCTGCAATCTCTTTTGCAAACTCTTTTGCAACAACATGTCGCTTGAGGGAGAGTTTGGGAGTTAAATGTCCAGCGGCAATTGTGAAGTCACTTGTCAAAATCGTAAATTTGCGAATTGACTCGGCCTTACTGACCGCCTTGTTAGCCTCATCTACGGCAGTTTGAATAACCGAGATTAGATCTGGGTCATGTGCGAGATCGCTCATTGAGGCACCGGCCTTACTATTATTTTTGACCCAGGCCTTTAAAGCATCTTGATCTATTGTGATCAGCGCTGCGATAAATGGTTGATTATCTCCGACAACCATGCACTGGCTCACTAATGGATGAGCGCGCAAGCGATCCTCAAGGACTGCTGGAGCAACATTTTTACCACCAGCGGTAACGATAATCTCTTTCTTGCGGCCAACGATATATAGGTAGCCATCATCATCTAGCTTTCCAAGATCACCGGTTTTAAACCAGCGATCTTCGGTAAATACCTCGGCATTTGCCGCCTCATTTTGCCAGTAGCCTCGCATGACGATAGGGCCCCGAATTAAAACCTCTCCATCTTCGGCGATCCTGATCGACGTACCAGCTAGTGGTCTTCCAACCGAGCCGACACGAAGTGCCCCAGTTGTATTCAGAGTCGCCCCGGCCGATGTCTCAGTTAAACCATAGCCCTCAAGAATTGTGATCCCAGCACCCCGGTAAAAGTGTCCAAGGCGAGCCCCTAATGGCGCACCTCCCGATATGGCTGCCTCAACACGTCCTCCCATCGCAGTGCGGATTTTAGAGTAGACCAGCTTGTCAAAGAGTTTATGTTTTATGGATAAGAGGGGTGAGATGCTTTTTGTATCCATCGCCTGCGAATAAGCGATAGCAACATCTGCCGCCTTTCTAAAGAGCGGGCCCTTACCTGCGGCATCGGCGCGAGCCTCGGCACCGTTATAGATTTTTTCAAATATACGTGGAACGGCCAAAACAAATGTCGGCTTGAAAGAGGCGAGATCGGTCGATAATCGCCCAGCTGGATCGCTGCAATGTGCCATGTGAAGTCCGGCGGCGATCGCACCGATCTCTACCATGCGACCAAATACGTGGGCTACTGGCAGAAATAAAAGCGTCGAACCGCCTGGCTTTAAAAATAGATCGTTTGCTCCTTGAACGACATTTCCACACTCTGAGAGAAAATTACTATGTGTTAAACCAACTCCCTTTGGCTTACCAGTAGTTCCCGATGTATAGATAAGAGTTGCTAAGGTGTCGGGCACAAGAGAGTTACGACGTCGATCAATCTCATCATCTGCGATGTGAGCACCTGCTGCTTTGAGGATACTTAAGACATCTTCAGTAATTGTCCACACATGCTTGGTATGGGCTGGTTTAACGGTAGCTACAAGATCGCGTAACGCCGGAGTCTCCACGATAAGTGCGACGGCGGAAGAGTCGTTGAGAATCCAGTCGATCTGTTCGGCCGAGGAAGTGTCATAGATTGGTACAACAACTCCACCGGCAAACCAGATTGCAAAATCTAAAATCGTCCACTCGTAACGAGTTCGCGACATGATCGCTACGCGATCGCCAATCGCCACCCCAGCAGCTATTAATCCTTTGGCCGTCTCACGAATTTGAGCCTCGGCCTCCCTTGCTGTAACACTCTGCCAGCCTTCACCAAGTGGTCTTGATAAAATCACTCGCTCTGGCTCAAACCATGCCCGTTCTGCAATCAGATTTGTCAGATTTCCAGCAGTGGCTGCCGGAACAAGTGCGGGATTAGTGACTTCATTCATAGCGCTAACGCTAGTGCCTGATTTAATAATTTGGGAAGAGGGGTAACCTTTGCTCATGAGCGAATTCAGCAGTTCAACTATCACTATCGCAGCGCCATTAGCGCAGGTCACGGAGGCGCTTTTTGCGCTAGAGGCATACCCGCAATGGTCGAGTTCGATAAAATCCGTTGAGGTTCTAAACCGTGACGAGCAGGCCCGCCCAACAAAGCTAAAGATGGTCATCGATGCCGGCATGATGAAGGATCGTATTATTTTAGATTACGACTGGTCGGATGCCCCAGCGCGTCTGAGTTTTTCACTCGATGATGCCGATTTATTGACAGGTATGGATGGTTCATACTCGGTAAAGAGTATCGATGAGGAAAGTACCGAGATCACATATGAGCTACTGGTCTCACTCTCCTTACCAATTCCTGCGATGATGCGACAGAAGGCTGAAAAGTCCACGATCGATATGACGTTATCGCAACTCAAAGCCACACTAGAGGCGTAAGTTTTTTATGGTTTATACAATCGGTATCGACGTCGGTGGCACCAAGGTATTAGGTGGAGTTGTAGATGAGCTGGGGCGAGTCTTAGCAACTGCCAGAAAAGATACCCCTCGCCAAGGTGGAACTGCATTGACGCAGACAATTGCCGATATCGCTAAAGAATTGTTGCTTACTCACAAAGTCGCATCTATTGGAGTATCGGCCGCCGGCTTCGTCTCCTCCGATCGCAAGACGATGTTAGCGACACCCAATATCGCCGATTGGAACGGCGTCAATTTAGATGATGAGTTGACCGCTTTAATTGGGCTTCCAGTGGTAATTGAAAACGATGCAAACGCAGCAGCTTGGGGTGAAGCAAAGTTTGGTGCTGGGCGAAGTTATTCGCAGATGATGATGCTCACCGTTGGTACAGGAATTGGCGGTGGAATTGTAGTTAATGGCGCGCTCTACCGAGGCGCCTTTGGAATAGCGGGCGAGTTTGGTCATATCCGCGTTGTTCCCGATGGTCATCTATGTGGCTGTGGTGCGCGTGGCTGTTTCGAACAGTACGCATCGGGCAATGCGCTACTGCGCCATGCACGTGAGGCGATTAACGCCTCCCCAGAGATTGCGCGCAACTTACTCGCACTCGGGGATACAACTGTGGCGGGTTTAACGGGAGCGGCGATTACACAAGCGGCACGGGCGGGAGATCCAGTAGCACTGGCGGCATTTAATACAACGGGCCAATGGCTTGGTGCTGGGATCGCATCGTTAGCCGTAATTTTAGATCCAGAGTGTGTTGTTATTGGCGGGGGAGTAATTGAGGCGGGGGAGATTTTATTAAAGCCGACTCGCGAAGCGTTAGAGAGATCGATGCCCTTTGCAGGTAAGCACCCTTATCCAAAGATTATCGCCGCAGAACTTGGTAATGAGGCTGGTCTTGTCGGCGTTGCAGATTTAGCGCGGAGTTAATTTTCAAAGGGATAAGAGAGGCCTATCTGGCTTCGAATCTCATCCATACTCTTCATGACTGAGATCGTCTCACTCCACGGTAATAGTGGTGACTCTAACTCGCCGGCGCGCACTACCCGTGCCATCTCAATCGCCTGCTCGCGTAAACCGTGTCCGATATATGTATTTTTAAACTCAGTTACCGAGCCATCGAATAAGACCAGACGCATATCGGCTGGATTGTAAAAAGTTCGATCGATTTCCAAACGCCCGTCTAACCCACTTATTACCGCCCGACAGGGAGTCTGCGCAACCATGGTTGTGTTTATCACCGCCTGCGCCCCATTTGAGTAGTTAAAGATTGCACTTGTCTGTGCATCAACTCCGCTTTGGGTCATCTGTGCCGCTGCAGTAATTTTTTCTGGTGCGCCAAGAACAAAGTGCGCAAATGAGATTGGATATATTCCGAGATCGAGGAGGGCGCCGCCAGCTAATGCGGGGTCGATTAAACGGGGAATGTTTTGATCGGCTAAGCGTTGACCGTGATCGGCCTCTACTGTTTGAATCGCTCCAAGTACGCCGCTTGCCAAAATCTGACGCACTTGTGCAATGTGGGGGAGGTAGCGGGTCCACATCGCCTCCAATAACGCTACGTTATTTTTTTCTGCCGCATCAACCATCCGCAAAGCCTGCGCAGCTGAGACGGCAAATGGCTTTTCGCATAACACTGGTTTTCCAGCGTTAAGCGCCAAGAGCGTATGGAGTTCATGCATGGGATGTGGAGTAGCCACATAGATTGCATCGACTTGTGAATCACTGACTAGCTCTTCATAACTTCCATAAGCGGTTGCGTGTGAAATCTCGCTTGCAAATTTTTCAGCTTTTTTTAAATCTCTGGAGCCAACTGCAGTGACCGCATGTCCATCGGCAAGTTTTAGATCACTAACAAAGGCACGCGCAATTCCACCCGCTCCTAAAATGCCCCATCGAAATCCACTCATAGTTCAACTCCATCATCTTCGTGATCGCCACGCTTGAGCCAACGTTTAATCGCGCGCCTTGCTGAAAAAAAGAAAGAGCGCGGGCTCTGAGTTGGGGGGTTCGGTGGCATAAATCTATCCTGCGATTGAATGCGATCAAGGTCATCTAAGTAAGTTGAAGGGCTCGATTCATCCAGAGATAGCCCGGAGACGATGGAGTCAAACTCGCTACGAATGAGCTCCTCCTCATCGAAGCTCTCATCGCCACTCTTAGGATCTTTGCTCACTGGGCGATAGTGTCATATGGAGTAAAAACGGCTAAATTATGCAGGTGCTCAACAACCTTCCCTATGGTCTCCTTCGGGCATTTCTTACCCCCTTCCTGATGAGCGCTTTTCGCCCCAAGGTGAAGGGTCTGCGCAATGTTCCGGCTAAGGGGCCGGTAATAATCGCCTCAAACCACCTCTCTTTTAGCGATTCAATCTTTATGCCTCTTGTTGTGCCAAGAAAAGTTACCTTCCTAGCAAAGAGTGAGTACTTCACTTCTCCGGGCGTCAAAGGCTTTGTAAAAAAACTCACCTTTATAGCCCTGGGCCAAGTACCTGTAGATCGCACCGGGGGACGCAGAAGTGAGGCCGCCCTTTTGACTGGATTAAAATGCTTGGCCGGTGGAGAGTGTTTAGGAATCTATCCCGAAGGAACGCGCTCACCCGATGGCCGTTTATATAAAGGGCGGACGGGAATTGCGCGCCTTGCTATTGAATCCGGTGCGCCAGTGATTCCAGTAGCGATGTCAAATACCGACAAGATTCAACCAACTGGAAAGCTCATTCCCAACCTGCATCGTGTTGGGATGAAGTTTGGCGAGCCGATGTACTTTAAAGGTGATTCAACTGATCTACAGTTCTTGCGTGTTGTCACCGATCAGATTATGCAAAAGATTCAAGATATGTCGGGGCAGGAGTACATAGATATCTATGCGCCAAAGAAGAGTAAGCCCGATGATATAAATGTTTCGGGCGAAGAGGATTAGAGATTATCTAAATCCATCCGTGCGCTCAAGTAAGTACACGTTGTGCACTGCGCGCCGGGGGCGGGAAGTTCACCCTCGAGAACGGTAATGAAATCTGCGATAGTAGAGTTGAAACTATCTACATCGCGCTCGATAGGTAGATAGTTTTGCGCAACGCCAAATCCATACGTCTGCTTTGATTCACCTATTGCAGAGATGGGGCTCCAGACCAGCAGTCCGATCGAGGCGACGCTTTGAGCCTTACCCGATGCTGGATTTTCCAGGGCGTACGCATAGGCCTCTAACTGAGGTGAGTAAAAGGCGGCGCTATCTCGTGAACTATCCGAAACCTTACAGTCGATCAGACCAACTGTTCCATCTACATTAGTTGAGACCAAGTCGTACTTTCCTAAGATGCGCCATCTACTGGCTTCACCATTTACCTCAACTGCTCTGCTCTTTACCCATTCGCCCCATTTGCTTATCGTTCCTGGGCGAAGTGAGGGATCGATGGTGGGCATATCGGCGCGATGGAAATGCTCCTCTTGCATCGATGCCAGGGTACCGACAAGTGGAAATGCGCCCGGCATAATTACTTTGTACCAGTATTTAATCCAAAGGCATCGACGACAGGTGCGCAGTGCAAAGGTTAAGTCAGAGGGTGAGATATTTTCGCGGGCGGGCTTGGCTGGTTTTTTCATGAGTACATTATCGGCTTAGCCTCTGACAACTGCGGCGATGAGAACGGCAACACCTAAGATAATCATGATCGAGCCACCAATCGCCCGCAATCTCGCTAGCCTGCTTGGATCACTGGCCAGCCAGTTGCGAGCCGTTCCAGCCAATAGCCCCCAAGAGCCATCGGAGATAAAGGCCAGAGCTGAAAATATCGCACCCAATAAAATTAGTTGGGCCGTGATATGTCCGCGTCCACGATCGATGAACTGAGGCAGTACGGCGGCGTAAAAAACAATCGCCTTGGGATTTAATACGCCCACCCAGAAGCCATCACGGATAGAGCGCCGCAGGCCCGGTGCGCTATCGCCTTGGTTGATCATTTGCGCGGCGGCCAGGTGTCGCTGCTTAATTGCATCCAGGCCTAGGTAGATAAGAAAGAGACCACCGGCCCATTGGATGGCCGCGTATGCAAGCGTGGAGCGCTCCAAGAGTGGACCGAGCCCGAGTGCGACCAGAATTGATAGTACAAATGAGCCAGAGACGTTTCCAGCAACGGTGAAGATCGCGGTTTTGCGCCCCCAGGCTACGGCCCGAGCGATAACAAATAGAACGCTGGGGCCGGGCGCCAAGATGATGACCATCGCGGCCACGAGGTATTCAGTAAGCCGCGATGGAACCACCATATCTTTAGATTAGTTGTTGCCTCGAGATGTCGCAATTGAGTGAAGGATGCGGTAGCCAACAATGGCGACCAATGTAGCGTTGATAATTCCACTAAATGTGTAATCCCCAATAGTCCATGACATATCAGAGATTCCTATAATCAAAGCAGATGCGGCGATAATCAAGTTGGTTGAGTTAGCAAAATCAACTTTGCCCTCAATCCAGATACGTGCACCCAGTACTCCGATCATTCCAAATAGCGCTACGCCAACACCACCAAGGACACCGACTGGAGTGGAGCTAAGGACTGCACCAAACTTTGGCGATAGCGATAGTCCGATTGCACCAACGCCGGCGATCCAATATGCCGCAGTTGAATAAATGCGGGTAGCGGCCATGACGCCGATGTTTTCGGCATATGTTGTTGTACCTGAACCGCCACCGATTCCAGCAAGAGTTGTTGCGATTCCATCGGCCATTAAGGCTGTTCCCATTTGATCATCGAGATTTTTACCTGTCATTGCAGATACCGCCTTAACATGACCGACGTTTTCTGCAATTAAAACAAGAACAACAGGCAAGAAAAGCACAATTGCTTTTCCATCAAATGTTGGAGATGTAAATGTTGGTAGGGCAAACCACTTTGCAGCAGTGATGCCATCGGTCTTCACATCACCCATGGCATAGGCCGATGCATATCCAACGACTAGACCTGCAAAGATGCTAATACGACTTAAGAAACCACGCGAGCCTGCGGCAATTAATGCAATCGATGCCAGAGTGATTACGCCAACTACTGGGCCGCCTTTAAAATTATTTTTAGCTGCCCCTGCCAAGTTAAGACCAATCACCATAACGATGGTGCCGGTAACAACAGGTGGCAACATCCAGTTGATCCAACCAATTCCTGCTTGGCGAACGATTAAACCAACTGCAGCCAAGATTAAACCGGTGACCACGACTCCGCCCAGCGCCGCTGACATTCCACCACCAGTCTTTGCCGCTGCAATAGGGGCTAAGAATGCAAAGGATGAGCCGAGGTAGCTCGGCAGCTTATTCTGGGTAAGGGTCAGGAATAGAAGAGTTCCAACGCCAGAGAAGAAGAGAGTGGTGGTTGGGGGAAAGCCAGTGATAATTGGGACCAGAAAGGTTGCACCGAACATCGCAGCGATATGCTGAAGACCAACACCGAATGTGCGAGGCCAGGTCAGGCGCTCGTCGGTCGATACGACCTCACCAGCTTTTAATGATTTTCCATCTCCATGCAGTTTCCATGTAAGTAGCGGCATCTATCGTCCTATTCCTAAGGGTCCATCTACTGTGATGAACAGTAATTCACAGGGTACGCGCGGCCTGTGGGCTACCGAGGCTTCTCAGACGTACGACACGCCAATAGGTGTGGAGTTGCAGCCTGCGACATATCGGATTAGATTACCGTCTGTTATATCGAATCGATATATAGTCCGATAGTAATCGATAGTAATCGATAGTAATCGAGAGTTAGGGGGGGCGAAGATGCGTTCACGCAGTGACTCCCTCGAATTCGCCCTTCTGGGCCTACTCTCGCAGGGACCGCTTCACGGCTATGAGCTGCGCAAGCGGATGGGAACCATATTCGGGCCCTTTCGAGCGCTCTCTTTCTCCGTTCTCTATCCCCAACTCCGTCGGATGGTCGAGGGTCAAACTATCGCCGAGACCATGGTGGAGACAACCTCTCGCCGCTCGCGGATCGTCTATGCCATTACGGCTCAGGGTGAGGCTAAATTCTCTGATCTGACCGAGACCGTCAGCCCAGATACTTGGGAGGACGAGGGCTTTGAGATTCGCTTTGCATTTTTCTCCCCGACGTCGTCAAAGAACAGAGTAAGAATTCTTGAGGGGCGCCATCGTCGCCTTAAGGAGAAGGCCGAGATTCTACGCGGTGAACTAGAAAAGTCACCGATAGGAATCGATAAGTATCTAGAAGAGTGGCGACGTCACTCACTGGAATCGGCCGATCGAGAGATTGCTTGGCTAGAAGACATGATCAAAATCGAGAGGAAATAAAGTGAACATAACAACCGGTCAAGGCGACATCCGCGTGGCAATCGTTGGCGTTGGAAACTGCGCAAACTCTTTAGTTCAAGGAGTGACCTATTACAAGGATGCGCCCATCGATCAAGAGATTCCAGGGCTCATGCACGCTGTTGTTGGGGGATATCACATCTCTAGCATCAAGTTCGTAGCAGCCTTTGACGTCGATACCAAGAAGGTCGGCTTAGATTTAGCCGATGCCATCTGGGCGAGTGAAAACAACACAATTAAATTTAGCAACGTGGATAAAACTGGGGTCCCAGTCTTGCGCGGTGTTACAAATGACGGTCTTGGAAAATACTACCGAGAGACAATTACAGAGTCGTCGGAAGTGGCCGTAGATGTAGTACAGGTTTTAAAAGATGAGGCCGTGGATGTATTGATCTGTTACTTACCGGTCGGCTCAGAGACTGCGGCTAAGTACTATGCGCAGTGCGCAATTGATGCCGGCTGCGCCTTCGTCAACGCGCTCCCTGTATTTATCGCTTCAGATCCAGTGTGGGAAAAGAAGTTTGCCGATGCCGGCCTACCAATTGTTGGCGATGACATTAAGAGTCAAGTTGGTGCAACAATCACGCATAGAATTATGGCCAAATTATTCCAAGATCGCGGAGTTCACTTAGATCGCACGTATCAGTTAAACGTCGGCGGAAATATGGATTTCAAAAATATGCTCGAGCGCGATCGTCTTGAGTCTAAAAAGATTTCAAAGACTAACTCGGTAACCTCTCAGTTAGATCATGACATGGGGGCAAAAAACGTTCACATTGGCCCTTCGGATTACATTCCATGGCTCGATGATCGCAAATGGGCCTATGTCCGTTTAGAAGGGCGCGCATTCGGAGACGTCCCACTGAGCTTGGAGTACAAGTTAGAGGTATGGGATTCACCAAACTCGGCCGGTGTAATTATCGATGCCCTGCGTTGTGCCAAGATCGGCCTCGATCGCAAGATTGGGGGAGCGTTGCTCTCTCCATCGAGCTACTTCATGAAGACGCCACCGGTGCAGTACACCGATGAGGCGGCGCACAATAAAGTAGAGGATTTCATCTCTGGAGCTCTTGAGCGCTAGCTAATCTTTTTCTAAGCAAAGGCCCTCTCGGTGAAATGCCGGTAGGGCCTTTGCTTTTCTATTGGCTAGATCGGCTGCGATTGTGTTGATTCATAGATATTTCAATGAAACCTCTACTATGCCTTCATGAGTGAAATCTTAGATACACAGGTTGAGGGCGTCAGATATCTCTCCTTCAATCGCCCCGCGAAAATGAATGCAATCACCCGCGCTATGTACGCCACTTTAGCGAAGGCGTTAGAAGAGGCCGCAGGAGATTTCAGCGTTCGCGCAGTTGTCATTACGAGCGAAGGCGATCACTTTAGTGCTGGGAATGATATTCGGGATTTTATGGATGCTCCGCCAACCTCGGACTCCAGCGAAGTCGCAAGATTTCTTGGGGCGCTCCTTAATTTTCCCAAGCCATTAATAGCCGCGGTGCGCGGAAACGCAATCGGGGTTGGAACCACAATGCTGTTGCACTGCGATGTAGTCGTGGCTTCACCAACATCGAAGTTCTCAATGCCTTTTGCCGCTCTCGGTTTAGTTCCGGAGGCCGGCTCATCTCTGCTATTCCCAGCTTTAGTTGGCTACCAACGGGCGGCAAAGATATTTATGACGGGTGAGTCTTTTGGCGCAGAAGCGGCTTTAGCGATGGGTCTAGTCGCTGCGATTGACGGTGATGCGCTAGGGACCGCAAGAGCGATCGCCAATCAGATCTCGCAGCAACCGCCACAAGCGATCATCAATACGAAGGCGCTATTAAAGGCCGGAACACACGATGCGGTAGCGGCGGTAATGAAGGCCGAGTTTGAAATATTTGCTCTCGCCCTGCAATCGGATGAGGCGGCAACGGCTTTCATGAAATTTATGGAAAAGAGGGTTTCACAATGACACTGGCCGGCAAAAGAATATTTATCACAGGTGGCTCGCGGGGGATTGGGTTAGCCATTGCCTTAAAGGCGGCGGCCGATGGTGCCTCGGTAGCGATAGCGGCCAAGACAACCGAGCCCAACCCAAAGCTTCCCGGAACGATCTTCACCGCAGCCCATGCGATAAATGAAGCGGGCGGAAACGCCCTTCCTATTCAATGCGATCTGCGCGATGAAAGTGCAATCGAGGCGGCGATAAAGTTAGCAGCGGAGACTTTTGGTGGAATCGATATTTTAATCAACAATGCCAGCGCGATAAACCTAACGCGAACCGAGGCAACTCCTGCGAAACGCTTTGATCTCATGTTTGATGTAAACGTGAGAGGGACATTTTTGACCTCGCAGGCGGCTATTCCACATCTACGGAGTTCGGCGCTGGCCGGGCGTAACCCCCACATTCTAAATCTCTCACCACCGCTTTCAATGAAACCAATCTGGTTTAAAAATCACGTCGCTTACACGATGGCTAAATATGGAATGAGTATGTGCGTGCTTGGTATGGCCGAGGAGCTTAAGCGTGATGGCATAGGCGTAAACGCCCTCTGGCCGCGCACGGTGATCGATACTGCAGCCCTGCAGATGATCCCTGGGATTGATGCCAGTGCGGGCCGCACACCAGCGATCTTGGCCGATGCGGCCTATCTGATTTTTCATCGAAAGGCGACGGAGTGCACTGGAAACTTTTTCGTTGATGATGAGTTACTGGCTTCAGAGGGGGTAACGGATCTAGAGAAGTATTCGGTCACCCCGGGTACTAAAGATTTTCTTCTAGATTTCTTCCTCGATTAATGAAGAAGTTACTTGCACTGTGTACTGCATTTCTCTTTCTTGCTCCAACTAACGCCTTTGCCCATGGAGAGCTGGTTGCCGCTTTTCCAGCCGTTGACTCAACGGTTATTGCAGCGCCCGATGAAGTTTCAATTGAATTTGATGGAAAGCTACAAATCATAGGAAGCGCCAATATCAATTTAATTACCGTTACTGACAACCAGGGTCAGATTATTTCATCACCAGCCTCGGTTGTAGAGGGAAGTAAGATTTCGACAAGGCTCCAGTTAACAGACATCACAGGTTTGGTCACAGTAGATTATCGAATCGTTTCGCAGGATGGTCACCCCGTTTCTGGAACGTATACTTTCACGGTGGGTAAGACGGCCGCGCTTACCGGTGCGGAAAAGTCAAAAAGAGAATCAACAAAATACTTGGCAAAAATGCCCAGCTCAACGGGCCTATCTTTTCCAGCCGTACTGCTGATTATTGCCGCACTTATCGGTGGATTTTTCCGTTTTCGACAATCTAAAAAGAGGTAGTGATAGATGAAATTCTTGAATTTAGAGTTAAATGGACCAAATATTATCGTCGAATCGCAGCGTACTGGGCGCGCCCGAACGCTCTTTTGGCCTTGGGCTGGGGCTAATGTCTCACTCCTTGCCCTGTCTTATGGGGCTTTTTTTCTAGGCTTTGGGATTTCATTTCAACAAGCGACTTATGCTGCAGTTATTGGAACGATTCTCTCATTTTTAGTTGTGGGTGTGAGCTCACTGGCTGGAAAGAAATCAAATGCTCCTACGATGATTTTATCGCGGGCGGCATTTGGAACACAAGGAAACATCGTTCCAGGCCTCCTCTCTTACTTGGTTTTTGTTGGCTGGGAAACGGTCCTTGTCTCACTTGCGACACTTGCAACGGGAACGGTTTTCGCCCGGATTGGTCATATAAATCATAATTTAGCCCTCATTCTTGGTTTGGTTGTTGCCGTCTCATTAACGGTCGTTGGTGGCGTCCTTGGCTTTGCAACGATAATGCGTATTCAAAAATTGTTGACCATTATTACGGTGCTGATGACCGTGCTCTATGTTGCTCTGACAATCAAGAATGTTAACTGGAGTGCATTGAGTGCAATAAAAGATGGCAGTAGCCAAGCATTTATTGGAGCGTTGATATTTGGTATCACAGGTATTGGATTAGGGTGGGTCAACTCGGCCGCCGATTATTCGCGCTACCTTCCGCGAGAAGTTTCAAGTAAGAGTGTTGTTGGCTGGACAGTCTTAGGGGCATCGTTCGTTCCAATTGTCCTAGTCATTTATGGAAGTGCACTTGCCGGTAGCAGCAAAAACTTGAGTGATGCTATCGCCATGGATCCTATTGGCGCACTTACTACGCTTCTTCCCATATGGTTTTTGATTCCATTTGCAGTAATCGCACTCTTAGGACTAGTCGGTGGTGCGATATTAGACTTGTACTCATCTGGATTGACACTCGTATCCATTGGGCTACCAGTTAAGCGCCACGTGGCGGCGTCAATCGACGCTCTCATTATGTTGATTGGGACGATCTATATTGTTTGGTTTGCCGGAAATTTCTTCATACCTTTTCAGGGTTTTTTGATAACCCTGGGAGTCCCGGTCGCCGTCTGGTCGGCGATCTTTGTCTGCGACGTATTAATGCGCAGAAAAGATTATTCGCAAAACGATCTCTTCGATGCCTGCGGGCGCTATGGCAGCTGGAACAAGAGCTCACTGATTTTGATGCTCGTTGGATCGATTATTGGGTGGGGCTTTGTCACAAATACTTTCGCACCTTGGCTTTCTTGGCAGGGGTATTTCCTAACTGTAATTGGTGGAAAATCTGGCCCCTGGGCAAATGCGAATGTTGGTGTAATTTTTGCTTTACTCATCGGCTTCATCGGACATTTTTTTCTCGCTCGAAAGGCTATTACGCGGCAGGAGTCTTTCTAAGCCAGAGGTAGCCTGCGCCACCTGAAATAATCGCCGAAATAAAGAGCCCTAAACGAACTTCATTGAGTTGGGTTAAATTCGCGGTAGTTATCTGTGCAATTACTAATGCCACAGTTAAACCCATCCCTGCAAGGGTCGCCACGCCGGTGATCGCTCTCATAGGTATGCTCGTGCGCGCACCAAATCTGATGCATAGCCAAGCAAATGATGTGATACCAATAATCTTACCTACCGAGCGTGCAAGGACTATTGAGAGCGTAGTTATAGATGCAAAACTTCCCAGATTGATGTGTAGGGGAATATTGAGTACAACGATTACGGGAACAATAAAGTAGGTAGATACCGGAGTCAGTATCTTTATTGTTTTTTCGCGCCGATGCTTTGACAGTGGAAGCAGAAAGCCAATCGCCGCTGCCACGATGGTAGTCAGAGCTTTGATGGGGTGAAGATCTTGTCCGTAAAAAACTCCAAGGACAATCAATGAAAAAAGATCATCGGCGATAGCCAGGGTAAGAAGAAATAGGCGTATTTGGGGATCAACTCGTTTGCCAAGGAGTGAGAGGACACCTAAGGCCAACGCGATATCGGTTGGCATTGCCGTCGCCCAAATATGGGAGCCAGGGTTGAGTGCGAGAAATATGGCCGCTGGTGTGATCATTCCACCAAGGGCGGCAACGATGGGTACTACGGCAGTTTTCGCATCTGCTAAACCGGCTTTAATCTCTATCCCAATAAGTAAGAAGAAGATTGCGATGAGAAGTTCAAGGAACATGTCATAAACCTACTGGGTAGCATGAGCAAAAGCCCCGCTTGTTGAGAGCGGGGCTTTTATTTAATACTCTTTAGATATCGAAGTAGAGCTCAAACTCAGCTGGATGTGGGCGCAAGCGAACGTAATCAACTTCATTTACACGCTTCCATTGGATCCAGGTTGCAATGAGATCTTCGGTGAATACTCCACCTTTAGTAAGGAAATCATGATCCTTTTCTAAGCTATCAAGAACTGCTTCGAGTGAACCCGGGACCTGAGGGATTGAAGCGGCCTCTTCGCCCTCTAGCTCATAGAGATCTTTATCAACTGGAGCTGGTGGTTCGATCTTATTGATTACCCCATCGATTCCAGCCATGAGCATTGCGGCAAAGGCTAAATATGGATTCGATGATGGATCGGGACAGCGGAACTCGACGCGCTTAGCTTTCGGTGATGAGCCGGTGATTGGAATACGAATACAGGCAGAGCGGTTACGCGCCGAATAAACGAGATTAACCGGTGCTTCATATCCTGGAACCAAGCGGCGATATGAGTTAACCGTGGGGTTGGTGAAGGCAAGTAGAGAGGGGGCATGCTTTAAGAGGCCACCGATATACCAGCGGGCCATATCGGATAGGTCACCGTATGTACCTTCCTCAAAGAATAAAGGCTTTCCATCTTTCCATAGCGATTGGTGAACGTGCATTCCAGAGCCATTGTCACCAAATAATGGCTTTGGCATAAATGTTGCAGTCTTTCCGCCGGCCCATGCAACGTTGCGAACGATATATTTAAATTTCATTAACTCATCGCCGGCACTAAGAATGTCGGTGTAGCGATAGTTGATCTCCATCTGCCCTGCAGTTCCAACTTCGTGGTGGGAGCGCTCGACCAATAAACCAGCACGGCCCAGCTCCATCACCATTGCATCGCGTAAGTCGGCGAATTGATCGGTGGGTGAGACTGGGAAATATCCACCCTTAATACGTGTGCGATAACCACGGTTAGGAGTGCCATCTGGATCGGATTCAATTCCGGTATTCCAAGCACCTTCATATGAATCGATATGGTGGTAAGACTCGTTCATACCCGTCTTAAATCGAACTGCGTCAAAGACATAGAACTCGGCCTCGGGTGCAAAGAATGCTTGGTCGGCGATTCCAGTCGATTTTAAATAGTCAACGGCTTTAGCAACGACGCCGCGAGGATCGCGTGAATATGGCGAGTCATCGGTTGGATTATGAACTGAAAAGAGAATGACAAGGGTTTTCTCAACACGGAATGGATCGATAAATGCCGATGACGGAACTGGTAGCAGCTTCATATCTGATTCGTGAATTGATTGAAATCCACGAATCGATGAGCCATCAAACATCAAGCCATCGGTAAAGACGGCTTCATCAAAGGATTCCACTGGAACATTGAAGTGATGTTGAATACCAGGAAGATCTGTGAAGCGGACGTCAACTAACTTGACATCTTCTTTTTTAATAAAAGCAAAAACCTCTTCTGCGTTCTTAAACATGCTTCTCCCATTTCACAGGTGATACAACTGGCGTATCAATTACAGATCTCTCGACAATGAGTACCTCTGCGCTGACCTAAGAATAAGTCAGAAATATTAAATGGCATAATTGCATTGTTACAGCCATGTTACATATCTTTACCTCTAGGCTTCCCCCATGGAGCCAACGAAAAAAGAAGTAACCCTGGGAAGGCGTTTAGCTGCAATTACTCTGGATTGGCTTGCCTGCTACGCCATCGTTGCAGCCCTCGTAGGCGGTATTGGGCAGATGGATCCGCAGCAATCGATCAAGATTTTGGCTTTATTTTTCGTACAGCTCGTTGTTTTGACCTCACTGATCGGTGCCTCACTCGGTCAAAAAATATTTGGTCTTCGGGTTGTTAGATTTGCCGATCACCTTGCTATCTCGCCGTTGCAGGCGTTGATCCGAACTCTCTTCTTAATTATCGTTGTAACGGCAGTGACCTATGACGATAACGGGCGTGGAATCCACGAAAGAATTAGTGGAACGGTGCTTGTAAGGGCCTAACGCATCTTTGGCGCGCGCGTTGGCATTGGACCCTTTGGAATCGGCATCGAAAGCCCGCCCACCGCTTTCAATCTCGCCCGGACTTCGCGCATTTGCTGCGGAGTTAGTTTCTTTGGCATTTTTTGCAGATGCTTTTGTAGTTTGCGCAGCGAGACCTGCCCATTGTGATCGCCAACAACTACAAGGGTGATTGGGACGCCAGGGGCGAAGCGCTCAGTTTTTTTACGCTCTTCATTCAGCATTGTGTTGACACTCTGCGTACCCTCACCCGTTAAAACAATTCCGGCACGGCCAACGCTGCGATGAATCATGTCTTGATTTCGAGAGACTGCAACTGCCGGAGTTGTAGTCCACCCCTTGCGAATGGCCATCAAAACACTTGCCCCAGCGCCGATCTGTCCTTCGATCGAAGAGTAAGCCGCCGTTCCAGCTTGGCGTGTAAACAAAAGAAGTGTCATCAGGAAGGCAAGGGGGAGAAAGATAATAGCAAAGTAGAGCGGGTGATGCGCGAGGGATCCGATAATAATTCCAATAAGCCAGGTCACGAGAAATACAGCTAAGAGCGCAAAAGGAATCCATGGCTTTACTTCCTTTGTGACTTTATATGCATCACGAAAGACCTTAAAGCGAGGGGTCTTGATTTTCTTTATTTTGTTTTTTCGCTTGAACATATCGTTTAGTTTAGGGGAGCGGGGGCAGTTCCACCAAGACGAGAAGGTGCCCAGCGCTGCCCGACGTGACTATCAGGGTATTTATCCTGTACTTGGCGAAGCATTGCAAGCATGGTCGTGCGAAGCTCACTCTCGGCCGCTTCGACATCATCACCCCTTTTATAACTCAATGGGGTTCCAAATAGGACCGTCACTGGAAAGTTATTTCGTTTGAGATTTCTCTTGACACCTTTGGTCCAGACACGTTGGCTTCCCCAAATAACGGTCGGAATAATCGGGACGCCAGCGCCAATTGCTAGTCTGACCGCACCAGATTTTAACTCTTTGATTTCAAAACTGGTAGAGATAGTGCCCTCTGGAAATATCCCAATGATTTCACCTGATTTTAAGGCTCTTAATGCGGCGACAAATGAGGCTGAGCCATTGGCACGATCAACGTTGATATGGTGCATTCCACGCATCAAGGGACCGGCAACTTTATTGGCAAATATCTCTTTCTTTGCCATGAAGCGCACATAGCGGCCGGAAGGAAGAGCTGCGGTGCCGGTCATTGCAAAGTCAAAGTAACTCACATGGTTAATTGCTAAAACCGCGCCACCTTTTCGAGGAATATTTTCAACGCCAGAAAAATTAAACTGAAGCCCCAAAAATCTCCATAGCGCTTTGATACTTACAATAACTGGGGGGTAGACGAGATCAGCCATGGGCTGCCTTGGCCGCCATCGCCTGCTTATATAAACGTCCTGCGCGATAACTCGATCGAACAAGTGGACCACTCATCACGCCGAGGAAACCTACCTCGGTCGCCTCGGTGGCGAGTTCGACGAACTCTTCGGGCTTGACCCAACGTACAACTGGGTGATGACGATTTGTTGGTCGTAAATACTGCGTAATAGTAATTAGATCACAGCCCGCACTTCGAAGATCTATAAGTGCCTGTGTAACCTCCTCGCGAGTTTCTCCTAATCCGAGAATTAAGTTGGACTTGGTAATCAATCCAAAATCTCTTGCCATGGTTATAACACGCAGAGATTTTTCATAAGTAAATGCCGGACGAATCTCTTTGAAAATTCTTGGCACCGTCTCTAAATTATGGGCAAAGACCTCTGGGCGAGTTTCGAATATCTCGTTGAGTAGTTCGGCCTTGGCGTGAAAATCTGGGGCCAACATCTCTACACCACAGCCAGGGTTTAACTCATGGACCTGTTTGATAGTTTCGGCATAAAGCCAAGCACCCTCATCGGGCAGGTCATCGCGCGTAACTCCCGTAATAGTTGCATATGCAAGGCCCATCGCCTTTACAGATTGTGCAACCTTTAATGGCTCGGTGCGATCTAATGCATCGGGCTTACCAGTATCGATATTGCAGAAATCGCAACGACGTGTGCAGCGATCACCACCGATTAAAAAGGTGGCCTCTTTATCTTCCCAACACTCAAATATATTGGGACAGGCAGCCTCCTGACATACAGTGTGGAGCCCTTCACTCTTAACCAATGATCGCAACCGTGTGTACTCAGGTCCCATATTTGCGCGGGTCTTAATCCACTCCGGTTTGCGTTCGATTGGAACCTGCGCATTTCGCGCCTCAATGCGTATCATCTTGCGTCCCTCAGGTGCGATGCTCATATGCTCACCCGCTTGAGAGATTCGAAGATGTGGCGCTCAACAATTGGAGCAACCTCTTCGATAGTTATTTCGCAGCCCAACTCTTTAGCCATTGATGTTACTTGGGCATCGGTGATTCCACATGGAATAATCTGTTCGAAGGCAGATAAGTCAGGACAGATATTAATCGCAAAGCCGTGCATAGTTACTCCTTTAGCTACGCGGATACCAATTGCTGCAATCTTTCGATCTCCTTGTTCATCTCGAATCCAGACACCGGATCGACCCTTGACACACTGCGCGCTGATTCCAAACTCGGCGCATACGGCGATGAGGCCCGCCTCAATCTCACGGACAAAACCAACGAGTTCAGCTGGTTTAGCTAATCGAACGATTGGATAGCCAACGAGTTGGCCAGGGCCATGCCAGGTTATTCGCCCACCACGATCCACATCTATTACAGGAGTTCCATCGACTGGACGCTCCGACTCTTGCGTGCGCCGGCCGGCGGTATAGACCGATGGGTGTTGCAGCAAGAGCAGAGTGTTGGGACGGATTTTTTCAACGACCTCGCTATGAATAGTCCGTTGCACATCCCAGGCCTTGGCGTAGTCGATAAGGCCGGCTCGGGTAAGGGCTATCGCCGATTCACGGGGGCTTTCCAGAACAGGCACCTTCGTAGCCTAAAGGTAGGATTGAATCCTTACCAATTGGAGAGGGTTACGCCGTGTCTTTACCTGTCAGAAAGAAGAGCCGCAGACCACTAATCACTGCGACGATTGTCATCTTAATCTGGTTTGGAGCAAGCGGAGTCTTTGGCCCACTTTTTGGCTCACTCTCCACCGTTCAAAAAAACGATAACTCGGCCTTCCTTCCAAAGAATGCCGAATCGACGAAGGCGGCGAAGATTATTACCGCCTTTTCAGCCGATCAAACTCAAACGATTCCTACATTGATTCTCTATGTGGGTAGTGTTGATGCGACGAAGATCGCTGCGCTCAATGCGCATTTATCTGGACTCGGGTCGGTTCCAATTAAAGGCTCGAACATCGCCCTATCTCAATATCTAATTGCCGGCCAACCAATCTTTGCTTTTCCTTCGAGTGATAAAAAAGCCTTACTCGTAAATCTACCGTTAACTTATCAATCTGCCCGTGCCTTATTACCGAATAAGAAGCCGGTTCTGCCTGAGATTATAAAAACTCTTCGAGAAGATGCTCTTACTTATGGAAAGGCGAATGGCTTAACGACAAATGTGACCGGAGTTGGAGCTTTACTAGGCGATCTCTTCGGGGCCTTTGGCGGTATCGACTCATCGCTTCTTCTAACGACTCTTGGAGTTGTCGCATTTATTTTAATTATTGTCTATCGATCGCCGGTTCTTTGGATTCTGCCGCTATTTTCCTCAGTCATTGCTCTTTCCACAGCTGGTGGCATCGTCTACCTGCTTGCCAAGCACAACATCATCGATCTGAGCGGTCAGTCTCAAGGAATTCTCTCGGTCTTAGTCTTGGGAGCGGCTACGGATTATGCGCTCTTATTGATTTCACGGTATCGGGAAGAGTTGCATCACTACGAATCACGTTTTGATGCGATGAAGGCGGCATATAAGGGCGTCTTTGAACCAATCTTAGCTTCGGGCTCAACCGTGATTGTAAGTCTTCTCGTCTTACTGCTCAGCGAACTCTCTAATAATCGCGGGCTTGGACCAGTGGGCGCAGTTGGAATCGCAGCGTCGATGTTAACGATCTTGACGTTACTGCCAGCGCTACTCGTTGCCTGTGGTCGATGGATTTTTTGGCCACGAATCCCTCGCTTCGATGATGTCAATGGACAGTTAGGTGGCATCTGGGCAAAGGTAGGGAGTTCGGTAGAAAAGCGCCCAAGGAAACTCTGGCTAGTCACATCGATAGTTATCGTAGTTTTAGCTGGTTTTTCGACAACGCTTAACGCTAAGGGGCTATCAACGGCCGATGCATTTACTAAAAAACAGGACTCGGTCGTCGGCTTAACGGTTCTCGGCCAGCACTTCCCAGGAGGAGCTGGACAGCCAACAGAGGTCGTTGTCGATGAAAATCAAGTTGCACAAGTGAGCGCGGCCCTGCTTGGCGTCTCCGGCGTGGCCTCAGTCGATGCGATGCGAGCGGGACAGGTTGCACCTGGTGCACCATTGCCACCGGTGAAGGTGTTAAATGGCAAGGTTATTTTAAATGCGACGCTCACCCTTAACCCTGACTCCACCGCTGCGCGCGATGCGATACCGAGAATTCGTAAAGCGGTGCAAGCCATTGATCCTAAAATATTAGTTGGCGGTTCAACTGCGGTCGCTTTTGATACCGACGTAGCGGCCGATCACGACAATAAAACTATCATTCCGATCGTCTTGCTCTTGATAACAATCATTCTTGGACTACTTCTAAGAAGTATCGTCTCGGCGCTACTTCTTTTATCAAGTGTCGTCCTCTCCTACTTTGCGACGCTGGGTACATGTCAACTTGTCTTCCAACATATCTTCCACTTCAAAGGTGCCGATACCTCATTCCCGCTCTTTGCCTTTATTTTCTTAGTAGCCCTAGGGATCGATTACAACATCTTTTTAATGACCCGCGTTCGAGAAGAGAGCGCGAAGATTGGTACACGGGCCGGCGTCATAAAGGGACTCACGGTCACTGGGGGTGTTATTACTTCGGCCGGAGTTGTTCTGGCCGCGACCTTTGGCGTTCTCGGTGTCCTGCCCTTAGTCTTTCTAGCTGAACTCGGCTTTGCCGTCGCTTTTGGTGTTTTACTCGACACGCTAATTGTTCGAACGATCTTAGTTCCTGCCCTTGCCTATGACATCGGTGGCAAAATCTGGTGGCCCTCAAAATTGCAGCATAAATAAATGAGCCTTCGTGTCGGAATTATCGGTTACGGCCTTGCCGGGCGCTATTTTCACGCCCCTTTACTCAAAGGGCTCGGTTTTGATGTAGTCTCAATTGCGAGCAAGGATCCAGAGCGCGCGGCGAATGCCCGCCAAGATTTCCCAGAGAGCTCCATCGTGCCCACCGCACAGGAGTTACTTGGACATGGACTCGAACTTGTCATCGTTGCATCCGCAAATATTGTTCACGCTGAGCATGCATTTGCTGCGATTAATGCCGGTGTTCCCGTAGTTATAGATAAACCCATGGGGCGCTCATTAATTGAGACGCGCTCGATTATCGATGCTGGAGAGTGCGCAGGAGTGCCTGTCTCAACATACTTTAATCGCCGGTGGGATAGTGATGCGCTGACAATCAAACGCGTTCTGGCTTCGGGTGAACTGGGTGAGATTCATCGAATGGATTCGCGTTTTGAAAGATTTCGCCCGCAGCTAAATCCAGATTCATGGCGTGAAAATATGAGTGCCCAAGATGGTGGGGGACAGTTATTGGATTTACAGCCACACTTGATCTCTACTGCAATCGACTGGTTTGGAAACGCCGAGTTAATCTCGGCCTCAGTGCGTTCATTGCGCGGGGGAGCCGATGACGACTCTCTCTTAATGCTCAAGCACGTTAGCGGTGTTACCTCTTTTCTATCCGCCAGTGCCGTTGTCGGAGCGCCAGGTCCGCGTATTCGAATTTTGGGTACTAAGGGTGCGCTGGTGATTAATGATTTAGATCCCCAAGAGGAGCTGCTTCGAAATGGAATGTATCCCAAGGGTGGCAATTGGAGTGTTCCAACGGCTTCGCGGGCATTCATTCACCGTGGTGATGAGATCGAAGAGATTGCCGGCGAGAATGGGAATTACTCAAATTTTTATGCTGCAGTGGCAGGTGCCATAGCAGGAGAGAATCCTTGGCCGATCGATAATCGAGATGCTCTTCTCGTTGCATCGATAATAGATCAGGCACGCGCACAATCAATTCATGCTTAAGCGCTCCGATGTCGTCGTTATTGGTGCTGGCTTGGCTGGCTTGGCTGCGGTTTTAGAGCTTCAAAAGCGGGGCGTAGATGTGTTACTCCTCGAAGCCTCCGACCGCGCTGGTGGGCGAGTGGCAACCGATAAGGTCGATGGTTTTTTATGTGATCGAGGTTTCCAATTAATTAACTCGAAGTATCCCGCTCTCGTTGACCTCGAGGTTGTGCAAGAGCTGGACTTTGCCTTAGCTCCGCGAGTGATTGAAGTCGCCATTGGGAGTTTTCGTCACGCAATCGGTGATCCTCGCACCGCCCCCTTTGCCGCCCTGAATAGTTCAACGGGCTCAATCCCGGAAAAAATCGCTCTTCTTCGCCTTCTTTTCACCCAACCAAAGCCGAATCAATCGATTGGTGAACATCTTTCAAGAGTTGGATCTACATATGAGCGCGTGCTAGAACCTTTTCTCAGGGGAGTTTTTCTCACCGATCCAAGAGAAGTCGATGCTTCATATGGGATCTCCATAATCCGTTCATTTATCAACGGCGCACCTGGCGTTCCCAAAAATGGAGTAGGCGCTTTACCTGCTGCCCTATGTGCGAGAGTAAAAAATCTTGAATTAAACGTTCGGGTTGAGTCGATCCAAGGTGAGATTTTAGAGACATCTGCAGGAGAGATGCGCGCTAAAAAAATTATTGTGGCGACTGATTCTTATAGTGCGACTCAGTTACTACAACTAAACTCCTCCGCGAAGATGGCGGGCTGCATTACGTGGTACCACAGCGCGGAGGTTAATCCATCTGGAACAGGGCGATTGGTGGTGGATGGCCAGAAGCGGGGAGCAATAATTAACTCGGTTGTGATTTCAGATTTTGCGCCTTCGTATGCACCATCCGGACAGAGTTTAATTTCAACAACAAGCGGGCTTGGTGTGACCGAGTTAGAGATAAGAAAGCACGCATGCCGAATGTGGGGGAGAGCGACAAGTGGTTGGAGTTTGGTTGCTCGCTATGAAATCCCTTGGGCCCTACCGGTGCAGTACGTTGGCGCGCCCTTATTGCAACCACAAAAAATAAGCGAGCGAGTTTTTATTGCCGGTGATCACCGCAGTGTTCCATCCCAACAAGGTGCCTTAACATCTGGAAAACGGGCGGCCGAGTTAGCTTTCAACTAGAGCTTTGAGCGCTTCGGTTACGTGCGGATAATCCCAAGTAAATCCTGCGTTTTGAAGTACTGCGGGGCCAACTCGCTTGGAACCCAAGATCTCGGATGAGAAGCCACCTAGGGCGATTTTTAAAGCGATTGCAGGAGCGGGAAAAACCGCTGGTCTATGTAGTGCGCGTGCAAGGGCTGCCGTGAACTCTTGATTCGTGACCGGATTAGGTGTCGTGAGATTAGCTGGACCTTGAATATCTTGCTCGAGTGCAAAATCTATCGCTCGCACAACGTCATGCAGGGTAATCCAAGACCACCACTGTTTACCATTTCCGAGTTTTCCACCAAGGCCTAATCGAAATAGTGGCAGCATCTGCCCTAGCGCACCACCGGTTGGATCTAGAACTAAGCCCGTGCGCAGCTTTACCGTTCGTACATCGCCAGCTAAATCGGCGGCCGCTTCCCATTCGCGACATACTGCGGCGAGAAAATCATCACCCACTCGATCGTTTTCAACCACTATGCGATTTCCACTTTCTCCGTACCAACCGACTGCACTTGCCGAGATAAATACATCTGGCTTAACTTCGGCGACCGCCTTAGCGATAGTTGTGGTTCCTAAAAGTCGAGAGTTCAGAATTTCGGCTTTATATTTCTTACTCCAACGTTTATCGGCGACCGAAGCACCGGCTAGATGGATGATCGCATCTACTCCGGCTAAGGCGTGTAAGTCGACGTAACCGCTCTGCGGATCCCATGTCACTTCATCTACGGCAACCGGGGCGCGACGAACCAGTCTTTGAACCGTATGTCCCTCAGATTTAAGATGTCCTACCAGCGCGCTACCAATTAAACCCGAAGAGCCGGTTATGGCTACCCGCTCTGGAATCTTCATTACTAGTTAAAGACCAAGATCCGATTCAAATGCACCGCCTTCAAGGCGGGCCTTCAAATCTACAAGGAAGCGTGCGGCATCTGCGCCATCAACAACACGGTGGTCGTATGAGAGGCCAAGATAAACCATTGAACGAATAGCAATTGACTCTCCACCGTCTTCGCCCTGCACGACCATTGGACGTTTTATAACTGCGCCAAGACCCAGAATCGCTACCTGTGGTTGGTTAATAATCGGTGTATCAAATAAGGCGCCGCGACTACCTGTATTAGTCAAAGTGAAGGTGCCGCCCCCGAGTTCATCGGGTGTAACTTTATTATTCCTGGTGCGCGCTGCAAGCTCTGCGATCTTACGTGCGATTCCGCCAAGGTTAAGATCACCCGCATTTGCAATAACCGGAACTAATAAACCTTTCTCGGTGTCTACAGCGATTCCTAGGTGCTCAGCACCGTGATAAGTAATCTGATCACCTTCAACAGATGAGTTAAGAATTGGATGTTGTTTTAAAGTTTCACAGACCGATACGGCAAAGAATGGAAGGAAGGAGAGCTTTACTCCTTCGCGTGCTTCAAAGGCGACCTTTGTGCGATCGCGCAGACGAGAAATCTTTGTAACATCTACCTCAATCACGGTCGTTAACTGAGCCGATACCTGTAGTGACTCAACCATTCGCGCGGCGATGACTTTGCGAAGTCTCGACATTGTTACGGTCGTTCCACGAAGTGGCGAGGCAACGACGCTCTTGGAAACGCTAGCGATCGTTGTGCTAGTAACTGTGGCGGTTGAAGTAATTTGCGCCGATGGTGTTTGTATTACCGGCTTCGATTGTGCCTCAACATCTTCTCGACGGATTCGCCCGCCGACTCCAGAGCCTTTGACAAGCGAGAGATTCACACCTAGTTCGTTGGCCAATTTGCGCACAATCGGAGTCACATATGCATCGGTAGGCTGCGGGGCTGCAACAACTGGGGCTGCAACAACTGGGGCTGCAACAACTGGGGCTGCAACAACTGGGGCTGCA
>JBBAMX010000020.1:0-1845 GCA_040402335.1 Candidatus Planktophila sp.
ACCATGTTGGAGCCGATTGTGAAGGTTTCAAATAAGGCAAAGGTCACGAGCATTCCGATAATCGCTCCCCGCCCAGGGGTCTTACGTGAACCTTTAGTCTCTTCGTTCAGGTTGGCGGTTACATCCCAGCCCCAATAATAAAAAGCGGCCAATAGTGCTCCTGCGAAAAATGCAGAGTTTTTTCCAAATGGGTTAGTCCAGGCAAACCAGTGCCAGTTAAATGGATGAACGGGATTGCTATGAAAAATCGCCAAGAGACCAAAGAGAAGCAGTAAGCCGACTTCGATGGTCGACATGATGACCTGGACACGAGCTGTGATTGTGACACCACATGCAACGGCGGCAACCATGAGTAAGAAAAATACCGTGCCAAAGATTGTGACCCAGCCTTTGCTATTCGATAGTTTTTCGGAGAAGAGACCTAAAAATGATGAGCCGGCCGGCAAGGTAGCGGCGACCATAAAGATAGAGGAGCACATAATCACCGACCAGCCTGCGATATATCCAAGTGCTGGATGCAGGCCGCGTCGAACCCAGGCATAAGTAGCACCCGCATTTGATTCGGTGCGTCCCAAATAGTTAAAGGCAAAGACGATTCCAAACATTGCTATCCCGCAGTAAAGCAGGGAGGCGGGTCCGGCAAGGCCAACGGCTGCAATGAGTCCGGCCGTTGTCGCTGCGATTGAGTATGCGGGCGCCGAACCAGCAACGCCCATCACCGCCGATTCAAATAAGCCCAAAACATTTGGTGCAAGTTTATGTTCATGACGAGTTGAGTTGGTCATAATGGAGCCTCCAGGCTAAGAGGGCATCGAAGGATGCATGAAAAAGATACGGCCAAATCGTACCTCCTGCTGCCTCATTGGTGGTTCATTTCTTTAAACTCAAATGCAGATAGTTCGTAGATTTCTTCAGGGCCATCAATCTCATCTAACTGTTGGCCTACGTGGGCGAAGCCAAATTTTTTAATAAGGGCGATCGAAGCCTGATTATTGGCTGAGACTGTATAACGCAGCGTTTTGACTTCGGGCTCATGAATCACCCAACCCCACATTCCCGCCAGGCTTTCAAATCCAAAGCCTTTATTGGAAAACTGCTGGGCAATGCCTAAACCGATTTCGATCATCCCGCAATCATCAGGGGCTGCATGAAAACTTGTGGAGCCGATAATCTCACGATTAGATTTTAAAACTATCCATCGAACAAACCATTTATTCAGATCTTCGTTTAACTTTACTTGTGGCACCCTCCAGGCCAGCGGGCCGGAATCATCTATTAACTGGCGATGAGGATTTGTAAAGTTTTTACCCTCATAAATCCAAACCTTTTCGGGGTTTTCAAAGAGTGTGATTAACTCCTTAGCGCTGATGTGGTAGAGCTCCAACCGCTTGGTGTGGATTACTGGCTGGCGCTCCATCTTTAATATTTCAGTGCGATTTTCGAATAACTCATGGCCAATGGATCTGAAATTTGTGCGAATTTTCTTTTAGCGGCCCGAGTCAAAAGTAGATCGGCAAAGGCGGGATTGCGCGCGAGTAATGGTCCATGCATATAAGTTCCAAAGACATTTCCCTCCATTGCGCCGTCAAATTTTCCATCACCATTCCCCTTACCTGAAATTACTTTGGCAAAGGGCTTCACATCTCTTCCCAAAATACTGTGGCCAGAGTGATTTTCAAAGCCACTTAACTCTAGATTCAGGAGTGAACTCTTGGTTTTTAACTCGCCAACCGAGCGCGATTTTCCAGGCACGCTCTCAACATCTAAGAGAGCTAAACCCTTCACCTGTGAACCATTGGCCCAAAAACTCTTTCCTATAATCTGAAAGCCGGCGCAGACGGCCAA
>JBBAMX010000020.1:1945-25124 GCA_040402335.1 Candidatus Planktophila sp.
AACCATTGGCCCAAAAACTCTTTCCTATAATCTGAAAGCCGGCGCAGACGGCCAAGACAACGGCGCCCTGAGCTATTGCATCTTCCAATACCGGCTCACGCTGGAGAGCGGCAAGAGAGAGAAGTTGGGCGGAGTCTTCTGCCCCACCTAAAAGATATAAATCTCCATTAACTGGAATCGAATCTTGAAATGAAACATCTATCACCGTGGCAGTGATGCCGTGAAACTTGGCTCGAAAGGCGAGGACCTCGGCATTTCCTGAGTCGCCGTAAGTCCCCAATAGCTCATTGTGAATTCGTACTATTCGAATCTGGGTCATTTGTTGGCCAGTGCAAAGAAGGCTGTATAGGCAGCTAGCACGTCAACAGTATGGGAATCTTTATGCGAAATGGCAGCTGCCTCAAAACTAGGCTCCAAGATATTTTCTATACCCGCTACGTGCAATCGATACGAAAGATCAATCGCCCGTTCTCCACACACCGAGATTTTCTTTCCGCGCAATGCCTCAAATGAGACGTCCCAAATCCAAGATGTATCTATCCCATCAACTTGTCGCGCGTTCAGAATTAAAATGACATCATCACTATCGATACCGGCTATCGCTTCACTCCAGGACGCGGGATTTTTGACCAGACGTAATTTACAAGTTACTCCGGCGACCTCTTTAATAAATGATCGCTCCAACTGTGAGTTGTCTATCTCAACTCTGGGACATCCCATTGCACCCCCTGCAATATTTGCCAGCTCGCTATTTCTATAGGCAGCTGTGCCCAGGGCAAGTAATTTATCGGCCCGTTGATTATCTAAGCCACACCTACAGGAATAGTTATTTCCAATCCATGTCAAATAACTTCCGCAGGCTGGACAGGCTGCGCCATCGGGATGTCTGCGGCCACCAAATGAGACGCGAATGCTTTTGCGCGCATTTAAGAGTGCAAAACTTACAAATGGATCATCAATATCACCTACAAACATCGTCTGCGGTGCAGCCTTCACGGCATCGGCCCATCGTGTAGCAACGCGTTTTACTTCATGCATTCGATGTAGTTGATCGCGCGTTAAATTGAGCAAGAGCACAACCTGTGGTTTCGTCGCCGCAATCATCATTGGAAGATATAGCTCATCGACCTCAAGCACGGCATATTGCGAGGGTGACATCAAAGTAGTGGCACAGCCGCGATCTAAGTTTGAGCCAGTCCGGTTCGAGATAGTTGGTCCAAGTGTCGAGATGATTTCACTCAATACTTTCGTTGTTGAAGTTTTGCCATTAGTGCCAGAGACTAAAACAATCGACCTACCCGAAGCGAGCTGTGCAAGCGCCTTTGGATGTAGCTTTAATAGGATCTTTCCTGGAATCGTCTCTCCAGATTTCCCGAGGAGTTTTTTCGATAACGATCCGGCCCAGCCCGCGATCAGCAGTGAAAGTCGCAGCCTCATGGGCCTACTCTACGGGCCGGCGCATTTATATCGATCTATTTACGCTTAAGACGCCGAAGATCTCGCTTGAGGGCACGCCTTGCCACCCTTGCTCGTTTATTTTTTTCCGTGTCAAACGTCCAGGCCATGAGCGGTATCAGAATAAGTAGACCCAGAAATCCTATAAAGCCTTGGAAAAATGCAGCGTTATTTACTCCTCCAAGCATGGCGTTATGTTATCGCTTTGTTAGACCTTGAATAAAGGTCAATGAGTTTGCAAAGATTAACTCCTGATCAAAATCCAAGGTCGCAACGTGATAACTATTTATTAACTCGATACGCGATTTATTCGGGGATGTAACTCCATCCATGATGATCTCAGTGTTAGATACGGGAAGCGTATGGTCCTCAACGCTATGAAAAAGCTGAACCGGAAGAGTAACTTTGTGAAGATTCTTGCGCGTTATTTTGAGCATAATCAAAAGTTGGTGAATCCCGCGCGTGGGTAATGCGTCATAACCATGTTCAGAGATGCCTGGCCGCTTGATATCGTTTCCAACACTTGTTCGCAGCTTTTGAAAGCGTGAGAGTAGATAGCCAATAGGAGCCGAAAGGAAAGGCACGTGAATCATCGGATTTACCAAGATAAGACCACTGAGTCGATCGTTATTTAACTCTGAGATATAAAGCGCAACACCTCCACCCATTGATAGTCCGCAGAGAAAGACTTGATCGCAGTTACGCAGAAGCTCATCTAACTCATTTTGTACTTTTGCAGGCCACTCTTGCCACTTCACATTATTGAGATCTTCTGGTTTTGTGCCATGTCCGGGAAGTAAGGGGACCCGCACCGAATAACCCTTAGCTAGAAAAAACTCTCCCCATGGACGCATGGAGGGCGGGGCGCCGGTAAAGCCATGTACTAATAAAACTCCAATACGTGCATTTTTGCCCGAACCGGTCGCCGACCAATCGGCCATCCAACCTTCAGGTGCTGTTTCAACGGCCATAGGGTGAGGTTACGACAAAGTGGTTGAAAACTCTGCCCACCGCGCGAGCAAATTCTTTGCAGCCCCAGAGTCGATCGCCTCTTTGGCTCTGACTAATCCATCGGTGATTCGCACTTGCAGCCCCTGATCTATCCTGCCCTCAAAAGCGGCAATTGCAGCTGCGGCGTTGAGAAGAACTGCATCACGTGGTGCCCCATGCTCGCCAGTAAATATCGATCGCGTAATCTTGGCGTTTTCAACTGCGCTACCACCTGTGAGAGTTGAAATCGCTGCGCGTGGGATTGAAAAATCTAACGGATCGATTATTTGGCGCGAGATCTCGGCGCCACCGATACTCAAAACCGTCGTTGAAGTAGCCAGCGTAATCTCATCTAGACCATCATCGCCTCTAAATACAAAGCCATCCACACCACGATCTGACATCACCTCGGCCATGACCAGGTGCATAGCTGGATTTGCCACACCGATCGCCGCGGCTTTGGGGCGGGCAGGGTTGGCCAATGGACCCAGAATATTAAATACAGTTGGAACACCTAACTCTTTGCGGGCCGCGGCGGCAAAGCGCATCGCGGGGTGAAAGATTGGGGCAAAGCAGAAGCCGATGCCAAGTGCCGCAAATGTTTTCTCGACTCCAACCCCATCCAGAGTAATCGCAATACCTAACGCCTCTAGCAGATCGGCCGACCCAGATTGGGAGGATGCGGCACGATTACCATGTTTAATAACCTTTACCCCGGCAGCGGCTGCAACTATTGCGGCAGTTGTTGAGATATTGATCGTATTAGCGCCATCACCCCCAGTGCCCACGGTGTCGACTGCACGCTCAAAAATCTTGATCGCTGCGCAGTGCTCATACATCTGATCGACGAGTGCACTTACTTCACTTGAACTCTCCCCCTTGGCTTTTAATGCGAGTAAAAAGGCTTTTATCCTTGGAACCTGGGCCCGGCCTTGCAGAATTTCGCGCATGCACCACTGGATTTCCTCGGAGCCTAGATCCTGACCATTTTCTACAGTATTTATGTGAGCGTTCCACGTTAGATCCGACATGGTTTCCAGGTTTTTTGTTAAACCGAGATGCGGGTTGTTCCACGCAGTAACTGCGCAGCGCTCTGGGCCAATGTGAAGGGATCTATCGGATGGACGATCGAGGCTTCAGCTAATGACCAGGCGGCAAGCCAGGAGTCGCCGGCTCTACCGGTTATTACCAAAACCGGGGGGCAATTAAAAACCTCGTCCTTTAACTGGCGCGCAATTCCGAGTCCACCCTCTGGGACTGATTCGCCATCTAAAATAAAAAGATCGACGTGAGATTTATTATCCACATAGGCACGAAGAGCTGGGCCGGTAGCAAACTCATGAATAGTGTGTTCGGGCAGATCGGAACCTAATCGCGCTCCAAGTGCGCCCTTAACTGCGGCTCGAACCGAGGAATCATCTGAGTAAACGACTATCTCAAGCTTTTGAATCGGCGCACTCATAACTGCGATTCTAACGCCTAATCCAGGCCAGACCAAAGCCAGTCAAGAATGGAAAGTGAGTGACGTGTTTCATTACAAAAAACGATTAATCGCGCCCTAGAACACGCGGCATGGTAGGACAGCGCGCGTCTTTTATAGGATAATTACGGACATGACGAGCGTAGCAACAACGGATTATCACAAGATCACCCGCCCCAATGCAGTCGCCGTTGGAACGATCGTCTGGCTATCGAGCGAGTTGATGTTTTTCGCCGCCCTTTTCGCAATTTACTTTACGATCCGAGGTGTCCAGGGACCGGCTATCTGGTTGGCTTCAAATCATCTTTTGAATATCCCATTTGCCGCTTTCAACACTACCGTGCTTGTTCTCTCATCGGTGACCTGCCAGTTCGGTGTATTTGCAGCCGAGCGATTCCAGAATCGAAAAATGGGGAGGATGTATCAAATCAACCTATGGGGAATGCGTGAATGGTTCGCGCTCACTTTCATTATGGGTGCATCATTTGTTGCCGGTCAGATTTATGAGTACGCCTCACTAGTTCACGAAGGCTTGACACTCTCATCAACGGCCTATGGATCCGTCTTTTTTATCGCTACCGGTTTTCATGGTCTCCATGTAACGGGTGGATTGATCGCTTTCTTGATCGTTATTGTGCGCGTCTCCAAAGCCCGTCGCTTCACTAGCGGGCAAGCGACGACGGCTATCGTTGTTTCATATTATTGGCATTTCGTCGACGTAGTGTGGATCGCCCTTTTTTCGGCCATCTACCTAATTAAATAAGGGAGTGAAGTAACAACGTGAAATTTCTTTCTCGTAATCGCCGCCATCGGGCAGTAGCTCCCCTCCTGCTGGGGATCGCCCTGCTCGGTATTGGCACAACTTTTAATATCGCAAGCGCCTCAATGAAGACACCTTCCTCTACATTTGCGCGATCTGCGGCCGTGGAGGAGGGAAGGCAGATATTCTTAAAAGGATGCTCGTCTTGTCACGGCATAAACTCAGAAGGAGGCGCGATTGCGCCGGCCTTAATTGGAGTGGGTGCTGCGGCAGTTGATTTCCAAGTTGGAACTGGCCGAATGCCAATGGCCAATTCGAGCGCCCAAGCCATGCGTAAAAAACCGGTTTATGGCCCCGAAGCCACCGCCGCACTCGCCGCGTACATCGCATCTCTTGCACCAGGGCCGGGCGTCCCAACCGATGCCGTCTTAAATTATGAACGTGATGGAAGTGCGGCGAAGGGCGGCGAACTCTTTCGTAATAACTGCGCGATGTGTCATAACTTCGCCGGTCAAGGCGGGGCGCTCACCCAAGGTAAATATGCGCCAACACTTATGGGCGTTGCACCTAAGTACATTTATGAGGCCTTAGTGACAGGTCCACAATCAATGCCGGTCTTTAGCGATAAGACGATCACCCCGGAGCAAAAACTCTCACTCATTAAATGGATCAGCTCGGTACAGAATGAGAAAAATCTTGGTGGTGCGACGATGGGTCGTAATGGCCCTGTCACTGAAGGGCTATTGGCTTGGGTCCTGGGAATAGGAATGTTAATTGCGATCGCCGTCTGGTTAACAACGAAAGCGAGATGAGTGAAGTGACTAATGAAATCGAGGCGGTAGAAAATCCGCCAACGCCACAACATCTTCCTCGTGCCGCAGATTTAGATCCAAGGGCTGAGAAGCGCGCTGAGCAACAGGTAGCGCTACTTTTCACGCTCTCCGGAGTTGGCTCGCTGATGTTAATCATCGCATATGTCTTTATTCCCCTTAATGCCTTTATCTTTATTCCAGTTATGGGAAAGCAGAATACGCAGCAATTAACCCTTGGACTTGGAATGGCATTCTCACTCTTCTTTCTCGGTATGGGCGCCGTCTTATGGGCAAAAAAACTTATGCCAGAGACCGAAGTCGTCAATCAACGCCATGAGTTTCGCTCTTCTCCGCAGGATCGTGAAGATTTTGTAAAGACCGTTAAAGATGGCATCGCAGGAGTAAAGCTCGGTCGCCGTACATTAATAAAGCGCTCACTTGGATTTTCTCTTGGACTCTTCGCACTTCCTCCGATCCTACTGCTGCGCGATTTAGGACCGCTTCCAAAGAAACAGTTAGAGACCACAAACTGGAAGGCCGGCGTTCGCTTAGTGAGCGATCCCGATAACCGCCCAATTCTGGCTAGGGATTTACAGGTAGGCGCCGTTGTTCAAACTCTTCCTGAGATCCCAGCAGGCACCGAGCGCTTACTCAGTGATATCGCTAAAGATCCCGTGCTGCTGATTCGCCTTCGGCCTGAGGATTTTCAACTCACCCCAGCCAAGCTGGCCATGACCCACGATGGAATCATCGCCTTTTCTAAAATCTGTTCGCATATGGGCTGTGCCGTTGCCCTCTATGAACAGCAGACCAAACATCTTTTATGTCCCTGCCACCAGTCAACCTTTGATGTCACACGCGGCGCAAAGGTGATTTTTGGACCTGCGGCCCGGCCACTTCCGCAGTTAGATATAACCATTGACGATCAGGGCTATTTGATAGCGCGAGCACCATTTAACCAACCGGTAGGACCTAGCTTTTGGGAGCGTAACTCACAATGACAACTGTAGAAAAGTCGATCGGAAACGTCGCCAACTTCGTTGATGAGCGATTAGGTGCAGCGGGTTGGATGAAGAAGTCCCTGAACAAGGTCTTCCCTGACCACTGGTCATTCATGCTCGGTGAAGTCTGCATGTACTCCTTTGTCATTCTCCTGCTCTCTGGAACATTCTTAACTCTCTGGTATGACCCTTCACAGCGCGATGTAATTTACGACGGTGTTTATGCTCCACTCAAAGGTTTGAAGATGTCAGCCTCTTATGCATCGACGCTAAATATTTCATTTGAAGTCCGCGGTGGACTATTGATGCGACAGATTCACCATTGGGCGGCAAATATTTTCATGGCCGCCATCGTTGCTCACTTGCTTCGTGTTTTTTTCACTGGAGCTTTTCGCAAGCCTCGCGAGTTCAACTGGATTCTGGGAATTCTTCTCTTAACTTTAGGCTTTGTTGAAGGTCTCTTTGGATACTCACTTCCAGATGATTTATTATCTGGCACTGGCCTGCGTATTACATCTTCGATCATTCAAGCTATCCCTCTTGTAGGTACTTACATCTCCTTCTTCTTCTTTGGTGGGGCATTTCCAGGTGTTGGATTTATCCCACGAATCTTCACACTTCATATTCTTTTAATTCCAGGTATTTTCTTAGCTGCGATCACCGCCCACGTGATGTTGGTCTGGTATCAAAAGCACACCCAATTCCCGGGCCCGGGGCGGACCGAGAAAAACGTAGTTGGCCATCCCATCTTGCCTGTTTACATGGCCAAGGCCGGCGGATTCTTTTTTATCGTCTTTGGCGTGATCGCTTTTCTCTCAGCCGTTGCATCTATCAACCCAATCTGGCTTTATGGCCCATACACACCGGGCCAAGTATCGGCCGGTTCCCAGCCCGATTGGTACATGGGCTGGCTCGATGGGCTGGTGCGGATGGCTCCCCCACTAGAGACGCATGCCTTCGGCCATACAATCTCGTGGAATATTTTAATTCCAGCGCTAATTGTCCCAGGAATAATATTCACGGGAATGGCGCTCTATCCGTTTATTGAAAGTTGGATCACTGGCGATAAACGTGAACACCATCTCTTAGATCGTCCACGCAACGTTCCCAATCGGACGGCACTCGGCGTTATGTCAATTACCTTCGTGCTGATCGCTTTAATCAACGGTGGCAATGACATTCTCGCTACGAATTTCCACATGTCTATCAACTCGATAATGTGGTCTACTCGGATCTCAATATTTATTTTGCCCCCACTGGCGTTTATAATTACTAAGCGACTATGTCTCTCACTCCAACGTGCCGATCGCGAACTCGTACTGCATGGAAAAGAGACTGGTCGATTAGTTCGAATGACCAGTGGTGAGTTCGTAGAAGTCCATGAGCCGATTTCAGCTGAAAAACGCTGGATACTAACTTCCCACGAGCAACCAGCGGCCTTAGAGTTACCTGCAATTGACTCACACGGGGTCAGACGACCAGGTGTAATCAAAAATAGAATCCGTCTGCGTCTGAGCCGGGCCCACGCAGTTGCAGTCCCAAAAGCGACGGCGCAAGAGTTAAAAGAGATTGAAAACCATTAATTTCTCTGGTTAATTACTAGCCAAACACCCAGGGCACAGATGCTTATCCCGAACACTCCCTGGGTGTTTACTTTTTCTCCAAAGATTATAAAGGCTTCGATAGCCGTAGCCGGTGGGACCAGGTAGAGAAGTGATGAGACGGAAGCGGCAGTTCCAGAGTTAAGTAGCCACAAAAGTAAGAGCACCGCACCAACTGAGAGTGCAAGGATGAGCCAGATAAATGCCGCTATGAACTGGTGGCTCCACTGAATTGAGCTCCGTCCGGTAGCGAATGCGATAGCGGCAAGGATGCTCCCGCTGGCTAAATATTGATAAGCGGTACCGGTGATCAAATTAATTCCCGCTCCGAATTTTTTCTGCAATAAAGTCGCACAAGTACTTCCGATCAGGGCTACGGCGATCGCAATAATCGAAGCAAAAGAGGTCTTTGATTCAAGGCTGGGACGCAACACCAGCGCCACCCCAGCTAGCCCAAGAAGGAGTCCAAAAACCTGGCGCAGCGTTAACCGCTCCCCCAAAAACTTCACCGCAAGTAGTGAGACCAGCACAGGTTGAAGACTGGTAACTACCGCGGCAACGGAGGCGGGTAGCCCCCGAGAGATCGCGTAGAAAACACCCCCTAAATAACATGCGTGGAGGAAAAATCCGATGAGCACCGATCTGCCTAATTCAGAGCCATTCAAGCGCAAGGGAATTTTCAATGCCATGGCAGTTAAAAATAAAATAAGCGCGGCGATAAAAATTCGAACCGCTAAAAAAATAAATGGGTCTGCGTAAGGTAGACCGTATTTAGCTCCTACAAATCCCGTGCTCCACAGAAGTACAAAGAGGTATGGAGCCAAACGAGAAAGCTTCACATTTAAAACTAATGTGAACTTTGAATTATCGGCTTTTCGTACTCTGTGACCATACCTATGACCGAGACCATAAGTGAACCAAATCCAATCAAAGTCAACCACCAACCGATTGCCAGACCTAAGCCCATTGCACACGCACTGAGCGCTACAGGAAGTGGCCACCAAGAGTGAGGTGAGTAGAAGCCCAACTCGCCAGCGCCATCGGCGATCTCGGCCGTTAATCGATCCTCAGGCAGTACCTCACCAATTCGCTTCTGCGTAAACCAGATGTAGAAGCCAACCATCCCTGCAAGCCCGGCCGCAAGGATCATTCCGCCGATACCAACCGGCTCGCCACCGACCCGCCAATAAACCAGCGACATGATCGTATAAAAAACGGCTAGGCCGGTAAATAACTTCCAGTTAACTTTCATAGCGCTTAATGTACCTGGGTCTTAATATGCGGATGGTGAAGATCAAAGGCCGGGCGCTCACTGGAAATGCGCGGCATGGTTATGAAGTTGTGGCGCGGCGGAGGACAGGATGTGGCCCACTCGAGGGAGGAGCCATAGCCCCATGGATCATCTACTCCCACCAAGGGCGACTTGCGTGTGATCCAGACATTTATGGCAAAGGGAATCATGGAGAGCGCTAGCAGGAATGAGCCGATGGTGGAGATGGTATTCATAAAGGTGAAGCCATCGGACGGCAAATAGTCTGCGTAACGGCGCGGGAAGCCTTTAATCCCTAACCAGTGCTGAATCAAAAACGTTAAGTGGAAGCCGAAGAAGAGCGTCCAGAAATGAATCTTACCTAAACGCTCATTGAGCATACGCCCAGTCATCTTGGGCCACCAGAAATAAAATCCGCCAAACATCGCAAAGACCACGGTTCCAAAAAGAACGTAGTGGAAGTGGGCAACGACGAAATAACTCGCCGAAACTGCGAAATCAAGTGGCGGTGAAGCAAGGATGATGCCCGTTAAACCACCGAACAAGAAGGTCACCAGAAAGCCCATCACCCATAACATCGGCGTTTCAAATGTTACGTGGCCCCGCCACATAGTCCCAATCCAGTTAAAGAATTTAACACCAGTTGGAACCCCGATCAGGAAGGTCATAAAGGAGAAGAAGGGAAGAAGAACCTGACCCGTTGCAAACATGTGGTGTGCCCAGACTGATACCGAGAGCGCCGAAATCGCGATGGTCGCAGCGATCAGGCCCTTGTAACCAAAGATTGGTTTGCGACTAAAGACCGGCAAAATCTCGGTTGCGATGCCAAAAAATGGAAGCGCTAAAATATAAACCTCGGGGTGGCCAAAGAACCAAAATAAGTTTTGAAAGAGCATGGCGCCACCATTTGCAGGATCAAATAGATGCGTCCCATAAATTCGATCGGCCTCAAGCCCCAGCAGCGCGGCGGCAAAGGGAGGAAATGCCAAGAGAACTAAGATCGAGGTAAGAAGAACGTTCCATGAAAATATCGACATACGGAACATCGTCATACCTGGTGCACGCATTGTGAAAATCGTAGTTATAAAGTTAACTCCACCCAAGATTGTTCCAACACCACTAATCGCTAAACCAATCAGCCATAAATCAGAGCCTATTCCAGGTGAATACGTCGCACTTGATAGTGGAACGTAGACCGTCCAGCCGAATGAAGCGGCACCGCCAGGGGTGAGAAATCCGGCAAACGTCATAATTCCACCGAAGAGGTAGAGCCAGTAAGAAAGCATATTAAGGCGGGGGAAAGCTACATCGGCAGCGCCAATTTGCAGCGGCATAATTACGTTTGCAAAACCCACAAATAAAGGTGTCGCAAAGAGCAAGAGCATGATGGTGCCGTGCATGGTAAAGATTTGGTTGTACTGCTCATAACTAAGAAACTGCATCCCGGGGCGCGCTAACTCGCTCCGCAAAAGTAAGGCAAGAACTCCGGCGATCAGAAACCAGGCAAATGAGGTCATCAAATATAGGTAACCAATGGTTTTATGATCGGTTGAGGTTACCCACTTAACAAAGTTTTTACCCTTGAGTGCGGGTGGTTGGGTAGGAGCCGAAACCGTCGGGCGTTCTGCATACGTTGTCATGGTTGACTTCCTCTTAATGTTTCGAGATAAATTTTGTAATCAGCTGGAGTCACAACTTTGACGGTAAAGCGCATCTGGGAGTGCGCACGGCCGCACAGGATATTGCAACGCCCAGGATATTCGCCCAACTTGTTTGCAGTAAATTCGAGGTGGTTTGTCACCCCCGGAAGATTTTGCATCTGAATCATAAAAGCGGGGATCCAAAAACCATGAATCACATCGTGGGAAGTAAGTGTGTAACGGACTCGCTCACCCAGGGGTACGACGAGTGTCGGAGGCTGCGCCGGTGTGCCCGTAACGACGGCATTGACTCCGCCCTCAGGATAGGCAAACTGCCAAGACCACTGCAGACCCACCACTGAAATCTGATGAATGGGCGTGGTGCTCTTGGTGGTAATCGCCGTTTCTTTTTTTGCAGTGTAAAAAAATAAAACCGCGACAATGACTAATGGGATGATCGTGTATAAAATTTCGATTGGAATGTTGTATTGACTCTGTTTCGGAAACTCTGGTCCGCCTACTTTTGGTCGGTGAAATACTGCTGGCCATAAAAGTAAGATGAGGGTAAATACTCCGACCACACCCGCAGCTATCCAAGCGCCCTGCCATAGTGAGAGAGATATATTGTTAACGCTTGAAACGCCCTCTTGAAATCCAAGGCCAGATGTTTTCGCACAACCGGTCAGAAGTAGCGCCGGCGCTGCGAGAATTAAAGCTAAGCGAGGCAACGTCTTAGCCCGCGATCTTTTATCTCTCGACATGAGCTAAGGATATACGGGGGCAGAGTTATTCTCACGCTTAAAAACTTGGTTCGCAGCTGTGCTTATGAGCACATGGTTAGCGCTTTATATGTGCCGCTATCTCCCCCGCTGCCGCATCGCCATAGCTTTCGGCAAAGCGTGCGATGAACTCATCGCCGGTGAAGAGATACTCCTGGGTGCCCATCGTCTCAATTACGTATGTCGCAATCATCGCCCCGATTTGGGCGCAACGCTGATGGCTCAGCCCCCAAGCAAGACCGGCGATAAAGCCGGAGCGGAAAGAGTCACCGACGCCGGTAGGGTCGGTCTTGGAGCGCTCCTTCGGGCAGGCAACAAAAATAACTTCACCATCGGCGCTCTCTACCTTTGCCCCCATCGAGCCAAGGGTCACTACGCGTACCTTTACCCGTTCAAGAATTTGCGCATCGCTCCATCCCGTTTTTTGCATCGCCAGGGCGAGCTCGTACTCATTCATAAAGAGGTAGGCCGCGCCATCAATGAGCTGTTTTATCTCTTCGCCGCTCATGCGCGCCATCTGTTGAGATGGGTCGGCAGCAAAGTCGATTCCCATCTCACGACAGATTTGAGAGTGCGCGAGCATTGCCAGCGGATCATCGGGTGAGATAACGACGATGTCGAATCGACCCGTCTGCTCCATAATCCGATTGAGTTCGATATTTCTCGCCTCACTCATCGCACCAGGAAAGAAAGATGCGATCTGATTTAAATCATCATCGGTAGTGACCATGAAATGTGCGGTGAATAAACTCTTTGAGATCTGAGCATGAGATGTATTTACTCCGTGGGCGCTGAGCCAGAGCTCGTACTCATGCCAATCTTTTCCAACGGCTGCGATTAAAACTGGATTAAGTCCCAGAACGCCCATACCAAAGGCGATATTTGCCGCACATCCCCCGCGGCGCACATCCAGGCTATCGACCAAGAAGGAGAGGGAGAGTTTCTCTAACGAGCCGGTGACGAATGAGTCGCTAAATTTTCCAGAGAAAACCATGAGGTGGTCTAGACCCACCGAGCCCGCTACACCGATTTTCATGTAGCGATACTAGGGCGTAATGCTGCACAAACTAGTTAAATGAATCCCCACAGGCACAAGATCCGCCGGCATTTGGATTATCGATTGTAAAGCCCTGCTTTTCAATCGTATCGACGAAATCAATTGAAGCACCCATTAAATAGGGATCGCTCATCTTGTCGATGATTACCTTTACGCTCCCGAACTCATGAATAACATCGCCATCTTGATTGCGATCATCGAAGTAGAGCTGATAACGCAGACCAGAGCAGCCACCAGGCTGCACTGCAACGCGAAGCATTAAGTCATCGCGACCCTCTTGGGCCAAGAGCGCAGCTACCTTCACCGCGGCAACATCGGTTAATTTGATCGATGTTGTTAATGATTCTGCCTGTGCCTCTGTAGTCATAAACGTTCTCCTTCAACTAGATGCCTCAATACTACCTGCTTTGCCCTAAGGCACGCGAGTGCAACTTGATGAAAACTAATATAGTTCGCGTCATGACTACAGAATCCACTGGTAAGGGCCGTCCAACTCCCAAACGCAAAATCTCCGAGGCGAAACGGATTACATCCTCACTGGCCCCAGTTGTGACGAAGGATCAAAAGCGTGCCGCCCGAGCCGCCGGGCGATCAGAGAGAGTTGCATCACGTACGGCCTATCTTCGTGGAGATGAGAGCGCGCTACCCGCCCGTGATCGCGGCCCAGAGCGACGCTTTATCCGCAACTATGTAGATTCACGTCGCTCTATCGGGGAGTATTTCCTCCCCATAATTTTCCTGGTATTAGTTCTGACTTTAATTCCTATGCAATCGGTAAAACTCGCAGCTATCGCCGTTATGTATCTTGTTCTGCTTATCGCAGTCATCGACGGTATTTTCTTGAGCCGAAAGATCCGCCGATTGGTTGCCAGTAAATTTCCCAATGCGCCAACCAAGGGCCTGGGGATGTACGCCTGGCTACGTTCAACTCAGATGCGCAGACTTCGCGCACCGCATCCCCAAAATAAGGTGGGAGATAAGATCAGTTAAGCGCGGGGATTTGGACTCGCGTTTTTAGCGGGATCCTTCTCTGGAAGTTTACCAAGCACCTTATCGATCGCTTTCATAGTAGCTGCATCCAACTTTACTCCCGAGGCCTTCACGTTCTCTTTAACTTGTGATGGCTTCGTTGCGCCCATAATAGCGGCCGAGACATTTTGATTTTGTAGAACCCAGGCGATCGCCAGCTGCGACATTGAGAGTCCAGCCTCCTTGGCAACTGGGGCTAACTTGGCAACGGCGGTAAGAACCTCATCGCGCAACCAGCCCGAGATCATTCCCGAACCGCTCTTCTTATCGGTAGCCCGAGATCCAGCGGGGGCTTTTTTACCCGGCAGATACTTACCAGTTAAAACACCTTGAGCTAGCGGGGACCAGACAATCTGACCAATTCCCTCTTTGATGGAGAGTGGAACGACCTCAGCCTCGATGACACGCCACAGGGCCGAGTATTGAGGTTGGCTTGAGACGAAACGGTTGTAGCCAAGCGCATCTTGAATTTCAAGGGCGGATGAGATTTGGCTCGCACTCCACTCTGAAAATCCAATGTAATGGACCTTGCCAGCACGGATCAGATCATCGAATGCACCCAGAGACTCTTCAAGCGGACATTCGAAATCAAAGCGGTGCATCTGGTACAAATCTATGTGATCGGTTTGTAGACGCTTTAAAGATGCGTTACATGATTCAATAATATGTTTACGCGATAATCCACGATCATTTTTCCCTGGCCCAGTTGGCCAATACACCTTGGTGAACAACTCATAAGATTCACGCCGAACGCCTTTGAGCGCCTTGCCTAAAACCGTCTCAGCGCGCGTGCCAGCGTATACATCGGCGGTATCAAAGGTTGTAATACCCACATCTAGTGCGGCTTTTACGCACTTTATCGCCGCATCGGCCTCTACTTGGGAGCCATGGGTAATCCAGTTCCCATAAGCGATCTCTGAGACATACATTCCAGTACTGCCGAGGCGACGATATTCCATGTGCGTACTCTAGAACCTGTACACAAACTTGCCAAGCCGGCATAGATATGATTTGGTGCTCCTACAACTAAATAAGTTTTTCATTAGGGGAAGTTCGGTGTAAATCCGACGCTGACCCGCAACCGTAAAGTGGCTCTCATTAGCGCAAAGTCGGATTACCTAATGGGAGATTGTTTTGAGACAAACACCCGCCGAGGTTTGCGGGGTGTAGTCCTAGATTCAAGTGCAGATCCGGCACTTTTAAAAGGCGCTACCCCTGTGAGACTCTTCAACATTTGAGAGGCTTCACATCAATGAAATTAAAATCTTTACTCTTCGCATTAATAGTTATCACAACATCGGCAATAACTATTCCATCCTCACAGGCCGCAGCTAAGGGCTATCGATACTGGGGTTATTTTCAAGCAGCACCTGGAAAAACAGCGTGGACTGCAGCTATGACTGGACCGACCGTGGCCATCGCCGATGGTTCGGTAGAGGGCTGGTCATTTGTATTTAGTAGCGATGATATTCCATCGGTGGCTCCCCTAGTGAAGCCAAATTTTAAAACTATCTGTGGCAAAGTTCAGGCCGATCCAGATACAAAGCGAATTGCATTAGTCATCGATTTCGGCTCACCGGCTATCGCACCTAAAGGCGAAAAGATTGCAAAAACAATTACCCAGTGCGTCCGGACAGCTAAGGGATCGCTAGGTATCGATGTGCTTGGCCAGGTCGTAAAGATCCGTGCCGCTTCTTCGGGATTAATCTGCGCCTTCAACGGCTATCCAGCAAAAGAGTGTGGTGTTGAAATCGACGCCCCGGCAGCTTTGAAGGCTAAGAAGTAACCACTCCTACATTGAAAAAAACTCCGCTTCACCCACTGACGTGGTGGATTTGGTCCTTTGCGATTGCGATCTCTATTGCACGCGTGAACTCACCAATTTTCGCTATCGCCTCAGTGGGTGTTGTTGGGTTAATCGTGCGAACTCAACGCGAGGATGCACCTTGGGGCCGAAGTTTTTCCTGGAGCTTAAAGATCGCGCTCTGGATATTAGTAGTGCGTAGTTTTATCGGTGTCACGATAGGAGTTCCAATCCCTGGCACAACCCTGATTACTCTGCCCATTCTCGCACTCCCCTCGTGGATGCCTGGAATAAGAATTGGCGGGGCCGTGACTGCAGAGCGTTTAACGGCAGCGATCTCTGAGGGGGTGATTATCTGCGCCGTGATAGTTATTTTAGGGGCGGCAGCATCATTGACTAGTCCGCATCGATTATTGCGAGTCTTGCCCGTGTTCATGTATGAGTTTGGAGTTTGTGTAGTAATAGCAACATCGGTTTTGCCACAGTTAGTCACCAGTGTTGCAAGGATTCGCCAAGCACAGCGCCTTCGAGGGCAGAGCAACAAAGGTTTAGCTTCATATCGCCGGTTAGCCATTCCTTTACTTGAAGAGTCACTCGCGCGTTCATTAGATTTAGCAGCGGCGATGGATTCGCGTGGCTATGGAGTCAATCGCACACGCACCCGTTATCGCCCTATTAATTGGCGATTACGCGATAGCGCCGTCGTTCTATCTGGTTTATTAGTAATGGTGTTCGCATGATTAAATTTTCAAACGTCTCACTAATTTATCCCAACTCAACCACGACAATTATTGAAGATTTAAATATTGAAATTAGCGAAGGTGAGTTAGTTTTAGTAATTGGTGCTACGGGTTCAGGGAAATCCTCTTTACTGCGCTTAATTAACGGGCTCATCCCCCACCACACGGGTGGAATATTGGCGGGTGAGATTTTGGTTGACGGCGTTTCTACTCGTGAAGTCAAGCCAGGTGGTTTAGCCCATTTAATCGGTATCGTTGGCCAAAATCCAATCAATGGCTTTGTGGCCGACACAGTTGAGGAAGAGTTGGCCTTTGCAATGGAGGCGCTCAATCTCCCCAATGAAACGATGCGAAAACGTGTAGAAGAAACCTTAGATCTTCTTTCCTTAGCAGCTCTTAGGACCCGGATAATTGCGACTTTAAGCGGTGGTGAGCAACAGCGTGTTGCAATAGCTAGTGCACTCGTCATGCATCCAAAAGTTCTAGTTCTAGATGAGCCGACAAGTGCCCTAGATCCGATTGCGGCCGAAGAGGTTTTATCTATTCTTCACCGCCTCGTTCACGATTTAAGTCTTACTGTTGTGATTGCCGAACATAAACTTGAGCGAGTAATCGGCTTTGCCGATCGGATTGTCCATATTGATGGTCGAGGCAGTTCGGTCATTGGAACTCCACAAGAGATCATGAAAGTATCCTCAATCGCCCCACCGATCGTCCACTTAGCTAGAGCGCTGAAATTAAATGAAATTGGATTGTCGGTGCGAGATATGCGCAAAATGACACAAACGCTGCGTGAAACCACTCCAGTCCACAAACATGAAGCAATGCAGGTGAGTGAACAACCCGTGATTGAAATCAAAAAACTTACCGTCGCATATGGAACCAATATTGCATTAAATTCAATCTCAACCACGGTTTTTGGTAATGAAATCGTTGCAGTAATGGGACGCAACGGTGCCGGTAAAAGCTCACTTCTTCGCTCGATCGCTGGAATAAACGATGAACAGAGCGGTTCAGTTTATGTACATTCATTAGAGTCGAAAAATCTACACAGTAAAATCCGCCGGGAAACAATCGGCTATATCCCACAAGAACCGAGCGATCTTCTCTATGCCCAAACCGTTCAAAGTGAGTGCTCACAGGCCGATAAAGACAATCAAATTAGCGCTGGTACGACTTTAACCCTTCTGGCATCGCTCGTTCCTGGAGTGCTCCCTTATATGCATCCGCGTGATTTATCCGAGGGTCAACGCTTGGGGCTGGCATTAAGCATCGTTCTATCGGCAACACCAAAGACATTAGTGTTGGATGAGCCAACACGAGGTCTTGATTATGAAGCTAAAAAGGCGCTTGCCAAGATTTTGATTGAATTTGCACAGTTGGATAATCGCAGCGTCATCTTGGCAACTCATGATGTTGAGCTCGTTGCCGAACTGGCCACACGCGTAATCTTTATCGCAGATGGAGATATTGTCGCCGATGGCCCAACCATAGATGTTCTTCTATCCTCACCGGCCTTTGCTCCACAGATTTCTAAAGTCATGTCACCTCAACCGTGGCTCACGGTTGCAGATGTAATAACAGCGTTAAAACCGGTGAGTTAACTTTGAAAACGGCAGGTGTGGTTCGATTCTCACTTCGCAACACCTTCGTATTAATCATTACCTCGATCATAAGCGCGGCAGGCTTCATCTGGCCCTTCTTTTATTCGGGAAAGGATCTGCCTCGAACCCAGATATTTTTCTGGCTTGCCGTAGCACTTGCCGTCATTCTTACAATCAGCGAAATCTCCAACTCCTCTTTAGATGCAAAGTCGGTCGCACTCCTTGGCGTGCTCTCTGCGTTAATCGCCGCACTTCGTCCACTTGGTGCGGGCGCGGTTGGAATAGAGCCGATGTGGTTCCTGCTTATTTTAAGCGCCCGAGTGTTCGGCCCCTCTTTTGGATTTCTCTTAGGACTCATTTCTGTCTTTGCCTCCGCGCTTCTAACTGCCGGAATAGGTCCATGGCTTGGCTATCAGATTTTCGCAGCTGCATGGATGGGTCTTCTTGCCGGCTCCCTGCCGGGACGCCAACGGCTTCGTGGTAAGAAGGAGATTGCAATGCTCATGGCCTTTGCGCTCTTGGCATCTGAATTCTTTGGCATGCTCATGGATCTGCAGTTCTGGCCTTGGACATTGGCAGCCAATACTCAACTCTCTTATGTTCCCGGTGCAAGTGTTGGGCTAAATTTTTCACATTTTATTATATTTCATTTTCTCACTGCGATGGCTTGGGATATACCTCGCGCAGTTTTAACCGCTGGCTTAATCGCTATAGCTGGACACTCTGTTTTAACTGCGCTTCGCCGTACTTATACGCGGGCAGCCTTTTTAACTCCGATTGAATTTACCGAACATGCGTCGCAAGAAAGGGAGATTTAACTACCTCCACTAATGAGTCACGTCCCCGAACATCGATAATAAGTTGATCCCCAATTTTGACGCTAGATTCAAGTAAGGCCAGTGCGATGCCAACTTTCAATGAGGGAGAAAAAGTACCGCTCGTGACTTCGCCTAAAACTCGTCCTAACTGATCCTTGACAACCATCTCTGCCCGCGGAATTCCTCGATCCAACGACTTAAGCGCGACACTTCGTCGCGCCGGTTTATTTGCTCTTTCGTTTCTTAAACTCTGGCTCCCAAGAAACTCTGGTTTATCCCATCCAATCGCCCATGAGGCGCTTGCCTCTACCGGTGAAATATCAAGGGAGAGCTCATGGCCGTGTAATGGGTAGCCCATCTCTGTTCGTAAAGTATCCCGCGCTCCGAGTCCGCAGATCAGACCATCAAACTTTTGGATTTGCCCAAGAATTGCATCCCAAACAGTTGATGCATCGGCCAACTTTGGTAATAGTTCATAGCCCAACTCACCTGTATACCCGGTTCGACATAAAATAACTTCTGCTCCTGCAATCATGACTTGGGCAAATGCCATGTATGAGATCTCCAGATTAATTCCAAGCCCCGCCAGAACAAGTGGGGCTAGTGGCCCCTGCACTGCAAAGACTGCAAACTCATCATGGCGATTGGTTATGGTTATTCCTGACGGCGCCATTGATTGCAGCAGGGCTACAACGTCACCGGTATTGGATGCATTTGGAACTAAGAAAATATCGTCAGCGGAGTTGCGGTAAGCGATTAAATCATCGATCACGCCACCGGCAGAGTTACAGAGGAGTGTGTACTGGGCCGATCCGTTCTCGATTTTATTCAGATCATTCGTGAGGATTGAGTTAAGAAATTCAAGCGCACCTTTGCCGACTACCGATGATTTACCAAGATGAGAGACATCAAATATTCCTACTCGCTCACGAACTGCGGCATGTTCGGCAAGAACTCCAGCTCCCGGATATTCAATCGGCATCAGCCAGCCGCCGAAATCGGCCATCTTGGCGTTAAGGGCTACATGCTTTTCATGGATGGGCGATATTTTCATTACACAAACTTACCAATACATCTACTACGCTCACCTTATGAGCACATTAAAAATTTGCACAACCGTCATTAAAGATCAGATTTTAGTCCTTGGCCTGGCTTCAGATAGCTCTAAAGGTGGGCTCACAATTGAATCCGGTGACTTAAAAATCGACCTTAAACCGATCCTTGCATCCTTAATCGACATGGGGGCAACTGGTGCTCCGGATGAGGTAATTAAGATACCTAGCTCGCTTGCTCGCTTTATCGTCTTTACCGGGCTGGGTAAAAAATCTGATGACTATAGCCATGAGGCGCTACGTCGGGCAGCCGGTGCCGCCGCGCGCGCCTTAGCGGGATCGACGGGTGCGGTCTTCTCGCTTCCTACGAAAAGCCTGGACAACTTATCGGCCGTTGCCGAGGGTGCAGCACTGGGCGCGTACGCCTTCAATGAGTTCCGAGGCTCCTCTAAGAGTGAGAGCAAGGTCGCACTTAAAAATATAAGCATTCTCAATCTTTCGGCAAAAAAAGCCGATGCAAAGTCTGCGATACTCCGTGCCGAGATTATCGCCGAGTACACATATCTGGTCCGTGATTTAATCAATATGCCACCTAGCCACCTAACCCCTGTGACCTTTGCAAAGAAATTAACACAGTCGGTAAAAACCGCAGGTGGTTTAAAAGCCGGATTAAAGGTAAGCATCCTGGATGAAAACCAGCTCCAAGCCCAAGGCTTCGGCGGAATTGTCGCCGTTGGTCAAGGATCAGCTAACCCACCTCGCATGCTTCATATTTCTTACACTCCTAAAGGCGCGGTAAAGAAGCGTTACGCATTTGTAGGAAAGGGAATTACTTTTGACTCTGGCGGATTAGCACTTAAGCCGGCCCTTGGAATGGAGGCGATGAAATCCGATATGAGTGGCGCCGCAGCGGTATGTGCTGCGACCTTGGCAATTGCCGCTTTGAAACTACCCGTTGCGATTGAAACATGGGCGGCCCTTGCTGAAAATATGCCTAGCGATAAAGCCACTCGCCCAAGTGATGTCATTACCATCTTTGGCGGCAAGACGATCGAAGTTCTCAATCCCGATGCTGAGGGGCGTTTGGTACTGGCCGATGGCTTAGTTAAAGCCCAGTCAAGTAAGAATAAACTCGATGGAATTATCGATGTCGCCACACTCACAGGCGCCCAGGTCGTTGCACTCGGAACTCGTACGAGTGCGGTGATGACGAATAATCAGGAGTTCTCTTCGACCTTCTTGAATGCGGCAGAAAAATCTGGCGAACAGTTTTGGCCAATGCCACTTCCGATCGAACTACGTGCATCGCTGGACTCCCCCGTTGCCGATATGGCAAATATCGGAGATCGAAATGGTGGGATGTTGGTCGCAGGTCTCTTCCTGCAGGAGTTCATTAACCCTGAACTTCCCTGGCTCCATTTAGATATCGCTGGTCCCGCCTTTAACACCGAAAAGGCACATGGCTATACCCCCGTCGGGGGCACTGGAATTGCTCTTCGCACGCTGGTCACATTGGCCGAAGGTGCATGAGCGTGAGCATTGGGTAGTTTCACACCTGGTACGGCAAGATAGCCTCCTTGGAATTTTTAATCGGCGAAAGGTTTTAATAAGTGCCAGAGTTTGATGTAGTAATTATCGGCGGGGGAAGTGGCGGATATGCCTGTGCCCTCAGAAGTGCTCAACTAGGAAAAACTGTGGCGCTTATTGAGGCCGATAAGGTTGGTGGGACCTGCCTGCACAAGGGATGCATCCCCACAAAGGCGCTTTTGCACTCAGCTGAAATCGCCGATAGCGCGCGTGATGGTAGCCACTTTGGAGTTAAATCCACGTTTGAGGGTATCGACATGGCCGGTGTGAATAAGTACAAAGATGGAGTGGTAACTCGGCTTCATAAAGGGCTACAAGGTCTCATAAAATCTCGCGCAATCACGTATGTCGAAGGCTACGGAAAATTAATCTCTAAAAATACGGTAGAGGTAAATGGAGAGCAGTACATTGGTAAAAATATTGTTCTCGCCACTGGTTCATACGCTAAAACTCTTCCCGGACTTGAAATCGATGGCGTACAGATTATTACTTCAGATCACGGCACGAAGATGGATTACGTTCCAAAATCCGTCATCGTCTTAGGTGGCGGAGTTATCGGCTGTGAGTTTGCATCGGTCTGGAGATCATTTGGTGCAGAGGTCACAATCATCGAAGGTTTACCCCATTTAGTCGCCCTAGAAGATGAGAGCTCAAGTAAGCAGTTGGAGCGTGCATTTAGAAAGCGCGGTATCAATTTAGAGTTAGGCGTTTTCTTTAAAACTGCGTCCAAGAGCGCCGAGGGAGTAAGCGTCACTCTCGAAGATGGAAAAATTGTGAGCGCAGAGCTCTTGATGGTCTCCGTTGGTCGGGGACCAGTATCGGCAAATATCGGCTATGAGGCCGCCGGCATCACCATGGATCGAGGCTATGTTTTAGTCGATGAAAAATGCCGAACAAATATCCCCGGAATTTGGGCGGTTGGGGATTTAATCCCTACATTACAGCTCGCTCATGTCGGCTTTGCCGAAGGCATGCTAGTTGCCGAAGAGATTGCGGGATTGAACCCAATGCCGATTAACTACGATGGAATTCCCCGTGTCACATACTCAGATCCTGAGGTGGCATCGGTTGGCCTAACCACTGCCGAAGCCAAGAAGCGTGGTCACGAAATCGTAGAGCTCAGTTACGATTTAGCTGGAAATGGCAAGGCTCAGATTCTAAATACCGCTGGATCGATTAAGTTGATTGCGGAAAAAGATGGTCGTATTTTAGGTGTACATATGGTTGGCGCACGCGTTGGTGAACTTCTGGCTGAGGCAGAGTTAATATTTAATTGGGAGGCGCGGGCAGTAGACGTTGCCACTTTGATTCATGCTCACCCAACACTCTCTGAGGCAATGGGCGAAGCACACATGGCACTTGCAGGCAAACCACTCCACGCGCACGGTTAATTAAGGAGAATAGAGATATGACATTTTCAGTAACGATGCCGGCACTTGGCGAAAGCGTGACCGAAGGTACCGTCACACGTTGGCTAAAATCTGAAGGCGATCATGTCAATGTCGATGAGCCACTTCTTGAAGTCTCAACCGATAAGGTCGATACCGAGATTCCATCTCCGGTAGCAGGTACGCTAACAAAGATAGTTGTTCAGATCGATCAGACCGTGGCCGTAGGCGCAGAGCTCGCAGTCATTAGCGATGCCGCACCTGTTGTTGCAGCACCTGTTGTTGCCGCACCCGTTGTTGCCGCACCCGTTG
>JBBAMX010000021.1:0-23872 GCA_040402335.1 Candidatus Planktophila sp.
TCAGGGGGTAAGGAGAAGAGCAGGGACTCTTGCATCGCAGTTACAGTCTCAACATCGCAAAAACCACGCTCGGCTAGCCAGGTCAAAACATCATCAACGAGTATCTCAGGCACCGATGCACCACTTGTTAAGCCAATGGTTTCAACACCATCTATCCAGTGCTCCTGAATCTCTTGGGCATAGTCGACTAAATGCGCCGCCTTTGCGCCGTATTCAAGAGCAACTTCAGCTAATCGCACCGAGTTAGATGAGTTCTGTGACCCGACAACGATTACGAGATCGGCCTTTACCGAGATCGCCTTTATCGCCTCTTGCCGATTTTGGGTGGCGTAGCAGATGTCATCACTCGGTGGATCTTGAATCTCGGGAAAGCGCTCCTTTAAAATCGCAACGGCCGAGAGAGTCTCATCCACACTCAAAGTCGTCTGGGAGAGCCAGACTAATTTCTTACCCGGCGTTGGAACAACGCTGCGGGCGCCATCTAAACCATCGATGATGCGAACCTGGCCGATTGCCTCACCGGCTGTGCCCTCGACCTCTTCATGGCCATGGTGACCGATAAGTAAGATCTCGGCATCCTCCCGTGCAAATCGGCGAACCTCATGGTGAACCTTTGTCACTAATGGACAGGTCGCATCGATCGTCTTTAAATTTCGCGCCGCCGCCTCTTCATGGACACTCGGTGCTACTCCGTGAGCCGAGAAGACAACGGTCTTTCCCTCTGGGACTTCATCGGTCTCATCCACAAAGATCGCACCCTTGGCTTCCAGTGAGGCTACAACGTGAACGTTGTGAACTATCTGCTTTCGAACATAGACAGGTGCTCCATAGAGTTCAAGCGCCTTTTCAACGGTTACAACGGCGCGATCAACGCCTGCGCAATATCCACGGGGCGCCGCAAGGAGAACTCTCTTAGCCATGTGGCCAGTCTATTAGGCTCCGCATATGTTCGAAACATCAAGTCAAGCCCCGGCAACGGTTCAGGTCGTAAGTGAGGCGATTAAAGAGTACGTCGATCGACTTGGCCCCATCTGGGTTGAGGGTGAGATTAGCGAGCTCAATGAACGAAGCGGAGTGATGGCCTTTATTCGCCTGCGCGATCCAAGTGTTGATATGTCCCTTTCGGTGATGTGTCACAAGTCGGTCATTGCCGCAGCACAACCGCTGCCGGCAAATGCTCGGGTTGTTATTTATGCAAAGCCCAGTTGGTATATGAAAAATGGCTCCCTCACATTATCGGCCCGCGAAATCAGACAGGTCGGTATCGGAGAGTTATTGGCAAGGCTGGAAGCGTTAAAAACCCTCCTTGCCGATGAGGGTTTATTTGATGCGGATCGAAAGGTTGAGCTCCCGCTGCTGCCGAAAAAAATTGGGCTGATTTGTGGCCGCAACACCGATGCTGAAAAAGATGTTGTCGAAAACGCCAAACGCCGTTGGCCAAACGTTGTATTTGAAATTCGAGAAGTCACAGTGCAAGGCGCGGCGGCAGTAACTGAAGTCTCGGCGGCGCTGCGCGAACTCGAGGCCGATAATGATGTTGATGTCATCATCATTACTCGAGGTGGCGGATCATTTGAAGATCTGCTGCCCTTTAGCGATGAGGGCTTAGTGCGCCTTGCCGCATCGTGTCTAACACCGATAGTCAGTGCGATCGGCCATGAAAAAGATTCACCACTTTTAGATCTTGTTGCAGATTTCCGGGCATCGACTCCAACCGATGCCGCCAAACACGTCGTACCAGATATCGGCGAAGAGATCGAAATGATTACGGGCTTGCGCAATCGCGCCCATCGGAGCCTGTTAAATTTAATTGAATTAGAGCGAGCGCAGATTACTAACCTCAAGGCGCGGCCGGTGATGAAGGATCCCTCCATACTGGTGACATCACGTCGCGAAGTAATTGGTGCACTCGGAGATAGAGCTCGTCGCAGTTTCCAAAGCCACCTGAAATTAGCAAGTGAGGAGTTGATTCAGGTACGGGCTCGCATTCGTTCACTTTCACCGCAGGCCACTTTAGATCGTGGCTATGCAGTTGTTCAGTTGAGTAACGGCGAAATTGTGCGCGATGCCGACGCTCTACGGCTTGGCGATCTGCTTCATCTGAGATTAGCTAAGGGCGAGCGCAATGCCACAGTGACCACCAATACCGTGAAGGAGTAGATTAAGAGCATGGTTGATAAGAAAATCTCATATGAAGCAGCCCGCGATGAGTTGGCCGAAGTCGTCCTGGCCCTTGAAACTGGAAGTGCAACGCTTGAGGAGTCATTAAAACTTTGGGAGCGTGGTGAAGAGTTAGCAAAGCTCTGCCAAGAGTGGCTGGATGGGGCAAAAAAGAGGTTAGATGCGGTTAAGCCGTAACCAACCATGCCGAACTTTTCCTACGCACCACTACTGCCACTTGGCCCAGATGAGACTGAGTACCGTCTTGTTAGTACCGAGGGTGTCAGTGTTATAAAACTTGGTCATCAAGAGTTCTTACAGGTCGAGCCCACCGCCCTTGAAAAGCTGACTGCCGAAGCGATCCATGATATTTCCCATTACTTACGCCCTGCCCATCTTGAGCAGTTGAATCAGATCATTAAAGATCCCGAGGCATCACCGAATGATCGCTTTGTGGCGACCGATCTATTAAAAAATGCCAATATCGCCGCCGGCGGAGTCCTGCCGATGTGCCAGGACACTGGCACCGCGCTGGTTATGGCGAAAAAGGGTCAGTATGTATTGACCACCGCTAAAGATGAGATCGCGATTTCACAAGGAATCTACGATGCCTTCACGCAGTTAAATTTAAGATATTCACAGATGGCCCCAGTGACCACTTGGGAGGAAAAGAACACCGGAAATAACCTGCCTGCCCAGATTGAAATCCTTGCCGATAGCGATCACCCCGATGAGTACAGCTTCTTATTTATCGCCAAGGGTGGGGGCAGTGCCAACAAATCATTTCTATATCAGGAGACTAAGGCGATTCTTAATCCAACATCCTTTATGGCCTGGCTGGATGAAAAACTAAGATCTATCGGTACCGCTGCATGTCCGCCCTATCACTTAGCGATCGTCATTGGTGGCACTAGTGCCGAGCACACAGTGAAGACGGCGAAGTTGGCTAGCACTAAGTATCTCGACTCACTGCCTACCTCCGGAAACGCTGCGACGGGCCATGGCTTTCGCGATCTTGAGTTAGAGCAACGGGTTCTAGAGCTGACGCGAAAACTGGGGATCGGTGCTCAGTTCGGTGGAAAATACTTCTGCCACGATGTTCGAGTTGTTCGCCTGCCTCGACACGGCGCCTCGCTTCCGATCGCAATCGCGGTCTCTTGTTCGGCCGATCGCCAAGCAAAAGCGAAGATCACTAAAGATGGCATCTTTCTTGAGGTGTTAGAGCGCGATCCCGCTCGCTTCTTACCTGAGGTAAGCGATGAGCATTTAAATGATGGGGTTGTCGCTATCGATTTAAATCAACCGATGGTGGCAATCTGTGCCGAGCTCGCCAAGCATCCAGTTAAGACACGTCTATCGTTGACCGGAACTTTAGTAGTCGCCCGCGATTTAGCCCACGCCAAAATTAAAGAGGCGATGGATAGCGGTGGTGCGATGCCAGAGTATTTAAAGAAGTATGCGGTTTACTATGCGGGGCCGGCGAAGACTCCAGTTGGATATGCATCGGGCTCTTTCGGTCCGACCACAGCTGGACGAATGGACTCATACGTTGAATACTTCCAATCCAAAGGTGGATCACTTGTCATGTTGGCAAAGGGCAATCGCTCTAAAGCAGTTACCGATGCCTGCAAGTGCCACGGTGGTTTTTACTTAGGCTCGATCGGTGGACCTGCCGCGCGCCTTGCCCTGGAGTGTATTAAGCGCGTTGAAGTCCTAGATTATGAAGAGCTAGGCATGGAGGCGGTCTTTAAAATCGAAGTTGTAGATTTTCCAGCATTTATAGTTGTTGATGATAAAGGAAATGACTTTTTTGCCGAAACTAGCACGCCATTGCACATCGGGGTAAAGCCCTAAAACAAGATTAGTAATATCTAGCGCGTTTAAAGCTGGAGAGCGCTTTGCAGGGAGTGCTATAGCGCAACATGATGTAGCGAAGTCCCCAACGAATCTGTGTTACTGGATTTGTACGCCAATCACTTGCAATGTCATTCATTTTTTCAGCCGGCAACGCCTGTGCAATCCCGTGAGCTCCAGAGCGGTAATTGTGCGCCTTGTAGTTCCAATGGCTCTCCGCACTCCACAAAGTGTTTAGACAGTTGAACTGGGATGTATCCATCGCATACTCGGTAGCGAGAATCGATTTGGCAACAATCTTGGCTCCAACGATTGTTCGCGCCATTTCAACTTGAAGGGAGACCGATGAGACCAGAGCCATATCACTTGAAAAGATCGCACCTACCGGTGTGGCCGCTAAATCGATCGAGCCATAGAGCGCCGCCGCGGTCAAGGTGCTTGGCTCAGTTGGGCTCGCCACCTTGTTCTCGCCATCTAGATCCAAGTGCGTCGTCATTGGAAACTCAAGGCCATAGGCGCTGGGTAGGGTCGAGCTCAGAAAGAGCATGGAGGCTATAACGCTCCAGATCGCAACCGACTTCCTCGATATCTTCATCTCACCCTCCCTCGCCTTAGCTCGTCCGTACCTGCGCCCATCACCAGTGCACCTCAAATGAGGCTTCATGGTTAACGGGGAGTGGCTTTAGCGTGTCTGGTTGGGGTGGCAACGGCAAATTAAACCGCGCTCAAGGCTCAAATTCACATGAAAGCTTCGAAAAGGGTCGAGGTAAAAGCGCAGGTCACTCTGTATAATGTCCGAATTGTACTAATTGTGACTGTGAGATTGATTCTGGGGCTTTTCACCTTAACTCGTGATGGGCCCCTCTAAGAGTTCGGTGACGAGAGCTGCGATCGGCGAGCGCTCAGATCGAGTCAGCGTCACATGGGCGAAGAGTGGATGGCCCTTCAAAGTTTCAACGACTGCAACGACGCCATCGTGTCGACCAACGCGCAGGTTATCCCGCTGGGCGACGTCGTGGGTCAAGATAACGCGAGAGCCGGCGCCTATTCGAGAAAGCACGGTCAGTAAAACCCCCCGCTCTAACGACTGTGCCTCATCGACTATGACGAAGGAGTCGTGGAGGGAGCGACCGCGGATGTGGGTCAGTGGGAGGACTTCGATTAAGCCGCGATCCATAATCTCATCGATGACCGCCTGGCTCACTAATGCCCCCAAAGTATCAAAGACGGCCTGAGCCCAAGGTGACATTTTCTCACCCTCACTTCCCGGCAGATAGCCAAGCTCCTGTCCGCCGACTGGATATAGGGGACGGAAGATGACGACTTTTTTATGAACACGTCGCTCCATCACCGCCTCTAAACCCGCGCATAAAGCCAACGCTGATTTACCTGTTCCGGCTCGGCCACCGAGTGAGACGATGCCGATTGAATCATCTAGTAATAAATCGAGTGCAATGCGCTGTTCGGCGCTGCGCCCATGTAAACCAAAGGCGCTGCGATCTCCACGAACTAACTGCAACTGCTTATCGATACTTACTCGTGCAAGTGCACTTGCGCGATCAGAGTGCAAGACAACGCCGGTGTGAACGGGAAGTTCGTGAGCGGCCTCATGATCTGCATAATCCCTTGAGTACAAATCATCGATGATATTGGATCCAACGCTAAGTTCGACAATACCCGTCCACCCACTATTGGATACGAGCTCTGCCAAATACTCCTGCGCTTCAACTCCGACCGAGGATGCCTTAACCCGAAGTGGAAGATCCTTGGTCACCAGAACAACCTGCTTGCCATCGCTCATCAAATTTTTAGCAATCGCCAAGATGCGCGAATCATTGGTCCCATCGCGCAAGAAGCCCTGCGGTAGCGTCGAAAGATCGGTGTGGTTGAGCTCTACCGAGAGCGTTCCACCCTCTGGCGTAACGGTGAGCGCCTTATCGAGTCGGCCGTGAGTGATCCTTAAATCATCTAGACCACGAAGGGCGGCGCGTGCAAAGTAGCCAAGCTCGGGGTGGTCGCGTTTGCTCTCTAACTCTCCAATAACTGCGATTGGAATGATGACCTCGTGCTCGGCAAACTTATAAAGCGCGCCAGGATCGGCCAGTAAAACACTGGTATCTAAAACAAATGTCTTCTTATTGTTGTGGTTCTGTGAAGCCAATTGCGCAGCCCCTCGTTTTAAGTTGTACTAGTTGGGAAATGCTTCGGATATGAAAAAGGTAGAACTAGTCGGGCGATATCGGGCCGCGACACGCGCACGAGAAATGTTAATTCTAGAAGAAATATTTATGAGCCGAAGCGACGCTTTCGCAAAGAGTATGCACGAAGAGCTCTTAAAAAATCGACGCGACGAAAATCTGGCCAATATGCCTCACAGAAATAAAACTCTGACGATGCGCTCTGCCACAACATAAATCCTCCGAGGCGTTGCTCACCAGAGGTTCTAATTAAAAGCTCGGGGTCGGGCTGGCCGGCGGTATATAAAAACTTTGAAATCGCCTCACTCGATAGATTGGACTTGGCGACATCGATCGAATGACCCGAGCTCTCCTCTTGGCTTAGATAACTCTTAACGGCATCGACAATCTCTCGCCGCCCACCATAGCTAATCGCCACATTGACCTCGACGCCATCTGCTCGAACTGGCTTAAGGTCGGTAAGTTTGTGTCTTAACCAATCTGGGAGTAGATCAAGTGCACCAACCGCCTTTATATTCCATCGCCCGGTGGCAGCTAGCTCATCGACGGTATCGCCGATAATACGCAGTAGCTCATCGATCTCAGCGGTTTCACGCTTAAAGTTATCGGTGGAGAGTAGCCATAACGTCACAACGCGGACCTCGGCCTCATCACACCAGCCAAGAAACTCAATAATTTTACTTGCTCCAGCTTTGTGACCGTTCGGGTCGCCTTGATTTGGATTTGCCTTAGCCCAACGTCGATTTCCATCGAGAATAACACCGACGTGATGTGGGGTCTTAGAAAAATCTAGCGCCCGAACTAATCGCCACTCATAGAGCGGGTAGAGAAGTGACTTTATAAATTTACGGATTACGGCGGACAACTCGACGCTCAGCTAACAGTGAGGCAACGGGAAGTGTGCCGGCCAACATTAAGCCCAACATCTTCATGATCGGCCAACGCTCTTTTGTAGCAAATTGAATCGCAGTAAGTATGTAGATTGGATAGAGATATCCATGGACCATCGGAATCCAAATAATTTTACTGTGTAGCTCTGGGGCATCAAAGATATATTTGACGGGCATATAAACAAACCATAAAAGCAATGACATCACACCCGAGACGATTGCCATGATTCGAAAACGAAGGATCGCAGATTTCATAGCGCAACCTTACGGTGATACCAGGGTAGATACAGTACGACGCCGGCCATTAGCCACCAGATTAAGACATAAGAGAGATGCTGCCAGTAAAAACCTGGGACCCTGGATACAAGCTTTTCGGCACTTAGCCGGACGCGCAGCAGTGGGGCTCCATTGTGGCTTTCCGAGCTTGCCAAAATGTAGCCATCAAATAAATCCAATCCACTCTGGCCCACAATTACTGCACTATCTAAACGGGAGATAACCCCCTCAGAGTTAACGGCATGGTCACCATCTTGGCGGGCGTGCAAGAGTCCAACGATATTAATTATCATCGATTGTTGTATCCCAGGGTTTAAGCTGCGCTGCGACCACAATCCACGGACAACAAGTACCCCTTTGTGGCTACCCACTTGCAAGAGCGCGACCTCCCAATCAGCGATCTTTCCAGCGCCATCGACCTGCCCAGGGGCTTTAAACTCGGCAACGTAATGACCCGAAATTTCAACCGTACGATTTAACGCCTCGGCTGTCAGTGAGGTATTCGGTGATGCTATTAATTCAAGTGGAGTAATTTTCTTAATAATCGTTGTAGCCGATTTTAGATTTGCCTTTAGAGCTGCGGCTCGATCTAACTGCCAGATGCCAAGTGAGATAAAAATGAGTGCAAGAACTACCACACTCACCCCTGCAACTATTCGCGATGCAAGAGTATTACTTGTCGGAGTTGTCATCGCCTCTATTTACGCCCATAAATCGCTTGTAGAAGCTGCGCATTAAAAAGACTACGGCGATGATTAAAAGTGCAATTGTGATTGAGCCGGCCGGCCCCATCTCGATATTTTTTTGCATGGCATAATCATCCCATGGTGCAAGAGTTCTCATATAACGAGCGATATGGCGTTAGGGCTTCAAAGCGTTGGATCGGCCCCGCATTATTTTTCACGATCACAGGATTAGCGTGGCTTTTCTGGGCAGGGCTGCACCATTCAAATCCCCCCATTAGATACTCCTTGATCTCCTATTCGATCACCTCAAAGCGTGAAATCTCGCTGCGTTATTCGGTGATTCGACGCGATAAAAACGCGGCCATTATCTGCACTCTTATTGCCCGAGATTTCGATAAAAATGTTGTGGGTCAGATCGATGATCCAATTGGGCCAGGATTAGCTGCATTTGAGCGAACAACTTTGGTGCAATCACGGGGAGCTGCGGTAAATGCCGAAGTAATAGGTTGTCGGCTCAAGTAATCTCCTAGTACCTTTGCTCCTTATGAGCGCTCAGAGTTGGTTAACGCAGGAGGCGGCCGATCGGCTGAGTGGTGAACTAGAGAGCCTTTCTGGGGCTGGCCGCAAAGAGATAACGGCAAAGATTGAAGCTGCACGGGCCGAGGGTGACTTAAAAGAGAATGGCGGATATCACGCCGCACGCGATGAGCAGGGCAAGATGGAGGCGCGCATTCGTCAGTTAAAGCAGATGCTTGAAACTTCGCACATCGGCACACCGCCACCGATCGCCGATGGCAAAGTCGGTTCGGGCATGATCGTCACAGCTGAGATTGCCGGCGATGAGATGAGGTTCCTCTTGGGTTCACGGGAGATCTCATCGGGAGATTTAGATGTCTATAGTGAAAAATCTCCTTTGGGCGCTGCAGTCTTGGGCGCTGCAATTGGGGCCAGCGTTAGTTACATCGCCCCTAATAAACGTGAAATCTCGGTACTAATTAAAGCGGCAGAGCTTTACGCTTAAGTAGATGAGTTTTTATACTTTCGAACACTTAAAGGTATAAAAATTACCATTATTAAAACCATATAAAGTAGTGAAGTCTGCAATGGATGTTGGCTTGGGAATGAACTAGCCGTTGCGCCAAATCGATTTTTTACGCCAAACAATTGCCGACAGGCGGCAACCATGGATGAGACTGGATTCCATTCGGCCACGTATTGAAGCGCCCGTGGCATTCCAGTTGTCGGTGCAAAGGCATTTGATAAAAAGGTCATTGGAAAGGTAACAAGAAAGCCAACGTTTTGTACCGTCCGCGCATCTTTGACCGCTAAGCCGGCAAATATTCCGATCCAAGAGAGTGCGTAACCAAAGAATAAAAGAAATATAAATGCCACAATAATCGAGAAAATCCCAGACGTTGGGCGCCAACCCACGGCATAACCGGCAGTGGCCATTACAACAAGGACAAGCATATTTAAAAGCGAGTCCCCTAAAGTGCGTCCAACGACTAAGGCCGATCTTGCGATCGGAAGCGATCGGAAGCGATCTATCAGGCCCTTCTTCATATCTTCGGCCAAACCCGATGCCGTAGTTGCAAGGGTAAATGCAACGGTCTGGACGAAGATTCCAGGCATTAAGAGTTGAATATATCCCCCTGGTTGGGTGGTAGAGATCGAGCCGCCAAATACGAAGCGGAATAGGAGCACGAACATGACCGGCTGAATAGTTGAGAAGATAAGCACTTCTGGTACTCGCGCTAACTGAAGCAGTTGTCGCTTAGTGATAATGAGCGAATCTGCGATTGCACTTTTCATGAGGTAGCAACCTCTTCGGCGGCGTGGCCAGTCAGGGACATGAAGACATCATCTAGTGATGGGCGTTTTAAACCGACATCGAGTGGGTGAATCTGCGCGGCATCAAGTGCGCGCAAGACATCCATTAATGCTTGAGCACCAGTTGAAACTGGAGTACTTATCTTTCGCAGCGCCGAATCTAGATGTGCACGATGGCCACTGATTTTTTCAACTATCTCCATTGTCGCTGCAATCTGCTCGCTCTCAACGATTACCTCTAATCGTTCACCTCCTACTTGACGCTTTAAGGCGTCGGATGTTCCGCGGGCAATCACCTTTCCATGATCTATTACTGCAATCTCATCGGCTAGCTGATCAGCCTCTTCCAGATACTGTGTCGTTAATAAAAGCGTCACGCCACCCTTGACCAGCTCTTCGATAACTCCCCACATCTCCATCCGCCCACGTGGATCTAATCCAGTAGTCGGCTCATCTAAAAATAAGACTTTGGGTTGAACGATTAGTGAGGCCGCTAAATCTAATCGGCGTCGCATTCCACCTGAATATGTTTTTATTGGGCGACGGGCACTGTCGGTTAATGAAAATCTCTCAAGCAACTCTTCGGCCCGCTTAATCGAGGCCGCTCTTCCAAGGTGATACAGGCGCCCAAACATCACTAAGTTATCCCAGCCCGTTAAAGTCTCATCAACGGCGGCATATTGGCCCGAGAGTCCAATTACTTCACGCACTTTGTCTGGGTGTTTAATGACATCGATACCTGCAACCTGCGCACTTCCCGAATCGGGCTTAAGCAAAGTAGCGAGAATGCGAACCGTTGTAGTTTTTCCCGCGCCATTTGGACCCAATACGCTTAAAACCGTACCCTCTTCAACATCCAGAGATAGGTTATCCAGCGCCTTTACTGAGCCTTTGTTGTAGCTCTTCACGAGCTGCTTCGCACTCACCGTCTTCACGCGATAACCTTACTCTCATGTCTACTAAAGCTCCCCTGAACGCATCTGCAAAGGCATTCACTCATCGCGAAATTATGATCATCCTTGGTGGACTCATGACCGGCATGCTTTTAGCCGCCCTTGACCAGACCATTGTCTCAACGGCCCTTAAAAATATCGTTGAAGAGTTCAATGGCCTCAACCACTACACCTGGGTTGTAACTGCATATCTCTTGACATCAACTGCCTCGACGCCGTTGTACGGAAAAATCTCAGATATCTACGGTCGTCGTCCGGTATTTCAATTTGCCATAGTTACTTTTTTACTCGGCTCACTGCTTGCAGGTGCAGCCCAAAATATGAATCAACTCATCGCAACTCGTGCACTCCAGGGTTTAGGTGCCGGTGGTCTAATGGCACTTACATTTGTCATCATCGGTGACATAGTTCCACCGCGCGAACGTGGCCGATATCAAGGTTACTTCGGCGCCGTCTGGGGTCTGTCCTCGGTTGCCGGTCCACTTCTAGGTGGCTTCTTTTCCGATCACGCCCACATTCTTGGAATCACCGGTTGGCGCTGGATTTTTTATATCAATATTCCTTTCGGCATCGCATCACTGATTATCACGTCGGCGGTTCTTCATATTCCTAAAATCAAAAGATCTCATACCATCGATTACTTGGGCGCAGTTTTGATGGTCGTATCGGTGACACTGATTCTGCTCTCGGTATCGATCTATGGACCACAATATGGATGGAGTGATAGCCGCACCATTGCATTACTTACGATTGGACTTGGCCTCACCTTTGCATTTCTCTACTGGGAGAGCAAGGCTAAAGAGCCACTACTACCACTCTACTTATTTAAAAATCACACATTCTCATTGACCTCAGCCCTGGGCGCAGTTATCGGTGCTGGAATGTTCGGAGCGATCGTGATGCTACCGCTCTACTTCCAGGTGGTAAAAGGCTATTCGGCTACCTCCGCAGGCTTGAAATTGATTCCATTAATGCTCGGTATCGTCTCAACCTCAATAGTCTCAGGAAAATTAATCTCTAAACACGGTCACTATAAACGCTATCCAATAATGGGCACTGCTCTTATGACCGCAGGAATCTTGCTAATGACGCGTTTACAGATCGATACCCCTTACTGGCAGATCTCGATCTATGCGATCATGGTCGGTGCCGGTCTTGGGCTCTCGATGCAGACAATCGTTATCGCATTACAGAACGCAGTTGATTTTAAAGATATGGGAATCGCGACAAGTAGCAATACTTTCTTCCGCTCACTTGGTTCGGTGATTGGTACGGCGCTCTTTGGCAGTATCTTAACCAACCGCGTTGGCCACTATCTCTCCTTAAACTTCGCAGATCTGGCCAAGAACAATCCCGGTGCGCTCGCTGGCTTTGATAAGAGCAAACTTGGTGGCCTCTCATACAACACTGCGATCTTAAAAACACTACCGCCGGTCATTAAACAGACCGCCCTTGAAGCCTTTGTGAGCTCATTTCACGTCGTTTTCTATGCCGCAGCGCCGATCACAGCTTTAGGTCTATTTCTAGCTCTCTTGTTGCGTGAAACTCCACTTCGAACAAATAAGGATTACGCCGCGGCCCGGGAAGAGGCGGCTGGAGAAGCCCTTGGTTAATGCAATCACCATTTAAGGATCTGCCGCGCGAGATTTCAGTTCTCGTCGCGGCATCCTTTTTTGTAGCCGTCGGATTTGGAATAGTTTTACCGGCGATCCCGGTCTTTGCCCGTACCTTTGGCGTTAATAACGCCGCCATTGGTTTAATCGTCTCGATGTTTGCCATTACCCGTTTTGCCTCAGGATTAATCTCGGGAAAACTCGTGGATTTATTTGGAGAAAGAGCCGTATTCTCAAGTGGTGTCTTAATGGTCGCTCTCTTCGTGCTCTTAGCAGGACTTTCAACATCGTATTCGCAACTTCTCTTTTTTAGAGCCGCCGGTGGTCTGGGCTCATCTATGTTCTCGGTTGCAGCGGGTTCGGTCATTTTGCGGTCGGTAGATGATGAACACCGGGGCCGTGCTCAATCGGTTTACAACGGCGCCTTCTTATTCGGTGGCGTTTCAGGTCCGGCAATTGGTGGCCTACTATCGCTGATTTCACTGCGCGCACCCTTCTTTGCATACTCGGCAATGCTCATAGTCTCAGGAGTGGTCGCGCATTTTTTCCTTAAGGGTGAAAAAATCGGTAAAAAAGCGCGGCATTTAGATACGAGCGATCACACATCGATCCGTGAGGCGCTTGCGATGAAGCCCTACCGAATCGCTTTGGGACTTGTTTTTATAGTCAACTGGGTAATCTTTGGATTACGAGCATCGATTTTACCGATCTTTGTAACAGAAGACCTGCACTCGACGACGGCGGTAGTCGGTTATGGCTTTGCACTTGGGGCGGTATTTCAAGGCGCACTTCTAATGCGGGGCGGACGCCTATCAGATAGCAAAGGGCGGCGTCTTGCCTCAATGCTCGGAGCTGGAATCGGATTGATTGGCGTCATTATTTTAACTTTTGCCACCCATCCCTGGATGTACTTAGTCGCAATGTCGATCACTGGAATCGGCGGGGCATATCTATCCACGACCCCGGCCAGCATCGTAGGTGACATTATCCGTGGCCGAGGTGGACAAGTAATTGCAATCTTTCAGATGGCCGGTGATGCAGGCATGATTGTTGGACCACTTATTATCGGCGCACTTTCAGATATGTACTCCTATCGCACCGCATTTGCCCTCTCTGCCTTTGTCTTTGCAGTTGGGGCGATTCTGACGACACAGATTCCAGAGACCCGCCAAAGTTTTTTATCTCCTAATGGGCAAGGGCCCCAGGTAGAAAACCTGAGGCCCTTGGAATAATCTCTTTATTTAATCGTTACCTCGCAAGATAGATAGAAGTCGTAGCACCTCCATGTACAGCCAGACAATTGTGACCATCAAACCAAAGGCTGCTCGCCATGACTCTTGTTCCGGTAGGCCGGCATCTATCCCTTTTTGAATCTGATCAAAATCTAGAATCAAGAAAAATGATGCAAGGATCATTCCACCTGTAGCAATAATTAAACCAAATCCACCAGTGCTATAAGTGTGTGCTCCAAAGAGCGAGCCAATAAAGGATAAAAGCCCAAGGACCACATAGCCGATTAAAGCGGTCATTAGAATCTTGGTAAATTTAGGTGTTACCCGGATTCGCCCACTCTTGTAGGCAAACAACATTCCAGTAAATGCGCAGATAGTCACGAGTATCGCCTGACTAACAATCCCTTGATACATATTGTTGTATAGATGGCTTATCGCCCCAAGTGCTAAGCCCTCGAAGGCTGCATAGGCAATTATCAGGGCGGGTTTGACCGTCTTACTAAAACTATTGACCATGGCCAGGGCGAAGCCGCCGAAGACTCCTACCAACATGGCACCGCCACCAAGATTGAGTGTCCATGTCGCCGCTCCCACGCTGACAAGTACTGCGAATAAAATACCGGTACGAGTAACAACGTCATCGATAGTCATTCGGCCGGTACGCAGCGAAGATGCAGCAGGTGCGCTATAAAGGCGCTCTAGCCCTTCATCGCTCTGGGTTGGTGTCTTGGGATCAAATGCAGCATAACCACGCTGGTTAAACGCCCGTCCTAAAACAGGGTTTGAACTACGCATATCCTCTATCTCCTTTTTTTACTTCCACCAGAAGCTCTGGCGGTTGTCAAACATTTCAACATTAGAACCATTCTCTGTTGATAACAATCTTAGGGCTTGCTTGATTCCCACGCTAAATGGCGCTCCTTATTTGTCTCCGGCATGAACCCTGCCAAGAGCGCCGTTGCTAGCACGATCAAAGCGCTAGCTATGAAGACGGGTCTGACCGCTGTGATGAAATCTAGCCGCTCCTTGGCATGCAGATTGGGGATAGTAAAACCAGTGGAAGCTTTCCATTGATAGAAAATCAGAGCCAAGGCAATGGTGACTCCTAACAATCCGCCGAGCGCTCGAAATAGCGTATTTATCGCCGAGGCAGCTCCTCGGTGAAGACTTCCTAAAGTTATCGGCGCCATGACCGATGTAAATTGATTAATTAAACCCGATCCGATTCCCATAATAAATAAGCCAGTTGAAATTGCGGTGATCCCTGAACTAAAAATAACCGGGAGAAATCCAAAAGCAATAATAATGAGACCGATTGCGGCGAGAAGACGGTAAGAACCCTCTCTAGAAAATACCCGGTTGGCATATGCAGAGCCGAATAGATTTCCAAAGCCGATGGCCAATAGTGTCAGTCCGGCAACTATCGGGCTGCGGTACTCAACTATTTGGATTGAGAGTGAGGTAACGGTCATCGCAATCAAAACTGCCCCACTAGCAACTGCGCTAGTTAAAACGGTTAGAACAAATGCCCGATTTTTAAAAAACATAACTGGAAATAAAGCGTTTTCCCCCTGCTGATTCTGTGCGTAAAGGAGGCCAGAAAAAATAGCGATTAAGAGCAGAATTAAAATACTACGCTGAACGTTGAAACCAACGCTGCGCGAAGTTTGAACAAGAAATAGCGTTATGGCGATTACGCCCGCAAAAAGCGTTGTCCCTAGCCAGTCGAAGGTATCGATGAGTTTATGCGAAACCGAAGGGAGATGTTTAGCTGATTGAATAACTGCAACAATAATAAATGGGATATTAAAAATAAAGATCCAGCGCCAGCCACTAATGCCGAGTATTGAGCTCTGGGTTGCAATTACTCCACCAAAAATCGGGCCCAGAATGCTCGCCGAACCAAAGATAAGAACAAAAAACAGGGTATAGCGACCACGCTCTTTCAATGGAACGACATCTGCGATTACGGCAAATGCCAGTGAGAGGAGAGCTCCTGCTCCTAGACCTTGAACTCCACGAGCGGCGACAATGAGCGAGAAGGAGGTGGCAGCGGCGGAAAAAACTGAGCCAAGTCCGAAAAGGAGTAGCCCAATTATGTAAATCCGGCGCCGGCCATATGAATCAGAGAGACGTCCATATATAGGTGTAGTTATTAAGGACATCATCAGATAGATACTTATGAGCCAAGATTGATCGGCTACGTGGTGAAAATCCTGCGAGATTGTCAGCGATGCAGTTGTCATCACGGTCTGATCTAAGGCGGCTAAGAACATTCCCAGCGCCAGGCCAGAGAGGATTTTTAAAACCTTCACAGATTACTCTGCTTGTGCGACAGTTGGCAGATCGGCTCGAGCGTTAGGACAGCAACCAACGGCGCAAAAATCTGCCCACGGACCAAGCGCTGAAAGTGCCTGCTTTGGAGCATTAATAACGCGCTCTTCAACTAGTTCGGCGATAGCGGTAACAAACTCAGGCGCGATACCAGGGGTAGCAACACGGGCAAAGAAAAGCGCATGCTCTTCGGCAATCTCTTTAGCCTCGTTATCTAAATCCCAAATCACTTCTACATGATCACTGACAAAGCCGATTGGTATAACAATCACGCCCTTTACTCCTTGTGCGGCGGCCTCACTTATCGCATCGCCAATATCTGGATCTAACCAGGGAGTAGTCGGTGCACCACTGCGAGATTGATAGACCAACTGCCATGACGGGATCTGATTTTCGGTAAAGAGTTTTGCATGCTCAGCAACTAACCCGGCAGTCGTAAGGTGTTGTGCGACATACATTCCACCTTTGTGGCTTTCCCGCATTCCCTCGGGCCCAGATGTATCGGCCATTGAATCTGGAATCGAATGCGTTGTGAAAAAGATCTTGACGTCATCAGGCATTACATTCGCAGCTACGGCTTGATCGATTGCTTGAGCCAAACCTTGGGCAAATGGTGTAACAAAACCTGGGTGATCAAAGTAGTGACGAACCTTATCTATCTTCAACTTCCCAACTAAATCTACCTCGGCTAAAGCCTTTGCCAGATTCTCGCGATACTGGCGACATCCTGAATACGATGAATAGGCGCTAGTAACAACGGCCAATACGTTGCGGTGTCCATCCCCGTGCAGCTGTGTCAATGTATCTGCAAAGTAAGGATCAGAGTTTCGATTTCCCCAATAAATTGGAAGATCGATTCCCCGGTTTTCAAACTCAGTGCGCATAGCGGTAAGAAGTGCACGATTTTGCGCATTAATCGGACTTATGCCACCAAGGGCTAAGTAGTGATGGGAGACCTCTTCTAAACGCTCACGTGGAATTCCTCGGCCGGCAGTAACGCGCTCGAGGAAAGGCATTACTTCATCAGGCCCCTCGGGGCCACCGAAAGAGGTTAATAAAACCGCGTCGTAGTTCATAGGAAGCGCCCTACCAAAACCTCATCGGTGATGAGATGGCCCGTATAAAAAGGTATCTCAATCCGGACGTGGCGACGAGCCTGCGTATTGCGTAACTCTCGCATCATGTCCACCATTTCATAGAGATCATCCGACTCAAGAGCTAAAATCCATTCATAATCGCCGAGGGCAAAGGCCGAGACGGTGTTAGAGATAATTCTGGAAAAATCACGCCCCGCTACACCATGCTCAACTAACATTGCACGACGTTCATCATCGGGAAGTAAGTACCACTCGTACGAGCGCACGAATGGATATGTTACGACCCACTGTTTTGCGGCAGCACCGGTCATAAATGCTGGAACATGTCCCTTATTAAACTCGGCTGGGCGATGGACTCCCATTGCCGACCAGATAGAGTTCGAACGTTTTCCGATACCGGTGCGAGTGAATTCATGTAGCGCCTCTTGTACATCCTCGGCCCTATCCCCATGAATCCATAACATGAAATCAGCATCGGCACGTAAACCACTCACATCATAGATACCACGCACTTCAATACGGCGCACCTTCCAAGATTCGATTAAAGTGCTGAGCTCTTGCGCAAACTCTTTCTGCTCGCTCTGGGATATACCTGCCGCTGCGATCTTGTAGGTAGTCCATGTTGTGTAACGGATAGTCGCGTTTATCTCACGGGCCTTTACCTTTGTTAAACCTGCTTCAGACATTAAGTAGCTCCTTCATATTTTTTCTTGTATGACCAATAACGCCAGCTATTCCATTACCACTTACGCCAGAGCCAATAATTCCGAGTCCTGGGTACTTCAAAAGTGATTCCTTTATCTTATTCAAACTATCTTGATGGCCAATTCTCGCCTGAATCAGTGATTGGGGCCATCTGATCACAACGGCATCGATAAACTCTGGCTCCACTAAACCATAGAGAGCTACCACATCTTTTCTGGCATCGTGAAGCAGGTTCTCATCGTTGGGATCTACCGCTCCATTTCTTCCATACGAGAGGCGGATAAGCTCAAGCTCGCCCACTAGCTCTTTCACCCATCCCCATTTGGCGCTGATATGGGTTGAGGCTTTAGCCACGATAGCTAACCCCTGATCTGCAATCAGGACTCCTGAGCCCAACGGCGCTGCCGTGAGTTCGGGGGCTTTAAGCGCAATAAGGACAACTGCCACATCGATTGGATTAATTAAAGAGAGTTGTGCGACCAGATCATCAAAATCGGAAAGGATCGATCGAGCAATAACTGGATTAGTGGCTATTACGACAAGATCAGATTCAGTAATCTCACCGCCTACGTGTGTCTGCCAGTAATGATCGAAAGATACATGTGTCACTGGGGAGTGAGCGAGGATTTTCACACCCCTTTCTTGGAGAATCGCAAATAATTTACGTGTTATTAAGTTAATTCCACCATTAATCCCGGCAATCGCCGAACCAGGTCTGGCGGCAGTTCCGCGCATGATCTTCACCGCTTGTTGCAGCGAACCTAACGATTGCGCCTTAGCAAGTAAGCCCGGCACCAGTGACTCCATCTCTAACAGATAAGAGTCAGATGCATGTACGCCTGCAACAATCGGGTTCACAATCTTTTCTACAACCTCTACTCCCATGCGTTTTGCGACTACATCACCCAAACTCTTTTCATCGGTGATATTCCACGGCGCACTATCAAGGGCTGCACTATGTGCTGCAGCAGCTTCACCTAATATCGCTACGGTCTGCGGGTCGGTGAAATCCGACGGAATTCCCATCATGCCGTGCGGAATAATATAAGCCTCACCGTCAATTAGAATACGAGCATCCGAGCGGGCGGGCTCAACCACTAAATGGGATAGGCCCAACTCCTCAATCAGAGTTAAGGTTTCGGGGCGCGTTACCGCAAAGGACTCTGCACCCGCATCTATTCGAACGCCAGCGATATCGACCGAGGCTATCGCACCACCACAATGCTTGGCCGCCTCAAAGATCGCCACGGTTTTACCAGCGATAGATGCTTCATATGCGGCAAGCAGCCCTGCAAGACCACCTCCGATAACAACGCAATCAAAGCGCTGCATGTACATACTCCACAATCTTTGTGAGTACTCCGGGATCGGTCTGAGGCAAAACTCCATGGCCAAGGTTAAAGATATGAGATTTGGCGCTTCGCCCCTCTTCAATAATCTTTATAGTCGCCTTTTCAATCTCTGACCACTCACCCAGTAAGAGCTGCGGATCGAGATTTCCCTGAATAGGAACATCGCCCCCTAATACTGCAACGGCGGCTTCGATCGAAATGTCGTTACTGATACCCATGGCAGTGGCACCCGTGGCATGCATCTGCTTCAAAATGCCGCCAGTACCAACTCCAAAGGCGATTCGAGGAACGGGTAGATCCGAGATTAAATCGAAAACCTTTTTAGAGTGGGAGGCTGCATAACTTGCGTACTGCGCCGGCGTTAGCCGCCCGGCCCAGGAGTCAAAGAGTTGAACGGCACTGGCCCCGGCATTTATCTGTGCCCGCAAAAACTCTGCCGTGATCTTTGCGCACCAGTCCAAAATATCCGACCATAAAACTGGATCATTAATCATCATCGCATGACAAGTAGGTAGATCCTTTGATGGAGCACCCTCAATTAAATAGGAGGCTAGCGTGAAAGGGGCCCCACCAAAACCTAACAATGGTGTATTACCTAACTCTTCAACGCAGAACCTGATCGCGTCGGTGATGGGCTTCAGGGACTCTGCATTGAGTAGCTCTAATTTTTCAAATTGATTACGAGTACGCACAGGATTTTCTAAGACTGGGCCTATCCCCGAAACGATCTGCACATCTACTCCAGATAATTTAAGCGGAATAACAATGTCACTAAAAAAAACCGCAGCATCAACGTTATGACGGCGCACTGGTTGAAGCGTAATCTCTGCGGCAAGTTCGGGGCGTAAGCAAGAGTCAAGCATTGCAATGCCTTCACGAATTTTTTTATACTCAGGTAGAGAGCGCCCAGCCTGTCGCATAAACCACACCGGCGGGGTTGATTGCGCAACTCCATTGAGCGCTAAGACAATCGGTGATGATGATGTTTTTCCCGACACTAATGGATGATCTGTCGGCAAGCTCATGTCTTAAGTATCCCACGAAATACACTAATATGTTCAGGTGAATATACTTCTTGTCGGAGTGAGCTTTCGCGACATTTCCCTCCAAGATTTAAGCCTCTTAGAAAAAAAATCAGAGGAGATTCGACAGGCTATCTGCTCACATGAAGTTGCAGACACAGGTATTGAAGGTTGTGTGATTGTGAGCACTTGTAATCGCTTTGAGGTATACGCCGAGACTGAGCGACCAGAAGAGTCTGCACAATTTATTCTCAAAAAAATATTTGAGAGCACTGGGTTAAATAATTCAGAGATCAAAGTACGCAAAGGCCAAGATGCCACGACTCATTTATTTCGAGTAAGTGCTGGCCTTGAATCAATGATCGTTGGCGAAGTAGAAATCGCTGGGCAGGTCAAGCGCTCACTCGTTCAATCGCAACAGCTTAGGCAGACCTCGCGCATAACCGAGGCGCTTTTCCAGCGCGCCTCTGAGGTCTCAAAGAAAGTTGCCACTGACACTGGGTTGGGTGGCGCCGGTAGATCCTTGATTATCGGTGGGTTAGATATCGTGAAAGCCCAAGGTTTTGATCTCAGTGGGAAAATAGCCTTAGTAATAGGAACTGGCGCATATGCCCGGGTTGTGACCACGGCCCTTGAGCGCGAATCTGTTGCAGAGATCCTTTCATATTCAAATAGTGGGCGGGCCGAAATCTTTGCACAAGCTCATGGCACAACTCCGATCGCCGCCGATGAGTTTGCGGAGGCGATAAAGAGCTGCGATTTAATCGTTGCATGTAGTGGTAGCCATGGAGTCATCATCACGGCAGAGCAGATTAGCGAACTTACAAAAACCCTCTTACCGATTATAGATCTCTCACTTGGAAGCGATGTTGAGCCATCGGTAGCCACACTTTCAAATGTCATGCTTGTAGATTTAGAAGAGATTTATCGGAAAGCACCGCTAGAGCACCACGAAACGATTGCACATGCCGAAGAGTTAATTGAGATCTCGGTGGAACAGTTCAAGCAGGACTTACTTGCCCGCCGTAACGATCCCTTGATTCGCTTGCTGCGCGAACATGTTGAAAATATCGTGGAGTCAGAGGTCGAGCGAGTGCGTCACAAGAGTGGTGATGAGTTAGCAGATCACGTCTCTCGCTCGTTGCACCACGTTACTAAAACTATATTTCATAAGCCAACAACGGCAGTCCGTGAAGGCGCTCTAGTCGATGAGATTGATGAGTACCAAAGAGCGATAAAAACTCTCTTTGGGCTCAACTCTGGCGCTATCGATGGCTAAAACCTTTCTGCTCGGAACACGAGGGAGCCTCTTAGCAACGGTTCAATCCCAGTGGGTCGCCAATTCGCTCATTGATGCACAAGTCGATCTTAAAATTATCAAAACTACTGGGGATGATCTTTCAATCTCACTTATGAAGCCCGATGAGCCCGGTGCATTTGTAAATGCGCTTCGCTTGGCACTGATCGCTGGTGAAGTAGATTTCATAGTTCACTCGCTCAAGGATCTACCCTCAGCGCCTCATCCAGAGCTGACTCTGGCTGCGATTCCGGTACGAGAGGATCACCGCGATATTTTGATTTCTAAGAACAATACTTCACTCGATGCAATTGCCGCCGGTGGCATTATCGGGACTTCTTCACCCCGCCGAATGGCTGCGATCAAAGCTCGAAACCCGCTGCTTATTGCATCTCCCATCCGTGGAAATATTGATCTTCGTATTAAGAAGGTTCGAGATGGGCAGTATGCAGGTGCGTTATTAGCCGCGGCTGGCCTGAACCGTATCGGACGCAGCGAAGAGATCGCTCAGTATTTCGAAGTGGATGATATTTTACCGGCACCAGCACAGGGTGCACTTGGCGTGGAGTGCAGATCCGACGATCTTGTAATGATAAAGATGCTCTCTGAAATCGATCATCCCTTATCTCGCCTGACTTCAACGGCAGAGCGGGCCGTGCTTCGTGGATTAAATGCTGGATGCGATCTTGCCGTTGGTGCATTCGCTAAATTTGAAGATGGTCAACTGGTACTGAGGGCCGAACTTGGTAATGTGGAGAACGGTGCTAGTCAAAAAATTAGCGAGAGCATTTCAATTTCTTCAGTCAATGATTTCTCCATGGCCGAAGATTTAGGACTTGATGTAGCGCGAAGGTTTATACGTTGAGTACCTTGATTAATCGACCAATTCTTCTTATTCGTGGAACTGGTAATGAACGCGATGCTAAGGCGCTTGAATCACTTGGTATTTCAACTCTGAGTGATAGTTTCACCGAGATTACTCCTGGTGAGGTCCATGCCGCCCAAGAGCTCCTTGAACGAGCTGAAAATAGCCAATGTTGGATAATCATTACCTCGCTCAACGCAATTGATTTCTGGAGCTCACTTGTCGGCCCACAAACTTTAAGCCGGTTATTTTCTACAAATCCATCGATTAAATTTGCCGCTATCGGCACTGGAAGTACCGATGCCCTCAAGGCGCTCGGGGTTAAGGAGATTCTGACCCCCGAAGTTCAAAGTTCGCAGGAGCTTTTAAAACTTTTGGCTAACTTTCCTGTTTCAAATGCGATCATTCCCGCGGGAAATTTAGCGATGCCGGTGTTGCCGCAGGGTCTTAGGGCGATGGGCTGGGAGATTGATACCCGTGTTGTCTACATCAATACGATCGCGGCAACTACTCCAAAGAGTGTTCAAGCCCTTAACCAAGGTGAAATTGCTGCCGTGCTTCTGCGCTCCCCGAGCGCGGCAAGGGCGCTGGCCCACTTTGCCCCTGCATCACAAACCCCCGTTTTTTGTGGAGGCCAGGCAACGGCTAAAGCGGCTAACGAATTAGGGTTCAAAGTCCTAGCGGTAGCCAAAGACCCTGGCCCAACTGCCGTCGCCGATCTCATACTTCAAACACTGGAGGAGTAATTGAAAATCACCCATCGCCCAAGGCGCTTGCGAACAACACAAGCTATGCGAAATCTTGTAGCAGAAAATCACTTACATGCACAGAACCTTATTCTTCCAGTTTTTATTAAAGAAGGAGCTACAAGTCCAACACCAATTAAAAATATGAAGGGCGTCGTTCAACATACTTTCGAATCTCTCCATGATGAGGTTGAACGCGCCCTTACACTTGGCATCGGTGGCATCATGATCTTTGCTATCCCATTAATACGTGATGAGCTTGGTAGTCAGGCAGTTAATCCAAATGGAGTTTTACACACCGCAGTTCGTAAGGTCCGTGAACAAGTGGGCGAAAAACTAATAGTGATAGCCGATCTCTGTCTCGATGAGTTCACAGACCATGGCCACTGTGGTGTTTTAGCAAGTGATGGCAGTATCGATAACGATGCAACCCTAGAGATTTATGCACGAATGGCGGTGCAGTTGGCACAAGCTGGAGCACACATGCTCGGCACCAGCGGGATGATGGATGGCCAAGTCGGCGTGATTCGTGAGGCATTAGATGAAGAAGCTCTTATTAATACTTCAATTCTTGCCTATGCGGCTAAATACTCATCGGCATTTTATGGCCCATTTCGAAATGCGGTGGATTCACAACTCAAGGGTGATCGCAAGAGCTATCAACAAGATCCATCCAATCTCAAAGATGCGATGCGTGAGATAGAATTAGATGTCGAAGAAGGCGCCGACATCATCATGGTCAAGCCCGGGATGATGTATTTA
>JBBAMX010000022.1:0-3123 GCA_040402335.1 Candidatus Planktophila sp.
GAGCCCCAGCCTTCCAAGCTGGCCATGCCGGTTCGATCCCGGTCACCCGCTCCAAGTTTTAACAAGCCTCAGGCCGGGCATAAATATTGCTTTAAATCGTCTTCATTTTATCCTGAACCATTTGCCTTGATTGCGAATTAAATAATTAACTGGCAGATCAGAGTAGTTAAAATCTATCTCAGGACAAGCGGGCCTCACCCCATTACTCTTCAACGACACAAAAACCGATGCAGGATCTGCTTCAAAATGCAGGAAATATGGGGTGTATACCAATGAATCAATCAACTGAAGTGAATAAAAATCGATGGCTCATTTTGGGTATCGTCCTAGCCGCTGAGATTATGGATCTGCTCGACTCAACTATCGTCAATGTTGCCGGGCCCTCCTTAAAGGAAAAACTCGGTGCCTCTCCCACCTCCTTACAATGGGTAATCGGTGGATATACCTTGACCCTAGGGGCGGGCTTAATTCTGGGCGGCCGATTGGGAGATCGTTATTCGCGCAGAAATGTATTCATTCTCGGACTTATTGGCTTCACAATCTCGTCCCTGCTTTGCGCAATTGCACCAACTATCGAATCACTAATCGCAGCTCGTCTAATCCAAGGCTTTGCTGGTGCGATGCTACTACCGCATGTTATTGGGTTTATTCGAGACGTATTCCCACCTCAAGAGCTTGGCAGTGCCTTTGCAATCTTTGGACCGGTTTTTGGTCTCGGTGGCATTTTAGGCCCAATTGTTGGCGGATTTATTATTCAAGGAGATATCGCATCGACTGGATGGCGCGCTGTCTTTCTCGTCAACATCCCAATTGGAATAATTAATATTTATCTAGCGATTAAATATCTACCAAAGCGCGAATTTAATAGTGCAATCACAATTGATTTCATCGGCAGTTTAATAATTATGCTCGCCTCTGGTCTCTTACTGCTACCCCTGATTCAGGGGCAGCAATCTGGATGGCCACTCTGGACTTACTTATCACTACTGGCATCATTATTTAGTTTTGCCGTATTTTATCTTCAGCAAAAAGCGTTAATTAAACGAGGTGGGACTCCCCTAGTTGACCCAGAGATTTTCAAAGCCCGTTCATATAACTTAGGGATCGCCGGTATCTTTATCTTCTTCTCCGGTCTCACAGGTGTTTATCTGATCATCACACTCTTCTTGCAAATCGGTGAGCGATATTCAGCAAGCGGAGCTGGAGTTGCAAACATTGCAATCGCACTGGGTACGGCCATGGGTGGCGCCCTGAGCGGTGCGGTATTAGCCGATAAGTTTGGAATACGTGTTTTACAGGCTGGGGCATTAGCTCAAATTGCCGGTGCATTTTGGTTATTTAAAGCCCTTCCAACGATGGCTGCTTTTCACTTCTGGCATATCGCCCCGGGAATGTGGCTCTCTGGATTTGGTACAGGATTAGTTGTGGCAGCACTCTTTGATGCGATTCTCTTATCTATTAAAAATGAATTAGTTGGATCTGCCTCTGGTGTCTTATCGGCAATGAATTCGATCGGTTCATCGGTTGGTGTTGCAATATTTGGAACAATTTTTTTTGGCCAAGTTGCAAAAGGAAAGATCGATGCAGGCTTCAGATATGCCATGCTCTTACAAATTGCACAGGTAGCCGTCTTCTTCCTGATTACTTTTGCTTTTCCAAAAAAAGCGATGGAAAATACGGAGTATGCACACTGATTGTGATTAAATAAAAGAATTCTGAATATTCAATCAATAAGGGCCACCCTCATTATCTGAGTGTGGCCCTTACTCCTACTTATAGTAATTAAGTAAATTGACTAGTTGGGAACCACAATGCTTGTACTATCTAAAGTGACCGCTGCTTTAAGTGAGAAGAGCCTTCCTGAAACAGAGACACCAGCACCAGTTGTTATTGCAGCTTGGGCCAGAATTGTTCCAACAAATACCGAACTTGCACCTAATGTTGCTGCTGCGCCTAACTGCCAGAAAACGCGTGTGGTAGAAGAATTGCATGATGGATCAAGGGTCACCGAACTAGCGGCAGCTGTGGTGAGTGCTGCAGGAGTTTTGAAGATGAAAATAGAATCACTGGGAGCTTGTGAAGCAAGTAGTGCCGGGCAAGAAAGAGTCAGGGCACCGGTTAGACCAAAGGCCGCTACCGATGTATATATTCCTGGCGTAACAATTTGGCCGCCTAATTCAGCTGGGATATCTTCGCCAGCACCTAAATTGGTAAGTACTAAATCTGCAGCATCAAGATCTACGAGAGCGTTGTGAACTGTTTCGAGAGAGCCCTGGTTAATCCCGGTGAGATCGATAGTTGCAGCTCCAGTAATTGCAGTTCCTGGATAGACACCGATATCTCCATGAAGACTCGAAGCCCCACCATTAGTGATGGCAGCGGCAGCTATAACTCCAAAGGAGGATGCTGAGCCCAGGAGTTCAGAATCCGATGGAAATTGATCTGCTGATGCTGACTGCATACCCATAGTTGCCAATGAAAGCGCAGCCACAATCGCGACTGGGTAAAGGTACTTTTTCCCTGAAATCTTCATCTGGAAGTTACTCATTTCTCGTTTTTGTAGCTGCGACATCAACCACTGGTTGAACTCTGCCATGCTAAAAATGAGAACTACTAGAAATATTTTCTTTGTCCGGATTTACTTTCTCCAAAATAGCAATTAAATGCACTACTTTTGCAAGTTCCCAAACTGCGACAATCATTTCACCATATCTTCCGGATAAAGATTTTTACACAACAAAACTTCTATCCCACGCTTCCGACTTTACTGATAAGAGCCTTGCCAGCGAAAGACAGGATATTTGAAGCAGTTGCCCCATATTGATCTACTGCCCGCAAGGTGAGCGATGACGTGGATGAGCCACAAATGATTGAACCAATAATTAAGAATTGATAATGGCGACCTCCAAATCCGTTGATGAGACTTGTGGAATCACTTGAAAAAACTCGGTACTGTAGCTGAATTGGGGTCCCCGAAGCATTAAGTTGCATTCCAATAGTCATTGGAGTTCCAGTTCCCGGTGAAAAAATTCCATCAAGGATAATTTCAAATGTAAATGAACCTCCACTCGATAGTGTTCCAAATGCCATCGAATCACTTGATCCAGAATTAATTGAGGTCGA
>JBBAMX010000022.1:3223-19151 GCA_040402335.1 Candidatus Planktophila sp.
GTCGCACCGATTAATCCTCGCTCGCCAGTTGCACCCTTTGCCCCAGGGGCACCGTCTGCACCAGTTGAGCCTTGCTCACCGCGAGCACCCTTTGCCCCTTCGACGACAGATGCTGCAACAAATTCACGCGTATCTGCTATCCGAAGTGAAGTGGCAATTTTCCATACCCCCTTTGTTTTAGGGCCATAAAGATTTGCATTTTTAATATCGATATAGAAATCACCATCGATACCAAAAGTTTTGATCGGAACTCCACTCCCGCTAAGGATTGTGTTTGGGAGCGAGGTCATTGAACGACCTGCCGTTTTTATAATCACCGATTTTTTCTCAGCAGCCATTGCACTTTGGGTAGTGAGCAAGCTCAAGGTCATTGCGATCGCGGTAGCTGTTTTTGCAGGGCTCATGTGGATCGTCCATTTCTTAAAGGCTGAGAATTCTCTGTGATTCATTGTGATAAGAATGCGTGGGGCTAGTAATAAGGCAGCCCCCATGCAGAATTAACGGCATTACGGGGGGTTTCCCTAGAAATTACCGATCTATCTCTCACTAATACTCACACGTGGTTCTAAGGCTGGATTGTTAGAATCTTCAGCATAAGAGAGTTAATTACGGTTAGTCGATGACGAGGGGTCACTGACAGTTCCGCTAGAAGAAAGGACGACATGAATATGTCATCTAATAAGAAAATCGCCGCAGTTGTATTAACAACTGTCGCTCTTTCAATCGGCACAGTTGGTGTTGCAACCGCATCACAAGCTAAGTCAAAGTCAATCTCAGTCCGAACAACGGCCACCCGAACAACTGTAAATGCAATAGGAAATCCGATGGCAGCTGCAAAGCTAGGCGGGCAAGAGGCCGAGTTAAAATCAGTTCTCTCCGGACTTGTAACAAAGGGAACAATCACTCAAGCCCAGTCTGATGCAATCACTGCAGCAATCACAGCAGCGCGTGCTGCACATGATGCAACCCGTGCAGCAGATCAGGATGCAAATGATGCAAATCGCGCGGCACAGGATGCACTAATCGCTTCAACGATTGGTATCGATTCTGCAACGATTAAGTCACGTCTTGCTGCCGGTGAAACTCTTGGCGCAATTGCAGGAGCAAAGAAATCCGCACTTGTTGCAGTAATCGTTGCGGAAGAGACAAAGCGAATCGATGCTGCAGTAACTGCCGGCAAGATAACTGCAGCAGATGCATTAACACGTAAAGCTGGACTCAATGCACATGTAACCGCCGAGCTCGATTCAAAGCGCGGTGCGATGGGCCACGGTCACGGTGGTCCAGGCCATAAGGGTCCAGGCGATCTCGAGACAAACGATGATGCGCCTAGCATGGGTGCAAATCACTAAGTCCTAACTACTTATCTCGTTTGAGTAGCCTCCTAGGGATGAAATCCCGCCACGTGAGCAATCACGGGGCGGGATTTTCTTTTTCTAATCCACTTAATGGCAAGATGGGCAAATGAGGATACATATAGGTAGTGATCATGCAGGTCTTGAGTTAAAGGACCAGCTCATTAAATATCTTCAGTCACAGGCTCACGAAGTTATTGACCATGGCCCGGTGATCTTTGATGCTCTGGACGACTATCCCGATTTCTGTATTCCAACGGCGATTGCTACTGCGGGCGATATTGGCACGTTGGGGATCGTTTTAGGCGGCTCTGGAAACGGTGAGCAGATAGCGGCTAATAAAGTCAGGGGGGTCAGAGCAGCCCTTGCATGGAGTGTCGAAACGGCAAAGTTAGCCCGCGAGCACAACGATGCAAATATTGTCGGTATCGGAGGGCGTATGCATTCATTCGAGGAATGTAAGGAGATTATCGACGCCTTTATTGAAACTCCATTTAGTAACGACGAGCGTCATATTCGACGCATTAAGAAAATTACGGATTACGAAAATACATCAGATCGGTGACTCGGTGGTTTTTGTCGATCCCCTGTCCCTCAAATCGTGTGACGGGCCGCCAGTCGGGCTTTTCAATTACGCCCCCGCTAAAGCGCGTTGAAGCTCTAAAGACGCTCTGCATAGATTGGGCGTAAGGCTCCCAGTCGGTTGCCAGGTGGAAGTAGCCACCGGTCTTTAACTTAACTGCGATGAGCTCGAGTAAGGCGCTGGTCACGATTCGGCGTTTATGATGCTTCGACTTTGGCCACGGATCTGGAAAATAGAGATGAACGCCGTCAAGGCTTTGATCAGGGATCATGTAGGGCAGAACGACATGAACATCATCTTCAATGACTTTTATATTTTTTAGCTCCTGCTCTTGGATTCTCGATAAGAGTTTCCCAATTCCAGGAGGATGTAGATCAACGGCTATATATGCATTATCTGGAGAGTTCATAGCGATAATCGCGGTGGCCTCCCCCATTCCAAAGCCAATCTCCAAAATTATCTCTTTAACCGATGGAAATAAGGTATCCAGATTTAAAGTGGTAGCGGTCACTGGGATTCCATGAACCTCTTGCAGCAAAACTTTTGCACTCCGCTGTGCCGCCGTTATTCGAGTACCACGAATGCTGTAGCTGCGAATCGAGGGGCGGTCCATAGGAGAAGAATGTCATGATTGGATAGGCTCCTACAAAAGGGAGTTTTACGTGTCAGGAATCAATATTTCACGTGTGGAAGCCACAGAGCGAGCAGAGCACTTAACTGTTGATACTTATTACGTCACTCTCGATGTTACGACCGGGGCCGAAAATTTTTATGCCAAGACTGACCTTACTTTTTCATGCACCACCCCGGGCTTTTCAACCTTTATCGATGCCTGTGGCAAGCGAGTCATCTCTGCAACTCTGAATGGCGTCGCAGTTGATGTCTCGAACTTTGATGGCGAATCGATCTTCTTAAATAACTTAGCGGCTGAGAACCGTTTAATCATTGAGATTGAGGGTAACTACTCAAAATCTGGCGAGGGCCTTCAGCGTTCAATCGATCCTTCCGATGGTGAGATTTACCTTTATTCGCAGGGCGAAACTGCTTATATCCGCCACATGTTCCCATGCTTTGATCAACCATCGCTTAAAGCGGTTTTTAATTTAACCGTGACGACGCCAGGACACTGGCAGGCGATTTCAAATAATCCAGTTGAGAGTAAAGAGATTGTTGGCGAAAACCTTCGTTGGAAATTCACCTCTACTCCAAGAATCCCCATCTACTTGGCAGCGCTGATTGCTGGCCCGTACTCCTCTGTGCACGATATCTATAAGGGCAGCAAAGATGTACCGCTTGGGATTTACTGCCGCAAATCGATGGCGCAGTATCTTGATCCTGAGGATATTTTCTTACTGACGAAACAGGGCTTTGAATACTTTGAGAGTGTTTTTGGCCTTGCCTATCCATTCGATAAATATGATCAAATCGCGGTCGTCGACTTTAATTTTGGTGCGATGGAAAATGCTGGCGCCGTAACTTTCCGTGAAGATCTCTTAGTATTTAGAAGTCACATGCCGGAAAATATGTATATGTCGCGGGCAAATGTAATTCTGCACGAGATGGCACACATGTGGTTTGGCAATCTAGTGACCATGTCTTGGTGGGATGATCTATGGCTCAATGAATCCTTCGCCGAATTTATGTCATACCTGGCGATGACCGAGGGAACTCGGTTTACTTCTGGCTGGGCTGGCTTTAACTGCGAGCGCAAAAACTGGGCTTACCGGCAAGATCAACTTCCATCCACTCACCCCATCGTCGCCGACATGGTCGATATCGAAGCGGTCAATGCCAACTTTGATGGAATCACATATGCCAAGGGTGCCTCGGTTTTACAGCAGTTAGTCGCCCATGTTGGACGTGAAAACTTTATCTCGGCGCTCCAGAAATACTTTGCAAAGCATGCTTGGGCAAATACGACCCTGAAAGATCTCTTCGATCAATTAGAGGCGACAAGTGGACGCTCCTTAGATGATTGGGCGGCAACATGGCTTCACACAGCTGGAATAAATACGCTTCGACCCTCCATAATCCTAGAAGGCGATATTTATAACTCGGTAGGAATTTTGCAAGAAGCGCCATTGATTCCCGCCGGCTCGACGCAGTTGCGACCACATCGATTAGCAGTTGGACTCTATGACATCGTGGAAGATGCACTTACTCTGCGCAGATCTATCGAACTAGATGTAGCTGGTGCACTTACTAATGTGCCAGAGCTGCGCGGAGAGCGTGCTGCAGATTTACTTCTTATCAATGATCGTGATCTGTCGTACGCAAAACTTCGCTTCGATGCACGCTCTTTATCAACACTTAAAACTCATCTTGGGAAAATCACTGACTCACTCACCCGTGCGCTGTGCTGGGCTGCGATCTGGGATATGCATCGAGATGCTGAAATATCTTCGAAAGATTTCTTAGATATCGCATTTGCTGGTTTAAGAGGTGAAAGTGATGACGCGGTCGTAAGAATCACACTTGGGCAGATGCACACCTCAGTTGAGGCTTACACAAGCGATGCAGATCGCCCATTGATGCGCCTCAAGCTTGCCGATGAGTTAGCTGCCTTAACTAAAAACGCTACCCCTGGCAGTGATCATCAACTGTTATTTGCGCGCGCCTTTGCACAGAACGCGGTAACGCCGGCCCATATCGACTCTGTGCGTGGACTACTCAATGGTGATGCCGCTGGGCTCATTGTCGATGCCGATCTGCGCTGGTGCTTTATCATCGCTCTTGCCGAGCGTGGTGAAATGAGTGCCGCAGAGCTTGCAACCGAGCTAGCCAATGACAATACAACTAGCGGTAACTGCTTCCATGAGAGCGCCGTTGCTGCGGCGCCAACAGTTGCGGCAAAGGATTACGCCTGGGACAAAATCGTCAACGCCGACATCATGACCTCGGTTCGATCTGCTCTTGTATCTGGCTTTGCGCGCCCGATTCAGCGCGAGCTATTAGAAAACTACGTTGATCGCTACTTTGATTGCATCATTGCAGTCTGGGATTCAAAGTCTTATGAGGGCGCGGCCAAGATTGTTTCGGGCCTCTATCCAACTTGGGTCATATCGCAGGCAACGATCGATAAGACCGCTGCCTGGTTGGGCTCAGCCGGTAAAGATTCACCGGCCGTATTGCAAAAGTTGGTTATCGAAGCCCGTGATGGCTTAGTGCGTGCACTCAAGGTGCAGGGCGTAGTTAATCAATCGTAGTAATTGAAGATCGTACTTTTTTCTTGCGGGGTGATGTAGAGATCCACGATAATCCGGCGATAAGCAAAAAGAGCGAGATTGGAATCACTACGAAAGTAACTACCGTTTGAAAGGCGCTTAAGCCTGGACCAGAGAGGCTGCCATCTTCAACGCCATTCATAAGAAATCGCATGCGATGAGTCTAATACTTATGCGATAGCAGCTGCTACACCAAAGGGTTGAAGGTATTGCAGCCAACGATCATCGGTTCGCCCTGTGCCTAAGATTCTCCATGCAGCTCCGACCGGCTCACGCGGCAACTGATGCAATCTCCAGCCAATCTCTTTAAGCTGTTTATCGGCCTTTAAGTGATTGCATTTGTGACATGCCGATACGACGTTATCCCAACTGTGATTGCCGCCACGACTGCGTGGAATTACATGATCGATTGATGTTGCCGGCGCCGTGCAATAAACGCATCGACCTCCATCGCGAGCAAAGATTGCGCGTCTTGATAAAGGCACTGCATGTCGATATGGAATGCGTACAAATTTATTAAGGCGAATGACCGATGGTAAATCCAACTCGCCACCTGAGAAGTGAATGACATCGCCCGATGCTTCGATCATGGATGCACGATGGTTCAGGACGAGAATCAAGGCGCGACGCTCTGTAATGACACCCAACGGCTCGTAAGTGGCATTAAGAACTAGTGTGCGCGACATAATCGCTCCCGATCTGGCGCATGGCCTGCGCCGATTGCCCAATCCTGCACTACAACACGGCCTGCCGCAGGCATTTGAAAGCGGTATTTAGATGTAATTTTGGATACAGTCCACTTCTTATGAGCCTAACGCTGCGAAACCTTCTCGATTGGATCAGTGGGGCGCCAGTTCGTATTCTCATCATCCTGATCACCGCCCTTCTGACTCAAAGCCTAGGTGGGCGGGCGATTCACCGCTCTATGAACCGTCTGGCCACGGCCGATTTGATACGCGGGCCAGGCAACCTCCACGTACGTCAAAAAGAGCGGGCGCGCACTATCGGCGGAGTACTCGTAGCCGCCTTGAAATCAGTTATTTGGATCGTCGCAACAGGCATGGTCTTAGGTGAGTTTGGATTTAACTTGGCACCGCTCATCGCATCGGCTGGGATTTTAGGTGTCGCCCTTGGGTTAGGTGCCCAGACTCTGGTCCGCGATATTTTATCGGGAATCTTTATGCTCATTGAAGATCAATATGGCGTGGGCGATAGCGTCGATGTTTTAGATGTCAAAGGTGTTGTTGAAAAGGTAGGACTGCGAGTCACAACTGTTCGAGATAGCGCCGGAACGCTCTGGTATTTACGCAACGGTGAGATCTTAAAAGTTGGTAATCAATCTCAATCTGGCTGATTAACCATCGAATCTGCCGCCATCACTAAATAGCTCCAGAGCTGCTTTCGTAGCTCTTCATCCATTGTTATCGTCCCAACAACTTTATGCATTGCATTGAGCCAGGCATCACGAGCAGCAGTGTCGATATAAAAATCTGCATGACGCATTCGCAAGCGAGGGTGACCGCGAGTCGTTTGATATGTTGTTGGTCCACCCCAATACTGCTCTAAGAACATCTGTAAGCGCTGGGCTGCACCTTGTAAATCACTCTCTGGATACATGGGACGTAAAATGGGATCGATTACAACGTGAGCATAAAACTGAGAAACTAGGTCGGCGAAAAAACTCTCTCCACCTACCTCATCGTAAAAACTACTCATACCTTAAGGCTAGCAATCTCTTTACCCTTAGCAATCTGTAAAACAAAGTAAGAAGTAATCAAGCACAGAGCACCACTTATATAAAACGCTGCCGCATAATCGCCGAACTTGACGCGTACAACGGCGGCACCAATCGCGGCGATTGAGCCACCTATTTGATGGGATGCAAATACCCAGCCATAAACCACCGTTGCGCGCGTTGGCCCCAAGATTGATCGACATAACATCACCGTGGGCGGGACCGTCGCCACCCAATCAAGACCGTAAAAAATAATGAAAACTAATGTCGATGGATGCATCGTTGAAAATAATATTGAGGGTAGTAAGAACAATGAAAGACCTCTGAGTGCGTAATAAAAAAATAAGAGTTTGCGAGGGTCGTATCTATCGCTCAACCAACCTGAAAACAAAGTGCCGATCACATCAAATACGCCGACCAGGGCCAATAAGCTGGCGGCCATTACCTGTCCCATTCCATGATCATGTGCGGCTGGAATGAAATGGGTACCGATTAATCCACTCGTTGATAATCCACAGACAAAAAATGAGCCAGTTAAGTACCAGAAATCCTTATGAGAACTAGCCTCTTTTAAGGTAACTATTGCCAACTTTGCCGCGTTCATTTCAGATTTTACAGGCGGCATCCAATCAGACGGGGCACCGTAGGGCAGTACGCCAAGATCGGCGGGTTTTTCACGAAGGAATATGTAAATCATCGGAACCATAAACAACGCAGCCGATCCGATAGTAAAGCCGATCGACTTCCAACCATAGTTTTGCGATAAGCGCGTAAGCCCGGGCAGAAAGATTAACTGCCCCGTCGCCGCCGCCGCAGTCAAAGCTCCGATGACTAAACCTCGGCGGCTTACAAACCAACGGTTAGCAACGGTCGCGGCAAAGACCAGGGCCATAGATCCCGTGCCGATTCCGACGATGACACCCCATGTTGCAACTAACTGCCAGGGAGCGTGAATCTGAGTAGTTAGGAAGGCTCCGATTGCTACGGTAGTGAGTGCGGCCATCACAACTTTTCGTACTGTAAATCGCTCCATCAGGGCGGCGGCAAAAGGTGCGGTTAATCCAAAGAGTAAAACATTAATTGAAATCGCCAATGAGATAACTTCGCGGTTCCAACCAAAGGCGCTCTCTAGCGGAATGATTAGTACCGAAGGGGCCGACCTAAAACCGGCGGTAGCAACAAGAGTAAAGAATGTAACGGCAGCGGCTATCCACGCTGGATGTATTTTAAATTTTGTCGGCATTGCCAGTAACTCTCAAAGATAAAATACCTAAAAATATCACTGGGATTGCAGCAAAAAAGCTTAGCCAGCCATAACTTAAGGAGCCAATAATGACTCCAGCTACTGCTCCCCCACCGGCTCCCGCTAAGTTCATGATTAAATCACTCGCCCCTTGAGATGCTGGGCGCATGTCCAGCGAGACGGATTCCGATAAGAAGGCCGATCCTGCAATTAAGGTACATGACCAACCTAGGCCTAATAAAAATAAGCCAATACCAAGTTGGAGTGCGTTATCGGCCTTTGAAGTACCGGCAACAACTGTTGAAGCCAAGAGGATGATTAGGCCTACTTGAATCACATGTAAACGGCCGATGCGATCGCTCAGAGCGCCGATCAAGGGTGAAAATGCGTACATTCCCAAAACATGAACGCTGATAACTAAGCCAATAATTCGTAGCGATACATCGACGTGGGCCATGTGGATCGGAGTCATAACCATGACTGAGACCATTGCAACGTGACCAATCGCAATTGCCGATATTGCAAAGCGCGCCTTTGGAGTAGCACGAATGTGCCTCAGTGCAGCCTTGGTTGAGCCCTTATTGACTTTTACTTCAGCCTCTTTTTGTGCCGTTAAAAAAGGATCGGGACGCAGGAAGATGAAGATTACAACTGCGGCAAAAGATAACGTCGTAGCTGAAACTAAATATGGCCCAACTAATCTCGGTAAGTGAAAGAGTTCGGCTAAGTTACCGGCTGGATCCATTAAGTTTGGGCCAGCTACTGCCCCAATAGTTGAACCCCACACTACAAATGAGAGTTGTTTAGCCCGGCTTTGATTTGTAGCTAAATCAATTGCGGCAAATCGTGCTTGATAACCAGCCGCCGATGCCGCACCGACTAAAAAAGTACCGAGTAACATAAAAAATAAACTTCGATGTGCACCGCCAATAACTGCAAAGATGGATCCGAGAACGCCAGCTACATATCCGACGGAAAGAGCTAAACGCCTTCCACCACGTGCAGTCAAGCGTGCCAATGGAAGTGCTAACGCGGCCGCACCGAAAACCGCACTAGTTTGGGCAAGGCCGGCCAGTGTTTCAGAGCTCGTAATCGATGAGACTAATAATGAACCAGCCGCTACCGTTCCAGCGATTCCAATACCATTTAAGATCTGGGCACCGGCAAGCGTTCGAACGATGCGCTGTTGTACCTGAGTGTGTGACATTAACTAATTAATCTCAACCAGACTGCACTATCTGTTGGCAACCACCGGCCATCGATCGCACCACTTGCGACTAGAATCTGCGAATCGACGGGAAGTTCAATCGCGGGTCCAAAGTTGATGTAGCAGGCAAAATTACCGGCTCGCGCAAAGGCGACAACATCTACTCCTGCATCAATCCACTCCATCAAGCCATCACCCAGGCCCTCTTCGCGCTTTCTAATAGCTAAAGCTTCGCGATACATAGTTAACGTCGAGCCCTCAACACCATCTTGTGATTGAACGCTGTGCCGACCCCACCATGGAGATTGCGGTAGCCAGGCTTGATCTGGTCTGAGTAAATCATTGGTAGAAAAACCAAAGCCACCGGCGGCATCGCTCGACCATGGCAGTGGGACTCGACAACCATCACGACCTCGATCTAAATATCCACTCATCTTCCAGCGAGGATCGGTTAAACGTGCTTCGGGGATATCGCGTACTTCCGGCAGGGCTAACTCTTCGCCTTGATACATGTAGGCACCACCGGGCAGGGCTAACATCATGAGCGCAGCACTTCGCGCGCGCAATGCTCCCCGTTCAATATTAAATTTCGCTGGATCTCCCTGGCGCGAAAAAGTTGTATCACCGTGATTAGTCAGACCAAGATCTAAACGATCTACCGAGCGCACAACATCATGATTATTAAATACCCACGATGTAGGAGCACCAACTTTTGCTAAGGCGGCGATTGAACTGTCGACCTTGCGCTTGATCTCTTGGGCATCCCATAGCGTTGTGAGCATCTCAAAGTTGAAAGAGTTTTGAAGCTCGTCTTCGCGCACATAACGCGCGATACGTGATGCTGGACTAACCCAGGCCTCGGCAACTGCCATTCGATCGCCCGGATATGAATCAAATATTTTTCGCCATGATCTATAGATATCGTGAACGCCCTCTTGATCCCAAAAGGGTTTCTGATCATTACCTAACATTTCATTTGCAGCTCCGGTTTTAATATCAGGAAGCCCAGCCGCCTTAAACATTCCATGTGCAACATCGATTCGAAAACCCGCCACACCGCGATCTAACCAAAAGCGAAGAACATCCTCTAAGTGAGCTACGACTTCAGGGTTTTCCCAGTTTAGATCCGGCTGCTCCACGGCGAAAAGATGGAGATACCACTGCCCTAAGTCGCCGTTAGCCTCGGTAATACGCGCCCAGGCCGAGCCACCAAAAACGGCCTCCCAGTTATTAGGTGGAACCTCGCCGTTGTCGCCCTTACCATCACGGAAGATGTATCTATCTCGCTCAACCGATCCGGGAGCCGAGTTCAATGCGGCTTGAAACCATTTATGTTCATTTGATGTGTGATTAGGAACGATATCGACGATTAATTTTAAGCCGTGCCCATGTGCCTCTTTAATTAATCGCTCGGCCTGGGCCAAGCTGCCGTAATCAGGCTCGATATCCATGTAATCCGATACGTCATAACCATGGTCGTGTTGTGGCGATGGATACCAAGGAGAGATCCAGATGGCATCAACACCGAGCTCTTTCAAATATGGCAGGCGGGAGCGGATTCCTTCAATATCACCGATGCCATCACCATTTGAATCGGCAAAGGAGCGAGGATAGATCTGATACGTAACTGCATCTCGCCACCAAGGACGCTTTGCGCGGGATGCGAGCTCTGACACTTTTACTCCTTCTCGAGATATTTATTTATTATCTCACGCTGAGTATCGGTGAGTGGGCGAGAGCTCTTGGTGTCATCGGTAACAGCTACTTGAACCGTTTTGATGCGAGCAAAAAGAACTCCATTATTAGCGATCTCATAGACAAGAATGAATGATGAGTTACCGATTGATTCAACCCAGATAGTTACATCGACAAAAATATTACCCTCGGCGATCGGAGCTTTGTAATCCGCCTCTGCGCGCGCAACAACCATGCTAAATACGCCGAGCATCGCAAATCGCGCCTCTTGAGCGAAGGTTAAATATTTTGCGTGATTGACATGGCCCATCGCATCTAAGTCATCCCAACGTACATACTGCTTGTTCGTAAACTTCATTTAGCGAGTCAACTTTCTATATGTAACGCGGTGTGGACGCGCAGCGTCTGCGCCTAGGCGTTGAACTTTATTCTCTTCATAACTTTCAAAGTTTCCCTCAAACCAGAACCAGTGAGAGTCACCTTCATATGCCAAAATGTGCGTGGCAACCCGGTCAAGAAACCAGCGATCGTGAGAGATCACAACAGCACAACCCGGAAACTCCAGGAGAGCGTTCTCAAGTGAGCCTAAAGTCTCTACATCTAAGTCATTTGTTGGCTCATCCAAGAGCAGTAAGTTGCCGCCCTGCTTGAGGGTTAGCGCAAGGTTGAGGCGGTTGCGCTCTCCCCCAGACAAAATCCCGGCCGGCTTTTGCTGATCTGGGCCTTTAAAACCAAAGCAAGAAACGTATGCACGCGATGGCATTTCCACCATTCCGACTTTAATGAAATCAAGGCCATCGGAGACAACTTCCCACAGAGACTTCTTGGGATCAATGCCACCTCTGGATTGGTCAACGTATGAAATCTTTACCGTCTCACCGATCTTTACACTGCCCGAATCAGGGCTTTCAAGACCCAAAATAGTTTTAAAGAGCGTTGTCTTGCCGGCACCGTTAGGTCCGATGACGCCGATTATTCCATTTCGTGGAAGCGTGAACGAGAGATCATCGATTAATACTCGATCGCCAAAGCCCTTAGTCAGGTGATCAACTTCGATAACAACATTTCCAAGACGTGGACCAGGTGGAATCTGGATCTCTTCGAAATCAAGTTTGCGCATCTTGTCGGCCTCTGCGGCCATCTCTTCATAGCGCGCAAGTCGCGCCTTTGATTTAACTTGACGCCCCTTCGCATTTTGGCGAACCCACTCAAGCTCTTCGGTTAATCGCTTTGCGCGCTTAGCATCTTTCTGGCCCTCAATCTTTAACCGCGCAGATTTTGTTTCTAAATAAGTTGTGTAGTTACCCTCATAAGGATAGGCACGTCCACGATCGAGTTCGAGAATCCATTCGGCAACGTTGTCCAAGAAATATCTATCGTGCGTAATCGCAACTACTGCTCCGGCATACTTATTTAAATGCTGCTCAAGCCATAAAACCGATTCGGCGTCAAGGTGGTTAGTGGGCTCATCAAGGAGCAATAAATCAGGGGCCTGCAAAAGTAATTTACAGAGTGCAACGCGGCGCTTTTCTCCACCCGATAAAACCGATACATCGGCATCTGGTGGTGGGCAGCGCAGCGCGTCCATCGCCTGTTCCAGCTGTGAATCAAGCTCCCACGCATTTCGGTGATCTAACTTCTCCTGCAGGTTACCCATTTCAGCTAGTAACTTGTCGTAGTCGGCATCGGGATTGCCGAGCTCTTCGCTAATCACATTAAAGCGATCGAGCATCGCAACGGTTTCGGCGACGCCCTCTTTGACGTTATCGATGACATTCTTGCTCTCATTTAAAACTGGCTCCTGCAACAAGATTCCCACGGTGTAGCCAGGGCTCAGATATGCCTCACCATTAGATGGCTGCTGTAGCCCGGCCATAATCTGAAGGACCGTGGACTTACCGGCGCCGTTGGGGCCGACCACGCCGATCTTGGCGCCGGGATAAAACATAATGGTGACATCATCGAGAATTACTTTCTCACCATGCGCTTTTCGCGCCTTTTTCATCGTATAAATGAACTCAGCCATGAGATGAAACCTTACCGTTATGTGTCGGTAGACTTCACATCCTCGACCCTACAGGCGCCTGTAGCTCAGTCGGATAGAGCACCCGCCTTCTAAGCGGGTTGTCGCAGGTTCGATTCCTGCCAGGCGCACATGGCCAATGAACAAGCGAACCTGATCTGGATCGACTGCGAAATGACCGGATTGAGCCTTGAAAAGGATGTCCTGGTTGAAATCGCTGTCCTAGTAACCGACTCTGAGCTCAATCTGATCGGCGACGGAGTTGATGTCGTTATTCGGGCGAGCGCCGAAGAGTTAGCGGGAATGAACGACTTCGTCACCGCGATGCATACGAAATCGGGCCTGATCACTGAAATCCCAAACGGTATTTCACTCGTTGAGGCAGAGCTTCAAGTCATTGCCTATCTGCTCGAATGCGGATTAGCGCCCGGAAAATCTCCGCTGGCTGGAAACTCGGTCGGCGTTGATCGCACTTTCATCGCCCGTGATATGCCAGCCCTCAACGACTTCCTTCACTACCGAACCATCGACGTCTCATCGATTAAAGAGTTAGCGCGCCGCTGGTATCCCAAGGCCTATTTCGCATCCCCTCCAAAGACTGGCAACCACCGCGCCCTTGGGGATATCCAAGATTCAATCGCCGAGCTTGCTTACTACCGCAGCGCGGTCTTTATCGCCCCTTAAATGTAGCCACATTTAACTGATATTGTACCCTCATGGAGATCGGCATCAGAGAGTTCAAGAATCGTCTATCTGAAATTCTGCAACGCGCAAACCAGGGCGAGCAGATCACTATTACAAATCACGGTCAGGCGATCTGTCTGCTTTCGCCCGTTAAGGTCGAAGAGATTAAACGCTCTGAATTTTTAGAACGTGCAATTGCAGAGGGACGAGTACGGCCTGCAACTCGCGCCTCTTTGAGTAAAAGCACGCCGATTAAGCCGCGCAAGGCCGGACCTACAACAACACAAATCTTGATGGAATCTCGTCGCGAGCGTAACTTTTGAACTCTCTCTATGTAGACACCAGCGCCTTAATGAAAATATATATCGACGAAGAGTTCGCTGCACAGTGCATAAAAATCATGGGTGAATATAGTGAGATCTACTTATCCCAAATCGGCGTGACCGAAACCCTCATTAACCTGCGCAAACGCCTGAGTACTCAAGAATTCGCCATGGCTGCGAAGCTTTTCGAAGTTGACGTGGCTACCTTTAATGTCATCGACTTTGATGCACAGACCTCTGATTTGGCTGTTGATATATCCGAAGGCACTAATTTGGCGACCTTAGATGCTATCCACTTAGCCTCAGCAGTAAGCATTGGTGGCAAGAGAATGGATTTTCTTACATACGATAAAACCCAGCAAAAGGCGGCTAAATCCCTTGGACTCAAAACCCCTGGTCTCAAGAGCCGATAGAGCAGGTAGACTCTGGCACTCATGGTGGACGTAGCTCAGCTGGTAGAGCACCCGGTTGTGGTCCGGGATGTCGCGGGTTCGAGCCCCGTCGTTCACCCCAAGTTTTATTTAACACGCTAGACCTAACAGGAAGTCGGCACAAATGATCTTCGATGTCATTATTGAAATTCCAGCTGGCAGTCGTAACAAGTACGAAGTCGATCACATCACTGGTGAAATCCGTTTAGATCGCATGCTCTTTACATCAACGCGCTATCCCTATGACTATGGCTTCGTTAAGAACACTCTTTCACTAGATGGCGATCCACTCGATGCCCTAGTCATGTTAGATGAGCCAACGTTTCCGGGCTGTGTGGTTTCATGCCGTGCAATCGGAATGTTCAACATGACCGATGAAGCAGGCGGAGATGACAAACTGCTCTGTGTTGCAGCTGGAGATATTCGAAAAGAGTCACTGCAGGACTTAAAGGATGTGCCTGAGTTTGAGCTTTCAGAGATCCGACACTTCTTTGAAGTCTATAAAACCTTAGAGCCTGGGAAAAGTGTTACCGGTGGAAGTTGGGTAAATGCCCAAGAAGCCCAAGCCGAGATTGCGCGCTCTTATGAACGTTTAAAGACCTCGCCACACTAATTAACTCAACCCACCGGAATTAATTGAGTTGGGCATGATTGAAGTATTTTTATCATCGCCGCTTTTTCTGGCGCAGTCAACCACAATCCATACTTAAATTTAACTGCGATCTGCCTTGCGACGTAAGAACATCGATAACTCTTTTTCGGTGGCAGCCACGTCGCCGCATCGCCATCGCCCTTTTGCGAATTCAATCCACCTTTAACGGCTAATAAGTTCACCGGATCATTTGCAAAGGCGGTGCGCACATCAATAGTTAATTTAAATGCCCCGGTCTGCCAGGCATTAGATAGGGCAACCACGTGATCAATCTGCACTTCCGGGCTCGTGCTCACTCCCCGGAGAAAATTAATGGATTCACCAGAATAAGGATCTATCAAAATACCAGTCAGGACCACGCACTCGTGAGAGTTCACTTTTCGGGTTATCGAAGTCAAGTCCCGATTGAGGATATCGTTGCGAGTATCACAGCCGTTATAATCAACGTCTTTCCATGCGGTTCCAAACTGATCGCGGGTATAGCCAGTCTTCGGGGCACGACCTTTAACCGCCAGTTTCATAACCACATCTAAAGCCGATGGTTGAGCCGCTTCCGCGCCTTGTGGAAACCCGGCCAAAAATACTGTCAGGGCTAGGGCGACCCGTATTCCCAAGCGGTTCATATCTCAATTTTGGCGGTGTCGGGTATGTGCGGCAAGGCCGTAGTTGCTGATAGGTTTCGCCCTGCATTCAAGTGTTTCCGGCACCTGGATGCTTCGGGTTGTTAGCTCAGTTGGTAGAGCAAGGCACTCTTAATGCCTGGGTCGGGGGTT
>JBBAMX010000023.1:0-1457 GCA_040402335.1 Candidatus Planktophila sp.
CTGATCCACCCATTCACGTACGGGGACATGTCACAAAAGGAGCTCCTCGGTGGAAAGGGTGCAAATCTCGCTGAAATGGTTCGTATCGGTCTTCCTGTTCCACCGGGATTCACGATTACGACCCAAGCGTGCCGAGAGTACTTACGATCAGGTGAATTTCCGCCATCGCTGCACCATGAAATTAATGCAGCTTTGCGCGACCTAGAGTTACAGACAGGTAAAACTTTTGGTGGCATCGATAATCCATTATTAGTTTCAGTCCGATCTGGTGCAAAGTTTTCAATGCCGGGCATGATGGAGACGGTTTTAAATGTCGGTATGACCGTGGCAGTGACGGATTCAATTGCCGAGATCTCTGGCAACCCGCATTTTGCTTGGGATTCATATCGTAGATTTATTGAGATGTATGGGAAAATAGTCTGTGGAATTGCACCTGCTGAGTTTCATAAAGTGCATGATCGTGTGACAGCCTCTCTAGGCTGCGAAAATATTCAAACGTTAAGTATTGAAAGCCTTAAACATTTATGTGATGGATTTAAACAGGTGATTCAACTCGCAACAGGTGAGGATTTTCCAACCGATCCTCATGAGCATTTAATTAGATCAGTTGAAGCCGTATTTAAATCTTGGAACTCTGAACGCGCTCAACTGTATCGGCGGCGCGAGAGAATTCCATCTGACATCGGTACTGCCGTAAATATTCAATCGATGGTCTTTGGAAACCTAAGTGATGACTCTGGTACTGGCGTAGCTTTTACTCGTAATCCATCAACGGGTGAGATCGGGCGATATGGAGATTATTTACAAAAAGCCCAAGGAGAGGATGTGGTTGCCGGTATCCGAACGCCGATCTCACTTGATGAGTTTGGGGTACTTAGTCCAACTGTTGCCAAAGAACTAGATGCGATTATGGAGATACTAGAAGGCCACTATAAAGATCTATGCGATATTGAGTTTACGATTGAGCGTGGGAAACTCTGGATTCTGCAGACCCGCGTGGGTAAGCGCACCGCCGAGGCGGCATTTCGAATCGCCCTGCAGTTCGTCGATGAAGGCAAAATCTCAATGGATGAGGCATTGATTCGCACGACTGGGGATCAACTCGCGATGTTGATGTTTCCTCAGTTTGATAAGTCGGCGCAACCACAAGAAATTGCGCGCGGAATTCCAGCATCCCCGGGGGCGGCCGTTGGAGAAGTAGTCTTTGACTCAAAGCGTGCCTTTGACTTATCAAAATCTGGCAAAAAAGTTATTCTGGTGCGCCGTGAAACTAGCCCAGATGATTTAGTTGGCATGGTTGCCTCCCAAGGTATTTTAACGAGCCGTGGCGGAAAGACTTCTCACGCCGCCGTTGTTGCACGAGGCATGGGTAAGACGGCCGTTTGCGGCACGGATTCAATATCAGTTGATGAGCGTGCCAATGTATTCACTGCAGGTGCAATCACTGTGTACGAAGG
>JBBAMX010000023.1:1557-18428 GCA_040402335.1 Candidatus Planktophila sp.
CAGTTGATGAGCGTGCCAATGTATTCACTGCAGGTGCAATCACTGTGTACGAAGGCGATGTAATTTCAATTGATGGCACAACTGGCGCCGTCTACCTTGGGGATGTTCCCGTTGTCGCATCTTCGGTTACAACTTATTTGGAAGGCCGATTGTCGGCAGATTCAGATGAAGCTGCGCCCGTTGTAAAGGCGGTAGATCGCATTTTAATTCACGCCGATGCAGTACGTCGATTAAAAGTGCATGCAAATGCCGATACGCCAGAGGATGCGATTCGCGCACGGATATTAGGTGCCGAAGGCGTTGGTCTGTGCCGTACGGAGCATATGTTTTTAGGTCCACGTCGTTCCTATGTTGAGCGTTTGGTCTTAGCTGAAAACGATGATATTCAGCGCTCGGTCATAGCTGAGATGGAGCCTTTACAGCGCGCAGATTTCGTTGGAATTATGATGGCAATGTCAGGATTGCCGGTCACGATTAGATTACTTGATCCGCCACTTCATGAGTTCCTACCCTCGCTAGTTGTTCTTAGCGCGAGCATGGCTCGATCAGAGGCGCTCAATGAAGAGGTATCGCCCCGAGATAAGGCATTATTTGCCGCCGTTAACCGATTGCATGAATCAAATCCCATGCTCGGTCTGCGTGGTGTTCGCCTTGGAATCCTCATTCCAGAGTTATATAAGATGCAGGTTCGCGCCTTGGTTCACGCCTTTCTTGAGGTGAGAAAGTTAGGTCATGATCCCCGTCCAGAAGTGATGATTCCCTTGGTCTCAACCCAACGCGAACTTTTATATCTGCGTGAGAGTCTAGAGATTGAGATTGCAAAGATCTTTAAAGGTTCTGGGGTCGTTATTGATATTCCAATCGGCACCATGATTGAAACTCCACGGGCGGCGATCACCGCCGATCGGCTGGGAGTTTATGCCGACTTTTTCTCCTTTGGCACAAATGATTTAACGCAGTTGACTTGGGCATTTAGTCGCGATGATGTCGAATCAACCTTCCTGCCACGTTATTTAGATCTGGAGCTCTTGCCATTTAATCCATTTGAATCTTTAGATGAGGCTGGGGTGGGAATACTGCTGCGCACTGCAGTAGATCTAGCTCGAAAGCTTCGCAGCGGATTTAAACTGGGTATCTGTGGCGAGCATGGGGGAGATCCTCGGAGTATTCACTTCTTTAACTCACTGGGGCTGGACTACGTCTCCTGTTCTCCTTTTCGAGTCCCAATCGCTCGCTTAGAGTCAGGACGCGCGGCCGCGATCGCCGCACAAAGTTAGCCTTCTCACACTCCTTGCGCCCGCTATACTTGGGCTGTTGTTTCCGGGGTCGATGTAATTTCGAACCGGCGGTTATAGTCCGCGACCCGATGCCTGCCAGGTATCGGTTGACTCAGTGAAACTCTGAGACCGACGGTTAAAGTCCGGATGAGAGGAAACCAACAAAAGGCAGGGTTAACTCTGTTTTTTTGCGCATCCTTTTTTGCGAAAGCCCCGGCGACTCGAAATTTGAGTGGGGGTGGTTCATGGATTACATAGCGGCGATGGCGCGCGCGATTGTGCTCTCAGAGATGGGCCTTGGAAAAACCTCACCGAATCCAATCGTCGGTGCACTCATTCTTGATTCAGCGGGCTCGATTGTGGGCGAAGGCTTTCATGATCGAATGAACTGCGCCGATCATGCCGAGATTATCGCTCTCAAAGCCGCAGGTGAAAAAGCACGGGGTGCGACCATGCTGATCACTTTAGAGCCTTGCAATCACCTCGGTGCGACCCCGCCATGTTCGCAGGCGATAATCAATGCCGGTATCACGCAGGTAATTTACGCGGTTAATGATCCCCATAAGGTGGCATCTGGTGGAGCCCAGGCTTTACGTGGAGCTGGCATCTTGGTTAAAGCGGGGGTTTTGGAGGATGAAGCCGCCTTTGCTAACCGCGCATGGTTAATGAAGATAGCAAAAAATCGCCCCTTTTTTACTTGGAAAATAGCGGCAACCCTTGATGGAAAATCTGCCGCTTCTGACTCAACTTCACAATGGATAACAAATGAGGCCTCACGTTCAGATGTGCAGTTGCTTCGCAGAGCGGCCGATGCGATTTTAGTTGGTACTAATACCGTTCTGACCGATAATCCCCACCTCGTTCCACGCGGTGAATTTCATGGTTTTACTCGCAATCCATTACGGGTTATTTGTGGGGAGCAAAAACTACCTAGTGGGTCGAATATATTTGATGCTGCCGCACCGACCTTAATTGTCGCTTCGAAGAGTTTGAATTTATTAGTTGAAAAACTTAATGAGGCTGGGGTCAATCACGTCCTAATTGAATCCGGTCCCACCTTGGCCAGTGCCATGTTAGCCGCTGGCTTAGTCGATGAGTTAATAATTTACCAGGCACCTTCAATTTTAGGCTCAGGAAGAGCGTTTGTTGCCGATTTTGGCGCTACAAATATTAATCAACGGATGATTATGAAACATGTCAATACCGAGATTTTAGATGGCGATGTTAAATCTAGATACACAATTAGAAACGGTGCTTAATGTTTACAGGGCTGATCGCTGAATTAGGAAGTATAGAAAAAATCGTAAAGGGTGAAACCTCTGCCACCTTTACCTTTAACGCACCACTCTTATCCCCAGAAATCAGTGTTGGTGAATCCATTGCGATCAATGGTGTCTGTCTCACCGCCAGCAGTGTCAATTCCAACTCTTTCACCGCCGATGTGATGGTGCAGACATTGAGCATGACATCGCTATCAACCTTAGAAGTTGGTGTTCAGGTAAACCTTGAGCTAGCTTCGGCGCTTAATGGACGAATGGGGGGTCACTTGGTTCAGGGGCATGTAGATGGAGTGGCACGTGTTATTTCATTGACTCCTGGGGAGAACTGGGCGAGATTTGATATTGAGGTTCCACAGAATCTGAGTAAATATATTGTCAATCAAGGCTCTATCGCACTCGATGGCGTTTCACTTACGGTAGGTGAAATAAATGACGCCAATAATCAAGTAACGCTCTGGTTAATTCCCGAGACCTTAGCGCGAACTAACTTATCCAAAACTACCCCGGGGGCTCTCATTAACGTTGAAGTAGATATTTTGGCAAAGTACGTCGAACGATTAATGGAAAAGGGTAAATCAATTGAGTAATCTCCAAGATGCGTTAAAGTTATTTTCAGCCGGTCAGTTAATCATTGTTGTCGATGATATTGACCGAGAAAATGAGGGAGATTTATTGTTATTAGCGGAAAAGGCAACGAGTGAACAAGTCGCCTTCATGGTCCGCCATACGACTGGAATTCTATGCGTGGCAATGACGCAGGAGCGTGCCCGTCATTTACGCCTGCCATTGATGGTTGAAGAGAATCAAGATGTGAAGAAAACCGCATTCACCGTCAGCGTTGACGTTAAAGAGGGCCACACCACTGGAGTCAGTGCCAAGGAGCGTACAAATACCATCCGTGCCTTAGCCGATATCAACTCACTGCCCCAAGGATTTATCCGTCCCGGCCACATATTTCCTCTCATCGCCGATGCGGGAGGACTTAATTCGCGTCAGGGCCATACCGAGGCCGCAGTCTCACTTGCCCGACTTGTTGGGGCGGCGCCTATTGCCCTTCTCTCTGAAATTGTCAATGAAGATGGTTCAATGGCACGCGGTGCATCTCTGAGCGCTTTTGCTGCCGAACATAATCTCCCTGTGATCTCAATTAAGGATTTGAGAGCCTTTGAAAACGCCAATCCGGTAGCTTCTATTAAATCTTCTAAGAGTTTTCACTTTGACTGGGCACAGCTACCGCTACCAACAGGCAACTGGCAAGTGGCAACTTTCCCAGGAATACATCAACGCGAACACGTAGTCACCAAATTTGGGACTGGACCAACAATGCCGGTGGTGAGGATTCATAGCGAGTGCTTTACTGGTGATGTTCTTAATTCACGTCGCTGTGACTGTGGCGAGCAGTTACAGCTTTCCACTTCAATCATTCAAGAACATGGACATGGATATATTATCTACCTCCGCGATCACGAAGGTCGTGGAATTGGTTTGAGCGAGAAAATAAAGGCGTACCAGTTACAAGATCAAGGCTTTGATACGGTCGATGCTAATTTAGAGTTAGGTCACGATATTGATTCGCGCGATTGGAGCGATGCCCTTGAAATAATCTCGTGTCTTGGCCTGACCTCACTCACTCTGCTGACCAACAATCCAGCAAAAGTTGCGGCGATTCAAAAGGCAGGGATTGAGTGCGAGCAACTACCAATCGTTGTCGCAAGCAATGAGCACAACGCGAAGTATTTAGCGACCAAAATCTCTAAACTCGGTCATACGATGGGAGTCAATTAAATGGCGGGGCACTCTCCAGATATCAATGTGCTGGATTTTCCAGATGCCAAGATTGCAATTATCTCTTCAAGTTGGCATTTAGATATCTGCACTAACTTAATAACCGGTGCCAAGCGCGCCCTTGCAGCGGCGAAAGTGGCTCATGTAGAAGTTCAGATGGTGCCAGGCTCATTTGAAATTCCATTAGCGGCTCAATTCGCATTTGAAAAGGGCTTCGATGCCGTCATCGCCCTGGGACTGGTTTTAAAGGGGGAAACACCGCATTTTGACTACGTCTGTCAAGGAGTCACCGCCGGCATCATGGAAGTCTCGTTGAAATACTCTAAGCCGATTGGATTTGGCGTATTAATGTGTAACGACATCGAGCAGGCGATCGCTCGATCTGGAATACCTGGTAGCACCGAAGACAAGGGTTATGACAGCGCGATCGCCGTTTTAGAGCTTTTGCGGTTGGAGAAATAGGCTTGTCTTTATGAGTGATTTGACGGCAAAGCTACACGCCGCACTCGATGCTGCGGTCACTGCAATTGGCGGGGCACCGCGCGAAGGTCAGATCGAGATGGCCGAAGCCGTTGCTAACGCCCTGACCGATCACCACCACTTAATGGTGCAGGCGGGTACGGGCACTGGAAAATCATTGGCCTACATAATTCCGCCGCTTGTCCATGGCCGTAAAGTATTGGTTGCAACGGCAACCCTTGCTCTGCAGCGTCAATTGGTTGAGCGAGATCTGCCGGCAGTGGTTCCAGCGTTAGAAAAAGTACTCGGCCGCGAAATTACTTATGCAATATATAAGGGTGTTGGTAACTACATCTGCTTGCAGAAAATGAATAGCGAAGAGCCCGATGCCGATAGTGAGATTATGTTGGGCATCTCTACCTTGGAAAAGGATGCACAACGCTTACATGATTGGGCGCGCAAGCCCGGTGTCTCAGGTGATCGCGATGACGCACCGGAGGTCGATCGGCGGGTCTGGGCAGCTAACTCGGTCTCTGGCCGTGAATGCGTAGGCGCTGAAAAGTGCGCGTTTGGCCCGCAGTGTTTTGCCGCTAACGCTAAAGCCAAGGCGCAGACGGCCGATGTAGTTGTCACTAATCACACTTTGCTTGCCATTGAAATCGTAGATTCACACCCCATATTGCCCGAACGCGATGCAGTTGTTTTAGATGAGGCCCATGAGTTTATGGACCGGGCGACCCAGGCCGTAACCGAAGAGCTCACATCGGCGCGCGTTTTGCGCGCATCTGCCATGGCCCGCAAGTTCATGCCGGGCAAGCTTTCAGATAGTTTTCATAAAGCAGCTAATGGGTTTCATGAATCTATGATCGATTACGCCGAATCTATTCGCGGAGATTTTACTGCGCAGGGCCGCTTGGAGCAGATTCCACAGTCACTGGAATCACCCATACGAATGCTGCGCGAAAGTGCTCAAGCCATCACGCAGTTCATGTCGGCCGATGATGAGATCATCGATACCGATCTCATAGCCGAGCGCGCCAGAGTAAAAGGTGCGGTCAATGAGATCTCAACTACTGCTGCGACTATTTTAAAGTTAGGTGATGGCTTCGTGCTGTGGTTTGAACCTGTTTTCTCTACGCTCTATTTAGCACCCCTATCGGTCTCCGAGTTATTGCGCGAAAATCTTCTAACTAAAACTCCGGTTATCGCAACATCGGCGACTCTGACCGTCGGAAACTCCTTTAATGCACTTGCAAAAAGTATTGGCTTTCTTGTTGGCGAAGAGAGTGAGGCCGATGTAAGCGGTGGAGGAGTTGATCCTGCGAATCTACAGATGCTAGATGTTGGCTCGCCCTTTGATTTCGCTAATCAAGGTGTTTTATATATGCCCAAGCACTTACCCGAACCCGGTCGAGATGGCCCAAGTATTGAAGTCTTAACCGAACTGGGTGAGTTAATCGATGCTGCCGGTGGGCGAACGCTGGCGCTGTTTTCATCCTGGCGCGGCGTAGAGGCCGCCGATCTGCATCTGCGTAAAGTCTTAGCCGAACTTCCGATAAAGATCTTTACCCAAAAACGCGGCGACTCGGTTGGCCCTTTAGTTGAAAAATTTGCAAAAGATGAGACTTCGATTCTGCTCGGCACGATGTCGCTCTGGCAGGGAGTGGACGTGCCGGGAAGAAGTTGCATTCTTGTAGCTATCGATCGGATTCCTTTTCCACGTCCCGATGAGCCCGTGATGTCGGCGCGCGCAGCTGCCGCCGATGCCACCGGTGGAAGTGGATTTATGCAGGTCTCGCTGCCTCGAGCCGCCCTGCTTTTAGCTCAGGGCACGGGTCGCTTAATAAGATCGGTTGAGGATCGAGGAGTAGTGGCGATCCTGGATTCGCGCATCGTCACTAAAAGGTATGGCAGCGTGCTTTTGAACTCAATGCCACCGCTATGGCGAACCAGCGATAAAGAGGTAGTTCAGGAGTCATTGCGCCGCCTCAACAAAAGCGTGAAAGACTAGGGCTATGCCATCGATTCAAACGCAGACACTTGCCGAGCACCGTGATTGGCGGCGAGCACAGTTAATCGATGCCGCCGCCGCAATTGCCATTGAATCTGGTGGTGGGGCAGTGACTGTAGCGGCCGTTGCCGCCCGTGCCGGCCTATCTCGTACCTCGGTTTATGAGTATTTTAATAGTAGTTCAGATTTAGTCGCAGATTTAGTTATCGATGAGTTAAAGAGTTTTTCCGCTCTGCTGCAAAGCGCCGTGGCAGATTGCAACGATCCATTGGCATGTATTTCGGCTTGGATATCGGGCGCCCTGCATTACATCGCCGATGGCCGACACTTGCTGGCAAAGGCGTTGAATGCAACGTCGCTGCCGCAATCACGTGCGAGCTCAATTGCGGCCGCGCACCGTGCCCTCCTTGCACCATTACATAAAGCCTTAGTTGAAATTGGCGTCAAAGATGTTACGCAAGCACTTGCATATATTCAAGCAACGACCGATGTTGCAACGAAGCGAATTGAGGCCGGCCATGATGCAGAGGTGGAGATTGAAACAGCCACTAGTTTCTGTATTGGTGGTTTAGTTTCTGTATTGGTGGTCTAACTAGCCTATAGCGCACTCATCGATGAGAGGTTTTAAAATATTTTGCAGAGTTGGCCATGATTTAGCAAAACTTGGATGAAGATTGAGCTCTTGAGCCTTATTTATATCTACCCAGCGCACTTCATGTGACTCATCATTTACTTCATGAGCATGTAATTCACTACTAGCCAGAGCGATAACCGTGTCATATCGCCAGTTGCCATGATCATCGCTAAAAACCTGCACTGGTTTTAGAAACTGTGGATCCAATCCAGTCTCCTCAATCGCCTCACGGATTGCGCCCTGAATGACACTTTCGTGGCTATCTCGCGCACCGCCTGGAATTCCCCAAGTATCGCCATTGTGCACCCAGGGGGCACGGTGTTGCAGCAGGATTTCACGGCCGCGCAGAATGAGTATGCCAGCTGCACCGTTTAGACCCCAATGTTTATTTCCGCAGTTGCACTCAATCCAACCATCTCCATCGCGGGCAACCATGCGCCAAGAGTGTCATACCTATCCACAGTTAGTTAAATGAAATTCAAAAGGGTCGGTCTCGCCAATTATCGTCGCGCGCATGAAGCGCATCATCTCTCTGGTTCTGAGCCTTGTTTTATTCACCCCTGTCAGCGCTTTTGCCGACTGTTTGGAGCAAGCCTGCGTAGATGTCTACACCAAAGATAACCAGATCATCATTGAGGCCCACAAAGGTGGGCTTACGAATACTAAGAAAAACCCGGTGATACCCAAACCCGCTCCAACTGCAACGCTCTGGTTTCCACCTAAAGCCTCCCCGAAGCCTTATGTGAAAAGGCTTTATAAGACCCGCACCGTGAAAGTTAAAACTACGGTTCAAAGAGCTAACCTCAGTGATCGATTAACCAAGCTAGTTCCAACGGCTGGCATAGCTTTTCAACCTGAGTTTGAATCCCTCACACATGTCCCAGTTATTTTCTGGATCGATCTACCCGTAGTTTTTCAAAGCCGAGTCAATATCATCGGCGAAACCGTCGATGTTGCGCTTCGCCCTGGTTTTATCTGGTCATTTGGTGATGGTTCGATCTGGGCCACAACTCATCCAGGGGCCCCATATCCCAATCAATCAATCACACATGCGTACTCCAAAGCAGGAACATATGCAGTCGTTCTCCTTACGACCTGGAATGGAAGCTTCACCCATAACGGTGCTTTACGTGCAATATCTGGCGAAATTATCAAAACCTCGGTGGCAACCGTCACCGTTGTATCGGCGGCAACTCGATTTACGAAATGAGAAATATATGACAACAGAAAAAGAAGTGCTTACCATCTCCTCCATCGCCAAAGCTAAGAATAAAAACTTTATTCAACTAGTAGAGAGTTTTGCATTTAATGAGAGCTGCCCAGATATCAAAGCCTTTCAGCGTGATGGCGCAACGGCGGTTATCGATTTAGCCGTTGAGTTTGAAAAACTCTCTTACTCCTGTAATCAGGAGAGTTTGGCAAGAGCCTTAGGAGGTTTGAGCGATATTCAAGTCCGTGACTTTGCACTTGGCTCGCACACTGCAGATAACTTTCAAATCTATCTGCAGATGTGGCGCCACCTTTTGCAGATAGCGCCTGATGGGTTTATCGCCCCGGTCGCATGTCTTTTTGCAACCCTTGCTTATGAAATGGGGGATACGCCCCTTGCATTTCGTGCACTCGAGCGAGCAAGTAGTGACCAACCTAACTACTCGTTAACGATCTTGCTTCGTCGCGTCTTTGGCTCTGGCTGGCCAGCAGCCGCCTTTGCCGCGATGAGATGCGAGTTACACCCCAAGGTCACAGCCGGTATTTTTGATTAACCTCTCGAACCTGTTATAGTCCACCCAGGTCACGAGTTCTAGTGTTTAGCCCCGGCTTACTAGACGGCAACCCTCCACCACGGTGGGGTGCTCCGGGTGAAGACCAGATCGATAGCAACAACGCCATCGATAAGCGTGGATTACTTGTACCGCATTTATGCCAATGTTGGCATCGCTGCTTCAGTGGTCCCCTAACTGGGAGGAACGAACATATATGTCATCTTTTTCATTTGAAGAGGCCGCATTTGAGACCCGCCAAATTCACGCAGGCCAGGTCGCAGATCCGACCACAGGGGCGCGAGCGTTACCGCTTTATCAAACCACCGCATATCAGTTCCGCGATACCAAGCATGCGGCAGATTTATTTGGTTTAGCTGAACTTGGAAATATCTATACCCGCATCATGAACCCGACGCAGGATGTTGTTGAAAAACGAATCGCATCCCTAGAGGGTGGAGTTGCCGCGCTGTTATTGGCATCGGGATCGGCGGCAACGACCTTTGCCGTTCTAGCGGTTGCAACAGCGGGAGACCACATCGTCTCATCGAAGTACCTTTATGGTGGAACTTATAACCTCTTTCACTATACGCTGCCAACTTTCGGTGTTGAGGTTACCTTCGTTGATAATCCAAATGATCCGCAAGAGTGGGCAGATGCAGTTCGTCCAAATACAAAGGCGTTTTTTGGCGAGACGATCTCAAATCCAAACAACGATATTTTAGATATCGCAGCGGTTGCAAAAGTGGCGCACGAGAATCACGTTCCACTCATCGTCGATAACACTGTTGCAACTCCGTATGTGATCAAACCAATTGAGTTTGGTGCAGATGTTGTCGTTCACTCAGCTACAAAGTTCTTAGCGGGCCACGGTAACGCCGTTGTTGGAGCGATCGTTGACTCTGGAAACTTTGATTATGCGCTCTACCCTGAGAAGTTCAAGAGCTTTAATACCCCAGATCCCTCGTATCATGGCCTTGTCTATGCCCAAGCCCTCGGAGTTGGAAGCGCCTTTGGCGCCAACTTGTCCTATATCTTTAAGATTCGCTTGACTCTTCTACGCGATATTGGGGCGGCTGTAAGCCCATTCAACGCATGGCTATTGGCCCAAGGTCTTGAGACACTCACGCTTCGTATGAAGCAGCACCTAGAAAATGCCCAAGCTGTAGCAGATTGGCTTGCAACCCACCCCCAGGTGGAGCGGGTTTATTACTCATCGCTTCCAACATCGCCGTATCACGCCCTTGCAACTAAGTATGCGCCAAAGGGCTCGGGCTCGGTCCTATCCTTTGAAATCAAGGGCGGCTTAGCTGCAGGTCAGAGATTTGTCGAGGGCTTAACGCTGCACTCACACGTTGCCAATATCGGCGATGTGCGCTCGCTGGTTATTCACCCAGCTTCAACTACGCACTCACAGCTTTCATCCGATGAGCTTTTAAATGCAGGTATTACACCTGGACTAGTTCGCCTCTCAGTAGGCCTTGAAGATATTGAAGATATCAAGGCCGATCTCATCGATGGGTTCGCTGCCGCGCAATAGATGCCGCAAACAAGGCCTTTAGTTACCGGGGCATGGCTCGAAAGCCATGCACCCGGTGATCGGCTTTTCGTAAATATCGGTGGACTGCTTCTTGAAAGCGGAGAGACGTTAGAAAATATAACTATCGCCTATCAATCCTGGGGCACGTTAAACGAGAAAAAAGATAACGCCATTTTAATAAACCATGCAATGACCGGCTGGTCGGATGTACCTGGTTGGTGGCCATCTATGGTTGGGCCTGGCCTACCATTTGATAGCGATAAATATTTTATTCTCTGCCCAAATGTTATTGGTGGCTGCCAAGGATCAACTGGACCTTCATCCCTGGCTCCTGATGGTCGGCGATATGGTTCACGCTTTCCATCGGTGACAGTTAGAGACATGGTCGCCGCCGAAGTAGCCTTTAGCGACGCGTTAGGAGTTGAAAAGTATCTCCTTGCCGTTGGACCATCCCTCGGCGGAATGCGCGCCTTGGAGTGGGCGGTGGCGCTGCCGCATCGCGTAGGAGCCATCTGCACCATCGGCTCCTCGGCCGTTGCAACGGGAGATCAGATTGGGACCTGCTCAATTCAAATCCGCGCGATTAAGAGTGACCCTCATTTTCTTGATGGAGATTACTATGAATCTGAAATCGGCCCGATAGAGGGAATGGGAATCGCTCGGCGAATAGCCCACCTGACTTACCGGACCGAGGCCGAGATGGATGTGCGCTTTGGCCGTGAGCTCCAAGGAGATGACACCGGCCGCTACGCCGTAGAGTCTTACCTGGATTATCAGGCGATGAAACTGGCGGGGCGCTTTGATGCAAACACCTATATCGCCCTCACCGAGGCGATGAATAGTCACGATATTGGTCGTGGACGCGGGGGAGTCGCCGCGGCGCTGGCCGGAATTACAATCCCAGTGGTTGCCGCCTCAATCGATAGTGATCGCCTGTTTCCAGCACGCTTACAGGCTGAGATCGCCAATTTAGCGCCCTTAGCCGCCCCTTTATTTACAATTTCATCGCCTTTTGGCCACGATGGCTTCTTAGTAGAGGTCGAATCCGTTGGAGAAGTGATCAGAGCTGCGCTCGCGCTCACGTAAGGCGGCTCAAATCGGGGTGTCCGATGTGCATTTACCCCTGTGGATAAAATACAATATGGACATCACTTCAGCGCTTCGCTGATTAAACCAAAGGACTAATGTGGCTGTAATTTCTGCGCTCAAAAACAAGGTCAAGGGTAAGTCCGTTAGCAAGAAGAGCGCACCCATAAAGAAGGCAGTACCGGTTAAGAAAGCGGCAGCGATTAAAAAAGCTGTACCGGTTAAGAAAACGGCAGCGGTTAAAAAAGCTGCAAAGCCCGCAAAAATAGAGTTAAAAAAAGAATTAACCGTTAAAGATGTTCAAGCTATTGTCGATGCGAAAAATGCAATTGTCCGCCAGCATGAAGTTGAAGCTGAGTTAGAAAAGCGTGGCGTTACATCGATTAACCGTATTCCAAAAAATATTGATAAGGATTTAGTTGAAGAGGCGCGTGCTTTAGTAGTTTCAGTCCCAGCAATGATTGAAAAACTACGTAAATCTGGACTTGGTTCGCCTTCGCGAATCTTAAAGAAATCAGACTATGCATTGATTGAACCAAAAGTTGTAGTTGAAAAATCAGTTGGTGAAAAAGCAGAGAGCGGAAAACCTGGTGCAGGTAAAACTGCAATCGTTAGTATCGATGGCGAAGAGGTTGAGCTTGAAGAGGTTGAGCTTGAAGATGTGGAAACTCTCATCGCAGATGCCGTAGAACTAGTTGATGCAGAGTCCGAGGACAAGGTTCGCGTCGTCACGCTTTCTGATGAGTCAAGCAAGGCAAAGGGCTCATTCACTTTAGCTGAGACCGAGGGTGAAGATGAAGAAGAGGATAAGAACGAGCGAGATAAGTTAAAGAAGGATCTAAGAAACGTTAATATTGTTATTGAAGCGATAAACCAGAAGATTAACAATGCAGCCACACCTACTCGATATGGCATCAGTGAAGCAGAGTCTAAATCACTGACTTATAAGCAGATTCAACAGCAGTTTGAGATGAAGACTTTTACCGAAAGATCGGCGAAAACCGCCGCTGAAGCTGTATCGACTGGATCTCTCAAGAATCTCGAAGATTTACTCAACTTCTTTATTGAAAAAATGAAGACAGTACAACGCGAAATTAAATATCTTCCACCAGAGCAGACGGTAATGACCGCCGGTGCAACGGCAGACCCGGTAAAAGATTATTTAAAGCAGATTGGTCGAGTCGCCCTCCTCAACGCCGAACTTGAAGTTGAACTAGCAACTCGAGTCGAAGTTGGATTATTTGCCGAATCAAAGTTAAAGAGTGAAAAGAAGCTCGAAAAGAAGTTAAAGCGCGAACTCGAGTGGCTTGTAGAAGATGGTAAGCGCGCCAAGAATCATTTATTAGAGGCCAACCTTCGATTAGTTGTCTCTTTAGCTAAGCGATACACCGGCCGTGGCATGTTGTTCTTGGATTTGATTCAAGAGGGCAACTTAGGATTAATCCGTGCAGTTGAGAAATTCGATTATACAAAGGGATATAAGTTCTCAACATATGCAACGTGGTGGATTCGCCAGGCGATTACCCGTGCCATGGCCGATCAGGCACGAACGATTCGTATTCCAGTACACATGGTTGAAGTTATTAATAAGCTGGCCCGTGTTCAGCGCCAGATGTTGCAGGACCTCGGGCGTGAACCAACGCCAGAAGAGCTTGCTAAAGAGTTAGACATGACCCCTGAAAAAGTGGTGGAAGTTCAAAAGTATGGTCGCGAACCAATCTCCCTTCACACACCACTTGGTGAAGAGGGCGACAGTGAGTTCGGTGATTTGATTGAGGACTCCGAAGCGGTTGTTCCCGCCGATGCCGTTTCCTTCACTCTGCTACAGGAGCAACTCCATTCGGTTTTGGACACACTCTCCGAGCGTGAAGCCGGCGTAGTAGCGATGCGATTTGGACTCACCGATGGTCAGCCTAAGACTTTGGATGAGATTGGAAAGGTATATGGCGTAACTCGCGAACGTATCCGCCAGATTGAATCTAAGACCATGTCTAAGCTTCGCCACCCATCACGCAGCCAGGTCCTGCGAGACTACCTGGATTAAAATGGTAAATCCCACGATCTATATCAATCCAATAAGCGGATCTATCAAGATTATTGGTGCTGTGGATTTCATCGATGCCGCAGGAAATATCCTGGAAACTAAGGAGAACGTGAAGTTTTGTGGCTGTTCACGCTCTCAAGATAAGCCTTGGTGTGACGGCAGCCACAAAGCTATCGATCCGGAGAAGAAAGTTAATTAACCGGAGTCTCGACGAGCTTTTCGCTCTCATCGATTATCTTTGCAGCCACAGTTTTTAGCTTTTCGGCGTACTCCTTGCCATGGTGAGCGCAGAACATTAGCTCTCCACCATTGAGAAGAACGGCGCGCACGTAAGCCTGCGCTCCGCAGCGGTCGCAGCGATCAAGGGCGTTAAGCGGTACCGATTCGAACATCATTTGATCTGACATATCTCTCTTTCGTTCTGCCGTATGTTTACTTCTTAGGGAACATCAAAGCATGTCTAGATATTCCCCGCATGTTTTCAAAGAAAATCTATGTTAATTCTCTGTAAATTAATCCTCAATAGCTAAACTTTACCTCATCACCGGTAATTCTCGGCGCGTTTAGCGGGGATTGATAGCCAGTGGCGATAACCTTTGCCCCCGTGGCCGATAAAGATCTAGCGACAAGTGTGCAGGATAGCTATACCGCTAAGGATTTAGCCGTTCTTGAGGGCTTGGATGCGGTTCGAAAGCGCCCAGGTATGTACATCGGCTCAACAGACTCTCGAGGGTTAATGCACTGCCTCTGGGAGATTATAGATAACTCGGTCGATGAATCACTTGCGGGCCACTGTAAAAAAATCGAGATTAACTTAGAGTCTGATGGATCAGTTGAAGTCCATGATGATGGTCGAGGAATTCCAGTTGATAAAGAGCCAAAGACTGGTTTAACAGGCGTTGAAGTCGTCTTAACTAAGTTGCATGCCGGTGGAAAGTTTGGTGGCGGATCATATGCCGCCTCCGGTGGCCTGCATGGAGTTGGCGCTTCGGTTGTAAACGCACTGGCATCGCGCCTAGATGCCGAGGTAGATCGCGATGGAAAGATTTATTGGATGTCTTTCCAGAGAGGTACGGCTGGAATATTCGATGGTGATGGGCCTAAGGCGCCATTTGAGGCGAAATCTGGACTACGAGTTATTGGAAAAATCTCGAGCAAGGTAACTGGCACACGCATAAAGTGGTGGTCAGATAAGCAGATATTTTTAAAGGAGGCTGAACTCGCACTCGATGAGATTTATAACCGGGCGCGGCAGACATCGTATTTGGTGCCAGGATTAACGCTCATTGTTAACGATAATCGAAGTAAAGTTAAGACGACAGAAACATTTTTTCATAAGAGCGGTATTACCGAATACTGCAATTTCCTGGCACCCGATGAGCCTGTTGGTGATGTAATTCGTATTTACGGCACGGGCCACTATCAAGAGACGGTGCCTGTTTTAGATGATAAAGGTCATTTAGTTTCTACTGAAGTTGAGCGCGATATGGAGGTTGATATCGCAATGAAATGGGGTAATGGATTTGAGACGACCCAACGTTCATTTGTAAATATTATTGCAACCCCAAAGGGTGGAACCCACGTCCTTGGATTTGAGCGCTCACTCGTCAAAGTTATTAATGAGATGTTGCGATCTACTAAGACGCTGGCCAACAAAGAGGCCGATGTTATTAAAGATGACATTCTTGAGGGATTAACCGCGGTAGTCACTGTGCGAATGTCGGAGCCGCAGTTTGAAGGCCAGACGAAAGAGGTTCTAGGAACGGCAGCGGCCACCCGAATCGTTGCAGCGGTCGTGGCGGATAAGATGAAAGAGTATTTCAACACTACTAAACGAATAGATAAGGCAAATGGCCGATTAGTCCTAGAGAAAATTGCTGCAGCATCTCGAACGCGTATTAGTGCGCGAGCTCATAAGGATTTACAGCGGCGCAAGAATGCACTTGAATCCTCATCTCTTCCAACCAAACTCTCAGATTGTCGATCTGAGGATATAACGCGTACTGAACTATTTATCGTAGAAGGTGACTCGGCGCTCGGAACGACCAAGGCTGCTCGCAACAGCGAGTTCCAAGCGATTCTCCCGATCCGCGGAAAGATTCTCAATGTTCAAAAGGCATCACTGTCGCAGATGCTTGAAGATAAAGAGTGTGGATCTATCATCCAAGTAATCGGTGCGGGCTCAGGCAAATCCTTTGAACTCGATGAAGCCCGTTACGGTCGTGTAATTTTAATGTCCGATGCCGACGTGGATGGTGCACATATCCGCTGCTTACTCTTAACGCTCATGTATCGCTATATGCGCCCCCTTATTGACGCGGGACGTGTATTTGCAGCTATCCCACCCCTTCATCGCATAGAAGTTATGGGCGGCGGTGGCAAGAAGGGCCAATATATTTATACTTACAGCGATGATGAGATGAAGAAAATCACCGCTGATTTAACCAAGAATGGTAAAAAGTGGAAAGAGCCAATTCAGCGCTACAAAGGTCTTGGTGAAATGGATGCCGATCAGTTGCGGGAGACAACAATGGATCCCGATGCCCGCACTCTGCGCCGCATCACGGTCTCTGATGTAACCGCTGCCGAGGCTATGTTTGAGCTATTAATGGGTAGCGACGTCGCCCCCCGCAAAGAGTTCATCGCTAACGCTGAAATTGATCGCGACCATATCGACGCTTAAACGGTTGGCTAAAACACCCCTACTCTTGCTTTAATCTCCCTTGACGCTATCTTTGTCAAATGCGCCGGAGAGCTCTCGTTATCGTGATGTGCCTGTTTTTTGCCTCGCTAACCTCTTCAATAAGTCTCGCCGCAACTCCTAAGGCAGGTGCTCTCTGTTCAAAAGCCGGACTTACGTCAATTAGCGCCGATAAGAAATTCACCTGCATAAAATCCGGTAAAAAACTTCTGTGGGACAAAGGCGTAGTGGTTAAGGTGCCAACACCAACACCAACACCAACACCAACACCAACACCAACACCAACACCAACAC
>JBBAMX010000024.1:0-18392 GCA_040402335.1 Candidatus Planktophila sp.
TATCCACAGGCTCGCTGGTAGCCTTGGCATCCAACGAGAAAGCGATTTTCCGTGAGGTACACCGGAAAGCCCCGTGATCATCAGATGAAATAGGAGTTCAACGATATGGCACTAACACCAGAGGCAACTGCGGCAATCGTCGCGCAATACGGTTCGACTCCTACTGATACGGGAAGTCCTGAGACCCAGGTCGCCTTGCTATCCAAGCGCATTGAAGAGATCACTACACACTTAAAGACCAACCCGCATGACCACCACAACCGTCGTGGCCTTTTACTACTCGTTGGACGTCGTCGTCGAATTCTTCAGTATCTCGCAAAGACAGATATCAATCGCTACCGTGCGATTATCGAAAAACTCGGTATTCGCCGCTAAATAAAGTAATACCTACCCACCTACCAGCTAGAGGATCAATGGTCCTCGGTAGTGGTTTCCGCAAGAGCCGATTTAAATCAGGCGTGCGTGAACTTCGATCGGAGATTCATTGTTAGTTCTCGGTGTGGTAGCCCGAAATAGAGATAGCTATTTTCAGCTCTCTCAAAACTAACTAAAGGAGGACCCATGGAGGGTCAAGAGGTTCAATCAGCCGTTGCAGTAATCGATAACGGAAAGTTCGGAAAACGAGAGATTCGTTTTGAAACAGGGCGCTTAGCGCGTCAAGCAGCTGGAGCTGCCGCAGTATTTCTAGATGATCAGACAATGATCTTCTCGGCAACCACTGCATCAAAGACACCAAAGGATCAATTTGATTTCTTTCCTTTAACAGTCGATGTTGAAGAAAAGATGTATGCAGTTGGTCGTATTCCAGGATCATTTTTTCGTCGTGAAGGCCGTCCATCAGAGGATGCCATTCTTACCTGCCGCTTAATCGATCGCCCACTACGTCCCTCATTTGTTAAGGGGCTTCGTAATGAAGTTCAGATCGTCGTGACAGTCATGGCGTTGGACCCTGATCATATGTATGACGTCATTGCAATCAATGCCGCTTCGATGTCAACGCAACTTGCAGGTCTACCATTTTCAGGTCCAATCGGTGGCGTTCGTGTCGCTTTGATTGATGGCCAATGGGTCGCCTTCCCGAATCACTCACAGGTTGCTAACGCAGTCTTTGACATGGTGGTTGCTGGACGCGTTGCCGGAGATGATGTTGCGATCATGATGGTTGAAGCTGAAGCGACAGCTAGAACGATCGAACTCATTGCAGGTGGGGCACCAACTCCAAATGAAGAGGTCGTTGCACAGGGATTAGAGGCTGCAAAGCCCTTTATTAAGCTTCTATGTGAGGCTCAAGCCGAGCTCGCTAAGGTGGCTGCTAAGCCAACGGCCGAGTTCCCAGTATTTCTTGATTATCAGGAGGATGTCTTTGCCGCCGTTGAAAAAGCCGCTTCGGTAGAACTTGCCAAGGCGTTGACAACTTCAGGTAAGCAAGAGCGCCAAAATAAAATCGATGAGATTACCGACTCGGTCAAGGCCTCCGTTGGAAGCGAGTTTGTTGGGCGTGAAAAAGAAGTCCCAGCGGCTTTGCGTTCATTAACCAAGAAGCTAGTTCGCCAGCGCGTACTTCGCGACAAGATCCGTATGGATGGTCGCGGGCTTCGCGATATTCGCGCCTTATCGGCCGAAGTCGAAGTTGTACCTCGAGTGCATGGCTCGGCAATATTTGAACGCGGTGAGACTCAGATTCTCGGCATCACAACGTTGAATATGCTCAAGATGGAGCAACAGTTAGATACATTGAATCCTGAGAATCACAAGCGTTATATGCACAACTACAACTTCCCACCTTATTCAACGGGTGAGACCGGTCGTGTTGGTACTCCTAAGCGTCGCGAAATCGGACACGGTGCATTAGCTGAACGTGCATTGATTCCAGTACTTCCATCACGCGAAGAGTTCCCTTATGCAATCCGTCAAGTCTCTGAAGCATTAAGCTCAAATGGATCAACATCTATGGGCTCGGTCTGTGCTTCGACCCTTGCGCTCTATAACGCTGGTGTTCCACTGCGCGCACCGGTTGCAGGTATTGCAATGGGTCTTATCTCTGACACTGTCGATGGCAAGGTCGAGTACGTTGCGCTAACCGATATTCTTGGAGCAGAGGATGCATTCGGCGATATGGACTTTAAAGTCGCTGGCACAAAAGAGTTTGTTACAGCTCTTCAGTTAGATACAAAGCTCGATGGAATTCCGGCATCGGTTCTTGCCGCCGCACTCCTACAAGCTAAAGAGGCGCGATTAGCGATTCTTGATGTAATGAACGAAGCGATCGATGGCCCAGATGAGATGAGCCCGTTTGCTCCACGTATTATCTCGGTCAAGATTCCCGTCGATCAGATCGGTGCAGTAATCGGGCCTAAGGGCAAGATTATCAATCAGATTCAAGCCGATACCGGCGCAGATATCTCTATTGAAGACGATGGAACGATCTATATCGGCGCAGTCGATGGCCCATCGGCCGAAGCTGCACGCGCACAGATCAACGCCATAGCTAACCCGCAGATGCCAGAAGTTGGTGAGCGCTACTTAGGTACGATCGTAAAACTAGCTGCTTTCGGAGCCTTCATCTCTTTGATGCCGGGTAAAGATGGATTACTGCATGTCTCTCAGATTCGCAAAATGCATGGTGGTAAGCGGATTGAAAACTTGGAAGAGGTCATGAAGGTTGGCGACAAGATTCAAGTTGAAATCGGCGAGATCGATCCAAAGGGCAAGCTCTCCTTGGTACCTGTTCTTGAAGATGGAACAACCGGCTCAGCAGAGTAAATGAGCGTACGTAGAACAGTTTTACCTAGCGGTCTGCGTATCGTTACCGAAGAAGTCGCTTCGGTACGCAGCGCCGCGATTGGTATCTGGGTCAACGTTGGCTCAAGAGATGAGAGTCCAGCAGTGGCTGGGGCCTCTCACTTCCTTGAGCATTTACTCTTTAAAGGTACTAAAAACCGTACGGCGTTAGAGATTTCATCATCTATCGAATCCGTTGGCGGCGAAATGAATGCATTTACATCCAAGGAATACACCTGCTTTTATGCACGTGTCATAGATACTGATTTACCAATGGCAATCGATGTCATCTCAGATTTAATTACATCTTCAATTATTACAACACTCGATGTTGATGCCGAACGTAAAGTTGTCTTGGAAGAGATTGCTATGCGTGATGATGATCCCAGTGATTTGATTCACGATCTATACGATGAGACTTACTACGGGGACACAGCTTTAGGTCGTCCAATCCTTGGCACAAAAGAGTCAATCAATAATATGTCGAGAACAAGTGTCTTTAACTACTATAAGAAACGTTACTTACCGCAGGATTTAGTTGTAGCGGTAGCAGGAAATATAAAAGATAAAAAAGTTGTCGAGCTGGTAGAGAAAGCCTTGTCGCTCGATGGCTTTCTTGATGTAGTCGGTGAGCCAGTTCTTCGATCAAATAAGGCGATTAAAATTGGCAGCTCAGGCGCCGTGGGTTTAATCTCCAAATCAACCGAGCAGGCACATCTGTTTTACGGCATGGCCGGTGTCGCCCGACATGATGATCGACGTTTTGCAATGGGAGTACTAACTTCGGCTCTGGGCGGGGGAATGTCCTCCCGACTTTTCCAAGAGATACGTGAAAAACGTGGACTTGCTTACTCGGTTTATGCATTCGCGCAGCAGTTCGCAGGTAGTGGACAGATAGGTTTCTACGCAGGCTGCAAGCCAGCCAAGGCGATCGAAACCTTGGAAATCATCCGCGAGGTTTTAGCCGATGTCGCCACCAATGGTCTGAGCCATGAAGAGATTGAGCGGGCCAAGGGGGCCGTACGTGGCTCATTAGTTTTGAGCCAAGAGGATACGGGCTCTCGTATGAGCCGAATCGGTAAGAGTGAGATCGTCTATGGCCAGGTGATGGGCTTTGATGCGATATTAGCGGCCGTATCGAAGGTTAATGCCGCCGATATAAGTGAAATTGCTAGTAGTTTTTTGAATACAACCCCTACGCTTGCACTCGTTGGACCATTTAAGAGCAGTGCTAAGTTTGAGAAGGTATTGAAATGATTAACGTCGCAGTCTTAGGCGCAAAAGGGCGGATGGGCGCCGAAGTAGTCAAGGCCGTAGAGTCTGCAAGTGATTTATCCCTTGTCGCAGCCCTTGATCTGGGGGACTCACTCGAAACTTTGATTGGTACCGGCGTACAAGTCGCCGTTGATTTCACTACACCCGATGCCGTTATGGGAAATCTTGATTTCTTAATAAAGAATGGAATCAACGTAGTTGTGGGAACTACCGGCTTTGATGAAAAAAGAGTTGCCGATCTTGATGCACTATCAAAGTTGCATCCAGCGATCGGAATCTTGATCGCGCCGAACTTTGCCATCGGTGCCGTCTTAATGATGGAGTTTGCAGCAAGAGCTGCGCGCTACTTCGAATCGGCAGAGATTATTGAACTTCATCACCCCGATAAGGTCGATGCTCCCAGTGGAACGGCAACCCGAACTGCGCAGTTAATGAGTGATGCGCGCAAAAGCGCGGGCTTACCAGCAATGCCCGATGCAACGGTTACCGCCCTTGAGGGTGCTCGCGGCGCTGTAGTTGGTGAGATTCCAATTCATTCGATCCGTGCCCGCGGATTAGTTGCCCATCAAGAGGTGATTCTCGGTGGCTTAGGTGAGACGCTTACGATTCGCCATGATTCACTCGATCGAGCGGGTTTTATGCCAGGAGTCTTATTAGGTATTCGCAGTGTAGTTTCGCATCAAGGTCTAACCCATGGCCTCGATAAATTCATGTAATTAAGGAGTTCACAATGTCAGATTCGCAGATAACGCTATACGGGGCCGATTGGTGCGGGGACTGTCGACGCTCCAAACGCTTACTTGCCGAGCTGGGCGTTGCCTACACACTCATCGATGTTGAAGCCGATCAATCTGCAGCCGATAAGGTCAGAGAGATTAATGGTGGAGCGCAGTCGATACCAGTAATAGTTTTCAGCGATGGCACACATTTAACTGAGCCATCGGATATCGCATTGAAGTCCAAATTGAGCGCTTTAGGTATTATTTAAAACAATCGATACACGGCCGCCGAAGTTATGGCAGCCGATAAGACCACTACTGGAAATGGTGCTTTAAGAAGCAGCGCAATCAATGCAACGGTTACTCCTGCCAATCGATGATCAATTATCAACTTACTCTTATCGGTAAAACTCTGGACGGCTACTAAAGCGCTCAATAATGCAATTGGTATAAGTGCATTAACGCGTTGAATTGCTGGGTGCTCTAACCAGTGTTGAGGGATCGAATGTCCAGAAAATTTGAGTGCAAAGGCTATGACGCTCGTTCCTATCGTCGCTAGCCAGAAAACACTCATCGACGTAATCCAAATACGAGCGCTATAAATGCAGTGGCGATAATCGGTAAACCCGCTGGCAGAATCGGTGTCATTACAAGTGCAAATAAAATTGCAGTAATTGCCAAACCACGGTCGCGATTGTTTTCAAGTCGGGGCCAGAGTAAAGCCAAAAACGCTGCCGGTACTGCCGAATCCAAACCCCATGCTCGGGTATCACCCATGGCCTGTGCACCAAGGGCACCGGCTAGCGTAAATATATTCCAGAAGAAGAAAACTCCAAAGCCCGTCAACCAAAATCCATGTCGCATTGCATCCTCATTGCGCTTTTGAGCCCCCAATGCAACGCCGGTAGATTCATCGATCGTAATATGAGCGGCAATGACACGCTTGAAACCACTTACCTTTAGGCGCGGCGCCATAATTACGCCATACAAACCATTACGAACGCCAAGAAGTGATGCCGTAGCAATCGCGCTCAGTGCGCCTCCGCCCGCTCCAATTACGCCGATAGCGGCAAACTGGGATGCACCCGAAAAAGTCAGCAAGGATAAGAGACAGCTCTGCAGCACGGAGAAACCATTTGCAACCGATGCCGCGCCAAAGGCGGCGCCGTAAGCGCCAACGGTAATGGACAGGCTCAAGGAGTCGCGGACTGTGATTCTTTCAACTCTGGACACGCGCTTATTCTGCCGTAGAAATCCAAAGCCACCAAGGCGCCGATAGGTAGGCTCGCGCAATGGCCGAAGAGATTGTCTACCGCGACGATGTAACCGTTGAACTTGTGAAATCTAGTGCAAGTGATGCCGATGTCATCTGGGCCGCACGTGTATCAACTGCCGGCGAGCAGTCCCTCGATGAGATTGGTGAAGATCCATCTCGCTCGGCCGGACTTATCAATTACTTGGCACGAGAGCGACACGGCTCTCCCTTTGAACACACCTCGATGACGTTTTTTGTAGCCGCCCCAATCTTTGTCTTTCGCGAGTTTATGCGCCATCGCATCGCTTCCTATAATGAAGAGAGTGGCCGCTATCGCGAATTAAGACCCGTCTTTTATATTCCATCAAAGTCGCGCAAGCTCATTCAAGTCGGAAAAACAGGCTCTTATACATTTGAAGATGGTACTCAAGAACAGTTTGATATCTCAGTTAAAGCGATGAAGGATGCCTATGTAATCGCTTATGAGAGTTATATAAAAATGCTCGAGGCCGGCGTTGCACGTGAAGTTGCCAGAGTAGTTCTTCCAGTTGCAACATATTCATCGATGTATGTCAGCATGAATGCCCGCGCATTAATGAATTTTTTATCACTTCGAACATCCCGTGAAGGCTCGCATTTTCCAAGCTATCCTCAGCGTGAAATCGAGATGGTAGCTGAGAAAATGGAGGCCGAGTTCGCGAAATTAATGCCACTCACTTACGGTGCCTTCGAAAAATCTGGCCGTATCGCGCCTTAAAACAGGTAGAGTTAGGCACATGAGTACACCAGCGCCTTTTGGTCGAATGTTGACCGCGATGGTCACCCCTTTTCATAAAGATGGCAGCATCGATTGGAACGGTGTAGAAAAAATCGCCGATCATTTAGTCAAAACCGGTCACGATGGAATCGTCGTTAATGGCACAACTGGTGAGGCTCCTACAACTAAATCCTCAGAAAAAGAGGAGATCATTAAAGTTGTTAAACGGGTAGTTGGCTCAGATATCAAAGTTCTCTCTGGTGCCGGTGATAATGAAACCGATTACTCAGTCAATCAAGCTAAGCGCTCTGAGGTAGCTGGCGCCGATGGTATTCTGGTGGTCACTCCCTATTACAACAAGCCACCACAGGCCGGAATAAAGGCTCACTTTTTGGCGATGGCAAATGCAACGGGGCTACCAATGATGTTGTATGACATTCCGGGGCGCACTGGTGTTGAAATCGAATCCGACACAATCGTTGAACTCTTTGAACATCCATCTATCGTTGCCCTCAAAGATGCCAAGGGAAATGTCGCTGCGACTTCGTGGGTAATCAAGCGGTGCGGGATTCCAGTTTATTCAGGTGATGATATTTTAAATCTGCCACTCTTGGCGGTTGGAGCAGTTGGCTTCGTCTCGGTCTGCGGCCATACCGTGGGTAGTGACTTAAAGGCGATGCTCACCGCTTGGTTTAATGGTGAGTATGCCCGTGCATTAGAGATTCATCAAAAACTATTACCGGTATTCACCGGTACCTTCCGCACACAAGGCGCGATCATGACAAAAGCGGCGTTAACGCTGATGTCTCTGCCAGGTGGCCACACACGCCTTCCATTAGTCGATGCCACCGATGTACAGATCGCGCAGCTGCGCGAAGATCTACGCGCCGGTGGCGTTGCTGTATAAATAATGAATCATCTGCATCCAGATTTAAGCCTTCCTACCAAGTTAGTTCATGGTGGTTTACGCATTGTCGCACTCGGTGGCCTAGCTGAAATCGGTCGCAATATGACCGTCTTTGAGACTAAAGGTAAGTTATTAATCGTCGACTGTGGAGTTTTATTTCCCGAAGATACCCAGCCTGGCATTGATTTAATCCTTCCTGATTTTTCATATATACGTGATCGGCTAGATGATGTAGTTGGCCTATTTTTAACTCATGGACATGAAGATCACATTGGCGCAGTTCCATATCTATTGCGTGAGCGTGGTGATATCGCCATTTATGGCTCGGCCCTGACTCTTGCCCTGATTACTGCAAAGTTAAAAGAGCATCGCATTACGCCACTCACACGAGAAGTTCGCGAGGGTGGGCATGAGGATGTCGGTCCATTTGAACTTGAATTTGTAGCAGTCAATCACTCGATTCCCGATGCGTTAGCGGTGGTTATAAATACCGATGCTGGCCGAATTCTGCATACGGGTGACTTCAAGATGGATCAGCTGCCGTTAGATGGGCGAATCACTGATCTACGAACTTTTGCCCGATTGGGCGAAGAGGGCATAGATATTTTTATGGTCGATTCAACAAATGCCGATGTGCCGGGATTTACTCCATCTGAGCGGGAGATTATGCCCGCATTAAATCGTGTTATCGCATCTACCAAACGCCGCGTAATTGTTGCCTCGTTCTCATCTCATATCCATCGTGTGCAACAAGTAATCGATATCGCTGCGACCCATGGCCGAAAAGTTATTTTTATTGGCCGCTCAATGGTTCGCAACATGAAGATTGCACAAGATATGGGCTATTTAACCGTACCTGATGGGCTTCTCATCGATGTCAAAGATTTAGATTCATATGATGACAACGTTGTATTAATCTGTACCGGCTCACAGGGTGAACCCATGGCAGCCCTCGCCCGAATGGCAAATGGTGATCATCGAATCAGGGTTGGCGCGGGCGATACAGTTATTCTCGCATCATCCTTAATTCCTGGAAATGAAAACTCGGTCTTTCGAATTATCAACGAGCTAACACGCTTTGGTGCCAAAGTTGTTCACAAAGCAAATGCAATGGTTCACGTCTCTGGTCACGCAGCGGCAGGGGAGTTGTTGTACTGCTACAACATCGTCAAGGCGAAGTATGTGATTCCAGTACACGGAGAGTGGCGCCACCTGAAAGCAAATGCCGAGTTGGCAATCTCAAGTGGGATGCCTCGTGCCAACGCATTAATCATTGAAAATGGAGTCGTTGTTGACTTAATAGATCATGAAGCCTCGGTTGTAGGAGCCGTACCTTGTGGCTTTGTCTATGTAGATGGCCAGAGCATTGGTGATATTACCGAGAGCTCATTAAAGGATCGGCGGATATTAGGTGAAGAGGGCTTCATTTCAGTCGTTGTTGTAATCGATTCGCAGAGCGGAAAGATCGTTGCCGGCCCAGATATACATGCCCGTGGTTTTAATGAAGATATCGCGCTCTTTGACGACGTTAAATTAAAGATTGAAAAGGCTTTGGCTGCAGCGGTAGCAGATGGAATAAATGGAACGCATCAACTATCTCAGATAGTACGCAAAACAGTTGGGGGATGGGTCGGTGGGGAGCATCGCAGAAAGCCGATGATTATCCCGGTTGTTATTGAGGTCTAATCGCGGCGAGCCTAGTTAAATCAAAAATGCGTTTGCTTTAGGATTGACAGTGTGGCAAAACGAAAAAAACCCTCAACTAAGACCGGCACAGTACTAGCTTTTTTAGGCCGAGGATCCGCGGCGATTTGGCGGTTTATTGCCCAGTTAATCGGGCGCAGCATCCGTTTTCTGGCTAGAGGGGCACGTGATTTAGATCCTGCTCATCAACGCGATGGTATTGCATTCTTTATTTTAATTCTTGCGATCATTACAACTGCAGGTACATGGTTTCACGCCAATAATATCCTCAGTCGTGCGGTCTATTCATTTATTTACGGAGGCTTTGGTCGTATCGGCTTTGTGACGCCAATTGCCCTGATCTACTTTGCTTTTAAATTATTTAGAACTCCGGAAGATAAAAAGGCGATCGGCCGAATCATCGTTGGAACAGTCGCGCTTCTACTCTCATCGACAGGTCTTGCACATTTATTAAACGCCTCTACTGGTAAGGGTGCAACCGCTATGCGAGAAGGGGGAGGCTGGTTTGGATATGCCGTTTCAAAGCCGCTCGTTGCAGCGATGACCTCGGTCTTAACATATCCAGTTTTAGTAATTATCTTTATCTTTGGTATTTTAGTTGTTACGGCAACTCCAGTCAGTAGTCTTTTTTCCCGCATTGGAATCACATCAACTTGGCTGTGGTCTAAGCGCCGGGTTCGAGCGGTCAAGGCCGAGCCTTTTGAGGTTATCGACACCCCACCCTTTGAAAGCCCCATCGTTCGCGTATGGAATGAGCCAGATCCTCACCTAGCAACAGATGATTTAACAGATGATGCGCAGGATGAGTTAACGCAGGAGAGTCCATTTGATGAAGAGCGCACAGTCGCAATTCCACGCTCACCCTTAACCAAACCGGCAAATAAGCGGCCTGAACAGCTTTTACTAACGGCCGATTCGAGCTACGAGTTACCACCTAGTGATTTGCTGCGTGCCGGACCTGCGGCAAAGGCTAAGAGCAAGGCAAATGAGCTCGTCGTGGCTGCACTGACCGAGGTTTTTTTACAGTTCGAAATCGATGCTCAAGTGACGGGCTTTATGCGCGGACCAACGGTTACCCGTTATGAGGTAGAGCTTGGAAATGCCGTCAAGGTCGAACGTATCACCGCTCTGGCTAAAAATATTTCTTATGCCGTAGCAAGTGGCGATGTTCGGATCCTCTCACCTATTCCTGGAAAATCTGCCGTAGGAATCGAAATTCCAAATGCCGATCGCGAAATCGTTGCCTTAGGCGATGTACTTCGCTCCTCAGTTGCCGGTCAGGATCACCATCCCATGTTGGTAGCACTGGGTAAAGATGTTGAGGGTAATTTCATCTGCGCAAACCTTGCGAAGATGCCTCATCTACTTGTCGCAGGTGCAACCGGTGCCGGTAAATCTTCGATGATTAATGCGATGATAATTTCGATTCTGGCGCGATCTACTCCAGATGACGTGCGTTTAGTTTTAATCGATCCAAAGCGCGTCGAACTAACCGCCTATGAGGGAATCCCACACCTAATTACACCGATTATTACTAGCCCTAAAAAAGCCGCCGATGCCCTGACATGGGTGGTGCGCGAGATGGATCTGCGTTATGAGGATCTATCCACATTTGGTTTTAGACATATCGATGATTTCAATAAAGCGGTTCGTGCCGGGAAAGTAATCCCACCAGAGGGCAGTGATCGCACCGTAGAGCCGTATCCATATCTCTTGGTCATCATCGATGAATTAGCGGACTTAATGATGGTAGCGGCCAAAGAGGTAGAAGAGTCGGTAGTGCGGATCACGCAGTTGGCCCGATCGGCTGGGATCCACTTGGTCCTTGCGACTCAACGTCCATCGGTCGATGTCGTCACAGGTCTAATTAAGGCAAATGTTCCATCGCGACTCTCCTTTGCTACGAGCTCGCTGGCAGATAGCCGCGTCATCTTAGATACCCCTGGTGCTGAAAAATTAATTGGCCAAGGCGACGCACTCTTTATCCCTATGGGCTCCAGCCGCGCAGTTCGAATTCAGGGCGCTTATGTCTCTGAGCGTGAAATTGAGGCGGTTACAGCACATGTCAAGAAGCAGCTCAAGCCCCGATATCGTGATGATGTCACCGTAGCGATGAGCCATCCGAAGATGATCGATAAAGAGATCGGAGATGATTTAGATATCCTCTGTCAGGCCGTCGAACTAGTTGTTGGAACTCAGTTTGGCTCAACCTCCATGCTCCAGCGCAAACTCCGCATTGGATTTGCTAAGGCCGGTCGGTTGATGGATTTAATGGAGTCCCGGGGAATCGTTGGCCCCTCTGAGGGTTCAAAGGCTCGCACCGTGATGGTCAAGCCCGATGAGCTCGATTCGGTGCTAGCAACCCTGCACAACTATTGATTTAAACTTGTCTGGACACGCGCTGTTCACAAATCGTCCACAGGTTAAAGTAAGGTTGCTCTATCCAGGAACCTGATTTGGGATGTAAAATTCGCGTTTCCCTACTTATTATCCTTAGGATTGAAAATGTCGCTTGGCTCACTTATCGAAAAGGCACGCAAGGACGCCGGTATTTCAATCGCTGAGTTAGCCACCTCAACTAATCTTCGCTCAAGCATGATTCAAGAGATTGAGAAAAATAACTTTTCGCTTTGCGGTGGAGATACTTACGCACGTGGACATGTGCGCAATATTGCAAAGAGTTTAGATATCGATCCAAAAGAGTTTTTGCGAATCTTTAATGAAGAACAGGGTAGCCAGAGCCGAACCATGCAAGAGCTTTTATTAGAAAATAATGTGATGCGTCGGCCTGATGCAAAACGCAAAATATCTTGGAGGACTCTGGTTCTTATCTCCATCATCTCTTTAGGCATTGCAGCTGCAGCACAGATAGTTATCTCTAACCACTCGTCCTCCAGTAGTGTTCTCACTTTGGCAACACCAACACCCGCGCAATCCCCAACACCCGCGCAATCCCCAACACCCGCGCAATCTGCCTCCCCTGCACCTACACAATCGGCGGCAGCTTCGGCGCTAAGTTCTTTTTCGTCTGGAACTGGTGTGGAGGTTGTACTCACTGCTACTCGCGCCAAGAGCTGGCTACTTGTATCGGATGCCTCAGGGCGCACACTATTTAGCGCCGAAGTACCTTTGGGTGCTTCAAGAAGTTTTAGCACTGATTTGCGCCTTGACCTGCGAGTTGGTAACGCCGGCGGGGTAGATGTACAAGTAAATGGCAAGAAACGCGTCATACTCGGCGCTAACGGCGAGGTGGTTAGCGTGTCGTATGGAGTCAATTCATAACCCGATAAGATTTGCCAAATGAAACGTACCGTGGCAGTTCTGACTCTGGGCTGTTCGCGCAATGAAGTCGACTCCGAAGAGCTTGCAGGGCGCTTGGCCGCCGATGGCTGGACACTTGTTGATGACGTTGAGTTAGCCGAGGTCGCCTTAGTTAATACCTGTGGCTTCATTGAATCGGCGAAAAAAGACTCTATCGACGCCCTTCTTGAGGCCAACTCTTTAAAGGGTCACGGAACCACTCGTGCAGTTGTGGCCGTCGGCTGTATGGCTGAGCGATATGGAAATGAGTTAGCCGAAGCACTTCCTGAGACCGATGCCATCTTAGGTTTTGATGATTACAAAGATATCTCGGCGCGCCTGCAATCTATTGTCGCCGGCAATAAACACGTGCCACATATTCCACGAGATCGCCGGGCGCTACTTCCAATCGCACCGGCCGATCGAGCCCAGAGCCGCCCCGCCGAAGAGTTCACCCGCAAACGTTTAGGCACGGCCCCTTGGGCACCGTTGAAGATCGCATCGGGCTGCGATCGTCGCTGTTCATTCTGCGCTATTCCATATTTTCGCGGAGCATTTGTATCTCGTCGTCCTCATGAGATTATGGATGAGGCACGTTGGTTAGTTGCCAACGGTGTGAGCGAGCTATTTTTAGTGAGCGAGAACACGACATCCTATGGAAAAGACTTGGGTGATCTCCAGCTCATGGAAAAGATTCTCCCTGATATCGCAGCCATTGATGGGCTCGAGCGCGTGCGCCTGTCGTATTTACAGCCCGCTGAGATGCGTCCAACTTTAATTCAAGCGATGATTTCTACGGATAAGACGGCGCCGTACTTTGATCTATCTTTTCAGCATACAAGCCCAAGCGTTTTGCGACGGATGCGACGTTTTGGCGATAATGAAAAGTTTTTACACTTAATAAATCAAATCCGTGTTCTCTCACCACAAGCTGGTATTCGATCGAACTTCATCGTTGGTTTTCCGGGCGAAACTCAGGAAGACTTCGATGAGTTAGCAACTTTTATCACCCAAGCAAAGCTCGATGCCGTGGGTGTCTTTGCTTATTCGGATGAAGATAATACCGAGGCGCTTAAACTGGCTGAAAAGATTGCACCCGATGTCATTGCACAGCGTTTAGAAACGCTCTCATCGCTAGCCGATGAGATGGTCTCAAATCGGGCGCAGGCGCGAATCGGTGAAAATATCCGAGTTCTCATTGAAGATGCCGAACTGCAAGAGGGTCGTGCAGCGCATCAAGGCCCTGAAGTAGATGGCTCAACATCATTTATTGGAACGGATTTTGAAGTCGGGGAGTACGTAGATGCCGTTGTCATCGACTCTATGGGCGCTGATTTAGTCGCACAGGTTCGATGAGACTACCCAGTTTTATCACTCCCAATCACATAACGATCTCTCGCCTTGTTTTTCTCCCGATTGGCGTCTATACCTTATTTAAAAACGGCGGTGGCGATCCAACGTGGCAGTACATATCTTGGATCGTCTTCTTTCTCCTAGGTTTATCAGATATTGCCGATGGCAATTTAGCGCGCAGTCGAAATAATATTACCGAGCTAGGTAAGTTTCTAGATCCCGTTGCAGATAAGGCGATGATCGCCGCGGCCATGATTTCACTCTCTATTTTAAATCGCTTACCCTGGTGGATTACTATCGTAATTTTAGTTCGAGAAATAGGTATCACTTTTTTCCGGCTTTCGATAATTAAGCGCGGCGTAATCGCCGCCAATAAGGGAGGCAAGATTAAGTCGATGGCGCAGAACTTTGGAATCGGATTCTATGTACTGCCGCTCTCCTCCACTCTCTTCTGGTTTCGTGATGGATTTATGGCGATTGCAGTTCTCCTGACTATCGCGACCGGGATTTACTATGTACAGTCGGCTTTGAAACCAGTTAAGTAGGTGGCAATGGAGATTTCACCGCAGATTGCGCAGCTCGCAGCCGAGATCATTAATACTCTGCGCCTTTCAAAGGAGACGTTAAGTACGGCCGAATCTTTAACTGCCGGCGCCTTAAGCTCGGCCATTGTTTCAATCGCCGGTGCATCCGATGTATTTCTGGGTGGGATCACGGCATATAGCGATGAGATTAAAGCCTCGCACTTAGATGTATCGGCGCAGCTGATCGCCGAAAATACATCGATAAGCGAGCTAGTAGCTATTGAGATGGCCAAGGGAGCGATTAAATCTTTTGGGACTACATGGGCGATTTCAACTACCGGAGTAGCCGGACCAGATCCTCACAACGGCCATCAGGTGGGCACTGTCTGGGTAGCGATCCAGGGTCCGATCTGCCGGCAGATCGAACTCTCACTCACCGGTGAGCGTGAATCTATCCGAAACGCAACTACAGAGAGTGCGATCGCCGGTTTTGCGCGTATCCTTAGACATCGCGCTTAAGCGGTTAGTTTTTAACCAAGGGAGGTCTCCAGATGGCTCTAGTACGTGAGGCCGTAGGAATGACGCTTCGTAGCGCCCGCACATCACAGGCTCGAACTCTTCGCGATGTCGCCCGCGCCGCACGTGTTTCACTGGGCTATCTATCAGAGGTGGAGCGCGGCCAGAAAGAGGCATCCTCCGAGCTGCTCAATGCAATCTGCTCCGCTTTAGGTCTTTCATTATCGGCAGTCTTTCATGGAGTCTCAGTTGAGTTAGCTAGCCACGAGAGCGTAACTCTTACCGTCGTAGATGCCGCTTAATAAATACGCACCACAAGTAACAACACATCGTCGCACACAGAGTGCAATTCTTGCTGGAACGAAAAGCCTGATTGCAACCGTTGGTCTTGCCAAGATGTCGATGATTGAAATCGCCGATACATCCGAGGTCTCTCGCGCAACTCTGTACAACCACTTTCGCGACAAAGAGAGTGTGATTGCCGCCCTGTGCGAATCAGAGTTTTCACGCCTGATCGAATTGGCCGAGAGCACATCAAATGCAGTTGGTGCTTTGGAGGTTCTGTCGATTCAAATTTCAACCGACGCCGCGCTCGCTCAAATGCGCCAAAGTGATCCTGCGCCTTTAGCTACGGCGTTAGCTGCAACGCACAACCCACTTTGGGATCAGATCAGCGCAGCTCTGATTACGATCACTGGAAGTACAGTTTTAGCCGAACTTGCACTGCGCTGGCTGATTGGGCAGGCCTTTGCCCCTTTAAAACCAGAAGAGTCACGGCTCCATGCCGAGTTACTCTTATCCCGTGCGCATCTCTGATCTACGTGAGCGGTTAACGCTCTCATTTGGTGGTTCGTGGGCGCCCTCGTTCGCTAAAGATATTGCGATCTCAGAGTTGGGTAGCCGCAGCGTTAACGAGGCTCTTGCCGATGGTTTTGAGCCCGATGAGGTGTGGAAGGCTGTCTGTAAGGCGCATCCGAGTGAGACTGAAAAATATAGATATTGATGGCGCAACTTGCTACGACTCTGACGCAAAGCGATCAGAGCCTTCCTCCACTCGTGCTCATCCATGGCCTTGGCTCTGCCTCAACTATATTTAAAAGTATTATTCCTGCCCTCTCACAATCATTTCGTGTGATAACCGTTGACTTGCCTGGGCATGGCAAAAGTAGCTTTAAAAACGGCCAGCCGATGGATCCGCGATCTCTGGGCGATAGTATCTTTGAAAACATTCAGGCCCAGTTTGGATTACAGAGTTTTCATGTTGCAGGTAACTCATTGGGTGGCTGGATTGCACTTGAAATGGCGGCCGCGCAGCCGAATCGAATTTTAAGCCTAACTGGCTTGGCACCTGCTGGGCTTTGGCTAAAGCCTGCGATAGAGCGCCATCCAAATGAGGCACGCTCTTATTATTTAGCGCAAACGTTACGGCCCTTCGCCAAGTTTGGCCTTCGAATAAAGCTTTTTCGTAAAATCGGCTTTGAATCCGTCAGCCCGAAGTGGGCCGAGCTTAGTTATGAGACGTGTTTTGATGCCGCACAAGCCGTCATTCATTCGCCGGGATATTTCCCAGCATGGGATGGGATGTTAGGTAAACGCTTTGATGCGCTAATTCCCGAATCATTACCCGTCACAATTCTTTTTGGCGATAGCGATAATACTCTGCCACCTTCGCACTCGCAGGAGCGTTCATTGGCCCCAGCACACAGTACGTGGATTGAAATAAAGCAGTGCGGCCATGCACCGATGTGGGATCACCCTGATTTGATTGTGAAGACTATAAAACAATTCATTGAATAAGAACTGCTTAGTGAAGCATCAATGGCATTTACTTTCCGATTAAATTAGCCAAGACACCTAAATATGGAATTACAAACTCAACTTTACCAAGTATCTCTTTAGAGCTGGTTTGCACGCGCAGCGAATTTGTTGCGATCATGAAGTTATCGCCACTGACTGCAGTGACTAATGCTAATACTGGCGAGGTTTTGGGATCTGAAATTAAAGCCATCACAGGCTCGCCGACTTTGCCATTAGTTCCCTGCCTAATGATTACCAATGAGTCTTTAGCACTGCCTAAAGATGAAGCGGCGCCAGAGTGTGGATGAGATATTCGTAATCGACCCGGACCGATTAATGCTGCAGAGATTAAAATAACAATAAGTAAAACTATCGCCGGTTTAATTAGGCGTTTAATATTGAAGAGTCTACTCAAATTTTGCGAACTCTTTTTTACATTTTCAATCCGCTGTGGTGAAGAAGTGGTGTACAGCACCGAGTTACTGGAACCCTCTTGTGCTGTAGCCCCTTCCTCTAAACTTACCTCATGTAAATTTGGTGCAGTGCGGTGTGATCTGAATGAGTTTTTACTGGGTGTCTCACCATAAACAGGTACCTCGTCTTCGGGCGAACTTACCCCGAGCATTAAGCGATTTGTCCGTGAATCAGGTCGACCCGTGCCACGCCAAGTCGCAACTTCAATAACAGTGCCAGGCTCAAGAACGCCTACAACTAATTTCTGACCATCTGGCAGGTCGATGACAAGCGGTGCCTGTGAGCCGATGGTGGCAAGGGGCATCTCACTAGTTTCAATAGGTTGAATTCGCTCCTCGCTCATAGGATTGATTATGTCCAGATATGCTCTTTTTTACAATGAAATCGCCTAAGAAACAGCTTTAGACGGGGGTGACCCCGCCGTGTTAAGTAGAGAGTTTTAGGACGATATCTGAATAGCAAGGGCACCTGCACCATCTTTTAGATCTCGGGCGCTCATATTTGAAAGCGTGAAGCCTGCTCTTGGGCCGGCCTGATTTTGGTTACTGCAATCACTGCCTGAGAAAACAACAGTGTTTGTTTCACTGTCCGCCGGTAGAGATAAGCGGCGGGTACAGATGATCACATCTCCAAGCTCGTATGTATTAGAGACTCCATATTTTTCAACACCCGATCCTGGCTGCTTTATATTAAGAATTACCGTCAGCGTTTGACCGTTACATGCACTAGATAAATCCTTGAGAGTTACTCCGCTCATCATAAAATCACCACCTGTATAAACACTTTGTAATGAAAGGGAGACGCTTGAATCACATAAGCCAACGCTGATAAGGCCAGAGCCAAATGAAGTTCCAGCTCCACCGTTGCAAGCAAAAGAGATGACGCCGGTGGAGGATATAAATTTCGTGCCGCCAAATGCGCAGTTAGGATCATTGACCAGGAGATTGACAACGGCAACTCCACTGCCTGCTCCACCCGCGGCACCTGCGGCACCGTTTGCACCTGCGGCACCGTTTGCACCGTTTGCACC
>JBBAMX010000025.1:0-15358 GCA_040402335.1 Candidatus Planktophila sp.
ACGACAATCGCTGCGAGGATTACGATTCCTGCGACCACTAAAAAAACTACACGTCCCGATGTTGGCGCCTTAGGCGTTGCTACCGGCTTTGGCTGGCTTGCAACCGGCTTTACAGCCAACGTATTGGTGACAACAGCGACCGGAGCTTTCTCTACCGATGTTTTCTTAACAAGCCGCTTGGCCGGTGCCTTCTTAGCAACCTTCTTCGCGGCGGTTTTCTTGGCTACGGTTTTCTTAACTACCCGCTTTGCCGGTGCCTTCTTTGCAACCTTCTTAACGCCACTTCTCTTAACTACCAGCTTTGCTGGCGCTTTCTTTGCAACTTTCTTAGCGGCGGTTTTCTTGGCTACGGTTTTCTTAACTACCCGCTTTACTGGAGCCTTCTTAGCAACCTTCTTGGCTACCCGCTTTGCCGGAGCCTTCTTAGCAACCTTCTTAACTGCGCTCTTCTTTTTAACGGCCACGATTACTCCTTGGGTAGCGGTGCGCGCGCAATGAACGCGCTTCTATCCCCCAAGGTTACCCCAGCCCACCAATGATTTCTATTACGTTTGGGGCGATTGCGCGGAGTGATTTTCCACGGTGGCTCACGAAATCTTTTTCAGCCGCACTCATTTGAGCCGATGATTTCTGCATCCCTAGAGGGATAAATATTGGATCATAACCAAAGCCCTGATCACCGATTGGGCTATGTCCAATACTGCCATCAAAACGGCCCTGCCCAAGCCATTGCCGTCCATCGGGCAGAACGAAGGCGCTGACACAAATAAAGTGCGCGCCTCTGGCGCCTTCCGGTACCGCTTTTAACTCATCTAAAACCTTCTCAAGGTTGGCTTTATCCTCGCCATGAACTCCCGCCCATCTGGCTGAAAAAATCCCTGGGGCTCCACCAAGTGCATCTACACATAGACCTGAGTCGTCAGAGATCGATGGTAGGCCCGTCATTCGCGCTGTGTAAGTAGCTTTGAGTAAAGCGTTTTCTTCAAAAGTTGAGCCCGTCTCTTCAACATCGATCAAATCTGGAAAATGATCGATGCTTATCAACTCAACGGCGCCCGCGGAGAGTGCATCTAAAATCCGCCGGAACTCCTGAACTTTTCCGGGATTTCGCGTAGCGATGACAAGTTTATTCGACATTACCAATAAGCCTCACTTTAAGTTTTCCAAAGTAGATTTACTGAGCAAGAATCGATCGTTGAAACTCTCTTAACTCTTGGCAGCCAGCAACGGCTAAATCGAGGAGTTGATTTAGCAAGGCTCTATCAAAGGGCTCACCCTCGGCAGTTCCTTGAACTTCGATGAAGCGACCATCACCGGCGACTACGACATTCATATCGGTACCGGCACGCACATCTTCTTCGTAGCAGAGATCTAGCATCGGAACTCCATCGATAATTCCAACACTTACCGCGGCGACTGAATCGTTCAGCGGATTAGCCGCAGCCTTAATGTGACCCTTGCTCTTCGCCCATGTAATTGCATCGGCGAGGGCGACATAAGCCCCGGTAATGGCTGCCGTGCGCGTACCGCCATCGGCCTGCAAAACATCGCAGTCGATCACGATTGTGTTCTCTCCGAGCTCTTTAGTATTTACAATCGCGCGCAGAGAGCGGCCAACTAATCGGGAGATCTCCTGCGTGCGACCCCCTAACTTTCCTTTAACGCTCTCACGATCGGAGCGTGTGTGAGTAGCCCGAGGCAGCATTGCATACTCAGAGGTGACCCAGCCAGTTCCTGAGTCCTTTAACCAGCGTGGCACTCCTGGAGAAAAAGATGCGACACACAGTACGCGCGTCTTTCCAAACTCCACCAGTACTGAGCCCTCGGCATGATCAAGCCAGCCGCGCGTAAGTTTAATTTCGCGTAACGAGTTCACTTCTCGTCCATCGTTGCGTGTCATATTCGTCTCCTATTTAATTGGTTATCTTGTACTTAGATATCTTGGTGTTCTACGTGTGTCACTTCTGGGCCAAGAAAACGACGGGCTAGTTTTTCAAATGCAGCTGCATCGCCCGTTGCTAAAAACCTATGTGTAGGTGCAAGCGAGCTCTGGCTTCGAAGGAGCTGATTTTCTACTAACGTGCGATATAAATCTTTCGCAGTCTCTTCAGCACTTGAAACAAGAGTGACACCATCCCCCATAACATATGAAATCACGCCAGTTAAAAGCGGATAGTGCGTACATCCCAAAACCAAAGTATCGATCTTTTCCGCAATCAAAGGGGCCAGGTATTCACGCGCAATCTCAGTAATCGCAGCTCCAGAAGTCTCACCTCGCTCAACGAACTCAACGAAAAGTGGACAGGCGATCGAATTAATCTCAAGGTGCGCAGCGGCGGCAAATGCATCCAGGTAGGCGGCCGATTCGATAGTGGCATGAGTTCCGATTACACCAATATGCCCACTGCGGGTTGCGGCAACTGCTCGCCGCGCCGCCGGTTGAATTACCTCTATGACCGGGATTGAGTATCGCTCACGTGCATCGCGCAACATTGCAGCACTTGCCGTGTTACAGGCAATGACAACTGCTTTTACGCCCTGCTCAACGAGGAAATCTAAACTCTCCAATGCAAACTCGCGCACCTGCGCTAACGGGCGAGGACCATATGGCCCACGAGCGGTATCGCCAATGTAGAGCGTTGATTCATTGGGAAGTTGATCCAAGATCGATCGTGCAACAGTAAGTCCGCCAACTCCAGAATCAAAGATCCCGATCGGCGCGCTACTCATAATATAAATCCTACCGTGACTCTTATGGCGTTAGAGAGCATCCTCCATGAACGCCTCAATCAGACTCTGCTGAATCCATCCAAGCCATCTATAAACAGCGTAGACCCCGCGCAAAGGATCATCGGCTGCTAGCGTTTCAAGCTCTTGGGAGCCACTGGCAGTGAGATTTAATCGCACACCCAAAGCTAAGCGCACATCATTGATCGCGCCTAACCAAGCGTTGGCGCCTTTACGATCTAACTCAATAAAACCATCGGTAGAACTCTTTACGTTCTCCCTTACGATCAAGGCGTGGGCAGATTTCTTTGCACGTAAAGTTGATTCGGTGTATCGGCGAAACTCTGATGCGGCAACTTGATCACCATATGCGTTCGGCAACAAACGAAGAAGGACCTCATCATCTGGTGGTGAATCATGGCTGGTGATTCCCACCATTGCTACAAGTGGATCATCGCTATCGCTATCGCAGCGCTCACCGAGGAGTTCGATTATCTGTTCAACTAAATTAATAAGAACTTGACTCTCAGACTCTGAAAAATTTGCAACATAGGCATCGCTCCCATGCCTACTAAAACCTGAGTGAGGTGTATCCGCCAGCGCACTCACTGTGTGGAATCGCTATGTTTAAGCGTGGCCCATAAGCCATATTCATGAAGTCTGGCGACGTCGCGCTCCATCTCCTCACGGCTGCCCGTTGCTACAACTGCCTTACCTTCAGTATGAACCTTCATCATTAACTCATGTGCCTTTGCTTGCGTAAAAGAAAAAAGCTCCATTAATACATAAGTTACATAACTCATCAGATTCACCGGATCATCCCAAACAATAATTATCCATGGTCTTTCAAGGCTGATTGAATCTTGAAGCTGGCTATCGGATTTTTCTTCTAACTTAATCATAGCTATCGCACCACGATTGGAAACTCGCTGGAAAGCGTTGCCAGCGGATTAGTTGCAATCTTAACTCGCAGAGTGATGATCTCGCGCTGCTTGCGCACTATCCCCACAGTAAAACTGCCTTGTGAGTCGGTGGTTGTTTTATCGGCGATGTTTACCCATTTTCCAGCGCTAAAGATTTGCAGCGTAACATCCGACCCACTGGTTCGAGGAAAAACCGTGCCCGTGATTTCTAACTGGTTACCACGCTTTAGACTCACTGGATAATTGAGAGTTACTCGTGGCCGCACACTCACAACCGCTGGCACGCTCATTGATTCTGCTCGCTCCCACGTACCTGAAGTAGTGAAACGAAAAGCGGCACTCCCCCCGATAGTGATTGGTATTGAGATCCTTCCATCAGCATCACTTGTACTCTCAGTAATCTTTGTCCAACTGCTCTCTTCAACGCGCTTAATCTCAACATTGACGGGTAATCCAACGACTGGAGACTTATCTTTAAATGTAAAGTTGCCATTTAATATAAAACTCTCACCAAAGCCGATCGTGTTAGCAGCGGTGTTATCTAAACTCAAAACATTTGTCACAGTATCTGGAGCGATAGCGAGTGCAACGTTACGCATTGCCGTGGTGGCAGTTGGGTCCTCCATACCAAGTGTCCATACCGCCGCCCCACCTAAGCGGTACTTTGCAACTAGATTCATCCGCTCGGTGTAACTACGATCATTTTGATACCACACAGTTCGAGAGAGCTTACATGTTGTTGAAATACCTTGAGCGTTCAAGCCCGTAAAGCTTTGCAGATATGAATAAGTCACCTCACTGGTCTTTACATCGAAGAATGGTATGGCTTGATCTATGAGCGCTTTCGTACTGGCATAGTTCATTTTAAAGGTAGCCGCCTTTGCTCCGCTAATTAAACCGGGCGGAGCGGTGATGGGGCAGGTTCCATTTACTGCAGTTATCCAATCACGACCATAAGCAGGCAGTCCTATAAATACTTTCGATGCCGGCATAATACTCACGGCGTATGCGAGCGTCTTTTCAGTCCAATCAATCGGTCCTATAGGTCCCGGCTTTGCTACCGAATAGTCATACGTCATGATGCGCAGTCGATCGATACTCGATGCAATCTCTGACCAGGCGTACACGGTGTAGCCCTTTATTTTCTCATTAGGGTTATATGCATAGGGTGATGAAACCGAGAGAAGTTTTCCTGATGCATGGAGTTGTGCACTCAACTCTTTAATAAAAGTAATCCAGTTTGGTGCCGTTGTTGGCCAAGTCGTTAGTGGATCTACAAATGCAAAACCTTCAAAATCTAAATCAACCCCATCGAAATTATTTTTATTAACTAAATCAACTATAGATTTAAGTATTGCGGTACGGTTCTGGATATTGGCTAAATAACCAGCTAAAACTGATTTATCAGTGCCATCGGTAATTGTCGGAATTATTTTCAAACCACTTTTGCGCATTAAGCAGAGTGTGTCAGCTATTGGCCACGACGGATTCCCAGTTGTATAGTCATCTCTAATAAGAGTTGGTGATTTTAGGGTGTACCAAAAAGGCATGACCTCTTTCATTAAATCTTTATTTGTAAAAAGATAAGAGCTGTTCAGGGCAAGGTTGTCTTGGGCTGAATATTCATTAGGTTCACATGTGACTGGCGAACCAGGTGCAGCCGGAGTAGCTACTGGTAGCTTCTTAATGAAGGGGATTACATTCTTTACCGAATAATATGGAATCCAACCGCTAACAACTGCGCGGGGGGCATTGTCAGCGGCAATTGCAGCGTTCTGGAAAGCCAGATCACTCGTTAAAACCAGAGCACAGGTTAAAGCCATAGCCAGGGCGAACCTACGCGACATGGCTATTTATCTTCAGGTGCTTGCTTCAGACCTGCGAAGATTTCTTTGCATGTTGGGCAGATTGGGTATTTCTGCGGATCACGTGATGGAGTCCATTTCTTTCCACACAACGCCAATACCGACTTTCCGGTAACTGCAGATTCGACGATCTTGTCTTTCTTTACATAGTGTGCGAATCGGTCATGTCCACCATCATCTTCTTCAAGAATCGGCCGAGTTAAGAGATCGGTATCGGAACCCAACTCTTCTGCGCTTTTTCTAAAAATCCCCATGAGGTGGATAAGAATACAGTCGGCGTCGGTGAAACTTGGCGTAGAATCGGGTAATGAAGGATTTACTCCGCACTGCGGATCTGAGCCGGGCAGATGTCGAGCTTTTGCTCGATACCGCCGCTGATTTTGCCCTCAACCCGTTGCGATCTAACACCGCATTGGCCAATAAGAGCGTAGCGATTTATATGACTAAGCCTTCAACTCGAACACGCTTATCGGCTGAAACCGCGGTAGCTCACCTAGGTGGAACGCCGATTTTTATCCGCGGCGATGAACTGCAGTTGGGTCGGGGAGAGAGTATCGCCGACACGGCACGGATAATGAGTGGGTACTGCGAAGCGCTAATCGTTAGGACATTTGCCCAGGCCGATGTCGATGAACTCGGGCTCAATGCAACAATTCCAGTTATCAATGCCCTAACTGACGATGATCATCCGACCCAACTACTTGCCGATTGGCTCACAATCCGCGAACATTTTGGCAGAGATATTCAAGGAAGAAAATTCGTCTATCTTGGCGATGGAAATAATATGTCCCATGCCTGGCTCATTATGGGGGCCATCATGGGTGCACATGTTGTAACTGCAACTCCCGCCGGAGCCTGGGCACCTGATCCACATGTGATTGAGATTGCGCGGAGTATCGCAGCACGCAGCGGCGGCAAGGTAGAGGTTCTCAATGATCCTGCGGCAGCGGCCAAAGATGCGAGTGTTTTATATACCGATGTCTGGATGTCGATGGGCGATGCCGAAGATGCGCGCGATGAAAAAATGCGCGCACTCTCACCATTTGCAGTGACTGAAGATTTGATGTCATTGACGGAAAAGGATTCGATCTTCATGCACTGTTTACCCGCCCACCGTGGCGAGGAAGTTGAGGCTTCAGTCATTGATGGGCCGCGATCACTTATCTGGCGTGAGGCGTTTCATCGCCGAACAACCATTCAAGCCCTGCTGTACCACCTAGTTAGAGGTGACCTAATAGGCTCCAGCCGATAGTATTTAGCATATGCGCATAGCCGTTCCTAAAGAGATTCGTGTGGGAGAAAAGCGTGTGGCGCTTGTTCCCGACATTATTAATAAGTTAACACGTTTAGGTTTTGAGGTCGTTATTGAATCTGGGGCCGGAGTACACTCCCAAGCAATCGACGCCGATTTCGAAAAGGCGGGAGCAACAATCTCCCATGGTGAGGTCCTCACAAGCGCCGATGTAGTTCTCTCAGTTGGAGCCCTCACCCCAGTGCAAATGGCCTCGCTTAAAACCGGTGCAGTTACGATCTCATTCTTATCCCCTGTCACCGCGATAGATTCAATTGAGGCGGCGGTAAAGGCTGGCGTCACCGCCCTCTCGCTAGAGCTCGTTCCCCGAATCTCCCGCGCTCAGTCCATGGATGCGCTCTCATCGCAAGCTCTCTGCGCCGGTTATCGCGCAGCTCTCGTTGGCGCCGAACTTTCACCTAGATTTTTCCCGATGTCGATGACCGCCGCCGGAACTGTAACTCCTGCACAAGTATTAGTTCTTGGTGCAGGCGTCGCCGGCTTACAGGCGATCGCCACCGCACGTCGATTGGGCGCAGTTGTCTCCGCCTACGATGTGCGCCCAGCATCTGCCGATGAGGTCACATCTATGGGAGCTACTTTCATCACGCTTGAACTTGAGGCGTTAGAGGGTGCCGGTGGTTATGCCCGGGAAATGAGCAGCGACCGGGCCGCGCAACAGCAAGCTCTACTTACTCCATTTATCGCCAAGTCACATGTAGTCATTACTACCGCCGCAGTCCCGGGCCGAACTGCGCCGCGTTTAATGACGCAGGCGATGATCGATTCGATGGCTCCTGGCACGGTAATCATCGATCTAGCCGCTGAATCTGGCGGCAACGCCGAGGGCTCGGTGGCCGGTGAGATCGTGACTACTGCAGGTGGAGTTCGAATCTGGGGCGCAAAAGATGTTCCAAGTCAGCTCCCCTTTCACGCCTCTTTCTTATATTCACGTAACGTCGTCAATCTTTTGACGCTCTGCACCGTTGCCGCCCATGAGGATACGAAAGTAGCGCTGGCGCTTAACTTTGACGATGAGATTATTAACGGAGCCGCACTTACTCACGGCGGATTACGTAGAAATGTGGAGGGTAAGTAAATGGAGCCGGTTGCGATAGTTTCAATATTTGTACTTGCAGTCTTCGTAGGCTTTGAAGTCGTCTCCAAGGTCTCATCCACTTTACACACACCATTAATGTCTGGGGCTAATGCAATCCATGGTGTGATTCTTGTAGGTGCGATTATCGTCGCCGACCATAGTTCAACCAATCTCGAACTCGGACTTGCAGTTGCCGCCATCGTCTTGGCAACGATAAATATGGTGGGTGGCTTCGTCGTCACCGATCGAATGCTTGAAATGTTTAAGGGAAAGAAGAAATGAGTCGAACTTTGTATGATCTCATCGGACTCGCAGCCGGTGTCGCTTTTATTTTGGCGTTAAAGGGCCTATCGCATCCAAAGACTGCGCGTCGAGGAAACATGATCGGTGCATTTGGTGCATCACTCGCCACTCTCGTCGTATTCTTCTTTGTTGTCACGCCAAAAAATGCAACGGCGCACGGACTTCCTCTCCACCACTTAGGTTGGATCCTTGGCGCTATGGCAGTTGGTTTAGCCATCGGAGTACCGGCGGCACGTAAAGTTCAAATGACACAGATGCCACAACTTGTAGCTTTATTTAACGGAGTGGGTGGCGGCGCCGCCGCGTTGGTCGCCATCGTTGAATACCTACACTTGGGCGCGCGTGCAACAACGGCCGAAGTTGTCTTCACTGTCTTTACAGTAATCGTTGGCTGTGTTTCATTCAGCGGTTCGATTATTACATTTATGAAGCTCCAAGAGCTCATGACTACTCGTCCAGTGGTTTTTCCGGCCGGTAGATTTATCATCGCAGCCACCCTGGCTAGCGTTATCGGCGTTGGCGGCTGGGTCGTTTCAGCCCTTGGAACAACCCCGCTACTTATCTTGGCCGTACTATCACTCGCCTTTGGAGTTCTCTTCGTGCTCCCTGTCGGCGGTGCCGACGTGCCGATCGTTATCTCGCTATTAAATGCATTTACCGGCCTCACGGTGGCTGCAAGTGGCTATGTTCTTAACTCGGTCTTACTTATTATCGCGGGCACGTTGGTGGGTGCATCGGGAACTATCTTGACACGATTAATGGCCGAGGCGATGGGTCGCTCCTTATTTGGAACCCTCTTTGGTGCATTTACAGCTAAACCTCAAGCCGCATCGGGCTCAACGGAGGAGCGTCCTGTGCGCTCTGGCTCACCCGATGATGTTGCGATCTTACTTAACTATGCACGTCGCGTTGTAATCGTTCCTGGATTCGGCTTAGCCGTTGCTCAGGCACAACACACGGTTCGCGAATTAGCGGATTTGATGATCTCAAAAGGTATCGATGTCGCCTATGGAATTCACCCAGTTGCCGGCCGCATGCCCGGGCATATGAATGTTTTACTAGCCGAGGCAAATGTTCCATATGATCAACTAGAGGAGATGGATGATATCAATCCAACCTTTAGTCAGACCGATGTTGCAATTGTTATTGGAGCAAACGATGTCGTGAACCCGGCGGCGGAAAATACTCCGGGATGTCCAATCTATGGCATGCCTATCTTGCAAGTGGCAAATGCCGCTAACGTAATCTTCCTTAAGCGCTCTATGCGTCCAGGTTTTGCGGGAATCGAAAATGAACTTTTATATGATCCAAAGACGATGCTCTTGTTCGGTGATGCAAAGGCATCGCTTACCAAGGTCGTATCAGCGCTCAAAGCGCTCTAGCTTTGAGCATCAATAGTTTCGGCTACATCGATTAAAATATAACTACACAACCTTCTTTGGCCCTCGATTTTCGCAGTTAAGCCCTTCTTCGAAATCCCAGGGGCTTGATGGTGAGGCAAAATTCAACGTAAGCCACTACTTCAGACAAAGATAGGATTTCTACGAACTCTTAACTGCGAAAATCGACGCAGGAGGCTGTCTTGGCTCGTGTTGCATGTAGTTGAAAGTTCAATTAACATTTGACTCTACTTCAAGAGAGAGCCAACCATGCCTGCAGTAACCGCCCCCGATCTCACGATTCTGCCTCGCGTGCGCGAGATTATCGATGCACGTCCCCGGCCGGTAACGAGTGTTACGACGGCGCCCCAGGGCTATGAGGGTGAGGGCTTTCCCGTTCGACGAACTTTTGCTGGGATAGATATGGCCCAACTAGATCCATTCATCATGATGGATCAGATGGGTGAGGTTGAGTATGCACCGGGTGAGCCAAAGGGAACTCCATGGCATCCGCATCGAGGCTTTGAAACCGTTACCTACATCATCGATGGGATTTTTGATCATCAAGATAACAACGGTGGTGGTGGAAGAATTTCAAATGGCGATACCCAGTGGATGACCGCTGGTGCTGGAATTTTACATATTGAAACCCCACCAGAGAGTCTGGTTTTAAGTGGCGGTTTATTTCACGGATTTCAACTCTGGGTTAACTTGCCTGCGGCAAAAAAATGGTCGGCCCCGGCATATCAAGACGTGCGCGCTAAAGATGTTGCACTTCTAACTTCAAGTGATGGTGGTGCGTTGATTCGTGTCATCGCTGGTGAGGTTGATGGACACGCTGGTCCCGGTACAACGCAGACACCAATAACTTTAATTCATGCAACGCTCGCCCCTGGTGCAGAGTTACGTCTGCCATGGCGCAAGGATTACAACGCACTTGTTTACGTTGCCGCCGGCCTTGGCTTCGTTGGCGATGAAGGTCGGCCAGTGCACACCGGTCAAACTACGCTCTTTGGTGATGGTGACACGATCGTTGTTCGAGCCGCCGATTCGCAAGAGAGCCGTTCGCCCTCGTTAGAGTTATTTATCTTAGGTGGTGCGCCAATCAACGAGCCCGTCGCATGGATGGGTCCATTTGTCATGAACACGAAGCGCGAAGTTCTTCAAGCATTTGAAGATTTTCAAGCGGGCCGCCTCGGCACAATCCCAGCGATATATAAGGCCGATGCCACAACGCCACTGGATGCCACAACGCCACTGGATGCCACAACGCCACTGGATGCCACAACGCCACTGGATGCCAATGTGCTCAATCTTCATGGGGCGCCAGAGCAGATACAAGAAGGCTAAAGCGGCGTTAACTATCCCCGACAGGTGCGGTAAGTGAACTTCTTACAATCCTGTTGATAACTCTTTGGATTTGTCAGAGCGATGCTCGATAGTCGGTGACATGCAATCACAATCGAGTAGATCGATGGCTCTGATTAACTCTCAGGGAGCATCAACGGCTTTTGCGCACGAAGATAGCCGATCGATCGAAAGCTGCAACCCTGGTGAAAGTGTTCTAGCACTCCTTGCGGCGCCTCCCGGAATTAATACCCTGGCTGGATTGGTCGCAATTAACCCCAATGATTTAACTCCAACCCTTCGTATCGACTACCTATCGGCCCTAGAGCGGCAGAGCGCTTGGCTACAAGCACTTATGCAGCGTGCAATCGTCGCCGTTGCCGGCCCTGATCCATCGACTCCAGAAAAGAGTTGGGATGGCATCGATGATGCCGAGCGTGAAGAGGTCGCGGCGGCGCTGCGCTTATCGGGAGGCGTCGCCCAGCTGCGTATCGACGTCGCGCGGACCTTAATCAATCACCTGCCAAATACCTGTTCTGCCCTTGCGATGGGAGAGATCTCCGCCTCTCATGCAACGGTTATTGCAAGAGAGAGTGCCAACGCTATTCGCCAAGGTATGAGTGAGTTTACGATTCATCAGATTGAAGTTCAGGCGTTAGCACATGCTGAGTTTCATACTCCAGCTCAAGTCGCAAACAAACTACGAGCCACTATCGCAGCGTTAGCACCGGCCGAGTTTGAGGCCGCAGTCGATACCGCTCGCCAGAGTCGTCGCGTTAACTGTTATAACGATGCCGATGGTATGGCAACCGTTGTTGCAATACTGCCGGCACAAGATGCACAAACGGTAATGAAATCTCTTGAGGCCTATATCTTGAGGATGAATGAGTTTGATGAAAAGAAACGTGCTATGGCTGATCACGAACACACGAACTCATCTAAAGCTTCCAACGCTTCTAACGCAACCGACACTTGGTCCCTGCTCTCCACCGATAATAAGCGAGCAGATGCACTGACTGCGATTCTTTCACAAGCGTTGGCGTCGACTATCGATACCGTTCGCCCACATCGCCGCCCGATTACAGTCAACGTAACGATCGATCTTCCAACCCTGCTCGGACTAGCTGAAAATCCAGGACAACTCTCTGGCTACGGAGCGATTCCGGCATCGGTGGCGCGCGAGTTAGCATCAGATGCAACATGGAAGCGATTTATAACCGATCCCCAAACCGGCAATCTTCTCGACTACGGCCGCGAAAAATATGAGCCGCCCCAAGCGTTAGTAGATTTCTTAATGGCGCGTGATCGCACATGTAGATTCCCGGGTTGCCGCCAGCCCGCTTCACGCTCTGATATCGATCATGCTCAGAGTTGGAGCAGCGGTGGTGCGACGAAGCCTGAAAACTTAGGGCTGCTCTGCCGCCGCCATCATCGATTAAAGACCCATGGGGATTGGGAGCTTGTCAGTCATCCCGATGGCTCGTGCGAATGGAGATCTCCTCTCGGAAAGAGATACTTCGTTCCAGCCCGGCCCATCAACGAAGCGGTGTGAGCGAGCGCTACCTGGGCTTGATAAATCTCTTTACTGCCATACTTTCGCAATGATTTGGTGGCCATCACAGACTCCCACCCTTGCTCACGGCCTAATTACTTTGCGTCCGCTGACCGAGGGCGATATTCACGATATCTATACCAGCTGCCAAGATCCGACGATTCCACGGTTCACACGAGTCCCCGTCAACTACACGATCGAACATGCAGAGTTTTTCGTCCGCGAAAAATCGCCCAAGTCATTTTTAGAGAAAAGCGAGCTGGCCTTTGCTATCGATTATGGAAATGGCGATGAGAAGTCATTTGCAGGCGTCATATCATTTCACAGCATGGATCTTCCCGATTTAGTGGCAGAGATTGGATATTGGATCGCCTCCGGCTCCCGGCGCAAAGGAGTGGGCTCTACCGCTGTGCGCATGCTGACTAACTTTGGCTTTGAGAGTATGGGATTTGAACGGATTGAGGCGCTCGTTGACATTGAAAATATCGCGTCAAAGCGGAGCCTTGAATCCAGCGGGTATATCCTTGAAGGAATAATGCGTAAAAAATCGCGCAGGCATGACGGTCACCATGTAGATATGGCGATCTACTCCGCACTTCGCGATGAGTGGCAAGAGATTTAAATCTATCGGCCAACATTAGGGGGTTACATATGGAGGGCTTGGCGTATTTGGCGGTGATCCTAATTATGATTACCGTATTGGGTGGCCCAGTTGCTATTGGTTTGACCTTAATTAAAACTCATAACTTTTTTTTAACCCTGATCCGACGCGTACTACACGGGATCGTTGTAGCAATCTCACTTATAGCTGGCGTGGCATTTTTCTCCAATGTCCAACAGCCACTCTTTATCCATTTGCTTGGTTTTTACACAGTAGCCATCGGCTATATCGCTCTGCGCCGTGAATACTTTCCCAAGCTTCGCCTGATTACCCCACTACTTCAAAGGATTGGATTAAAAAAGAGTAATCCAACGAAGAGTTCATCGGACTCCACTGATGGCCTACCTTTACTAGGCGACCCATCTCGACACGGCCCTGTGATCAAATGGAAACGACAGTTCGGTTCTAGTGGAAAAGACGGACACGGTCCGGGAGGACAGGACTAAAACGAGAATCTCCAATTGTTTGATAAAGCGTTACTCTGCCTAAAATTCGAGAGCTCCGGTTTTCACTAGAAGTGAATGCGGCATCTTAAGCGTGGCTCGCCTACGCTATCGCTCATGAATCTTGTCGGCAGTGAGGATGAGCCATGGCAGCCGAGTATTGGTGAACTTAGCCGCCCACTCTTGACGAGTGTTTTTATAGTCTTAGATCTAGAGACTTCAGGGGCCTCGCCCCGAATCGGTGCAGGAATAACTGAAATTGGAGCCGTAAAAGTATGTGGCGGCAAAGTGATTGGAGAGTTTGAATCACTAGTAAATCCAGGAGTTTCGATCCCTGACTACATCACTGATTTGACTGGAATATCCGATGCGATGATTCAAGGCTCGCCGTCGATTGAAAATCTGCTACCGAGTTTTCTAGAGTTCTTAGGTCCGGCATCAGAGAGTATTCTTGTGGCCCATAACGCTAACTTTGATTTAGGTTTTTTGAAAGCCGCTGCCTCGCACCATAACTATCCCTGGCCGAGCTACACAGTCTTTGACACGGTTCGATTAGCTCGCTCTGTTTTAAGTAAAGATGATGTAGCGGACTATAAATTATCAACCCTGTCACGATATTTTCAAACACAGACATCCCCTAATCATCGCGCACTAGCTGATGCGCGAGCAACGGTAGATGTCTTACACGGAATCTTTGAACGCTTTGGCTCACTTGATATAACTACGGTTGAAGATGTTGAAGCATTTACGAAACGGCTAAAGAGGCCGAGATTTTCTGAGTGAGTACAGCCTAATAACTGCATAATTCACATAGTAAGGGCTAGTGGAAATCGATTTCCAGGCGTAAACCGGAACTATTTTGAATTGGTCTTTCAGCCGCAATCACATCAGAGGGCTGACGCGAATGTATAGTCAACACTTGCAGCAATCTATTAGTAGGAGATATGGAGATGAAGAAATTCCAAGTCTTAATCATTTCATTATTGTTTCGCTGTGTATTAGGAATGAATCTGCCTAATTCTGCCAGTGCTGCAGATTCAACGTCTCCACAAATGCCTTCCATGGCTTGCGGAACAAATTTCTAAATTCTTCGCAGATAGATGAGTTGATTTCATAATGTCTTTTCCAATTCTAAAAGATCAGGGGACGTACGATGACACGGAATCCGAAAGTTTTCTCCAAAGGTCATGGTGGAGCAGGGCGCCCCAACCTATAACTTTCGAGCTAATTGAAGAACCAGGTAATGAGCAAGTGTTCTTCGTAGAGAAGATTGCCACTTGCATTCTAGAAGCCATTTCCGAATCGGTAACTGTGAAAGGAAAATCTAGAATAGTAGAATTTAATACGAAGAAATTAGACAATAAAAAGTGGTGTGCCGTTGCATTCATAGAATGCGTGGATGTGTCCAGCGCCATTAATGCATCTTCAATCGCAATTTCTTTTACACCCAAACAAAATGGCATAATCGAACATCTTGAAATTTGGGTTGCGTTTCGTCTTTGGGATTAAATGCGGACGCATGCCATGAGTGATCTACATTGAATAGGCACTCGTGCAACTTTGATTGACCTTGAAACCGTGTAGTGTTGTTCGTAAATCCACAAATTAGGTTCTTTAGATCGGCTCATGTGCGGACTTCATGCAAAATTGGAAAACCCCGGACTATCCAATAGATGGAAAGTTCGGGGTTTTTCATGCTTATATTCAATAGTGCAGAGGCTGAATTCCACTAGGTATTTCCTGGAATTCCACTAGCCCCCCATGGTGG
>JBBAMX010000026.1:0-3174 GCA_040402335.1 Candidatus Planktophila sp.
CGCACTTAAATGAAGTGGATAAAATGATCATCGATCGTGCGGATGGTGTACTCGAACGTGCCATATCCGCTTTAAGAGTGGCACCACATTCCGAATTAATTGCTACGTGTCATGAGATGGTGGATGCGCTTGCTGTTTATGAGTTAACTGATGAAAGTGGTCAAGTCGGAGTTTTTTCGCAGTGGCTAAAAACTCATGGCGATGATAATCCTGATAAGGTCTCGAAACACCTAAACGCTCTCCTTGAAAAGTTAGAACAGAGACTCCCTGAGCTTAAAAGTTTGAAGCAGGCTTGAAGTGCGAGATTTAATCTTAATTGTTGATGATAACGCTGACATTCGTGCCTTTGTGCACATCTGTCTTGAAAGCCTTGAGTTTCGAGTGATCGAATCCCAAGATGGCGATGATGCAATAAAGCGATCCGAGCTAGAGAGCCCAAGCTTGATTGTTTTAGATCTTGGAATTGGACAGCCCGATGGGTTGGAGATCTGTAGGCGTATCCGAACTTTTTCGGATGTACCGATAATTATCTTAACTTCGGAAGAGGATGAGATGACCGAAGCTATGTGTCTCGCCGCAGGCGCTAATGATTTCATCACCAAGCCCGTTTCAAAGGCGATTCTGGGGTTACGAGTGAAGAATCAACTTCGGTGGAAAGATAAAAGGGTTCCAGCTCCTGCCACAATTTTGATCGCTGAAAATCTGATTTTAAACACACTCACCCTCGAACTCACTGTAAATGGCAACCCGGTAATCACGACGCGTACCGAGTTTGATTTCATCTGCATATTAATGGAAGAGCCCGAACGCGTTTTTACTCGCGAACAGGTCTGTGATGCGATTGGGATTTCAGTTGAATTCTCAAGTGATCACATCCTAGATACGCATGCCTCGCGCTTGAGATTAAAGATTATCGCCGCCGGTGGCCAACGCACACTCTCAGCCGTGCGAGATGTGGGCTTTCGTCTCCTTTGAGCGCCGTCGTGAAATTCTTTAGGGTCAGTTCATAGCCTGAACCAATCCCACAAAGGTGCAGGCAATACGGTAAATTTTCTCTATGACCCAATTTCACCCATCGGTGCTTCGAGTTAAATCTCACCTGATGGATTTGGGAATCATTGTTGAATTCACCCATTTATTAGAATCGGCAAGAACCGCAGCCGATGCTGCACAGGCACTCGGCATTGAGGTCGGACAAGTCGCTTCATCGATTGTCTTTAAGCTCCCCGATGGCTCGCCATTGTTGATTATTACAAGTGGTCGCCATCGCGTTGATACCGATTTAGTTGCCAAAAATTTAGGTGTCGAATCATTACTTCGCGCCGATGCCGATTTCATACGCGAACGCTCCGGCTTTGCTATAGGCGGCGTATCCCCCATCGGCTGGACCACTGATCCTGGAATAATCCTGATCGATAGCGCGCTAAATGAGTACGGCGTTATCTGGGCCGCAGCAGGACATCCCCATGCCGTATTCCCAACAACTTTTGATCTACTTTTTCGCGCTACTGGTGCTCGTGAAATGATTGTTGGAGAATAGATAAATGAAATCTAGAGTATTCGAATGGCTTGGAGTTGTAACTGCGATTGTATATTCACTACTTGTCGCCGCAAATATTGGGGCCGAGTTTATTGGCTTCACATTACTTCTAGCTTCATCAGCGCTCATTGGAGTTTGGGCACACCTTGGAAAACATAAGGGCATACTCTTCTTACAGTTCTTTTACGCCGCTGCCGGGATTATTGGCATGATTCGATGGTTTAAGTGATCGTTGCTTACTTCTGGAAAGTTAAACCACGCGCCGTTCCTTTTGCCTTATTTGCGATGGCAACTGATCGATTTTTTTTAAAAGCATCGAGCAATGTGAGCTTTTTTAAATCGCTGGGCACGGGTAAGGGCGAGAGTTTTACACCGGCAGATGCCAATCCCCTTCGTTGGGGCTTACTTGTGCAGGTTGAAGATATTGAGACATTTGAAGCTTCGCGCATAGTCAAGGGCTGGCGCAGCCACTGCGTAGATGAGTTTCGCGCCATAATCGAACCCATTGCAGCTCACGGTAAATGGTCAAAACAAGAGCCATTTATTGCCACGGTCAAAGATTGGGATGGCCAAGTAGTCGCAATTACTCGCGCACGGATAGCCTGGCTACAAAATTTCAGGTTCTGGCGTGCGGTTCCTCCGGTAACCTCATCGCTAAAATCTGCCCCCGGATTAATAGCAGCGATTGGAATAGGTGAGGCGCCCATCGGTTTACAGGGAACATTTTCCATCTGGGAGTCACCTGCGGCCCTTCGTGATTTTGCATACCGGGGTGCGGCTCATATCTCAGCAATTAATGCCACTAAGAAGTACAACTGGTACGCAGAAGAGCTCTTTTCACGCTTTGCAGTCCTTGAAATCCGCGGCTCTATTAATAATTAATCGATGAGATAGGGCAGACTTACCGCCATGTCGATCCGCCATTATTCACCCCGCAGAAATCATCGTCGGATGATTTCGCAGCGGATGAATCTAATGCTGGCCATCACGCTCTCAACTGCTATCGCTCTACAAATCGCATATCCCTTAGTAAGCGGTGAAACACTGCGATTGCTCACGATAGCGGTTGTTTATTGGGGCGCAGGGGCGATGCTCTTACATGCACTCCTGTCATATGGAGCCCGCTATGCGTTGAGCTATCTGGCTCTCACTTTTTTCTTTGCACTCATGGTTGAACATATTGGTGTGGTGACGGCTTGGCCATTTGGTAAATATTCCTACTCGCCCGATCTCGGTTTTCAAATCTTTTCAGTTCCCTTAGTGGTGCCCTTTGCCTGGATCATGATGGCGCATCCAGTTCTTGTTGCAGCTAGACGCATCGCAGGTCATTGGGTCTTTTTATATGGTGGGATCACACTTGCGGCTTGGGATTTATTTCTAGATCCCTTAATGGTCGATTCAGGTCGCTGGAGCTGGATTGTCTCAGGGGCGCATGTACCTTTTCAACCAGAGATTCCACTGTCAAATACTTTTGGATGGTTACTTTCAGGTATGGGCTTAATCGCCTTACTTCACTTGTTGCTTCCACGTGAGCGCAGAAAAATTGGTGCAACACTCACAGCCATCGATCTCTATCTTGGTTGGACGCTATTTTCGGGAGTATTTGGAAACCTCTTCTTCTTTCATCGTCCAGG
>JBBAMX010000026.1:3274-8499 GCA_040402335.1 Candidatus Planktophila sp.
GGGGCTTCCTAATTTTTATCTACTCAAAGGTCAACCATTGCCGGATGGCTGGATTGGAAAGAGTTGGGCGCTCAATCAGTTACTTGAGGCATCTCACGGTGAAATCATCGTCTCCATCGATGCCGATGTTCGAATAAAGCCTGATGCGATAAGCAAATCAATCACGCTATTGAAATCAGCGGGATTAGATTTTCTCTCTCCCTATCCCCGACAAATCGCGCTAACCCTTGGTGAGCGAGTCATTCAACCGCTCCTTCAGTGGTCCTGGATGTGTACGTTGCCGCTTGCCATTGCCGAGCGCTCATCTTTTTCTTCGATGGCCGTAGCAAATGGACAGTTTTTTATCGCTCGTAGAAGTGCCATTGAGTTAGCCGGTGGTTATGAGATTGTAAAAAATCAACCCCTAGATGATGTATTTCTTGCTCGCGCATTAGTCAAAACAGGTGCACATGGTGTCGTTGTGAACGGCGCAGATTTAGCTCAATGTCGAATGTATAAATCGTGGAGCGAAATAGAGTCTGGCTATGGCAAGTCACTGCGCCATGCATTTGGTTCAATCTTTGGTGCCTTCGTTGCAGTTGTCTTTCTCTTTCTCACTGGTGTTGCACCGATTGTCCTGGTATTTCTGGGCTCATCTTGGGGCTGGTTCTCCCTTATCGCTCTCATACTGACTCGAGCGCTGAGCGCGATCCGCTCGCGAACTCGAATCTTCGACTCTCTCTTACATCCGCTTTCAAGTACATTGCTAATCTACTTAATATTCTTCTCATTCATCATGCGTAGCGAGATCACATGGAAGGGACGTACCTTGTGAAGATTGTTGTTATCGGTGCCGGAATGGGAGGCATGAGCGCCGCGGCGCGCCTGGCAAAAGCAGGCCATAGCGTCAGCCTCTATGAGGCATCAGAAACATATGGTGGCAAACTGCGAACCGAGTGGATCGGGCGGTGTGCATTTGATACTGGCCCATCCCTCTTAACGCTTCCAGCGGTCTATAAGGATTTTTTTATTCGAACGGGTAAGCCACTTGGCCAACTCTGCGAATTACTCCCAGTGAATCCATCATTTGACTATCGCTTTGCCGATGGCACGAGCGTTAAATTTTCAAATCTCTCACGCTTTGACACTCTTAAAGCAATACGGGAAGCCTTTGGCGAGGATGTATCTAACCAGTGGGATCAGTTGATGCGACGCGCTGCCAAGATGTGGGATGTATCCCGTGAGCCCTTTATCGAATCTGAACTTGGATCGATGCTCTCACTCTTAAAACGCAGAACATTAATTCGTGACATCTTCATCATCGCTCCATGGCGATCCCTGCGCCAAATTGCCGATAAATACTTACGCGATCAACGACTTCGCTTTATTCTCGATCGCTACGCCACCTATAGCGGCTCCGACCCCCGCAAGGCGCCAGCGGTTTTAGCCTCTATCGCTTATGTGGAAGAGGCATTTGGCGCCTGGCACATCAAAGGTGGTGTTGGGCAACTAGCCACATTGGTTTATCAGCGCGCTGTTGATCTAGGCGTCGAATTTCACTTTAACTCAAAGATTCAGGAGATTGTGGTTGAAAAAGGCCGTGCCCGAGGGGTACGTAGCGGCGATGGTTCGCTCATTTTGGCCGATACCATTGTAGCTAATGCCGATGCCTCACTTATTTATAATCAACTAATCACGGGTGAGAAGAAAAAGCTTAGAAAAGTTCGAAAGAATCTCGCCAAGGCCGATCCATCCATTGCGGGCTTTACCTTACTTCTTGGGTTGAGAAAAGATGGAGCACAGGCTTTAAGCCATCACACTATTTTATTTACCGATGATTATGACGCCGAGTTTAATTCGATATTTAATGAGAAAAAACCCGTAAAAAAACCAACGATTTATATCTGTGCACCAGATGACGATCAGATGGTGAAAGGTCCTAACCTTGAAAGTTGGTCGGTCCTTGTAAATGCTCCACACCATGGTGAAAATGGATTTGATTGGAGCGATGCGAATTTTTCACGGCTCTATGCCGATCAGATTATCGACCAGATCCAGGAAAAGGGAATTCCAGTTCGCGATCGACTTGAATCCTTAACTATTCGGACTCCCGCTGATTTAGAGCGTTCAGTTTTGGCACCTGGTGGATCAATTTATGGAACATCGAGTAACGGTGCTCGCGCAGCCTTTATGCGCGCTAAAAACCGCTCACCTATTAAGGGGCTTTACTGTGTTGGTGGTTCGTCGCATCCAGGTGGAGGCCTGCCACTAGTCGGCCTGAGTGGAGAAATTGTTGCTAACGCAATTGGACCCGTGCAAAACGTAAAACCATAATGAAACTAATAAGTTGAATCGCTAAGAAGGCGGCTGAAAGTACAACGACTCCTGGAATTGCGAGCTGATACATTATTAAGCTCACGAAGAGAAAACTTGCACGCACCGGCCGCTCTGCAGGAGTGATTACTCCGATATCTTTAATATTTAAAGAGCTCAATTTTGCCCGTGCATACTCCTGAAATGCCGAAATACTCCATAAACCCAGAGCCAACCATGCCGGAACACCGATTACATATAGGGCATACAACCAAAACGCCTCACTTATACGATCCACGACGCTATCAAGGGTGGCACCCCAAGGGCTATCGAGTTTTTGAAAGATTGCGACGCTGCCATCAATGCCATCGAAGAAGAGCGAGAGTACGAGAAAAAAGATCGCCCACCAGGATGTCGCAGTAAAAGCAGTTATGATCGCACTAAATACTCCTAGCAAAGTTAAAATATTGGGTGAGATTCTAAGAAGTGTGGCAATCAAGCCGGCGCGATAAGAGATTTTCAGCCACCAAGCAACCGCACCTTTTACCGGGGCATCACTGTGCAAACTGCTCCATTTTTGATAAAACTCTTCTTTAGTCAGCATCGTTTAACTTTCCATAAATCTCGACGGTTACCTGGGTGCGATTCATAGTATAGGAGTGCAGTCTGGCTGCACCCGCATTAGCTTCGGTGGGAGAAAACTCGAATGAGTACGAAGTGCGGGTAACCACCCAGTGAGGGTACCGTTAAGCCGTGATTACTGAGGCCACCGCAGCGCTGCAAGAGGTTCGAGATGCCGTTGAGATTGAACTCGCTGTTTTTCTCAATCACCAAAGCATCTACCTCCAAGAAATCTCTCCTGATTTAATCCCGGTAGCCAAAGCCTTAACATCATTTTTACTCGATAGTGGAAAACGCTTACGCCCGTTGTTTGCATATAGTGGCTTTATAGCTGCGGGAGGTGAGTTAACTACCTCTGTTATAAAAGCGGTTGCCTCCCTTGAGCTGCTCCAGGCCTGTGCCTTGATACACGATGATTTAATGGACGGCTCAGACACTCGCCGTGGCATGCCTTCAATTCACCGTCACTTTGAATCTATTCACGTCACGGAAGAGCTTGAGGGTTTTGCCCCAACATATGGACTTGCCGCTGCAGTGCTCTTGGGTGATCTTGCCTTGGTCTGGTCCAATCAAATGCTCAATACCGCAGGACTTACAACAGATCAGCAACATGGAGTTTTTCCTATCCATGATGAGATGCGGGTTGAGTTAATGGCTGGTCAGTTTTTAGATATTCATGAGCAGACCCAGAAGACAACGGATTTAATGCGATCTATAAAAATTGCACGATATAAATCGGGGAAATACACAATCGAACGTCCTTTACATATCGGTGCGGCGCTTTCAAACAAGCAGTCTCCAAAGCTCTTAAACTTACTGAGTGCATTTGGCCTACCCTTAGGTGAAGCTTTTCAATATCGTGATGATCTCTTAGGTGTCTTTGGTGATCCAATCGTCACGGGTAAGCCATCCGGTGATGATTTACGCGAAGGCAAGCGAACGGTTTTAATAGCATTGGCCGATGAGAAATTTAGTGAGAGCACACGCCAAGCGTTCAAAATGCTTTTTGGCTCACCCGAGTTAGATCTTCATGGTGTAAGCCTGGTTCAGGAGATGATTTTATCGACCGGTGCAAAGGAAAAACTCGAATCGATGATCGATGAATTAGTTGAGCGTGCTCTTATCGCCGCTGATGATGAAAGTATTAATGAGAAGGCCTACCCACTCATGCTTGAATTAGCAAAAATAGCAACAAAAAGGAGTACCTAAATGGTTGCACGCGTTAAGGGTCCAACGGATCACGTAGTAATTGTTGGAGCGGGTCTAGCTGGACTTAGCGCCGCGCTTCGACTTGCCGGGGCTGGCCGAAAAGTTACCGTCATCGAACGCGAAACTGTTCCAGGTGGACGCAACGGTTTACTGAAAAAAGATGGCTACTCATTTGATACTGGTCCCTCGGTCTTAACGATGCCATCTTTGATTCAAGATGCCTTTAACTGCGTCGGCGAGGATATGAATGATTGGTTAGAGCTCATGCCCGTCTCCCCTCTTTATCGCGCTTTTTACGCCGATGGCTCGCAGCTTGATGTCCACTCCGATACTGCGCAGATGGAGTCTGAGATCGCCGAAAAAATTAGCACCACTGAGGCCGCCGGCTATCGCCGATACGTTGAGTTTGTAACTAAGTTATACAAGTACGAGATGAATGACTTTATCGATCGAAATATCGACTCACCCCTTAACCTGCTCACGCCAAATTTAGCGCGGCTTATTGCTCTCGGAGGATTTAGAAGGTTATCTCCCAAAGTAAACCAGTTTATGAAAGACCCACGACTACAGCGGGTTTATTCATTTCAAGCGATGTATGCCGGTGTTAGCCCGCAACAGGCGCTAGCGATTTATGCAGTAATCGCATACATGGACTCGGTCAATGGTGTGTTCTTCCCTAAGGGTGGAATGCATGCAGTTCCTCGCGCACTTGCTGCCGCGGCCGAAAAACACGGTGTGGAGTTTAAATACAGCACAACTGTTTCAAAGGTCGAAGTAACAAATGGCCGTGCCAAAGCCGTCTTGACCGACACTGGAGAGCGGATTGAGTGTGATGCCGTTATTTTAAATCCTGATTTACCGGTGGCCTGGCGCGAATTGCTAGGTAAAACTCCTCGTTCAGTTAAACGACTCAACTATTCACCTTCGTGCGTCACGTTACTGGTCGGCTCCTCAAAGAAATTCGACTTCGCCGCTCACCACAATATTCACTTTGGAGCGGCATGGGATGGCATCTTCGATGAACTTATAAAGAAAAAGGTTTTAATGAGCGATCCGAGTCTCTTAGTGACTCTTCCCTCTAAAGATGATCCAGCACTTGCACC
>JBBAMX010000027.1:0-6887 GCA_040402335.1 Candidatus Planktophila sp.
CAGATTTCACAGGTTGTTCGTGAACACATCTATCTCTCCTTCTTGCAATGGACCGAAGAAAGCATAGCTCTGCTGAGCCATCAATTCCCAGTCACACGGATGGCGATGAGCGCTACTTCTAGCCCATACCGGAAGCGCACTCATTACAAGCGCCCAGCTTGGTGAACCCGCTTTAAAAACTCTTGTGTCTTTGGGTTTTTAGGTTCGTGAAGTACCTCTTGGGGTAAACCCCTCTCCAAAATAATCCCAGACTCTAAGAAGCAGACCTCATCGGCAACTTGCGCGGCAAAGCCCATCTCATGCGTTGCTATCACCATTGTCATTCCATCGCTTTTTAAATCGCGCACAATGCTGAGTACCTCGTTAACTAATACCGGATCTAAGGCCGAAGTTATTTCATCAAGAAGAAGCAGGCGCGGATTACAGGCCAATGATCGAATTATCGCCACTCTTTGCTGCTGTCCCCCACTCAAGCGATCTGGATATTGATCGGCCTTATCGGCTAAATCAAATCGATTAAGTAGTTTTAGTGCAGCAGCTATGGCCTCATCTTGGCTCTTACCATGAACTTTGATGGGCGCTAAAGTGATGTTCTCTAAAACAGTTTTATGTGGAAAGAGATTAAATGATTGAAAGACCATTCCAAGTTTTCGTCGAACGTTATCAACCTTGATGAGTGGATCAGAGATTTCTTCGCCATCAAGAAAAATCTGACCATCATCGATCGATTCCAACAGGTTAATACAACGCAAGAGTGTCGATTTACCCGATCCGGAAGCTCCAATTAAAACCGTTGCAGTGTGCTCGGGTACTGAGAGTGAAAGCTGATTGAGAACAAGCTCGGCACCAAATGATTTTCGGATATCGATGAGCTCTAAGAGGTTGGTCATCAGATTGCTCCCTCAGCGTTTTGTGCCGAAGTTCGGGAGCGGATAGCCCGGTCGGTATAGCGCGTCATGGGAATAGTGATCAAAAGAAAAAGAGCGGCCGCAACCACATAAGGAGTGTAATTAAATGTACGACTGGCATTTATCTGCGCCGCCCGAACCGCATCGGTGACGCCAAGAATTGAGACCAATCCCGTATCTTTTAATAGGGAGACGAAATCATTGAGCAGTGGCGGGACAACGCGGCGAATAGCTTGGGGAAGAACTACGTATCGCATCGTGGCGCCAGAGGTTAAACCAAGTGAGCGAGCCGCAGCACGTTGGCTTGGATGGATTGAGAGAATTCCACTTCGAATAACTTCGGCGACATAGGCCGAATAAGTAAGAACAACGGCAACGGTTCCTAGAAAGATTACATTGCTTGAAATTCCAGTTAAGCGCAGGGCTGGCACACCAAAGCCAACGAGCAAGATAATTAAGATCAACGGTGCTCCACGGAAAATATCAACGTATGCCGTGGCCAGAACTCGAAAGGGGGTTAATGCCGGTGATTTTGTAGTTCGCAAGAGTGCCAAGCCAAGGGCGATAACCCCAATACATGCACCGCCGATAAAGGTTAACTGCAGATTTATCCAGAGGCCGGCAATTACTGTAGGAAATACTTTGCGCCCATAGTCGATATCAAAGAACGTTCGCTTGACCACAGCCCAACCGGGAGATGTAACAACTATGGCGGTTAGGGCTCCGATTACTAAAATCGATGAGAGCATAGCGATTGTGCTTGCTCGCCGAGAGATATGGCGGCGCACGATCCGGCGTTGAAGTTCACGCGCACTTGGTGACCACAAGGAGGATTCCTGCCCGCTCATGGCCACCAAACTACCGTGCTGATTTACGTTTTTAACTTAAGGCTTCAACACTGGCGCACCAGCATCGCTGGCAAGCCACTTGCTTGTTATCGCAGCCAAAGTTCCATCGGTGGTAATTGCATCAACTGCGCCAGAAACGCATGATGTCAACTTACTATCCTTAGATAGCAGGAGACCAAATTTATCTCCCGTTCCAGTTGATGGAAGTTGACCAACGATTAATCCATTTTTAATCTCTACACCCGAGAGATAAAAGGCAGTTGGAAGGTCAACAACTAAACCATCGATCTGACCGTTCTTGAGTGCGGATACGCCAGCGGCGTTGTCGTTAAATACCTGCGGTTTGATTCCGATTTGATTTTGAATCGCATCTAGCGAGGTGGTACCGACGGCGGCGCCAAGCTTTGCGCTTTTCAGATCTGCTATTGAAAGCTTTCCTGCAATCTTGCTGCCCTTAAATGAGACGATCGCTTGAGGGGCGGTGTAATAAGGTGATGAGAAATCAACGGCGGTTTTACGCTCGGCGGTAATTGAGAACTGTTGCAGATTAAAGTCAAAGGTTTTTGCACCAGGTGTAACGGCACTATCAAATGTCGTTCTAACCCACACCACTTCAGCATTAGTAAATCCAAGTTGTTTAGCAACGGCATATGCAACTGCGCCTTCAAAACCATTTCCAGTCTCAGGCTTATCATCGATAATCCATGGGTAATAAGCGGGCTGTCCCGTAGCAATAGTGAGCTTGCCCTTGGTCACAGTTGCAAGGTCGGCTTTGGCACATGATGCCGCTTTAACCGTTGTTGCTGTCTCACTTTTGGCACAGGCCGAGAGTGTTAGAGAGATGGCGATTGCGATTGCTACAAAGACTCCTAAACGTTTTTTCACATTAACTCCTAATTTTTCTGGGCACAGGGATAAGGAAAGGGATATCTTGTAAGTTTAAGGCATTACAAAGCCACCATCAACTGGCACGGTGACCCCTGATACATAAGAGGATGCATCACTTGCTAACCAGATAAGCGTTGATGCAAGCTCTTCTGGGCGTCCAATCCGTTGTGCAGCCGTTAAGTTACGCACCATATCTATCGCCTCTTGCGGCAGTTGATCACTCATCTCAGATGGAAAAAATCCAGGGGCGAGGGCGTTCACTCTGATTCCTTTACGCCCAGTCCATTGCGCGGCTAAGTCGCGAGTTAAGCCAATGAGTCCGGCCTTACTTGATGCATAGGCCGCTTGCGGAAGTCCGCCGGGCCGCATTCCTAAGATGCTGGAGATATTTATAATGACACCCCCGTTTTTTGCTGCACGGGCAAATGCTTGTGCCATCCAATATGCGCCCATTAAATTGACATCGATAACCTGGCGAAACTGATCGGGAGTTTCAGATGTTGCCGGAACTGCGGTACCAATGCCAGCGTTATTTACTAAAATATCGACTCGACCAAATCGTTCGATAGCTAAAGCAATCAGTGCGCTGCAATCATCGGGCTGCGTTACATCGGTTTCACGAAAGACAAAGCTCCTACCCTCTGCTTCAACGAGTGCCCCCGTTTGTGGAAGTCGATCGACTCTTCGGGCACCAAGTACCAGATCGGCACCTGCCTGAGCCAAGGCTTGGGCAAAGGCGACCCCAAGACCTGAGGATGCTCCAGTTACAACTGCAACTCGATCATCTAATCGAAATGAATCTAAAATATTCATGCCGCTCTCCCTTTTTTCTGACTATTTGCGTACGGTACTCCCATGGAGTTTAGTAATAGCCCAAAGGCACAGGAATACTTAAATACACTCCAAGTTTTTATGGATGAAGAGATCTTTCCCGCCGAAGCCATCTATCACGAACAGCGGCGAAGATTAATTGCAGCTGGTAGGCCACATGAACTACCAGCGATTATCGAGGAGTTAAAGAAACAGGCGCGCGCTATCGGTCTCTGGAACCTATTTCTACCTGATTCACATGATCCAGCACATGGTTTAAGCGTCACTGACTATGCCCTCTTAGCCGAACTCACTGGGTACTCGCCCGAGATTGCACCCGAGGTATTGAACTGTTCGGCGCCAGATACTGGCAACATGGAGGTTCTGCATCTCTTTGGAAGCGATGAACAAAAAGCGCAGTGGCTAGAGCCGCTATTAAATGGTGAGATTCGATCGGGCTTTTCTATGACCGAACCAGATGTCGCTTCAAGTGATGCCAGCAATATCTCTACCTCCATCACGCGCACTGGCGATGAGTACGTAATCAACGGCCGCAAATGGTGGACCACCGGCGCGCTCGATCCGCGATGCAAAATTCTCATCGTTATGGGCATCACCGATCCCAATGCCGATAGCTATCACCGACAATCTATGGTCTTAGTGCCAATTAATACCCCAGGGGTGCGCGTCTTAAGGAATTTAACGGTCTTTGGATATGAAGATCAACATGGCCATGCTGAGATTGATTTTGCAGATGTGAGAGTGCCAATCGCTAATCTCATTGGAGCCGAAGGCTCTGGATTTGAAATTGCACAGGCGAGATTAGGGCCAGGACGGATTCATCACTGTATGCGTGCTATCGGCATGGCCGAGCGGGCCTTATCGCTGATGGTTAATCGCGCGAGTTCGCGATCCACTTTTGGAACCGAACTGTCCCAGCAAGGTGTTATTCAAGAGTGGATCGCCAATGCCCGAATCGATATCGAACAGGCAAGGCTCCTAGTTCTTAAGACCGCCTGGCTCATCGATACGCATGGTACAAAGAAGGCACGCAAAGAAATCGCTGCGATTAAAGTGGTAGTTCCGCGGATGGCCGAACGTATTATCGACCATGCGATTCAAATCTATGGTGGTGCAGGTGTTAGCCAGGATACTCCGTTAGCTGCGATGTTTGCCGCCATGCGTACGCTACGTATCGTCGATGGCCCCGATGAGGTACATCTTCGAGATATCGCTCGAATTGAAATTAAGAACCAACTTAGCCCCAAATAATGAGCGTTGAGTTAAGCGAAGTACGTATAGAGGATCGATTCGACATTGACTCGGTTCATAAATGGTTGATAACTAACCTCAATATTTCGAAACAGCCTCCAAATGTTCAGCAGTTTGGTTCAGGAGCTTCCAACTTAACCTATCTCATGGTTTTTGAGGATCAAGAGTTAATTCTCAGGCGCCCACCAGTTGGAACCAAGGCGGCTTCTGCACATGATATGAAGCGTGAGTATTTAATTCAGGGTTCACTTCGCAAAGATTTTCCGCTCGTACCAACGGTCCTTGCACTCTGTGAAGATCAATCGATCATCGGCTCTGATTTTTATATCATGGAACGCATAAAGGGGGTTATTTTACGTCGAGATTTACCAAAAGAGATAAGACTAAGCACTGAAGAGGTTACTCAGGTCGCCGATTTAATGATCGATGGCTTAGTAACTTTGCACCACGTTGACCCTTCACCACTTGCAGCCCTGAGCAAAGGTCCCGGATATGTTGCTCGACAAGTTACGGGCTGGTCAAAAAGATATAGAGCTGCCCGGACCCCCGATGTTGCCGATGCAGAAGCGCTCATGCATTGGTTAGAAAATTATCAACCTCAAGATGTTGCATCCTGTGTTATTCACGGAGATTGGCGTTTAGATAATCTTGTCTTCAACTTTGATCTTCAGCCTCAGTTAGTTGGTGCGCTCGATTGGGAGCTTGCAACTATTGGTGATCCATTGATGGATCTGGGCTCTTCCATGGCGTATTGGATCGATCACACCGATGAAGGCGACTTTGCAAATCTGCGCCGGCAGCCCAGTCATTTGCCTGGAATGCCGACTCGGAAAGAGTTTATAGATAAATATCTTGCAAAATCCGAATGGGGTTGTGACGACTTTACTTTTTACGAACTCTTTGGCCTCTTTAGATTGACCGTTATTTTGCAACAGATATGGGCGAGATATTATGCGGGCCAAACCACTAACCCCTTATTTGCAGGCTTTGGTGATGCCGTGAACCTTATGATTAACCGAGCGATGAGGATGATCTAATGCGTGCGGGGCGGATCAAAATCAGTACCCGAGAGTTCGCAGTCGTTGATCATCCCGAACCCAATGCCACAGCTGGTCAGGTTCGAATCGCCGTTAGAGCCGCCGGTGTCTGCCTATCCGATGTTCATCTACTGGATTCAACTCTTTCGCCCGGATATTTAGAGGGCGATGAAGTAACGATGGGGCATGAAGTAGCCGGGGTCATCGATCAGATTGGTGATGGCGTGCGCGGTTGGAAACTCGGTGATCGAGTCATTGTCTGCGCGGGAATAAGAGATGAAAAGGGGCGTATTCGAACACAAGGCTTTGATTTCGATGGCGGCTTTGCAGATTACATGATTACAAACTCAGAATCCTTAGTTGCAATCCATGATGAGTTGAGCTTTGAACAAGCCTGCATCATCCCTGATGCCGTCTCTACGCCATGGGCCGCAATTACAGATAGCGCGCAGGTAAAAGCGGGGCAATCCTGCGCCGTTTACGGAGTTGGTGGATTGGGTATCCATGCAATCGCTTTACTAAAGATGATCGGCGCTACGCCAATAATTGCAGTTGATCCCCTACCGCTGGCCCGTAAGCGAGCACTTGCTTTGGGTTGTGATTTGGCACTAGATCCCAATGATCCTGATCTCTCGAAAAAAATACGTGCCGCCACAAATGGCCAAGGCATCGATGCCGCATTTGATTTTGCAGGTGTGAGTAGCGTGCGCACACAAGCTCTGCCCCTTTTAGCTCAAGGTGGACGGTTAGTCATAGTTGGTATCGCAAGTGAACCCATCACAATCCCAAGTGATATGGCCTTTGCCTACAAGGGCAACCAAATCATTGGCCATTACGGATCCAAACCCCACCACACTCAAGAGTTAGTTGAATTAGTTAAAGAAGGAAGGTTCGATTTATCTGGATCAATCACATCGGTTCGCCCGCTTGAGCAGGCGGGTGAGGCTCTTGATCAACTGGCTAAAAAGATCGGCGATCCGATTCGAATAGTTTTAAGACCTTGATATCCGCACTGGTGGTTTGGCGCACGGATTTGAAGAATGCATTCTTTTGCCCCGAGACTACAGAAAATCTTTATCAATTCGTTACCCAAACTTTCTAGAAAGACGCCATGCCATGCCCTT
>JBBAMX010000028.1:0-2935 GCA_040402335.1 Candidatus Planktophila sp.
AATGCAGCAGCAGAGGCCGCAGATGCAGCAACAGCTGCAGCACAAGATGCAGCAGATGCAGTAGCTGCCTTGTCTGTACAGGTTGCTTCACTGATTGCAGATCTAAAGGCTCAGATTTCAGCACAAGCTGCTGCGATCACAGCTCTAACTAACCTCATCATCAAGATCCAGAAGAAGGTAAAGGCATAATCTGCCCTTACTAACTTAAGGATCTAGCTCTTAAGAGTTAGTCTTTAAATCAAGGCCCGTGCTCCCTCATTAAGAGGGGGTGCGGGCCTTGATCTTTTAAGTGATAAAAATACTCAAGGGTGGGACAGAGATTGCACCCAGATGCTTCTCAGGTAGAGCGGCTGTAATAGGGCAGTGAAAGCGGCTAAAAAGATCGTTAAGCGATCGGGTGCTGGTACCGATTGGGCGGCTTTGATTTTAGGGGCTGGACTTGGTTTAACCCTTGCGCTGCAGTTGAGCACGGTAAGGGGTAGTGATTTTACTTCGGTTTATGCTGCAATAGCTTCGCTATCGCGGCTATCGGCGTTGGTGGGTACATACTTTGCGATCGTTGGGATCTTTTTAGTTGCACGCATTCCTTGGGTGGAGCGTGGTGTTGGACATGATCGTCTTGTGAGCTGGCATCGTAAATTAGCACCTTGGTCGTTATATGGGATTACCGCGCATGTTTTATTTATTATCTTTTCATTTGCCGGTCAAGATTCGATTCCGCTGTATAAAGAGTTGTGGCGAATGCTCAATACTTTTGAGTGGCTGTGGTTTGCCCTCCTTGGCTTTGTACTGCTGATTATCGCAGGTGTGACATCGTATAAAAAGGCACGGGCCAAGATGAGCTATGAGAGCTGGTGGATAATTCACCTCCATACATATGTTGGCGTTGCAGCATCTTTTATGCACCAAGTGATAAATGGGCAGATGTTTATTGGCCATCCACTCAATCGAATCTATTGGACCGCGCTTTATATTTTGATGGCCGGTGCGATTGTGTATTGGCGCTTTGCTCTGCCACTGGTGCGATCGATCAGGGTTAATCTGCGCGTTGAAAAGGTGATCGTTGAAGCTCCGGGAGTAATTTCAGTGATCATGAAGGGGCGCAATATTGATTCACTAGCTGCCCAGGGCGGACAGTTCTTTGGGTGGCGCTTTTTAACACGGGCAGGTTTTTTGATGTCGCATCCTTACTCACTATCGGCGGCGCCGACTAAAACCTTGATGCGCATTACGGTCAAAGATTTAGGCGATCACTCGCGCTCACTGGCAGGTATTAAGCCGGGTACTCGGGTCTTTATTGAGGGACCGTATGGGGCATTTACGGCTGGGCGCAGTACACGTCCACATGTACTGCTGATCGGTGGTGGCGTTGGAATCACACCCCTGCGGGCGTTAATCGATGAATTTAGTGGTGGCGTGCAGATGGATGTGATCTTTAGGGCTGCTAGGCAAGAGGATCTGGTGCTGCGCAATGAGTTAGATTATTTAGCTTTTAATAGCGGTGGCTCGATCCGGGTTCACTATTTGGTGGGGCCGCGCAGAGAGCATCCGATGGATGCCGCTGCGCTGCGCAAACTGGTGCCACGATTTGCCGATGCCGATATCTATATCTGTGGGCCAGAGCCGTTGGTTAATGCGGTGCGAAAGGCGGCATCTGATGTTGGCGTGCCGAAGAACAGGTTTCACGATGAATCTTTTTCTTATATCTAGCACCTGTGGTCTTTTTACCTTCGACAAGGAATAGTTTTCCACAATATGTGTTATATTTATGAGGTACACAATTATATCTGTCGGCGGCAGTATTTAGGTTGCCGAAATGGATATTCGATATGCACAATCGGCGCGTAAGCACCGAATCGGCAGGGCGCATGCGAATCACGTCATGGAAAATAACCCATACCAAGTGATCGCAAGTGATGATGGTAAAAAGATTCAATATGTGTGGGTGGCTTTAGATGATCGAGAGCTTGAGCTAGAGATTATTGGCTTAGTTCTTGAAGATTATGTATTGATCACGCATGTTATGCCGACGAGTTTGCGAAGGAGGAGAAAAGAATGGCTACCAAAGTGAAACGTAAAATTACTGTCGGTCCCGATGTGGATCTAGATTCTGAAGTTGTTTTATTATCAGATGGAACTCGCTTAACAAATAAATTAGCTGCGAAGATGGCCAACGATGCGATTAAGCAAGTGCGAGGACGGCCTTCTCTCACCGCTGTTGCAGTCGAGTCTCCTCAACTCAAAGTTCGAGTTCCAGCAAAGCTTAAAAAAGCGATTGAAAAAGAGGCTAAGCGCCGCGGGGAAACAACTTCAACGCTTGTGCGTGAGGTACTGCAGGAGCACTTTTTAGCGAAGAATTGAAGGCTTCAGAGGCTTTAAGAGCATTAACTCTGCGCTGGAATTACGGGAGTTCTCAGAAATACTTAAGCATCGTGGGATTAGATACGGGGAGTTGATCTTCTCGAGGGGGATTAACGAAGCGAGGGTAAGCGATGAAGAGAGCGTTGTTAATTGCAGGCGGCACCTTAGGTGGTCTCGGCGCGGTGATGTCGATTACGCCACCGCATTTAACGGCAACAAACGCGCTGGCTCCTGCCGCATCGCCTGCAACAGCTGCTGCCACTTCGGCAACTATCGCAGCTCCTGTTAAAGGGCAGAGTGCGAAAACCGTCAGTGGAACATTTACTGGACCGGCCGTCTTTGTAAGTTATGGCACGGTGCAGGTTCAATTAACGGTTAAAGATGGGCGAATTACCGATGCCACTGCGCTGCAGGCACCGTCTGGGCGCAGTAGTCGCTGGAGCGATATGGCGGTACCGATTTTGAAGCAGCAGACTTTGGCCGCTCAGAACGCCAATATTCAAGGGGCATCTGGTGCTTCTTATACGTCCTATGGCTGGTTAACTTCACTGCAAGGAGCGCTCAGTAAGGCTGG
>JBBAMX010000028.1:3035-6790 GCA_040402335.1 Candidatus Planktophila sp.
CTTATACGTCCTATGGCTGGTTAACTTCACTGCAAGGAGCGCTCAGTAAGGCTGGGCTTTAGGGTCTTCGTTAGAGTAATCGAGTGAAGCATCTGCGCAAAGAGTTTCCGGTGTGGGGCACGATTGTGGATGTGGATTGTTCTTCGCAATCTGTCAGTGGTGCGGATTTAGATGCGGCTATGGAATCAGTAATTAAATTTTGCGAGGACGTCGATCGGGATTTTTCGACGTACAAAGAGGATTCGTGGGTGTCACGATTGCGTCGGCGCGAACTATCTATTGAGCAATGCCCCGATGATGTAATTGAGGTCTGGGATTTGTGCGGGCAGGCAAAGTATTTAAGTGATGGCGCTTTTGATCCGTGGGTGGTTGCTGGTGGTTTTGATCCTTCGGGATTAGTAAAGGGATGGGCCGCCGATAAGTGCGCCGATATCTTGGTGGATGCCGGTGTACAGCACGTGCAGGTCAATGCCGCCGGGGATCTGGCGCTGCGTGGGGGCTACTTTGATCCCGCCGATCGGCAGATAAGGCCCTGGAAGATCGGGGTTGTTAATCCAGATAATCGCCAGGAGGTTGTAAAGATCTTTGAGATCGCCGATGGTGCCATTGCAACTTCGGGTCACTATGAACGCGGGGCACATATTCGCGATCCCTATACCGGCATGATCGCAATCGGGGCCAAGTCGGCGACGATCGTCGGTGAAAAAGGGTGGATCTGTGATGCATTAGCGACGGCGGTTATGGTCGCGGGCAGTGATAGCGCGAAGTGGTTTGGGCAGGATGCGATGGCGGGCTATCAGGTGTGGGCGATAGATCGATATGAAAAAAAATCATGGAGCCTCTAAAATGAGCGCTGTGAGAAGCAGAATCTCGTTAAGTATCGTATTAATTTTCGGCTTTGTGGGCCTTGGTTTAAGCCCTGCATTGGCCGTTGACGAGCGGGTAATCGATATCGTCTCGGTCAACTGGACGGGATCTGCCCCATTAGATGCAAGCGTTGATCAAATAGCACAGACGGTTAATACGCAGGTCAATACCAGCTGGCGCGCTTTTACAACGTTGGTTGGAGATACGCAAGATCATACGATCTCATTTGTTACGGGCAGAACTTTGGCCGCGGCCATCACCTTAAACTCAAAGATGGCCTGTGTTGGAAGCGCATCAACGGATTTTATGAACTTGATAAGAATCGAAGCTTATAAACGTTTAGCGGTCACCGATTACAGTAAGCGATATTTAATTATCGCTGCACCTAAAGCGGGATGTGTCTGGTCGGGACGGGCACAGATAGGCGGTGCACAGTCTCGAAGCGGTATCTTGGTTTTACATGACACGGGCGATGCATATGTAATAGTGCACGAGCTGGGACATACCTTTGGTCTTGGCCACACTAATTTCTTACGCTGTGATGATAATAAATCCGATGGTCCTTGGGGTGATATCTGCAAAGCCGTTGAATACGGTGGGATTATCGATGTTATGGGCAACGTTGAAACAACATCGCCGCTTAATACTTATCATCAGTGGCGGATGGGGCTACTCGATAGTTCGCAGGTAAAACAGGTGTGGCAGTCTCAGACGCTGACCCTTGCGCCCTCGGATTTTGCAACCGGGATTCGCGCGATCTATATCCGCGACGGTAAGTCTGCATATTGGATTGAGTACCGGCGCGCCTTAGACGGTGTTGGATACAAGCCGGGACTTGTAATCTTTAGAATCGATCCACCACCGCTCTCATCGGTGGTATCGCCCAACCCCGAAGACTCTACTGGGGCTGAGTTTGGTAATAGCCTCGGAACCGATGTGTGGATGCTCAATTTGGATACGTATAGATATACAAACTCAAACGTTAACGGCGGATCGATGACGGGGCTGAGCGCTACGACTTATTCAGGCAATGTTTCTTTTAGCGCAGTCGCATCACCGACCGGCGCCGTTGTCACAATTAAAAAGAAGATCGATACTCTGCCGCCGCCAGCGCCGATTTTAACTCCATCGACCGAGTGGCGATATCCGGGCGTTGAGATCACTAAGACAAATAACGAAGATGCCGATACCGCGATCGCATCTTTTCAAGCCTCAATCGATGGTGTCATCAGCGATTTACCTGTCAGTGCAACCGATAACTGGTCTCCAACATATCTGAATCCATTTACACCACCTAAGACTGTGCATGTGCGCGATCTACCGGAGGGCACTTACTCCTTTGCGCTGCGTGCGATAGATCTAGCTGGCAATAAGAGCGCATGGAGCGCTGCAGTAAAAGTAAGTATCGATCGTGGCCGTCCAGTTGCAACAGATAACTTCGCAGTCAGCGCTATCGATGGCGATCAGATTTCAATCGCATGGAACGGCGCAAAGGATGCCGGAGTGGGTTTGTGTGCGACGAATTTAGTTGATGAGCAGGGATTCGTCATACAAAGTAGTACGGCTAAAGTATCGCCAAGCTTTAAATTTACATATAACGTTGATCTTAAAGCCACGGCCCAGTTATTTGACTGTAACGGCAACGGAGTTAGCGGAGATTTATCGCTCACCAATACTTTTATGCCGGCCGATAAATCGGGACGTACCGGAAAGTGGTCACCGGCCGGAGCACCCTATGGTCTTGGCGCTTTAAAGTGCGTCAGTAAATGCACCGCATCTTTTTTAACGCAGGGCAGCTTTGATCTATTAATGGGTAACGGCGCGGCAACGGTGAGCACGGGGTTAGAGAGATTGGCAACTATCGCCGACTCCAAGAGTGCAAAGCTGCGTATCGCTACCACTATCCCCGCCAGTGTTGGTAAGCGAGTTATCCGAGTTACGGGTAGTAACTTCGTTCTCATCGGCCTGGATTCACTTAGTGCAAGCATCACAAATATTAAAGATTTAGATCGACTCCCTGCGATTATCGATCCCTCACTCACCGATAGTAAGCAGATTGCGCTGGCTAAGTTCGGTTTCAACGCCAGTGATTTCAGCCAAGAGTGGAGCCTGTTGCCGATGAGCAATGGAACAACGCTGCTTGATCCCTCATTAGATCTATGCGGGGCTAGCTTTGCCTCGGAAAAGAGCCGAGTAGAGCGGCGCCAAGTCGCAGCGGTCAAAGCCGGCTCCCCATACTCCTTCCTTTCAACTGAGACCGTTCGATACTCATCGGCGGCGGCGGCACAGAGCGCTCAAAAAGAGTTGGTAAAGGTGCTAGCACAGTGTGAAGTAGATAAGGGATATAAAGATACGACTGGTGCAGTCGTTCCCTATAGCTTTAGCCAGATTAAGAAGCTACCAGATGGACTGGTCTCGGATGGCTCGCGGGTTCTTGTCCGCGCCCAGATAGATACCGGCGCCCGTGCACGGGCGCTCTTAGGTTTTTATCAGTTTAATGGCGACGTCTTTACCGGCCTCTATGTGATGCTGCCAAGTGAGAGTGGATTTACCGATGCCCAAGTCGCATCGTGGCTAAAGACCGCGGTTGTGATGGCACAGCGTTTAAGCAGTACCACCCGTTAACTGCGTTTTAATCCGTGATAGAAATTCTCGTGTTGACCAATGGCATGCCACGTCAATGATTTCTTAGCCGTACTGCACTCTATAATTACCCCGCAAGGCCGCCTTAGCTCAGTTGGCAGAGCGTCGCTCTCGTAAAGCGAAGGCCTCGGGTTCGATTCCCGAAGGCGGCTCAATAATATGCAACAGATTATTTAAGGTGATTTGCGACTAACTACTTAAAGTATTGAGTGCAGCAACCTCTGCGGCGCCCAGTTCAATGATGT
>JBBAMX010000029.1:0-6602 GCA_040402335.1 Candidatus Planktophila sp.
AAGTGGGATTGCGAACTCACCAAAACACAGATGGAATGAGATTAGTACTGGGGATGCAAAGTGAGAACTTGCCAGATGTTGCGAACACTGCTCGCCTCGCTCGTGCCTTTGATGTGCTCAATACTGGTGATTTATCGCTTCTGTTTAGGGCTATGAGTGGCGCCCTGAGAACTAACAATATTATGGAAAGCGTCAACGGCAAGATGAGCCTACATAAACTCACAAATGCCGGCCTAGTTGAGATTGATTCAAGTGGCCTCTTCGTTCTTACCGCAGAGTCCTTCCTCTCACTTGGATATGACAGCATGGCATCCAAGGAAGAGATGAGATAGAAAACTTACACAAAAATACACAAAGAGCGTGGCCCGGGCATTAGGCCCGAGCCACGCTCTTTGTGTTTACAGCTAAAACAATTGTACCAATCACTGAAAATAGAATGTCACCTCACTGCAAATAGGACGTCACATCACTGAAAATAACGTGTCACTTCACTGAAAATAGGACGTCATTTCCACTGAAAATAGAGCGTCACTTTACAATTATGAACAACCAGATGTGTTGCCACAGCCTTCGCATACATAGCAAGCACCCGACATACGCATCTTGACTCCGCAGGTCATGCACAGAGGCGCATCGGCCTTTACACCTGAGAGTGCCTCCATTAACTCAGTTGATGAACCGAACTCTTGGTTTCTATCGATTGTGATTGTGACTGGCTTTGAAATAATAGCTGCCGGAGTGGTTGGAGCAAGGGGGGCTGTTACCTCAAGGTTCTCATAATCATCTACAAGATCTTCAGTATATGTACCCGTCTCTAGTGCGCGAGCGCGCTCTGAAGATGTATACAACGCCATGGCGCTGCGTGATTCAAATGGTAAGTAATCAAGTGCCAAGCGACGGAAGATGTAATCCATCATCGACTGTGCCATACGGATATCGGCATCATCGGTCATGCCAGCTGGTTCAAAGCGTAGGTTCGTGAACTTTTCAACGAAGGTCTCCAGTGGAACTCCGTATTGAAGGCCAATCGAAACTGCGATTGAGAATGCATCCATAACACCGGCCAGAGTCGATCCCTGCTTACCTAACTTTAAGAAGACCTCGCCTAATGCGCCATCGGCATAAGCACCCGAGGTCATATAGCCCTCGGCACCGCCAACAGAGAACGATGTCGTAGTTGAGGGACGGGATTTTGGTAGACGCTTGCGAAGTGGGGTCGATGGATGGGTAGCTGCAATCGGTGCATCCTTTGCAACGGCCTTGCCATCAGAGAGCGGTTGACCGACTTTACAGTTATCGCGATATACCGCTAGCGCCTTCACGCCCATCTTCCATGCCTGGAAGTAAACATCTTCAACCTCTTCAACGGTTGCATCCGATGGCAAGTTGACGGTCTTTGAGATAGCACCTGATAGGAATGGTTGGCAGGCGGCCATCATGCGCACATGTCCCATGGCCGCAATCGACCTGGTTCCGAGGGCGCAGTCAAAGACGTCGTAGTGCTCGAGCTTGAGCCCTGGTGCATCGATGACGTGGCCATTAGCTGCGATGAACTCAACGATCGCCTCGATTATCTCTTCGGCGTACCCCAACTTGCGAAGAGCTGCAGGAACCGTCTGGTTAACGATCTGCATCGATCCGCCACCGACAAGCTTCTTAAACTTAACGAGTGAGAAGTCAGGCTCGATTCCAGTTGTATCGCAGTCCATCATCAGACCGATCGTTCCGGTTGGAGCAAGAACTGAGATCTGGGCGTTACGCCAGCCGTTTTTATCTCCCGTTGAAAGACACGCATCCCAGGCCTTATTGGCCTCACTCCAGACATCTTGGTCAAGTGTTGTAACCGACTTTGCAGCAAATGACGCCGAAGCATGCTTACTCATCACGCGGGTGTGAGCCTGCGCATTTTGAGCAAAGCCGGCGTATGCACCAGTGATTCCGGCGAGCTCGGCCGATCGCTTATATGTAGTTCCGGTCATCAACGATGAGATCGCACCGGCTAATGCCCGGCCGCCCTCTGAGTCATAAGCAAGGCCCGATGCCATCAAAAGCGCACCAAGGTTTGCATATCCGATACCTAGTTGACGATAGGCCTTAGTTGTATCGCCGATAGCTTCGGTTGGAAAATCTGCAAAACAGATTGAGATATCCATCGAGGTAATGATGAGATCGCAGGCTTTACTAAAGGTTTTAGCATCAAATGATCCATCGGCCTTAAGGAACTTCATTAAGTTAAGGGATGCGAGGTTACATGAGGAGTTATCCAATGACATGTACTCCGAGCATGGGTTCGATGCATTGATACGACCGGTCTCAGGATTTGTATGCCAGTCATTGATCGTGTCGTCATATTGAATTCCTGGATCGGCGCATGCCCAAGCTGCCTGTGCCATCTTTGTAAATAATGTACGGGCATCAACGCTTTCAATGACCTCACCAGTGGATCGAGCAGTCAGACCAAATTGATCGCCCTTTTCAACTGCGCGCATGAACTCGTCCGATACTCGAACTGAGTTGTTAGCGTTTTGATACTGAACCGAGATGATGTCCTTGCCGCCGAGATCCATATCAAAGCCTGCATCACGGAGTGCGCGAATCTTGTCCTCTTCTTTAACCTTAGTTTCAATAAACTCTTCAATATCTGGATGTGAAACATCTAGAACAACCATCTTTGCCGCACGACGTGTTGCTCCACCTGATTTGATTGTTCCGGCTGAGGCATCGGCGCCACGCATAAATGAGACTGGCCCAGATGCGGTTCCGCCGGATTTTAATAGCTCCTTGGATGAGCGGATTCGGGACAAGTTAAGTCCAGCACCTGATCCGCCTTTGAAGATCATTCCCTCTTCGCGATACCAGTTAAGGATGCTGTCCATCGTGTCATCGACAGAGAGAATAAAACATGCACTTACTTGCTGAGGCGATGCAGTGCCGACGTTAAACCAGACTGGTGAGTTGTAGGCAAAGATCTGATGCAACAACATGTATGTGAGTTCGTGCTCAAAGATTGTTGCATCGCTATCGGTTGCAAAGTAGCCATGCTCTTTACCGGCCTTGGTATATGTCAAAACTACGCGATCGATTACCTGCTTAAGGGACCACTCACGATTTTCAGCTCCTACCGCTCCACGAAAATACTTTGTGGTAACAATCATCGAAGCATTTACCGACCAAAAATCGGCAAACTCAACTCCGCGCTGTTCGAATACGGTCTCCCCAGTTTTCCAGTTGCTCTGCACAACATCGCGTCGCTCCCACTTAACTTGATCATATGGATGCACGCCCGCCGTTGTGTAGATACGTTCGATCGTTAAGCCCTTACCTTTGACAGTATTGTGAGCTTTAATCTTGGCTGGCCGGTTGATAACCGTCTCTGACATATTTGATTCCCCTAGTTTCTTTAGTGTTTTCGTTAATGTTTTCTTATATATTTTCTTTATTACTTCAATTACTTATTCGTGCCGTGGTGCCGCTTGTGGTGATTTTTTCCTTTACTGCCTCTGCTCTGGGGATTGCCGCAGATTTCTTACTCGAGGGCAGAGCGCGCAGAAGCGCGATCTCACCCTCAAAATCCTCAAGTGAGCTAAAATTACGATAGACCGATGCGTAACGTAAATAGGCGACCTCATCGAGCTCGCGAAGCGGCGCCAAGATCGCCATTCCCACCTCTTGCGCCTCTATCTCGGCCTGACCCGTACTTCGAAGGCTCTCCTCCACGCGCTGGGCCAGTAGGACTAAATCATCTTCATTAACCGGTCGGCCCTGACAGGCTTTACGAACTCCGACGAGAACTTTTTCACGACTAAATGGCTCGGTCGCCCCGCTTCGCTTGATAATGCTAAGTACTGCGACCTCTTGAGTGGAGAAACGCTGACTACATGATGGGCACTCGCGGCGGCGACGGATCTGGGTTCCATCTTCGGCAGGGCGAGAGTCCACGACGCGTGAGTCTTCATATCTACAGAATGGGCAAATCATTTCGGCGTGTCTCCCTTCGTTATCCCTGCTTTTTCCCTTTTTAGTACTAAAGAGGGGATTTCTAAAACTACCGTAAAAACACTACTTATGGAAGTTTTAACAACTCTGACCCCTACATCTAGTGGTAACTATAAAGCATTGAAGGAGGGTTTACCTCTCGAGTAGGTGAATTTTAAATGAACGGCGTGTCGGGGTTTTGCCCGCCCGCCCTCAAGCGCCATTAGGCGATGAGGCGAGCGCCTTTGTGCGCCTTGGCGAGCGCGGCATCACAACTCCAGAGTTCGGCCGCTAAAACTGTGGCGGTAGCGCTGATAATCGCATCTGGAATTGTTAGTCCAGTTATGGCTCTTACCGTGGCTGCTAAAACAGCTATCTCACTCGAAAGATTGATGGGCTCACCGAACTGCTTACTCAGCTCCTCTGCCAATTCGCTGCAAGCTCTATACGAAAGTTTAGCCGGCCTTACTAAGACTTCTGCCAGGGTGATTGTTGAAATCATTAACCTCTCTTCGATCTCTGCAACTGCTGCCCTAGCAGCGATGTGATGCTTATCGAATGGCGTGAGCAAAGCGATAACCACTGATGAATCTAAAACTACTCCGGCCATGCGCTCTTGCGCTCCTCGGCCAGATCAAAGCCGGCAAATAGCTCCCCATACTTAGCTGCTAACTCATTGAACAACCGCATCCTGTCGTATTTCCTCAACTCGATAAAACCAGCGCCATTCACTATGAACTCCACTTCATCCCCTGCCTCTAGACCTACTCTTCGCAGAATATCTACGGGTACTGTCAATTGATTTTTAGAGCTCAGTCGGGATGTGGATGTTCGCCCAGCGCGTTGCGCCGGAGCTTTACCCTTTGGTAGGGGCTTTTTAGCTGTTTTCTTAACCTTTACCTTAGAAACCATAAGTAAAGGCTAGCATTACAGCTCGCTTTGAGTAAAGAGATTACTTACTTGGAACCCGTAACTTTTCTCCAGCTACAACGTCGTAGCCCTTTAAATTATTTGCCTCTCGGATCGCCTCTACCATCCCTTGAACATCGCCAGTTGAATAGGCCGAAGCCACCGACCATAGAGTGGCACCGGCTGGAACGATCACGCTGGTGTATGAGGCGGATTTGATTACCTGAACCTGCGCCCCAGAACGGGCGGAGAAGCCGGCGGCCATGACAACGGCGATCGAGGCAACGGCAAGAGTGCGAGCAAGGCGGCCACGGCGATTAAGCGCACCGGACGGATTGGCTACCCATAGAGGCGATTGGCCTTGATTAATAATGCTTTTCGCGGCTATCGACTTCATTGCCACTGGGCTTAATGCCACTGCGCTCATCGCCACTACCTCTTACTTTTTTTCTTAACGCCTTGGGGAAGGCTCCGAACATCTGTTCGAATAAGATAATTAAACACCACCCCACTGACAAATGACAAGTGAAATTCGAACATATGTTTGAATTTTAGGTAAATATCTGTCACCATAGGGCAATGAGCAGATTAAAACCCGCAGCTCCAAGCGGCCTAAGCCACCGCCAGTCCGAGATTTTAAATGTAATTCACGCCTCGATGAACGAGCATGGCTACGCCCCTTCGATGCGCGAAATCGGCGCCGCGGTCGGCCTGACCAGTACGGCATCGGTGAAGTATCAACTTGAGATCCTTGAGGCCAAGGGCTTTATCCGCCGTGACGAAAGCAAAGGTCGCGCCCTTGAGCTCACACCCGATGAAAATAGCGCACCCGTAGATAAGACACGTTTGGTCCCCCTCGTTGGTCGAATTGCAGCCGGTGGACCGATCACCGCCGAGCAAGATATCCAAGAGTCGTTCCCGCTACCCGAATCAATCGTTGGTAAGGGTGATTTATTTATGCTCAAAGTAGTCGGTGAATCAATGATAAATGTGGCGATTTGCGATGGAGATTACGTTGTTATTCGTTCGCAGCGAGATTGTAACAATGGTGAAATCGTCGCTGCAATGATCGATGGCGAAGCAACGGTTAAAACATTTTCTAAAAAAGATGGCCACATCTGGCTGCTTCCAGCAAATGAGGACTTCGCGCCGATCGATGGCGATACCTGCGAAATTTTAGGCGTAGTCACTGCAGTCCTGCGTTCACTGCGCTAACTCCCACTCATCCGTCGAGAAAGATCGAAGCTCAGAGATTTTCTAGCAAATTAGAGTTTTAACGCGCGTGCAAAAGTGATCCCGTTGGCTGGCCAGCGTTAATCCACTGTTTTAAAAAATCTGGTTCAAATAGTTCGGAGATGACCATTTCGGCTGCACCTTTTAAGCCTGTGGCATCATCGATTACTGCCAAGCGAATTTCAAGATCTCGTGTTGCAAGCGGCAGTGATCTGCGAAAAACAGTTTCGCGAATAGAGGCTAAAAGTTGATCTCCAGCAGCAGAAACCCCTCCCCCGATAACTATCAGGGATGGATTATGAAAATTTACAAGCATCGCTAAAATACGACCGACCTGCTTTCCGACATTATTAATTGCATCTACACACCACTTATCACCACTTTTTGCACCCTCGATAACGTCGTGAGCTCCGATAGTTTTATTAGTTTTTTTGCGCAGAGCTAAAAATTTACTTCTTCCCTCGGCGACCGCCTGTAACGCATCC